>CAIUSV010000029.1 GCA_903901915.1 uncultured Rhodospirillaceae bacterium | reverse complement strand
TTCCGGCCACCGACCGGAGCCCCGCCGCCGAGGACGCGGCCGAGGCTCCGCCCCCCGCAGCCGGCGGCGACGCCGTCACCTTCTGACCAGCGGATGGGGCGGCGCATTGGGAACGCCGCCCCGCCCCGAGAGCACTAGGTTTACCCGAAAGGAGGCTCACGATGAACGACACCCCCCGCATGATCGACCTGGTATCCGTCGCCCGGAGGATGGGGCGGTCGAGGTCTTGGCTTTACCGCAAGCTGGACGACCTCAACCGGCTCGGATTTCCGCCCCCGCACCCGGTGATCGGACGCTGGGATTCCGCCCAGGTCGACCGCTGGCTGGACATGCAGGGAATGCAGGCGGCCGACGCCGCCGGTTCCCAGGCGAACGAGCAGGCCGAGGCCTGAGCCGGCGCCATGAGCAGCCACGAGCGCCTGGAACGCGAGATCGTCATCGCCGACGGGCGCGCCTGGCATTCCGCCGCGCGAAGGCCCGCCCGGCTGGTCGGGAGGGTGGCGGGGGTGTGGTATTATCGGGGCGCATTCAATGACATCACCTGTCGCGCTCAACCTGGCGCCCGGCGGTGGTCCTTCCTCGCCGCCATCCGTGAACCGGACAACCCCCACGACCCCAATGCCATCGCCCTATGGACGACCACCGATCAGGTCGGTCATGTCCCCGCCGTTCTCGCCGCCGAGTTGGCGCCGGTGGTGGACGCCGGCAACGCGGTGTGGGCTCGGGTCGTGCAGCAGGCCACCAGGCGCAATCCGACATGGGTCGAGGTTGCCTATTTCGGGCCGGCCATTGAGGTGATGGAGAGGGGGCATTTCGGAACAATCTGATCGCTCAATCTTGGCCGGTAGCTCCCCGGTTCGAAAGCGAAATGGATACTTGTTGAATCGGCTACAACATGAGCAGGTTGTGCGCCCCGGCGGCGGCGACCTCCAAGGCCCGCTTGGCCGATTCCTGGCCCTTGATGTCGCGCAGATCGAGCGGAAGTTCCCCGTCCTCCGCCATTTGCGGAACCGGGGCGGACAGCACCTGGCTGCCCTTGAAATGATTGATCAGGGCCAACAGCGAAGCCGGCGCCAGCACCTCGACTCCTCCCGCCCACGCCGCCTCGCCGCCTTGAGCCGCCGGGCAGATCAGCCCCCGGTTGCCGCTTCGTGCCGCGATGGCGGCGGGCAGCACCCCGGCGACCGGGGCGATGGAGCCATCAAGCCCCAACTCCCCCAACGCCACATAGCCCATGATCTCGTCGGCCGGCACCACCGCCATGGCCGCCAGCAGACCCAGGGCGATGGGCAGGTCGAAATGGCTGCCCTCCTTCAACAGATCGGCGGGGGCCAGATTGACGGTGATTCGTTTCGGCGGCAGCGCCAGACCGATGGCGTTGAAGGCGGCGCGCACCCTTTCCCGGCTCTCCCCCACCGCCTTGTCGGGCAGGCCGACGATGGTAAAGGCGGGCAGTCCGGCGGCGACCTGGACCTGGACGTCGATGTCCAGGCAGTCGATACCGGAGAAGGCGACAGTGGGGGCATGGGTGGTCATGGGGTGACCAACGCCCCGGTGGATGGCGCGCCGGCGACCGCGACCCGGCTGCCCTTGAAACGGTTGTCGGACATGAACGTTCCCCCAATTGGCTGCAGGGAAACTATAGGGGCAGGAAGACGCCCGCACCAGGGGAACGGCGGTCGAAGTGGCTATGACTCTATGGTTATAGGAACGAAGTCCGCTATGCCGTCGCGGGCACTCGACCCGATCGGAACGGGAGATCACAGCGTCCGGGATCGCAACTTCAATGGCAGTTTTTTCGTGGCGCGATGGTCGAGCGCATCAACCACGTTTGCAGTACAGGGAGGCTCTCAACTGCAAACGTGGATTAATCCGACAAAATAACCGGATAAATCAAGCGGTTGGTACCTGGGCGGTGGAATGGCGGCGAGTCTCGATGGCATCCCAGATCAGCGACTCGATGCACACGGAATCGAACCGATCAATCTGCTGAATGCCCGTCGGCGAGGTGACGTTGATCTCGGTGAGATAGTCGCCGATGACATCGATGCCGACGAACACCAGCCCGCGTTCCGACAGGGTCGGGCCGATGGCGTCGCAGATCTCGCGGTCACGGGCGGTCAGCTCGACCTTGCGGGCCTCGCCGCCGACATGAAGGTTCGACCGCGCCTCGCCCTTGGCCGGCACCCGGTTGACCGCGCCGACCGCCACTCCATCGACCAGGATGATGCGCTTGTCGCCCTGGCGTACCTCGGGCAGATAGCGCTGCACCATCACCGGTTCGCGGTAAAGCTGGGTGAACATCTCTAGCAATGAGTTCAGGTTCTCGTCGCCGGGAGTGATGTGGAACACCCCGGCACCGCCGTTGCCGAACAGCGGCTTGACGATGATGTCGCGATATTCCTGGCGGAAATCCATGATCTGACGCTGGTCCGAGGTGATCAGGGTCGGCGGCATCAGCCCGCCGAAATGGGTCACCAGCAGCTTTTCCGGGGCGTTGCGCACCTCGGTGGGATCGTTGACCACCAGGGTACGGGGGTGGATGTGGTCAAGCAGATGGGTGGCGGTGATATAGGCCATGTCGAACGGCGGATCCTGACGCATCAGCACCACGTCCATGGTGGCGAGATCGACCAGCTCGGCGGTGCCCAGGGTGAAATGGTCGCTGCGGTCGCGACGCACCGTCAGCGGCCGGATCCGGGCCAGCACCCGGCCATTCCGGAAGGCAAGGTCGCGCGGCAGATAGTGAAACAGGGCGTGGCCGCGCCGCTGCGCCTCCAGCGCCAGAACGAAGGTGGAATCGGCGTCGATATCGATGGCGTCCATGGGGTCCATCTGGATGGCGACGGCGAGGCTCATGGTCTAATCCTTCCTCAGTGCGGACGGCCCTTCAACTCGGCCAGCAACGACAGGGTGCGGGCACGGGCCTGGGCGTTGGGGGTACGGGCGACGAACTGTTCCAGCGCCGCGACGGCGCCGCCGGGATTGTCGAGGCGCATGTGCATCAGCCCGGCCTCCCGCCACAGCGGCGCGATATCGGGAGCGAACAGCAAGGTGGACTCGACCACCCCCAGCGCCCGGTCGATACGGCCGCAGCGCAACAGCCGCATCTTGACGTCGGTCTGCAACCGCACCAACAGGGCGCGGTTGCCCAGGGGGGCGTAATGAACCGGCTCCAGTTCCGCCGCCATCCCGGCCGCCGCCTTGAGCATGGCGCGCAAATCGGGCGGGCCGAGGGCGCGGCCACCACCGAATGGGTCGAGAATGATGCGTTGGCCCTGGGCGTCGGCAATGCGCAACAGAAAATGCGGCGGAAACGCCAGTCCCTCGGCGATCAGGCCGGCACGGCGCGCCACCTCCAGCGTCAGCAGGCCGAGGGCGTCGGCGACGCCACGGCGATGGTCGATCACGTCCATCAGATTGGCGTTGGCGACATCGTCGTCGTCGCGATCATCGCCGCGAAAGCGGTGGCGCCGCCCGATCACCTCGAACAGGGCGGTGGCGAGGTGAACCGAATCATCGGCACCGGCCGCCGCCACCCGCACTTCGTCGGCCAGCTCGGCGATATAGGCCAGATAGCCGTCGATGGCGGCGCGGGGATGGTCGAGCGCCGCCAGCAGCAGCGCCGCCTCGGCCAAGCCGATGTCGCAATCGTCAAGCCGGCCCAACCCGGCCAGCCGCGAGCGCACCAGTGCGCCCGCTTCGGCCATCATCCGCCGTTCCGCTTGGGATCGGTCTTGAGCACCACATGGCTGATCACCCGCTTGATGCCGCCAAGATCGCGGGCATGGGCGATGACCCGGTCCAGTTCGGTCTGGCTTTGGGCGATGCCCAGCAGGTAGACCACCGAGTCGGTGACATCGATGATGTAGTTGATGTTCCTGACCTCGGAATCGGTCAGCAGACGGGCCTTGAGTTTCTGCTGAAGCCAGAGGTCGTGGGCCTGATCCAGGCCGGGCTCGCCGCTGCCGCGCACCTGGATCTCGTTGAGCACTTCCTTGACCCCCGCGGCCTGCCACGACAGCCGTACCGCGTCGGCGCGGGCCTGCTCGGCGGTGACGACACCGGTCAGCATCACCCGGCCTTCGCTGATATTCAGCGTCACCTGGCGGTACATCTCGATGTCGCGGTCGAACCACAGGTGGTTGATCTCGGTGCGGATCTTGACGTCGTCGATGGCGCCGCCGATGCCGCGCTCCTCGGCGGCGGCAACGCCCGCGGTGGCGCCGGCACCGATGATGGTGCCGGCGCAGCCGGACACGGTGGCGCCAAGGGCGGCCAGCAGCAACGCGGTCAACAGCGGTCGAACGGTGATCACGGGTGCGCTCTCCTCGGTCATGAAACCGGATGTACTGTAAAGCCCGACCCGGTTGCCCTCAAGCATCCATCCGCCCATCGTCCATCCGCCAGGCGTCCGGGATATGCCGCGGCAGCCGCCCCGGCACCACCAGCACGGCGTCGAAGCGCACGTCGCAACCGGCGAGGTCGGGCCGATGGGCGAGAAAGAAGGCGGCGCCCCGTTCGATCCGGCGGCGCTGGGCCGCGCCCAGGGAATCCGCCGCCTGTTCCAGGCTGGCGCGGGCTTTGACTTCGACGAAGACCACGACGCGACCTCGCCGGGCGACGATATCGACCTCGCCCACCCCCGACCCCCGTCCCGTCTTCACCCCCCGCGCCAGGACGCGGTAGAGTTTCAGGCGCAGCCATAGCGCCGCCAGGGTCTCGGCGGCCATGCCCCGACGCCGGGCGGCGATTCGGCGGCGATCGACCGCATAGGATTTCATTCCTCGTTGCCCCCCCGCAACAGTCGCAACGCCGCGGCATAGACATCGCGGCGGGGATGACCGGTCTCGGCGGCGACCAGAGCGCTGGCATCCTTGACCGACGACCCCTCGGCGATGGCGGCACGCAGGCGGGCCTCGATCTCCTCGGGACCGATGGCGGCACCCTCGCCCGGCGGCGCCACCACGATCACCACCTCGCCCCGGGGCGGCGTCTCGGCATAGCGGTTGGCCAGATCGAACAGCGGTGCGCGCGCCACCTCCTCGTACAATTTGGTCAGCTCGCGCGCCACCGCCGCGTCGCGGTTGCCCAGCACGGTGGCCATGTCGCCCAGGGCTTCGGCCACCCGGTTGGGTGATTCAAAGAACACCAGGGTGGCGGGCGCCGCTTCCAGCTCCTTCAGCACCGCACGCCGTCCGGCGCCCCGGGGCGGCAGGAAACCGGCGAACAGGAAGCGCTCGGACGGCAGGCCAGACAGTTGCAGCCCGGTCAGTGCCGCCGACGGACCGGGAACGGCGGTGACGGTGACGCCACGCTCGATACAGGCGCGGACCAGACGGAAGCCGGGATCGGACACCAGCGGCGTGCCGGCGTCGGAGACCAGCGCCACCACGCCGCCGGCTTCCAGCTTGGCCAACAGGGCGGGACGGGCCTTGTCGGCGTTGTGATCGTGATAGGGGGTGAGCGACGCCTTGATCCCCAGCAGCCGCAACAGCTTGCCGGTGACGCGGGTGTCCTCGCACGCCACCACGTCGGCCCCGGCCAGCACGTCCAGCGCCCGCAGCGTGATGTCGCGCAGATTGCCGATGGGTGTGGCCACCAGATAAAGACCGGCCGCCGGTTTACTTCCCGGTCGCCCCGGTCTACCCTCGGCGCCGGTTTCGTCGTCGAGGGGGGGATCGTTTGCGCCGTTTCGCGTTCCGCTGGCGCTTCGTCGCTGCCGTTCCATGGCTTGCCGCCGTGCTGGTGGTGTCGGGCTGTCAACAAGCGCCAGAGTTACCACCTTGGCTCGGCGGAACCAAGCCCGCTTCCCAGGCGCCCGCCCCGGTAGCGCCGCCGGTGACGGCCAAGCCGCTTCCCGCGCCGGCGCCGAAGGTTACCGCCGCGCCGCTGCCGCCGCCGGTACCGCCTGCGGCGTCCCAGCTCCCGCCGACCCCCGCTTCCCCGGTTCCGGCGCCCCAGGCGGACGTTGCGCCACCGGTTCAGTCCTCCCCGCCCGCCGCCGCCCCGGCCAAGGCGGTGGCGCCCAAATCCGAGGTGCGTGCCGCGCTGCTGCTGCCGCTGTCGGGACCGCAGGCCGCCGCCGGTCAGGCCATGTCCAACGCCGCCCAGCTGGCGCTGTTCGAGGTGGCCGACGCCAAGTTCAGTCTGATTCCGCTCGATACCAAGGGCACCGCCGACGGTGCCGCCGCCGCCACCCGCCAGGCGCTGACCCAGGGCGCCGATATCATCCTAGGGCCGGTGTTCAGCTTCGAGGTCAAGGCGGCGGCTCCGCTGGCGCGCGAACAGTCGATCCCCATGCTGGCCTTCACCACCGACCGCTCGGTGGCCGGCGGCGGCGTCTACGCCCTGGGTTTCCTGCCGGGGCCGCAGGTGAACCGCGTGCTGACCCACGCCCGCGATCAGGGGCTGCGGCGCATCGGCGCGTTGATCCGTCTCGACGATTACGGTCGCGCCGTGGCCGATGCCACCAAGGAGGCCGTCACCGCGCTGGGACTGGAGCTGGTGGCGCTGGAGTACTACGACCCCGCCGCCACCGACTTCACCGCCACGGTCAAACGGTTCGCCGCCCGACGCATCCCGCCGGGACAGAAGGCGGCCTATGACGCCATCCTGCTTCCCGACGACGGGGTGCGGCTGCGCAACCTCGCCTCGCTGCTGTCCTACTACCTCAGCGAGGGCGAGCCGCCCCGGCTGTTGGGCACCCTGCTGTGGGACGATCCCCGCCTCGCCGCCGAACCGGCCCTGGTCGGCGGCTGGTATCCGGCTCCGGCATCGGCGGCCCATGCCGAGTTCGAGCAGCGCTACGCCAAGGCGTTCGGTCCGATGCCGCCCCGGGTCGGCGGACTGGCCGGCATCGCCTTTGATGCCGCCTCGCTGGCCGCCGCCCTGGCCCGCAACGGCTTCGGAGACTATGCCGGTGCCACGCTTCAGAACCCCAACGGTTTCGCCGGCATCGACGGAATCTTCCGCCTGTCACCCGCCGGGGTGGCGGAACGCGGTCTGGCGGTCAAGGAGATCACCCCCCAGGGCGCCCGCGAGGTCGGAACGGCACCGACGGCGTTCTAGCCCGGATTTAACTCTAGGCCAACAATTCCGCCAGCACCGCGTTGAGCACCAGCCGTCCCTTCGGCGTAACCCGCAGGCCGTTGGCGTCATGTTCAACGAACCCGCCGTCGATCATGCGCTCCAGTCCGGCGGGGACGATCACCCGCCAGGCCTCGCTGTCGGGCGGCAGGCCTTCGGCGAGCCTGAGACCCATCATCGCCCGTTCCTCGGCCCGGTCGGCGGGGTCCAGGGTCTCACGCACGGCGATGCCGTGGCCGGCGGTCTCCACCGCCGCCAGCCAGGAGGCCGGCGCCCGGATCTGGACGACGGCGTCCAGCCCCAACCGGCCATGGGCGCCGGGACCGATTCCCAGCCAGTCGCCGCCCCGCCAGTAGGTCAGGTTGTGGCGGCACTCGGCGCCGGGGCGGGCGTGGTTGGAAATCTCGTAGGCCGGCAGCCCGGCGGCGGCGGTGATCTCCTGGGTCGCCTCGAACAGGACGCAGGCGGTGTCCTCGTCGGACGGGGCGATGCCGCGCGCGGCGAAGGCGGTGCCGTCCTCGACGGTCAGCTGGTACAGCGACAGATGCTCGCCGGCCAGCCCCAGGGCACGGCTCAGCTCGGCCCGCCACGCCGCCGCGTCCTGGCCGGGGCGGGCGTAGATCAGGTCGAACGATACCCGCGCGAAGATGGCCTGGGCGGTTTCCAGCGCCGCCAGCGCCTCGGCGGCGGAGTGGCGGCGGCCGAGCAGCCGCAAGGCCTCGTCGTCCAGGGCCTGGACGCCCAGCGACAGCCGATTGATACCGGCATCGCGAAAAGCCCGGAAACGTGCGGTCTCGACGCTGGTGGGGTTGGCCTCCAGCGTCACTTCCAGGTCGGAGGCGCAGTCCCACCGTCGCCGTACCGCCGCGACCAAGGCGCCAACGGTGTCGGGAGCCATCAGCGACGGCGTGCCGCCGCCGAAAAAGATCGAGGTGGGGCGCAAGCCGCGCGTTTCGTCAGAGAAATGATCCAGTTCGGCCAGCAGGGCGTCACGCCAGCGGCGCTGGTCGATGGTATCGGCGACATGGCTGTTGAAGTCGCAATAGGGACATTTCGACAGGCAAAACGGCCAATGGATATAGACACCGAAGCCCACCTCAACCCTTTCCGAAACACCCCGCCACCAACTTGGCGAAGGCATCGGCGCGGTGGCTGATGGCGTGCTTGGCCCCGGGGTCCATTTCGCCGAAGGTCAGGGTGCCGCCGGTGGGCAGGAAAACCGGATCATAGCCGAAGCCGTTGCTTCCCCGGGGCGGCCAGACGATCTCGCCGCCAACGAAACCCTCGAAGGTCTCGCAGTGGCCATCGGGCCACGCCAACGCCAGAACGCAGACGAAGCCGGCGCGGCGATCGGCGTTGTCGCCCAGCGCGTCGTTCACCTTGGCCATGGCGGCGGCGAAATCCTTGGCCTCGCCGGCCCAGCGGGCCGAGAAGATGCCGGGCGCGCCGTCCAGGGCATCGACCGCCAGCCCGGAATCATCGGCCAGGGCCGGCAATCCGGCGGCCAGGGCGGCGGCACGGGCCTTCAGTTCGGCGTTGGCGGCAAAAGTCTCGCCGGTTTCCTCGGGCTCGGGCAGACCAAGGGTGGCGGCCGACACCACCTCGGTGCCGAACGGCGCCAACAGCTCGCCGATTTCGCGGACCTTGCCGGCATTGTGGCTGGCGATCACCAGCCGGCCACCCTTGAACCGCCGGATCATGACAGCCCAAGCGCCGTCTTCTGCGCCACCACCAGCTCGGCGATGCCCTTTTCCGCCAACCCCATCAACTGAAGGAACTGGTCGCGGGAAAACGGCCGCTCCTCGGCGGTGCCCTGGACCTCGACGATACCGCCGGTACCGGTCAGGACGAAATTGGCATCGGCCTGGGCGTTGGAATCCTCGGGATAATCCAGGTCCAGTACCGCGACGCCCGCGAAGATGCCGCACGATACCGCGGCGACGTGATCGGTCAGCGGTACCGCCTTCAGCATCTCCAGGCGCACCAGCTTCTGAAAGGCGAGATGCAGCGCCACATAGGCGCCGGTAATCGAGGCGGTGCGGGTGCCGCCGTCGGCCTGAAGCACGTCGCAGTCGATGCGAATCTGACGCTCGCCCATGGCGACGAGATCAGTGACCGACCGCAACGACCGGCCGATCAGGCGCTGAATTTCGTGGGTTCGGCCCGACTGCTTGCCCTTGGCGGCCTCGCGGTCGGTGCGGGTATGGGTGGAACGCGGCAGCATGCCGTATTCGGCGGTAACCCAGCCCTTGCCGGTATTGCGCAGGAACGGCGGCACCTTTTCTTCCACCGAGGCGGTGCACAGAACGTGGGTGTCGCCGAATTTGGCGAGGCACGAACCTTCGGCATGGCGGGACACGCCGGTTTCGAGGACAATGGTGCGAAGCTGGTCGGGGGCGCGGCCGGACGGTCTCATGGAGATGCGAAATCCTGAAAGCTTGAATCGGGCGGGAACCCTAATCCTTCGCAACCGGCGCGTCCACAATCTCCTCCCCCCTCGTTGACGGGACCCGATGGCGCCACTAGATTCCTGCCGCACCTTTAGGAAATTGCCATGCATCGCGGCAAGGCCCCCGTCATTACCGAGCTGAACGACCGCTCGCGCGAGATTTTCCGCCAGATCGTCGAGGCCTACGTGGCCACCGGCGAACCCATCGGCTCGCGCACGCTGTCGCGCCGGCTCCAGGTGGCGCTGTCGCCGGCCACCATCCGCAACGTCATGGCCGATCTCGAGGATTACGGCCTGCTCTACGCTCCCCACACCTCGGCCGGACGGCTGCCGACCCAGGCCGGCATGCGGCTGTTCGTCAACGGCCTGCTGGAAATCGGCCGCATGCCCGAGGAGGAACGCTCGCGCATCGATTCCCAGTGCAAGGCCGCCGGCCGCTCGATGGAACAGGTGCTGTCCGAGGCGCTGGGGGCGTTGTCGGGGCTGTCGCGCTGCGCCGGCGTGGTGGTGGCGCCCAAGATCCAGCGCACGCTGAAGCATGTGGAATTCGTCTGGCTGGGCCGGCACCGTGCCCTGGTGGTGCTGGTCACCGAGGACGGCATGGTGGAAAATCGCATCCTTGACCTGCCCGATGGCGTCGAGATGTCGACCCTGGTCGAGGCCGGCAACTATCTCAACGCCCGTCTGGCCGGGCGTTCGCTCGACGATATTCGCGACGCCATCACCACCGAGCTGGAGCAGCAGCGCTCGATGCTCGATGCGCTGACCCAACGGGTGGTCGAGGCCGGGTTGGCCACCTGGGCCGGTGACGAAAGCCAGTCGGCGCTGATCGTGCGCGGCCAGTCCCATTTGCTGGATGACGTCACCGCCGTCGAGGACCTGGAACGCATCCGCAGCCTGTTCGAGGCGCTGGAAACCCGCGAGCAGTTCCTGCGTCTCGTCGATCTCACCCAGACCGCCGACGGGGTGCAGATCTTCATCGGCGCCGAAAACGAGCTGTTCGGCGTCACCGGCTGCTCGATGATCGTCGCCCCCTATCGCGACGCCCGCGAGCGCATCGTCGGCGCCATCGGGGTGATCGGGCCGCAACGCATCAACTACGCCCGCATCATTCCCATGGTCGATTACACCGCCAAGGTGATCGGCCGTCTTATCGGACAACCTTTCAGGACAGAGACCCCATCATGACCCAGGACCAGACCAGCCAGCCGGAACCGACCGAGGCCGAAGCCCCCGCCGTCGAAGCCGCGGCCGTCGATACGGCAGCCGGAGAGGCCCCGCGGCCCGATCGGATGGCCGAGCTGGAGGCCGAGGTGGCCAAGCTGAAAAACGACGTGCTTTACGCCAAGGCCGATACCGAGAACGTGCGCCGCCGCCTGGAACAGCAGGCCGAGGATCGCGGCAAATACGCCGTGGCCAATCTGGCCAAGGACGTGCTGGCGGTGGCCGACAACCTGCGCCGGGCGCTCGACGCCGTGCCGCCGGGAGTGCGCGAGGCCGACGAGGCGGTCAACTCGCTGGTGGTCGGCATCGAGATCACTGAACGCGACCTGCTGACCACCTTCGAGCGTTACGGCATCCGTCCGGTCGAGGCCCATGGCACCCGCTTCGATCCCAACCTGCATCAGGCGATGATGGAAATCGAGGACCCGGCCCAGCTGGAAGGCACCGTGGTGATGGTGATGCAGGCGGGCTACACCCTGCACGACCGCCTGCTGCGTCCCGCCCTGGTGGGCGTGGCCAAGGGCGGCGCCAAGCCCCAGGGCGGTAACGTCGATACCTCGGCGTAGCCGCGACCGGGCGCCTTAGAGTGCTTCAGCTTGAAGCTGAAGCACTCTAGAATTCTGGTTGTACGAAAAAGCTGCGCTTTTTCATGGCGCAAACGCCGCTTCGGCTCAAGAGTTTCCCGATTTTCCGTTTCAGCTTAAATGCGGGAAACTCTAGGTGTGGAGTCGCAAGACGTTGTCCCCGGTCAGACCGAGTCGGCTGATTGGTGTCTGCGCCTTGAGGCTACCATGGGGCCGATGCC
>CAIUSV010000028.1 GCA_903901915.1 uncultured Rhodospirillaceae bacterium | reverse complement strand
GCAGCGGTCGGCTATGGCTTCGGCGCAGCCGGCGCAGGGCAACTCACAGGTCTTGGGCGGGGCTATGGTCGTCATGGCGGCGATGATAGGAGCCGTTCGGCCGGATCTCAACCACATCTTCCGTGCGGGATTGGTCGCGGCAGGCGGGCCTACTCCCACTCGATCGTGCCCGGCGGCTTGCTGGTGACATCGTAGGTAACCCGGTTGATACCCTTGACCTCGTTGATGATGCGGTTGGCGACGCGGCCGATGAAGGCCATGTCGAAGGGATAGAAATCGGCGGTCATGCCATCGGTCGAGGTGACGGCGCGCAGGGCGCAGGCATAGTCGTACGAGCGCGAATCGCCCATGACGCCGACGGTGCGTACCGGCAGCAGCACCGCGAACGCCTGCCAGATCTCGTCATACAGCCCGGCCTTGCGGATTTCATCGAGATAGATGGCATCGGCCTTGCGCAGGATCTCCAGCCGCTCGCGGGTCAGCTCCTGGCCGGGAATACGGATGGCGAGGCCGGGGCCGGGGAAGGGATGGCGGCCGACCATGTCGTCGGGCAGGCCCAATTCGCGGCCCAGGGCGCGGACCTCGTCCTTGAACAGTTCGCGTAGCGGCTCGACCAGCTTCATGTTCATGCGTGCCGGCAGGCCGCCGACGTTGTGGTGGCTTTTGATGGTGACGCTGGGACCTCCGGTGAAGCTGACGCTTTCGATCACGTCGGGATACAGCGTTCCCTGGGCCAGGAAATCGGCGCCGCCCACCGCCCGGGCCTCCTCCTCGAACACATCGATGAAGGTGGCGCCGATGATCTTGCGCTTGACCTCGGGGTCGGTGTGTCCGGCCAGCTTGTCGAGGAACAGCGCCGAGGCGTCCTTATGCACCAGCTTGATGTTGAAGCGGTCGCGGAAGACGCCGACCACCTGCTCGGACTCGCCGGCGCGCATGAAGCCGGTATCGACGAACACGCAGGTCAACTGGTCGCCGATGGCCTCGTGCAGCAGCGCCGCCACCACCGAGGAATCGACGCCGCCCGACAGGCCGCAGATCACCCGGCCCGTGCCGACCTGTTCGCGCACCTTGGCAATCTCCTGGGCGCGGAACGCCTTCATGGTCCAATCGCCGGCGCAGCCCGCCACCTTGTGGACGAAGTTGGACAGCAGTCGCTTGCCGAGGGGGGTATGCACCACCTCGGGATGGAACTGGACGCCGTAGAAGCGCTTCTCGGCGTTGGCGATGGCGGCGAACGGCGCTCCCGCCGAGGTGCCGACCACCTTGAAGCCGGCGGGCAGCGCGGTCACGCGGTCGCCGTGACTCATCCACACCTGGACCTCGTCGCCCTTGGCCGCGACGCCGTCGAACAGGGCGCAGGGCTCGACCACCTGGACCATGGCGCGGCCGAATTCGCGATGGTCGCCGGGTTCGACCTTGCCGCCCAACTGTTCGCACATGGTCTGCTGGCCGTAGCAGATGCCGAGTACCGGCAGGCCCAGCTCGAACACCACTTGCGGCGCCCGGGGCGAGCCGAAATCGGCCACCGACGCCGGTCCGCCCGACAGGATCACGCCCTTGGGGGCGAACGCCCGGATGGATTGTTCCGTTACCCGGTTGAACGGATGAATCTCGCAATAGACACCGGCCTCGCGGACGCGGCGCGCGATCAGCTGGGTCACCTGCGAGCCGAAATCGATGATGAGGACGCGGTCGGACATGGTTCCTCCGGAGGGGCTGGGGCGCCGGGACTTTAGCGGCTGCGGCGATTGCGGACAAGCGGCGGCTACGTCGTCATGAACCGGCGTTCCGTCCCCTCCAGCACCAGGCATGTCAGCCGGTCGCTGCGGTAGGCCCCGGTATCGATGGCGATGCGGTTGGGCCGGATCTCGGGTTCATCGACCACCGAGTGGCCATGCACCACCATCTTGGCGAACGCTTCGCTCGAGTGCAGGAAAGGGGCGCGGATCCACATCAGGTCGGTCGGGTCCTGGTGGTCCAGCGCCACGCCGGGCCGTACGCCGGCATGGACGAACAGATAGTCGCCCTCGACGTGCCGCACCGGCATTTTCTCCAGGAAATCCAGGTGGGTGGGCGGCAGGGCGCGGTACAGCCTCCGCTGTAGCGCCGGGTGGTCGCCGGCCCCATCGTCGGGCAGCGTCCCGAGATAGGAGCGTATCGTCTCCAGGCCGCCGTTGCGGAACCATTGCGCCGCCACCGAGAAATCGGTCAGAAACCGCAACATCGTGTCCTCGTGATTGCCGCGCAGGCAGACGGTCCGTGCCCCGGCCAACGGCCGTGCGCTCATCAGCTCGATCACCGCGCGGGAGTCAGGCCCGCGGTCGATCAGGTCGCCGACCGACACCAGGACGATGCGGCCGGGCGGCGGGCCGCCGGACCCGCGGCCGGCGTCGTCGATGATGGTTCCGAGCAGGCGGACCAACAGGTCATGGCGCCCATGGACATCGCCGATGGCGTAGACCCGGGACCCGGGAGGAACTGCGGCGGGCGGTGGTGCAAGCCGGGTCGCGGACACGTCTGTTATTTCTCCTAGGACAGCGGCGCCGGCCGATGGTACGTTTTCATACCTATATATGGTTGACGATAATGGTCGTGAAGAGCTGTGTTTTGACGGTGGGGCAGAGATGAACGCCGGTGCGTTCGGAGGCGGGAAACAGGAAGTCGTAACGCCGGAAGGCCTTCTTTATGACGCTGCCGAGCGGGTCGGTCGGGTCAGGGAAGGGCGCCTGGCGCTGCATCTGCATCTGTCGCAGTTGCTGCCGTCCAATCGCGAGGAGGGCCGCATCCGCATCGCCTTCCGTATGTTCGAGTCCATGGTCGATGCGTATCGCGGCCAGATGTTCCTGATGAGCAATTCGGACATCGTGCTGATCTGCAAGGACGCCCGCGTCAACGATCTCGACGCCATTGTCTACAAACTGCGCGCCCTGTTCTCCACCGACCCCCTGACCTACGCCGAATCGGCCGACGGCCAGGATCGCTTTGTTTCCTATTACGATATCGAAGCCGACTACGATTCCTTCTTCGCCCTGTGCGGGCGGATGGTGGCGGATTCCAAGAAGCAGGCCGCCGACCTGCGTGCCGCCCCGCCGGCGCAACCGCTTGACGCGAAGAATCTGACCAAGGTGCTGGAACGCATCGGCGCCACCGATATCGCCGGGGTGGTGCGGCGTCAGGCCTGCGTCCACATCAACCAGCGCATGACCGCCGAGGTTGCCTTCCAGGAATTCTTCATGTCCATCATGGACCTGCAGAAGGTGCTGGCTCCCGACGTCAATATTCTGGCCAATCGCTGGCTGTTCCAGCACCTGTCGCAGGTGCTGGATCTTCGGGTGCTGTCGGTGTTGCAGAATTGCGGCCTGCGCAAGATGCCGTCGGCGTTCTCGGTCAACCTCAACATGGCGACCATCGAAACGCCGGTGTTCCAGCAGTTCGAGGCCGCCATCCGTGGTCGCGCCGGGTTGGTGGTCGAGTTCCAGTTGCTTGATATCTTCAACGATCTGGACGGTTTCTTCCGCGCTCGGGACCGCCTGCGGGCGCGCGGGCACAAATCGGTGCTGGACGGCATGACGCCGGTCACCCTGCAATTCATGGATGCCGAGCTGTTCGATACCGACTATGTCAAGGTGAGCTGGAGCCCGGACATGATCGACGACATCAAGACCGCCGAGGTTCAGAACGCCCTGGGGCCGGTGGGATTCGAGCGTGTCATTCTGGCGCGTTGCGATACCGAGACGTCGATCTCGTGGGGGCTTTCCCAGGGTATCCGCATGTTCCAGGGGCGTTTCCTCGATTCCATGGGGGCGGCGGTGACCATGGCCCAGTGCGGCAAGTCCTCGGCCTGCACCTTGAACCAGTGTACCCAACGCCATGGCGTTATCGCCGGGCGGCCGCGTGCCGAATGCGGCGACAACGAGATGCTGGATCTGTTCCCGCCGCTCAAGGCTTTCAGGTAGGGAGCGGCGATGTTCAACCCCCCCCCCTCTCCCCAGGGCCAGACCCGTGGCCCCAGCCAGGAAAACCTGCTGCTGGACTATGTCCACCGGCTGGAACGCCATCGCCAGGACCGCAAGGCGGCACACATCCACCTGTCCGGTCTTCAGCCGCAGAACCGCCGCGACCATCACATGCGCATCGCCGGCAGCACCTTCGAGGGCCTGGTCAAGTTGATGCAGGCGCAGGTGTTCAGCCTGGCCAATGCCGACCTGATGGTGATCTACAAGGCCCAGGCCCAGGACGAGGTCGAAGCGGCGGTGGTCAAGCTGCGCTTTCTGTTCTCCGACGATCCGCTGGTGCTGGAGGAGCGTGGTCGCCAGGGCGCTTTCTGCACCTGGTACACGCTCGACCGCGAATACGACGTGCTGTTGACCCTGGCCCAGAAGATGGTGCAAGACGAGAACGCGCGGCGTAGCGCCACCAGCGAACGCGCGGCCCAGGACAGCCGCTTTCAGCAAAAGCCCAAGGGCTCGCCGTTCACGCCGGAGCTGCTGCAACGGGTCGAGGCGTCGTTGGGGCAGGCGGATCTGGCCAATCTGGTGCGGCGTCAGGCGATCTGCGCCATGGTCGGCAAGGCGCCGCCGCAGCCGGTGTTCCACGAGCTGTTCATTTCCATCGCCGATTTGCGCCAGACCCTGTTTCCCACCGTCAACGTCAATTCCAGCCCGTGGCTGTTCCAGCAGTTGACCGAGACGTTGGACCGCCGCGTCCTCAGCATGCTGAATAAGCACGACGATCGCACCCTGGAAGGCGATATCAGCATCAATCTGAATGTCTCGACCATTCTCAGCCCCGAATTCCTGGTATTCGACGACAACGTCAAGGCCGGCATGCGCGGCACCATCGTGCTGGAATTGCAGAAGGTCGATATTTTCGCCGACCTGGGGGCCTATCTGTTCGCGCGCGATTTCGCCCATGATCGCGGGTATCGCGTCTGCATCGACGGGTTGACCTTCCACCAGCTGCCCTTCGTCGATCGCGAGCGCCTGGGGGCCGACCTGATCAAGCTGATCTCCGATCCCGGCCTGAACGAGGAAAAGGACAAGAAGACCGAGGCGCTGCGGCGTATCGGTGTCACCCGCATCATCATGTGCCGCTGCGACAACCAAGCGGCGGTGGATTTCGGCCATTCGGTCGGCATCAGCCTGTATCAGGGCCGTCATATCGAGTCGCTGATCCAGGGCGATCCGCGCAAGCGGGGCCTCAGGGCCCGGCCGCGCTCTTGACGGCGGCCATCGCGGTCAGGGCGGTGGCCAAGTCGTTCGGGGCCGTGCGGGCGGTGGACGATATCAGTTTCGATGTGCCGATGGGATCGACCACAGCCCTGCTGGGCGGCAACGGTGCGGGCAAGACCACCACGCTATCCATGCTGCTGGGCCTGTTGATCCCGACCTCGGGGTCCATCACCGTGCTGGGCGAGGATATGGTCCGCCATCGCTATCGGGTGCTGCCCCGGCTCAACTTCTCCAGCCCCTACGTCGATCTGCCCCATCGCTTGACGGTGCGGCAGAATTTGACGGTATACGGCCATCTCTACGGCGTCGCCGGGCTTAAGGACCGTATCGGCGAACTGGCGGACGAACTGAATCTGGGCGAATTCATCGACCGTCCCGCCGGCAAGCTGTCGGCCGGCCAGAAGACCCGCGTCGCCCTGGCCAAGGCGCTGCTCAACACCCCCGACCTGCTGTTGCTCGACGAACCGACGGCCTCGCTCGATCCCGATACCGCCGACTGGATGCGCGGTTATTTCCAGGGCTATTGCCGTCGCGTCGGCGCCACCATCCTGCTGGCCTCCCACAACATGACCGAGGTCGAGCGCATGTGTGATCAGGTGCTGATCATGAAACAGGGACGCCTCGTCGATCGCGGCTCGCCGGCTGAACTGATCGCCCGCTTCGGCCGCGATACCATGGAGGAGGTGTTCCTCGACATCGCCCGCGACCGCCGCCGGGCCCCCGAGGGCGACGGATCATGAGCGACCGTAGGGAGCGCGGGCGCGTTGAGCGCCCCGGAGCGTCAGCGGAGGAGCCTAGCCGCCGGAGGCGGCGTCCGGCGTCCGAGGGCGACGAATCATGAGCGACCGTAGGGAGCGCGGGCGCGTTGAGCGCCCCGGAGCGTCAGCGGAGGAGCCTAGCCGCCGGAGGCGGCGCCCGGCGTCTGAGGGCGACGAATCATGAATCTCTCTTTCCGCCGCGTCGCCGCCATGTGCCTGCGCCACCTCTATATCCTCAAGGGGTCGTGGCCCAGGGTGCTGGAGATGGCCTACTGGCCGGCGGTCAACATGGTGATGTGGGGGTTCACCAGTCAGTTCTTTGCCGCCAATTCCACCTGGGTGGCGCGGGCTTCGGGGGTGCTGATCGGCGCGGTGATTCTGTGGGACGTGATGTTTCGCGGCAATCTGGGGGTGGCGCTGTCGTTCCTGGAGGAGATGTGGTCGCGCAACCTCGGCCACCTGTCGGTCAGTCCGCTGCGGCCGTTCGAGCTGGTGGTGTCCATGCTGTGCATGAGTCTGGTGCGTACCCTCATCGGGGTGCTGCCGGCGGCATTGCTGGCGATTCCGCTCTATCACTACTCGCTCTTCACCTTGGGGCTGCCACTGATCGCCTTCTGGTTCAGCCTGATGGTCAGCGGCTGGGCCATCGGCCTGGGGGTCGCGGCGCTGGTGCTCCGCTTCGGCCTGGGGGCGGAAAGCCTGGCCTGGGTACTGATCTTCGCCATCGCGCCGTTGGCCGGCATCTATTACCCCATCGCCACCCTGCCGGACTGGCTGCGGCCGGTGGCCTGGGCGTTGCCGCCGGCCCACGTGTTCGAGGGCATGCGCTCGATCATGCTCGACGGGGTGGTGCGGGTGGATCTGCTGCTGTCGGCGCTGGGGCTGGACGCTCTGTACCTGACCGCCGGGGTGGTGGTGTTCCTGCGGGTCTGGCACGGCGCCCGCGTCAGGGGCGCGCTGCTGGACGTGGGGGAATAGGCGCCCGTCTACCCGACGATCTGATAGACCGCCACGTCGCGCCGGGCGCGGTCCTCCAGGTCCAGGCTGGTGACCACGGTGTATTGCCCGACCTTCAGCAGGCCGGTCTTGGGCAGGTAGGCCCGTCCGGGATCGGCCATCACCACGGTGGCGCCGTCGGCGGCAAGGCGCTTCAGCCACGGCCAGATATGGGCGGTCATCGGCGCTTCATAGCAGACGTCGCCGGCCACAACCACGTCCCAGCGGCAATCGCTGCCGACCACATCGTCGTCGGGAACCTCGACGGTGACGTCGTTGAGTTCGGCATTGAGGCGGATGGCGTAGCGGGCCATGGGGTCGATGTCGGCGGCCTCGACCCTGGCGGCGCCCATCATCTTGGCGGCGACGGCGGTGACGCCCGAGCCGGCGGCGAAGTCCAGCACCCGTTTTCCCGCCACCAGATCGGGATGGTCGAGTACCCAGCGGGTCAGCGCCTGTCCTCCCGCCCAGCAGAACGCCCAGTAGGGCGGTGGCAGATTGACCCGCAGCAGCGCCTCCTCGGTGGCTTCCCACAGCGGTGTCACCTCGGTGGCGACCCACAGCTTGATCTCGGGACAGGCGGGGGGGCTGTCGATCTCGGTATTGGCCTGGATGAAGGCGGTGGCCGCCTCGTAGGTGGCGGAGACGGGGGTCACGGCACCCGCCCGGCGACGATGGCCGCCAGCAGCAGCCAGCCGAAATGGCGGTTGGACTTGAACTTGGCCAGACAATCGGCGGAATCGTGGATATCGACGCGGGCCGCCTGCCACGCCAGATGCGCCCCGGCGGCGGCCAGCAGCGGCCAGAACCCCCAGCCCAGCCCGGCCGTCCAGCCCGCCGCCGCCACCAGCGTCAGCGTCAGGCCATAGAACAACCACAGCCAGCGCGGAGTCAGGTCGCCCAGCGCCAGGGCGGTGGATTTGACGCCGACCAGGATATCGTCCTCCTTGTCCTGGTGGGCGTAGATGGTGTCGTAGCCCAGCGTCCAGAACAGCCCGGCGGCGTACAGCAATGCCGGCGGCCAGTCCAGTTCGCCCCGCACCGCCGCCCAGCCCAGCAGCGCCCCCCAATTGAAGGTCAGTCCCAGCCACGCCTGTGGCCAGTAGGTGATGCGCTTCATGAAGGGATAGGGGAACACCAGCGCCAGCGACGCCACCCCCACCGCCACCGCGAAGGGGCGCAGTTGCAGCAGCACCGCCAGCCCCACCAGCAATTCCAGCCCCAGGAACAGCAGCGCCTGATTGGGGCTGACCGCCCCCGACGGAATCGGCCGCGACGCGGTGCGGGCGACCTTGCCGTCGAAGTCGCGGTCGGCCCAGTCGTTGACGGTGCAGCCGGCGCCGCGCATCACCAGGGCACCGATGCCGAACAGGGCGAACAGCCAAAGATCGGGCCAGCCGTTGGCCGCCATCGCCGCGCTCCACCAGCAGGGAAACAGCAGCAGCCAGGTGCCGATGGGCCGGTCCAGCCGCATCAGCCGGCAATAGGGCCGCACCACGGCAGGCATCCAGCGGTCGATCCAATTGCCGACCGGAATGTCGCCTTGCAGGCTTTGGGTCGCATTCATGTGGCCGTCAGCCCTTGAAATACAGCAGGCCCTTGCGCCATTCCAGCGTCGGCGTCTTCCACGCGGTGCGGATGTCGTCGGTGGAGGGACGTTGCGGCTTGCCGAAATACCAGCCCTGGCCGAAGCGGACCTTGAGCAGCTTGAGCAGGTTGGCGGTCTCCTGGTCCTCGACGTATTCGGCGGTGGTGGTGACGCCAAGTTCGGTACAGAGCTGGACGATGGCCTTGATGAACGAGACGTCCTCGTTATTGCGCATGGCGTCCTTGATGTAGCTGCCGTCGATCTTGACGTTATCGACCTTGAGCGCCCGCAGGTAGTGGAAGGCGGCGTGGCCGGCGCCGAAATCGTCGAGACAGACCTCGTGCCCCTGCTTGCGGATGGCCTGGATCACATCGTTGACCGCCTTGAGGTCGTGGACCTCGGCGGATTCGGTCATCTCGAACACCAGCCGTTTGCGCAGGTCGCCGGTGGTGGCCAGGATGGAGCGCAGCCTTTTGACGACGGCGGGATCCGACAGGCTGCGTCCCGACAGGTTGACGGCGAAGCGCAGCGATTCGGTATTGGCCACCGCCGAGCGCATGGTCTTGATGGCGCGTTCCAGCAACGCCATGTCGAGCATGCCGGCCATGCCGACATCCTCGGCGAACGCCACCGTTTCGTAGGGCGACTTGTTGTCCTCGCCCTGGAACCGCACCAGGCTCTCGAAGTGGTGGACCACCCCGGTCCACAGATCGACGATGGGCTGGAACATCAGGTCGAAATCGCCGGAACTGACGGTCTGGCGCACCTCGTTCATCTGCTTGACGGTCGCCGACAGTCGGGGTTGCAGGTCCTGCATCAAGGTGGCGAGGTCGCCGCCGTTCTCGGATTCACGGGCGAAGCGGTTCAGGGTATAGGTCAGCGCCCGGGCGGCTTCCTCGGGCGGGATGTCGGCGACGTCCAGCACCAGGGTGGCCAACTTGGCCTCGATCGGTGGCGCGTCGGGCAGCACCGTCTGGGCCGCCTTGCTCACCGATTCGGTGATCCGCTCCACCGAGACCGAGGCGGCGTGCAGCACGCCGTACTTGCCGTCGTCCAGCTGGCCGACGGCGTCACCGCCCAGCGACAGCGATTTCAGGCGATTGCCCAGTTCGGTGGCGAAGGCCGCCGAGGCTTCCTCGCTGCCCTCGGTGTGCAGTGCCGGGATGTCCGGCAGCTCGACCAGGGTCAGTTTGTAGGGTTCATCGGGCGAGGCGCCTTCCAGCAGCTGCGACGCCATCGCCTGGAAGCTGTCCTTGTCCAGCAGTCCGGACCCGGTGACGCGCTTCTCCACATGGGGCGGCAGGCCGCCGGGATGGCCCAGCGCCATCAGCAGCCGGTCGGGATTGGCCGGGTGGCGATAGCCCGACAGGGTCAGGTTGACCGAATTGCCGTCGGGGCGCAGCACCCGGATCATGACGTTGCGCACCCGCTCGCCCCGGGACATCTGTTCAACCGAGCGCGTGAGCAGCTCCTGATCACCGGGATGGACGATCTTGGACAGCGGCTGACCCATCAGGCCACGGGCGCCACGGCCGACCAGCGCCATGGCGGCGCCAACGGCGAAGGCGATGTTGCCTTGGGCGTCCAGTTCAAGCAGCACGTCGGCCGCGGCGAAGGCGAATGCCACGTAGACGTCGCTGGAGCGCCCCAGGTCGTCCTTTTCCGCCGCCATGACTACTCCCCGGTTGGTATCGTCGCCACCCTAGCCAAAGGTCTGAACCACCGCAAGGGGCTAGCGCCTCCGGCCCTTGCCGCGTGGCTTGCCGGTGGGAGACGGGCGGCTTTTGCTGCCCAGGTTGACCTCGATTCCCAGTTCGACGGCATCGAGACGGCGCAGCTCGTCGCGCAGGCGGGCGGCCTCCTCGAACTCCAGGTCGGCGGCGGCGGCCTTCATGCGCTTTTCCAGGTCGGCCTTGACCGCGCCCAGGTTGTGGCCGATGGCGTGGGCCAGGCCGGAATCGCCGGTGCCGACGGTGACGTAATCCTGTTCATAGACGCTTTGCATCACGTCCGAGATGGTCTTCCTGATGCTTTCCGGGGTGATGCCGTTGGCGGCGTTGAACGCCTGCTGCTTTTCGCGGCGGCGGTTGGTCTCGCCGATGGCGTAGTCCAGGCTGCCGGTCATCTTGTCGGCGTAAAGGATGACCCGGCCCTCGATGTTGCGCGCGGCGCGGCCGATGGTCTGGACCAGCGAGGTCTTCGAGCGCAGGAAACCTTCCTTGTCGGCATCGAGAATGGCCACCAGGGCGCATTCCGGAATGTCGAGCCCCTCGCGCAGCAGGTTGATGCCGATCAGCACGTCGAAGGCGCCCAGGCGCAGATCGCGGATGATCTCGATACGCTCCAGCGTGTCGATGTCGGAATGCAGATAGCGCACCCGGACGCCGTGTTCGTGCAGGTATTCGGTCAGATCCTCGGCCATGCGCTTGGTCAGGGTGGTGACCAGAGTGCGGAAACCCTGGCGCGCCACCTGCTTGACCTCGCCCAGCAGATCGTCGACCTGATGCTCGACCGGGCGCACGATGCAGATCGGATCGACCAGCCCGGTGGGGCGGATGACCTGTTCGGTGAAAACGCCGCCGGTGCGCTCCAATTCCCAAGGGCCGGGGGTGGCGGAGACATAGACCGTCTGCGGCCGCATCAGCTCCCATTCCTCGAATTTCAGCGGGCGGTTGTCGATGCAGGACGGCAGGCGGAAGCCGAACTCGGCCAGCACGCTCTTGCGATTGAAGTCGCCCCGGTACATGCCGCCGATCTGCGGCACGGTGACGTGGCTTTCATCGACGATCAAGAGGGCATCCTCGGGCAGGTACTCGAACAGGGTCGGCGGCGGATCGCCGGGCCGGCGGCCGGTGAGATAGCGGGAATAGTTCTCGATGGACTTGCAGTGGCCGGTGGTTTCCAGCATCTCCAGGTCGAAGGTGGTGCGCTGCTCCAGCCGCTGGGCCTCCAACAGCTTGCCCTCGGCGTTGAAGTGCTCCAGCGTCTGCTTCAGCTCGGCCTTGATGCCCTTGATCGCCTGGGTGACGGTGGGGCGCGGGGTGACGTAGTGGCTGGACGGATAGATGGTGATCTCGCCCAGTGAACAGGTCTTTTCACCGGTCAGCGGATCGAACTCGGCGATGGCCTCCACTTCGTCGCCGAACAGCGACAGCCGCCATGCGCGGTCCTCGTAGTGGACCGGGAAGATCTCCACCGAATCGCCCCGCACCCGAAAGGTGCCGCGCTCGAAGGCGGCATCGTTTCTGGTGTATTGCAGCTCGACCAGTCGTTTGACCAGATCGGCGCGGTCGATGGCGTCGCCGGTCTTCAGGCCGATGGTCATGCGGGCGTAGGACTCCACCGAGCCGATGCCGTAGATGCATGACACCGAGGCGACGATGATGACGTCGCGCCGCTCCAGCAGCGCCCGAGTCGCGGCGTGGCGCATGCGGTCGATCTGCTCGTTGACCGCCGAATCCTTCTCGATATAGGTGTCGGTGCGCGGGATATAGGCTTCGGGCTGGTAGTAGTCGTAATACGAGACAAAATATTCCACCGCGTTGTCGGGGAAGAAGCTTTTCATCTCGGCGTAAAGTTGTGCCGCCAGGGTCTTGTTGGGTGCCAGCACCAGGGTTGGCCGCCGGGTCCGCTCGATGACGTGGGCCATGGTGAAGGTCTTGCCCGAGCCGGTGACCCCCAGCAGCACCTGATCGCGCTCGTCGGCCAGCACGCCCCGTGTCAGCTCGACGATGGCCTGGGGCTGGTCCCCCGCCGGCTGGTAGTCGGACACGATGCGGAACAACGCCTCGCCGGCGGGCAGCGGTGGCCGTTCCATGAAGTCGAAGGGCGGCGGACGGGTCATGGCGGCATTATAGGACAAGTCGGGGCCGTATCCATCGCTTCGACGGGGCGGGATTGCGAGACGACGGGTCCTACGGCTCTTTCCATCCGCAGGCGGTCAACGCCGCCACCATATGGCCCGGCGGCGGGGCGATCACATGGATCGGCGGCTTGTTTTCCGATAGCGGCGGTATGGTCACTTCGCGGGCAAGCAGGTGCAGCGCCGCCGTCGGGGCGGGATCGGGGCCGTAGAAGGCGTCGCCCAGCAGCGGGCAGCCCAGGTGCTTGGCGTGGATACGGATTTGGTGGGTGCGCCCGGTGCGGGGCCGCCATTCGATCCACGACAGTCCGTCGCATCGCCCCTTGACCGACCAGTCGGTCTTGGCAGGCTGGCCCTTGGCATCGATGACGATGCGCCAGCCCTGGCCCCGGCTGGACAGCTTGAGCAGCGGCGCGTCGACGGTGCCGGTGTCACCGGGCGGACAACCTAGGCAGACCGACCAGTATACCTTGTCGATGCGATGGGCGGCGAACATCCGTCCCAGTCGTTTCAACGCCTTGGCGTGACGGCCGAGGATCAGGCAGCCCGAGGTGTCACGGTCCAGCCGATGGGCCAGACGTGGCGGTTCGGCCCAGCCGAAGCGGAGCGGGTCGAGGTAAAGTTCCAGGTGATCGGGCGCGTTGGGGCCGGCGTGAACCGCCAGCCCCGCCGGCTTGTCGAGCACGATGACATCCTGGTCCTTGTAGAGGACGCAAGAAAGGATGTCGGCGGGCGTCACCCTTTGGTCTGGGCTTCCACCGCCGCCAGGGCGGTGATGTTGACCACGTTGCGCACCGTCGCCGAGGGGGTAAGGATATGGGCCGGCTGGGCGGCGCCGATCAGGATCGGCCCCACCGACAGAGCATCGCCGGCCACCTTCAGCAGGTTGAACGAGATGTTGGCGGCGTCGATGGTCGGCATGATCAGCAGGTTGGCGACACCCTTCAGCCGGGAGTTGGGGAAGATGCGCTCGCGGATTTCCTCGGACAGGGCGGCATCGCCGTGCATCTCGCCTTCGGCCTCCAGGGTGGGGGCCTTTTCGCGCAGCAAGGCCAACGCTTCCCGCTGGCGGTTGGACGACGGCGACGGCCGGGCGCCGAAGTTGGAGTGGGACAGGAAGGCGATCTTGGGTTCCATGCCGAAGCGGCGGACCTCCTCGGCGGCCAGCAGGGCGATGTCGCACAGCTGCTCCGGCGTCGGTTCGTGGGTGACGTAGGTGTCGCAGACGAAGAAGGTGCCCTTGGGCATGATGATCAGGTTCATCGCCGCCGGCACCTTGACGTCGGGGCGGGTGCCGATGACGTTGAGGATGTGGTTGAGGTGCTTGGAATAGCGTCCGGAGGTGCCGCAGATCATGGCATCGGCTTCCTTGCGCTTGACCATCAGCGCGCCGATCACGGTATTGCGGGTGCGGACCACGGTGCGGGCGTCCTCGGGGCTGACGCCGTTGCGCTCCATCAGCGAGTGGTAGAGCCGCCAGTACTCGTTGAAGCGCGCGTCGTTGCCGGGATCGCACAGGTCGAAATGCTCGCCGATGCGGATACGCAGGTCCAGATCCGCGATGCGCTTGGCCACCACGTCGCGCCGGCCGATCAGAATCGGCCGCGCCAGTCCCTCATCGACCACGGTCTGGACCGCGTGCAGAACGCGCCGGCCCTCGCCCTCGCAATAGACGATGCGGCGCATGTCCTGGCGGGCGCGGTCGAACAGCGGCTTCATCACCAGCCCGGAGCGGAAGACGAACTGGTTGAGCCGGTCGAGATAGGCGTCGAAATCGATGATCGGCCGCCGCGCCACCCCGGACTCCATGGCGGCCTTGGCCACCGCCGGAGCGATCTTGAGGATCAGGCGCGAATCGAACGGCTTGGGAATCAGGTATTCCGGGCCGAAGGACAGCGGCGCGGTGCCGTAGGCGGCGCGCACCCGTTCGTCGGATTCGGCCATGGCCAGCCCGGCCAGGGCATAGACGCAGGCCAGCTTCATCTCGTCGTTGATCTGGGTGGCGCCGACATCCAGCGCGCCCCTGAAGATGTAGGGGAACACCAGGACGTTGTTGACCTGATTGGGATAGTCCGAGCGGCCGGTGGCGATGACGGCGTCGGGCCGCACCGCCTTGACCTGATCGGGCAGGATTTCGGGGGTCGGATTGGCCAGGGCGAAGACGATGGGCTTGGGCGCCATCTTGGCCACCATCTCGCCGGTCAGCACCCGCGGCGCCGACAGGCCGAGGAAGATGTCGGCGTCCTCGATGATCTCGGCCAGGACGCGCTTGTCGGTCTTCTGGGCATAGATCGACTTGTACTGGTCCATCAGCTCGGTGCGGCCTTCGTAGACCACGCCCTTGATGTCGGAGATCCAGACGTTCTCACGCTTGACGCCCAGCTTGACCAGCAGGTTGATGCAGGCCAGCGCGGCGGCGCCGGCACCCGAGGCCACCAGCTTGACGGAACCGATATCCTTGCCCACCACCCGAAGGGCGTTGACCATGGCGGCGCCGACGACGATGGCGGTGCCGTGCTGGTCGTCGTGCATCACCGGAATGTTGACCCGCTGCTGTAGCTTGCGCTCGACCTCGAAACACTCGGGCGCCTTGATGTCTTCCAGGTTGATGGCGCCGAAGGTCGGCTCCATCGCGGCGACGATGTCCACCAGCCGGTCGGGGTCCAGTTCGGCCAGCTCCATGTCGAACACGTCGATACCGGCGAACTTCTTGAACAGGACGCCCTTGCCCTCCATCACCGGCTTGGCCGCCAGCGGGCCGATCGGGCCCAGGCCCAGCACGGCGGTGCCGTTGGTCACCACCGCCACCAGATTGCCCCGCGCGGTCATATCGGCGGCGGCCTCGGGATCGGCGACGATCAGTTCGCAGGCGGCGGCGACGCCGGGGGAATAGGCCAGCGCCAGATCACGTTGGGTGGCCAGCGGCTTGGTCGCGGTGACGCTGATCTTACCGGGAGTGGGGTGGCGATGGTATTCCAGCGCCGCGTTGCGGAGCTCGTCGGACATGCTCATGGGCGGAGACCTCGGGGGCAGCAGTGCGGGCAACGATATTTCACGTTGAGGCGCCTACCATAACCGCTTCCGAGCCGGAGGCAAAGTCCCCGATCGTGCCGATTACGGAAAACCACAAGCATTGCCGATGGTTAGCGGTAATACCATGCCGAAAAGCCAAGGGTATTTATATTGCGCCGCAGCGGCCGGGGCAACGAAAAGGCCCGCCGGCTTTCACCGGCGGGCCTTTCGACAAGATGGTGCGGCCAAGAAGACTCGAACTTCCACGGGAGTTACCCCACAAGCACCTCAAGCTTGCGCGTCTACCAGTTCCGCCATGGCCGCGTCGTCTGGTGCCTCGAAGGGCTTGCCAACGAGGAGACAGGGGAATACCAAATCGGTCCGGCCGAATCAAGGAGAGACAATGAGTCCTGCCGTCGAGTGGCGCATTTCAGACCGGCCGGTGGATTATCCGCAGGCGGTGGCCGACATGGAGGCGCGGGTTGCCGGCATCCGCGCCGGTGTCCAGCCCGAGCTGGTGTGGCTGCTGGAGCATCCGCCGCTCTACACCGCCGGCACCAGCGCCGACCCCGCCGATCTGGTCGAACCCGACCGTTTTCCGGTGTTCGCCAGCGGGCGCGGCGGCCAGTACACCTATCACGGCCCCGGCCAGCGGGTGGCCTACGTCATGCTCGATCTCAAGCGTCGCGGCGCCGATGTGCGCGCCTATGTCGGCAATCTCGAGGACTGGCTGATCCGCACCCTGGACCGCTTCGCCGTGAAGGGCGAGCGCCGTCCGGGCCGCGTCGGCATCTGGGTCGACCGCGGTGGCGGCCGCGAAGACAAGATCGCCGCCATCGGCGTGCGGGTGCGCCACTGGGTCAGCTTTCACGGCGTCGCCATCAACGTCGATCCCGACCTCTCCCACTTCCGGGGGATCGTGCCGTGCGGCATCCGCGACCACGG
Source organism: uncultured Rhodospirillaceae bacterium (assembly GCA_903901915.1). Taxonomy (GTDB): domain Bacteria; phylum Pseudomonadota; class Alphaproteobacteria; order Rhodospirillales; family Magnetospirillaceae; genus Phaeospirillum. The sequence continues at coordinate 45,945 of CAIUSV010000028.1, read as the reverse complement.
CGTCACCTCGCTGTGGGATCTGGGTCTGACTCCGACCCTGCCCGAGGTTGACTCGGCGTTGATGGCGGCCTTTCCGGAAGTATGGGGGGATTAGCCCTTTGTTATCGCCAACCTGACCTTTGTCACCGTGGACGGGTGGTGGGGGGGCGCATACCGTGGCTTCGGGAAGGATGTCTTCGGCGTGCGGACGCCACCTTCCGCCACGGCGTCAGGGAGGCCCATGATGATGATCATTCCAGGAACCTGTTCGGCTTGCGCCAATTACGGCGACGGCCAGTGCCGGCGGCAGGATTCGGCCTTTGCCGGGCGTTCGCTGTGGTCGGCGGTCTGCGTCGAGTGCTCCGGTTATCGGCGAAGCTCGACACCGGCCACGCCGGTCAGCCCCGAGGCGTTGGCCGCGGTCAGCCGTCCCACCCGTCACGCCGGTCAGTACGCGTAGCCGAACTTCAGCATGGTCAGCCAGTTGTCGGCACCGTTGGCGTTGCCGACACGCTGATCCTCGGTCCACTGCCAGCGGGCCTCCAGGCCGATCTGGAGGTGGTCGATGACGGTGCTGGCGCTAACGCCCAACTGGGCGGTCCACAAATCGGGGCTGGGGCCCGAGACGCTGTCGGTAAACATGTAGCCGATACCCGGACCGCCACCGACCCACACCCGCTCGCCGATAGGCACCATGTAGTGTGGGTTGTATTCCAGGGTCTCGATCTTGAGGCCGCTGCTGTCGAACCGGTTATAGCTGAACTGGTCGCGGATCTTGCCATAGCCGGTCTGGATCAGGGGATTGTCGAGCGACAGTTCGACGCCGCCGGCGAAGCCGCTGCTGCCACTGTCGGGCGCCATGGCGCCGACCTTGAAGGAGATCGTCGGGTTGGGGGCGTAGCCCGGCTGCGACGCGGCGGGGAACGCCCATTCGTCACCGTGGGCCGGCAACGCCAACGCCATCAGTACGGTGGCGGCGAGAACGAGAAGAGGTGTGCGCATGATCGGCCCCCCACTTCAGAGGGAACAACGCTTCCCTCAAAGTCTGGGCGGGCCGCCCCTTCCGTTCAACCGCCGTGGACGCAGATCGGCCGTGTCGGAATAGCGTGAGGACGCTATCCGAACCGGACGTCGACGATTTCGTAGGATTTGGAACCGCCGGGGGTGGTGACCTCGACGGTGTCGCCGATGTGTTTGCCGATCAGGGCGCGGGCCAGCGGCGAATGCACCGACATGCGGCCCGATTTGATGTCGGCCTCGTGGGCGCCGACGATGGTATAGGCGACCTCGTCGTCGGAATCCTCGTCGGCCAGCTTCACGGTGGCGCCGAAGCGGACCTGATCGCCGGACAGGGTGGATACGTCGATCACCTGAGCGCGGGAGATGATGTCCTCCAGCTCGGCGACGCGTCCTTCGATGAAGCTCTGACGTTCGCGCGCGGCGTGGTACTCGGCGTTTTCCGACAGGTCGCCGTGTTCGCGCGCTTCGGCGATGGCGCGGATCACCGCCTGGCGTTCCACGTATTTCAGCGTCCGAAGCTCTTCTTCCAACTGGGCAAGCCCAGCGGGAGTCATTGGGATTCTTTCCATCCGGCTAACCTTGCCCCTAAAACGATCCCTTAAAGTACGATTGCAGCGGCGCCACATCAAGCGTGCCGCAACGAAGCGCGTCGATCGCCTCGACCGCCGCCCTGGCACCCGCCACCGTGGTGTAGTGGGGGATGTTGTTGGTAAGGGCGGTGCGGCGGATGGAAAAGCTGTCCTTGACCGCCTGGCTGCCCTCGGTGGTGTTGACCACCAACTGGACCTGGCCGTTCATCATGGCATCGACGCAGTGCGGGCGGCCTTCCAGCACCTTGTTGAGGATGGTGATGTCGGTGACGCCGTGATCCCTGAGATAATAGGCGGTGCCGTCGGTGGCCATCACCTTGAAGCCCATGGCCAGCAGGCGCCGGGCGATCTCGACCATGGCCGGCTTGTCGCCGTCGCGGACCGACAGGAACACGCCGCCCTCGGTGGGCAGTTGGGTACCGGCGCCGGCCTGGCTTTTGGCGAAGGCCCGGGCGAAATCGGAATCGATGCCCATCACCTCGCCGGTGGACTTCATCTCCGGCCCCAGCAGGATATCGACGCCGGGGAAGCGGGCGAAGGGGAACACCGCCTCCTTGACCGCGACGTGCTTCATCACCGGCCGGGTGGTCAGGCCGAACGAGGCCAGGGTCTCGCCGGCCATGACGCGGGCCGCGATCTTGGCGATGGGCACGCCGGTGGCCTTGGCGACGAAGGGCACGGTACGACTGGCCCGGGGGTTGACCTCCAGGATGTAGATGTCGCCGTCCTTGATGGCGTACTGCACATTCATCAGGCCGACCACGTTCAGCGCCTTGGCCAGGGCGGCGGTCTGACGCTCCAGTTCGGCGATGATGGCGTCGTCCAGCGAATAGGGCGGCAGCGAGCAGGCGGAATCGCCGGAATGGATGCCGGCTTCCTCGATGTGCTGCATGATGCCGGCGACGTAGACCTGGGTGCCGTCGCTAAGGGCGTCGACGTCGATCTCGATGGCGTCCTTGAGATAAAGGTCGATCAGCACCGGATCGTCGCCCGATACCCGCACCGCTTCGCGCATATAGCGTTCGAGCGCCTCGTGGTCGTAGACGATCTGCATGGCGCGGCCGCCCAGCACGAAGCTGGGGCGGATCACCACCGGGTAGCCGATGCGCTCGGCCACCTTGATCGCCTCCTCGAACGAGCGCGCGGTGCCGTTGGCCGGCTGTTTCAGTCCCAACTCGTGCAGCAGTCCCTGGAAACGTTCGCGGTCCTCGGCCAGATCGATGCTGTCGGGGCTGGTGCCCAGGATGGGGATACCGGCCTGTTCCAGGGCGTGGGCCAGCTTCAGCGGCGTCTGGCCGCCGAACTGGACGATGCAGCCCAGCACCTTGCCCCGGCGCTGCTCGACCCGGACCAGATCGATCACCGTCTCGGCGGTCAGCGGCTCGAAATAAAGCCGGTCCGAGGTGTCGTAGTCGGTGGAGACGGTCTCGGGGTTGCAGTTGACCATGATGGTTTCCTTGCCGGCCTCGTCGAGGGCGTAGGCGGCATGGACGCAGCAATAGTCGAACTCGATGCCCTGGCCGATGCGGTTGGGGCCGCCGCCCAGGATCACCACCTTGTCGCGGTCGGAGGGCTGCGCCTCGCACTCGGCCGGGCTGACACCGTCGCCCTCGTAGCAGGAATACATGTAGGCGGTGGACGAGGGGAATTCGGCGGCGCAGGTATCGATGCGCTTGTACACCGGCTTGACGTCGAGCACCTCGCGGCGGAAGGCGGCCTCGACCGGGGTCTTGCCCGACAGCTTGGCCAGGCGCAGATCGGAGAAGCCCATCTTCTTGAACCGCAGCAGGCCGGCGGCGTCGATGGGCAGGCCGTTGGCGCGGATTTCGGCCTCGGCGTCGATGATGCCCTTGATCTGGCCCAGGAACCACTTGTCGTAGAAGCAGGCGGCGTGAACCTCGTCGATGGACAGGCCCAACCGGAACGCCTGGGCGATCACCAGGAGCCGATCGGCGCGCGGCTGGGCCAGCGCCGACTTGACCGCGTCCTTCATGTCGCCGGCGCCGGCGCCGGGGATCTCGATCTCGTCCAGGCCGGTCAGCCCGGTTTCCATCGAGCGCAGACCCTTTTGCAGGCTTTCCTGGAAGGTGCGGCCGATGGACATCGCCTCGCCCACCGACTTCATCGAGGTGGTCAGCATGGGATCGGCACCGGGGAACTTCTCGAAGGTGAAGCGCGGAATCTTGGTGACCACATAGTCGATGGTCGGCTCGAACGAAGCCGGGGTGACGCCGGTGATGTCGTTGGCCAGCTCGTCCAGGGTATAGCCCACCGCCAGTTTGGCGGCGACCTTGGCGATGGGAAAGCCGGTGGCCTTGGACGCCAGCGCCGACGAGCGCGAAACCCTGGGATTCATCTCGATGACGGTCATGCGGCCGTCCTTGGGGTTGACGGCGAACTGGACGTTGGAGCCGCCGGTGTCCACCCCGATCTCGCGCAGCACCGCGATCGAGGCGTTGCGCATGATCTGGTATTCCTTGTCGGTCAGCGTCAGCGCCGGCGCCACCGTGATGGAATCGCCGGTATGCACCCCCATGGGATCGACGTTCTCGATGGAACAGATGATGATGCAGTTGTCGTGGCGGTCGCGCACGACCTCCATCTCGTATTCCTTCCAGCCGAGGACGGATTCCTCGACCAGGACCTCGTTGACCGGGCTGGCGGCCAGACCGCCGGAGACGATCTGCTCGTACTCGGCGATGTTGTAGGCGATGCCGCCGCCGGTACCGGCCAGGGTGAAGCTGGGGCGGATGATGGCGGGCAGACCGACGAACGACATGGCGTCGCGGGCTTCGGCCAGCGACTTGACCAGCCGGGACTTCGGGCTTTCCAGCCCGATCCGATCCATGGCGTCGCGGAACAGCAGCCGGTCCTCGGCCTTGGCGATGACGTCGCGCTTGGCGGCGATCATCTCGACCCCGAACTTCTCCAACACCCCCATGTCCGCCAGCTTCATGGCGGTGTTGAGCGCGGTCTGACCGCCCATGGTGGGCAGCAGGGCGTCGGGGCGTTCCTTCTCGATGATCTTGGCGACGAAGTCGGGGGTGATCGGCTCGATATAGGTGGCGTCGGCCAGACCCGGATCGGTCATGATCGTCGCCGGGTTGGAGTTGACCAGGATGACCCGGTAGCCCTCCTCCTTCAGCGCCTTGCACGCCTGCACCCCGGAATAGTCGAACTCGCAGGCCTGACCGATGACGATCGGTCCGGCGCCGATGATGAGGATGGACTTGATGTCTGTACGTTTGGGCATGGCTGAAGCTTCTTTTCTAAAATCTTTTTCGCCGCAAGGTCGAGAAAAACGGGGCCTCTAGCCCCGCTTCTCCATCAACCCCACGAAGCGGTCGAACAGGTAATGGGCGTCCTGCGGCCCCGGCGAGGCCTCGGGGTGGTACTGCACGCTGAACGCCGGCTTGCCCTCGATACTGATTCCCTCGACCGAGCCGTCGAACAGCGAGCGGTGGGTCACCGTGGTTCCGGCGGGCAGGGTCTTTTCATCCACCACGAAGCCGTGGTTCTGGCTGGTGATCTCGACCTTGCCGGTGGCCAGGTCCTTGACCGGATGGTTGGCGCCGCGGTGGCCGGTGTCCATCTTGAAGGTCCGGGCGCCCAGTGCCAGCGCCAGCATCTGGTGGCCGAGGCAGATGCCGAACAGCGGCGTTCCCGACTTCAGCACCCCTTGGATGGTCGGCACGGCATATCGGCCGGTGGCGGCAGGGTCGCCGGGGCCGTTGGAGAGGAACACGCCGTCGGGCCGGTGGCCCAGCACCTCGTCGGCGGTGGCGGTGGCCGGCAGCACCGTCACCTTGCAGCCCGAGGCGGCGAGACAGCGCAGGATGTTGCGCTTGGCGCCGTAATCGATGGCGACGACATGGAAGCGGGGCGCCGTCTGCCGGCCATAGCCGCCGCGCAGGCTCCACTCGGTTTCGTCCCAGCCGTAGGTCTGGGCGCAGGTGACGTCCTTGGCCAGATCCATGCCTTCGAGGCCGGGCCAAGCCGCCGCCTTGGCCCACAGCGCCGGCAGATCGAAGTCGCCGTCGGGGGCGTGGGCGATGATGCCGTTGGGCGCCCCCTTCTCGCGGATGCGCCGCGTCAGGGCGCGGGTGTCCACGCCGCAGAGGCCCACCATGCCGTGGGATTTGGCCCAGGCGTCGAGATGCCGGCCCGAGCGCCAGTTGGCCGGCTCGGTGATGTCGGCGCGCAGGATCAGGCCGCGCGCCGCCGGGGTGGTGGTCTCGATATCCTCGGCGTTGGTGCCGACATTGCCGATATGGGGAAAGGTGAAGGTGATGACCTGCCCGGCGTAGGAGGGGTCGGTCAACGTTTCCTGATAGCCGGTCATGGCGGTGTTGAACACCACTTCGCCGACGTTGGAGCCGGCGGCGCCCACGCCCTTGCCCCACAGCACGGTTCCGTCGGCCAGCACCAGCGCGCCGGTGGCACCGGCGGGAGTGGGCGCGTCAAAGGTCGGCACCTGGCTCTTTGGCTTCGGTGCGGTCCCGTCTTGGTTCGGCATGTCGATCCTTCGTCGCGTGCGGGGCCTCTCCGGGATGTCCTGCATCTGGCAAGACCCCCGGGGGGAGGGAAAGGGGCCGAGTCCGGCCCGGTCGGCGATGGGTAAATTGCGGGCCTTATAAAGACGCCCCGGACCGGAGTCAAGTGTTCCGACAGATGGGAAAAGTATAAGGAATTTCAATATCCTGGCTTTGTGCGGATAAGCTTTCATTCCGTGCGGATTTGCGCTAGCCTGGGGGCTTTCCCGATGAAGAGGGACGAGATGCTGCGCCAGCAGTTGAACGACGCGCTCAAGGCGGCGATGCTCGGCAAGGACGCCCGGACGGTTTCGACGGTGCGCCTGATCCTGGCGGCGCTCAAGGACCGCGACATTGCCGCCCGGCCCAAGGGCATTACCGACGGCATCGGCGACGACGAGATCCGTCAGATGCTGCAATCGATGATCAAGCAGCGTCGCGAGAGCATCGCGCTCTACGAACAGGGCGGCCGCCCCGAACTGGCCCGGCAGGAAGCCGAGGAAATCACCATCATCGAGCGGTTCCTGCCCCGCCAGCTGGACGAGGCCGAAATCGTGGCGGTGGTCAATGCCGCCATCGCCGAGGCCGGCGCTACCGGGCTCAAGGACATGGGCCGGGTGATGGCGCTGCTCAAGGAGGGCCACGCCGGCCAGATGGACTTCACCAAGGCCAGCGCCGCGGTCAAGAAGGCCCTGGGCGGCTGATCGCTCGAACCTGAGAGAGGGCAACCGCGCCCATGGCGTTTCCGCCGCAATTCCTTGACGAGCTGAGAACGCGGGTGCCGCTGGTCTCGGTGGTCGGGCGCCGGGTCAAGCTGATCCGCAAGGGGCGCGAGCATCAAGGCCTCTGTCCGTTCCATAACGAAAAGACCCCGTCGTTCACCGTCAACGAGGACAAGGGGTTCTATCATTGCTTCGGCTGCGGCGCCCACGGCGACGCCATCGGCTTCGAGATGCAGAGCGGCCACCTGTCCTTCACCGAGGCGGTGGAGCGGCTGGCGGCCGAGGCCGGGCTGGACGTGCCCAAGGCGACGCCCGAGGACCGCCAGCGCGACCAACGCCGCGCCTCGCTGCATGACGCCCTGGAGGCGGCCTGCGCGTTCTTCGAGCGGCAGTTGCGTACCGCCGTCGGGCACGAGGGCTTCAACTATCTCAAGGGGCGGGGATTGGGCGACGAGACCATCGCCCGCTTTCGCCTGGGTTGGGCGCCGGATTCGCGGGACGCGCTGAAAAAGGCGCTGATGAACGCCCAATGCCCGGAAGCCCTGCTGATCGAGGCGGGCTTGCTGAAGAAGCCGGAGACCGGGGCCGCTTTCGACTATTTCCGCGGCCGGGTGATGTTTCCCATCACCGACCGGCGCGGCCGGGTGGTGGCGTTCGGCGCCCGCACCCTGGGCGACGGCCAGCCTAAATACCTCAATTCGCCGGAGACGCCGCTGTTCCACAAGGGCGCCACCCTCTACGGCCTCGCCCACGCCCGCGAGGCGGCGCGCGAAACGGGGGTGGTGGTGGTGGCCGAGGGCTACATGGACGTCATCGCCCTAAATCAGGCCGGTTTCGGCTACGCGGTGGCGCCGCTGGGCACGGCGGTGACCGAGCAGCAGATCGAGGAGCTGTGGCGCTTGGCGCCCGAGCCGATCCTGTGCCTGGACGGTGACGTCGCCGGACAACGCGCCATGGCCCGCGCCCTTGATCGCGCCTTTCCCATCCTGCGGCCGGGCCTGTCGTTGCGCTTTGCCACTGTACCGGCGCCCGAGGACCCGGATTCGCTGATCAAGGCGCGGGGACCGGCGGCGATGCAGGCGGTGCTGGACGCCGCCCAGCCGCTGATCGAGGTGGCTTGGCGCCTTGCCACCGCCGGCCGGCCGCTCGACACTCCGGAACGTCGCGCCGCGCTGGAAAAGGAGCTGATGGACAAGGCCCACACCATCGCCGACGAAACGGTGCGCTGGCAGTACGTCGCCGCCTTTCGCGCCAAGCTGAAGGAATCGTTTCGCCCGCCGCCGCGCCAGTGGACCAGACCGGCCGGCGGTGGGCGTCCCGGACGGTTCGGGCCGCCGCCGCCGCCATTGCGCGGCGCCGACGGACTGCTGCCCGGCGCCGGGCGGCCGCCGCCGCCGCGGCCCACCGCCCAGGCGCAGGAATGGGTGATGCTGGCGTTGGTCCTCGACCATCCCCGCCTGATCGATCAGGTCGGCGAGCGTCTCGGCGAAACCGCTTTCGTGGACAAGAGCCTTGACAATCTTCGGCGCGGGATTCTAAAGCACCTTGGGGCCGCGCGTGACCTTGACGCGGGGGAACTTTCGTCCCATCTACGGTCGGATGGTTTCGCCCCGACGCTGGACATCCTGCTCGACGCCAACGAACGGCGGGGGCGGGCCGTTCCCGGCTATGGGTCGATCGAAGACGCAAGGGCGCACTGGGAAGACGTTTTTCATTACTACACCCGAACCTACCGCCAGGCCGATTCAAGCGAGGCCTGCGCGCAACTGGCCCAGGACGGGTCCCAGGCCAGTTGGGTGAGGTTCGAGGCGGTCAAGGGGCAGGAAAGCGTCGAAAGCGGCTGGGACGGCGAGCCGGGGACCCGGGGCGGAAAGTAGCGGCAGATTCTTCAGGAGCATCGGTTTTCATGGCGACCAAATCGACGAATACGGCGGAAGTGTCCGAGAACCAGGACGAGGCCATGGATGGTCCGTTGCTGGATACCCTCGGGGTCGCCGTCAAGAAGATGGTGGCGCGCGGCAAGGAGCGGGGCTACGTCACCTATGACGAGCTGAACGCCGCCATGCCGCCCGAAGAGGTGTCCTCCGAGCAGATCGAGGACACCATGGCCATGCTGTCCGAGCTGGGCATCAACGTCGTCGAGAGCGAGGAAGGCGAGGAGGCCGCCGCTGAAACCGCCGAGGAGGAGACCGAGACCGAGGGCTTCTCCGCCGCCGGTAACGTCGACGAGGAGGATCTGGGCCGTACCGACGACCCCGTGCGCATGTACCTGCGCGAGATGGGCTCGGTCGAGCTGCTGAGCCGCGAGGGCGAGATCGCCATTGCCAAGCGTATCGAGGCCGGCCGCGAGATGATGATCGGCGGTATCTGCGAAAGCCCGCTGACGCTGCGGGCCGTCGTTGACTGGCACGACGCCCTGGTCGAAGGCAAGATGCTGCTGCGCGACATCATCGACCTGGACGCCACCTATGGCGCCGAGCTGTCCGAAGAGGAACTGGAACGCGGGGCCGAGGACGACCCATCCGTCGCTCCCGCCGAGGGTACCCCCGCCGAGCCGGGGCCGGAAGCGGACCCCGAGGCGCCGGAAGGTGAGGCCGTCCCCGAGGGCGAGGCGGAAGGCGAGGCCGAGGAGGAAAACTCCATTTCGCTGGCGGCCATGGAAATCCAGCTGCTTCCGGTGGTGCTGGAGACCTTCGAGGCGATCGCCGCCACTCACCACAAGTTGGAGAAGGTTCAGGACCAACGCCTGTCGCTGCTGTCTAAGGGCGAGGCGGTGACCCCGGCCATGGAAAAGAAGTACGACAAGCTCAAGGCCGAGCTGGTCCGCTTGATGGAGGGCGTTCACCTCAACAACGCCCGCATCGAGCAATTGGTCGAACAACTGAACGGCCTCAACCGCCGCCTGATGGCCCAGGAGGGGCGTCTGCTGCGTCTGGCGGAATCCTGCCGCATCAAGCGCCACGATTTCCTTGACGCCTATTATGGTTCGGAACTCGACCCCAACTGGGTCGAACAGGTGACGGTGCGCAGCAAGCACTGGAAGGATTTCGGCGCCAGATACGGCCGCGAAATCGGCGACATCCGCGCCGCCATCGGCGTGGTGTCGGGCGAGGCCGGCTTGCCCATCAGCGAATACCGCCGCATCGTCCAGACGGTGCAGAAGGGTGAGCGCGAAGCCAGCAAGGCCAAGAAGGAGATGATCGAGGCCAACCTGCGCCTGGTGATCTCCATCGCCAAGAAATACACCAATCGCGGCCTGCAGTTTCTCGATCTCATCCAGGAAGGCAACATCGGCCTGATGAAGGCGGTGGACAAGTTTGAATACCGCCGCGGCTATAAATTCTCCACCTACGCCACCTGGTGGATCAGGCAGGCCATCACCCGTTCCATCGCCGATCAGGCCCGCACCATCCGCATTCCGGTGCACATGATCGAGACCATCAACAAGCTGGTCCGGACTTCGCGCCAGATGCTGCACGAGATCGGCCGCGAGCCGACTCCGGAAGAGCTGGCGGAAAAGCTGTCGATGCCGCTGGAAAAGGTCCGCAAGGTCCTGAAAATCGCCAAGGAGCCGATCAGCCTGGAAACCCCCATCGGCGACGAGGAGGATTCCCACCTGGGCGATTTCATCGAGGACAAGAACGCGGTGCTGCCGCTGGATGCCGCCATCCAGGCCAATCTGCGCGAGACCACCACCCGTGTGCTCGCCAGTCTGACGCCCCGCGAGGAGCGGGTGCTGCGCATGCGCTTTGGCATCGGCATGAATACCGATCATACCCTGGAAGAGGTCGGCCAGCAGTTCAGCGTCACCCGCGAACGTATTCGCCAGATCGAAGCCAAGGCGCTCAGAAAGCTCAAGCATCCGTCGCGCTCGCGCAAGCTCAGGAGCTTCCTCGACACCTGACCGCGTTCCCGGTGGGGCCTGTAGCTCAATGGTTAGAGCCGGCCGCTCATAACGGTCTGGTTGCAGGTTCGAGTCCTGCCGGGCCCACCAATCTTTTCAATGCGTTAGCGCATGGCGCCGCTTGGGGCCAACCCGGCCGTAAGTGAGCTGTAAGTGCAGCGTGCCTCCGCGAACCCTTGCGGAGCGCGGCGAAGCGGGCTGTATCCATACGCAGAATCTCGGCAGAATGGTCGGGTCGCCGCATGATCGCGCTGGAGGAAGACCGATGCCTGCCCACCACCGGGAGCCAGTTGACATTCCGATGCCTGACGCCTTCATCAAGGCGGCCAGCACCATAAAGGCGGAGATGCTTGCAGAGAGGCCGCACGCTTTCCAGTTCGACCACCGTGAGCAGCGGGCGGGCGTCATTGACCGGCTGCTGCAATCCACGGAGGTGGCGTTTCATGCGGAGAAGGCCCTGCGGCTCACCGGGGGACTGGAGGTTCTCTGTACCCTGGCAGAGGCGGCGATGCATTTGCCGGAAAATTTGGCGACCACCGATGCCCGCCCCCCTTCCGAAAAGCGTCAATACCTCGAAGCTCTCCAAAACCAAGTCAACGGCATCATCGTCTTGCTCGATCAGGACCGGCCATGTGGATCGGAACTGGAGATCAGCAAGCCAACCTCTGGGCAATGGCCGCCCCACCCATTCTACCGTGACAGCCTGCTGGAGGGCCTCGTCACGGAACCGTTCCGACTGGGCCGCCACCTGGAATTCACCGGGCGCGGCGGAGCGACATGCGCAGAGGCCAAGGCGAGATTACCCCTGTCCCGCCTGCATCGTCTGCTGGGCTTGGTCGAAAAGTCACTTGCCCGAGCCATCCCCGCTACGGAAGCAGAGACGAACCTGAACAAGGGTAATGGGGCGCTCCGGGTCGCGATTTATGCCCTGTACGATTCCCTCGGTAAGCATACCGCTCTGTTTGCGCAAAACCCACGCCGCGTGAGCCGAAACGGACTCATTGCCGCCTTCATCAAGGCAGCCTGCCCAGACCAGTTTGCCTTCAATGCCATGCCCCTGACCCAGAAGGAAGTAAGCGACATCCTCAAGGACCGAGAGCGCCGTGAAGGCACAAGTCAATCGGCGAAACGGGCGCGAAAGGAGAAATCTGGGCCGATATCTTAGCCTTCAGGGGTGGCGGATGCTTTCCCCCGACCGGTCCCGAACCGGTTTGAACAGAAGGAAAGCATCCATGACCAAGTCCCTGACCAGTCCGGTCGCATTGATGGTCAAATCCTCGGCCGTCATCGGCATCGCCGGATCGTCTACCATCAGTCAGTTCTGCACCCGCCACAACTTCGGCCGCACCACGTACTTCAAGCTGCGCAAGGATGGGCACGGCCCCACGGAACTGCGCTACGGTCGCCTCGTTCGCATCACGGCGGAAGCCGAACGCGAATGGATGGACCGCATGCAGTCGCTGGAGACGGTGCAATGAACACGCAGCCCTCGTCTACCATCCAGTCCTGGCCTTCCCTGGCCCCGGACATCCTTCGCCCCCAGTGGCTGTATCGGGAATATCCGCAACTCCAGGAAATCCAGACGAGCCTGGATCAGCGTTTCTATATGTCCGTTCAGGACAGCCTGGAGCGCCGTCGTTCACGTTTTACCAGCAATATCTGCCGTCTCGCGGGGGATGAACCGGTTCACGGGGGCTGGATCATGCCCTATCACCCCTATCCCTATCCTGAGTTCACCCAGGCGAACTTCTTGCGCCTGCGCAAGCAGGCTGTCCACCATGTGGCCTTGATCACGGCGTTGCCTGGGATCAAGGGCGTGGCCGGTCACGTCCTGCCCCATTACCTCGACCCTTATGACGCTTGGTTCTGCTTGGCGCACATCGTGATTTTTGGCAGTGCGCCCATGGATGATCTTGCCGCTGCCGTTTCTGTTCGCACGCACAGTCGGGCGCACCTCCTGTATAATTTCGGATATGGCAGCGAGTGCATCACCCGTTTCCCGCGAGGAAGAATCTTCGGTCCGCATTCTGCCGACATCGCGTCCCGCCAGCTTCGATTCAAGCTACGCCAACCTGACGCGGACCCGACCCAGCTTGGCCGCTTTCTGGCGGGCCTTCGTGAAAACGATCTCATGCTCCTGCGGGGCATCCGCCAACTGCCGGGCGGCCGCCTAGCCTTCGAGAGCTGATCTGCTGGCGGGGGCATCGTCCCCCGCCCATTCCCCACCATTTCGGAATTGGAGACTGTCATGATTAATCATGACCAGAACGGAGGCGGCTTGCCCGCCGAGACCAACCAAGAGCGGAAAAAACTTCGGAAATTGGGCAAATCCATGCCCAGGGGCCGCCGGACCCGTGAGACGCTGCTCAGTGCTTGTCGGAAAAACAGAGAAAACCTCCAAAAGGCAATCAAGCGCGTCCGAGCGGAAGCCTATGTGGTGACGGGCGGTAACTACGACCTCCTGTGCGCCGCCCATGCTGATCCCACCCTGAAGGCTACGATCCTGGCCGAGGCCAAGGAACGGGGACTCCCCATAACGGCGGCAACCTCGTTGGCCCTGGTGATCGTGAAGCTGTACAGCGATTGTGGCCTCGAACCCGCCACCGCCAGCCAGCAGGCCATGGCGCTACGAGGGGCCGCCCTCAAAGGGATCGAGCCCGGCAAGCTGACCAGCCACCTCAAGCACGAAGGTATCGTCAAGCTGGCTCGGTATTTCCAGGAAAAGACCAAGCCGATTCCAAGCGGCAATGACACCACCATCGAGTCGGAGGGAACGGCCTCCGACATCGGCAAGCCTGCTGATGACGGTAGCGATGATGGTAACCCAGTCGATTCCGGCCCGGCGATGGCGTGGCCCGACAAGCTGATCCCGATCTGGGACAAGGCTATCCGCAAGAACCGGCGTATTGCGCTGGTGGTCGAGCCGGGCGACGGCGAAACCGGCACGATTATCGAGGCCCGCCTCCTGTCCAAGCCGAAGACGGAGGGCAAGCACCATGGATCATGACGAACTGCGCCAACGACTCCGCCCCCGTTCCGGCGGCCCGCTGCCGAAGGATGCCTTGATTGACGATGCTAAGGTCCGAGACTTTCCCCGCAGCTACCGTCAAGGCTACCGCCGTATTGAACGGAACAGCCTCCAGGCATTGATGGCGTCCTCCCGTAGCCGCCACCACACTCTCGCCATCAAGGTGGCCAATTGCAGTCCCAGTCAACCGTGCGGAGAAGCGGTGCTCTGCTGGTGGTGCAAGGTCAAGACCGGCTTGGCCGAGGCCGAGGCGATGAACAGCACCTTCAACATTGCCATCCGGCGACACCGGATCAGCGCCATCACCATCATCCTGGCCGTTATCGACCTGGAGGACCATCAGGCGTTGAAGCAGCATATCCGGAACTTCCATCGCTATTGGAGGGTGATCTGCGAGGGCTGGCCCGGATGCCGCTGGCGAGGCAGATTTGAACTGGACCTTCTCACCGGTCACCCGGACCAGGAATTGGGAACCTACGTGAAAAAGACACTGAAAGGGCTGGGCTATGCCCGACAACACGATAGTTACGAAGACTTTGTGCTACTGCACACCCACATCGTCCTGGCCCATCCCGGGGTCGGTCGCGGAAAGGTCGTTGACCGCCTCAGCGCGGCATACCCCCTTCCTCGCCAAGTGAATGTCACCTCCCTGCGTGGTGAGCAGACCATGGAGGAGGCATTATCCCGCTTCGGCGGCTATATGGTCAAATTCCGTCCGCCGTCCTTCGCCCTGGCGGGGCGTGGGTCACGCACCCGCCGTCCACGGCATCCTCATGTAATCCTGGATTACATCCAGCTTCAACGACGGTTCAGCGGTGATGACCTTCTCATCCACGATGCAGTGCCTCGGAGACATCAATAACGGATATGCCTATAGGCCTTTCAGGCCATATGGCAGACTTGTTAACAGGCGAGACATGAGCTGACAGATGTGAATGCTGATCTGTCATCCATAGCCATGGGCATCGCTGCGCTACGCTGTACAACTACTGACATATTCATCGTCAAATGGCCCGGAATCATCATTTCCGGGCCATTTTTCGTGGTTCCGGCGATTTTTCACCGTCATCCGGTACAAGCCCGGCCAGGGAAGCTTTTCAATTAATTGAAAACCCGCCACCGCCATGACGATGCTCCTGTTCACAGTCTCCGCAGGCTACGGACATTGTTCAAATCGAAACCGCAATGCCGGACAATATATTGATATATAACCATAAATTGACGTTTCTTGCACCCCATGATACAATCATTGCGTGTCGATAATTGTATCGCGAGGCCCGCCATGGCAGGCAGACAGGCAAAGATTCTGACGAAGACGCAAGAACGCGTATTGCTGCGCAAGGCGGCCGAGGGCCGCTATCCCGAACGAGACCGGGTGATGGTGCTGTTGTCGGTGAAGGCGGGCCTGCGGGCCGGTGAAATCGCCAAGCTGACATGGCCCATGGTGCTGGACCCGCAGGGCCGGATCAGTGCCCGGATCGAGCTGCACGATAAGGCAGCCAAGAAGGGCAGCGGTAGGACCATCCCCATGCATCCCGATATCCGGGCCGCCCTGGTCAAGCTGCGGCGGCTGGAGGGCGATGACGGACCAGCGGTGATCCGCTCCGAACGCGGCCATGCCATGCTGCCGGGCAGCGTCGTCAACTGGTTCGCATCGGCCTACCGGGATTTGGGCTTCAGCGGGTGCTCGTCCCATTCGGGTCGGCGCACCTTCATCACCAGCGCCGCCAAGCTGATCAGCAAGGCGGGCGGCTCGTTGCGCGATGTCCAGCAACTGGCCGGGCACCGCAGCATCGACCAGACCCAGGCTTATATCGAAGGCGACACCCAGGCCAAGCGCCGCTTGATCGCCATGCTGTAACGCGCTGGGGCTGGCGGGGCGGCCAGCGCCAATCAACGAGTCCTCCGGCTCCGCGCCCTCGGGCGCCATTCATTCCCCCTTTCATCGGAGATTTCCCATGCGACGACCGATCCGGTCGGCTCGCATCGCGGCTGTTTGCGTGCGCGGCCAGCGGTGCAAAACCACCAATCCAAACCCCAAGCGCCTCGCCCTGCTGGAGACCATCGTCTCCCACCTTCTCGATAGCGATTGGCAGCCCCTCGACGCGGTGCTGCTGCCCGCTGGGTTCCTGCGGCTGGGGCGTAGCCTCGCTGATCTTGATTTTGCCGGGCGGGCCAAGGCACTGGCGGCAACCCGCATCGGCTGGAGCTTGTTGCGCCAAGCCCGCCGTCTCGATCAAGCCTTCCCCGGTGCCCTGTTGGTGGTCGGCATCGACGGCGACACCCAGGGCGAAGGCGATGACCAGTTCTGCGTCGCCATTGGCGCATCAGGCGTGATCGGCGTGGCCCGTAAAATCTTCCCCACCGAGATGGACACCAAGAACCCCGATCGGGCGGTGACGCCCCGGCTGGCTGATTACGACGATCCCGGCCGCATCATTGCCCTGGCCTCGGGACGGCGGGCGGCCCTGTGCGCCTGTTACGACGTGTTCGGCTTCCACGAGGGACCGGATAGCGGCTCCAGCCGAACGCGGGCCATCCGCTGGATCAGGGACGACAGTCGGACCATGGGCCAGGACGCCCCTGCCTTCACTGCCTTGCGGCGACAGGCCCTCGCAGGGTGGCAGGCCCATTGGCGCGGCGCGGGCGTCGATCTCGCCCTGGCGGCAATCCACGGCTTCGAGAAGTCGGGCCGCGACGGCTATTGGCAACGCCACGGCATGGCCTGCGCCGCCGCTGCCATCGAGGGAGCGGCCATCGGCGCCGCCCATTTCGAGGAGTGCCTGCCCGAACCGGACAGTTCGACCCTCGCCGCCACCAAGGTGCCGAAGACGCATCTGGCGGCGGGACTCAATCGCCGCGCCCATTCCTTTCCACCCATGGATTCCCTGGTGATCCGCAAGGGAGGCCGCCGCGCCGCCCTGGCCCGGCTGTTCCAGGTCTGAAGGAGACAACCATGAGCAACCGCGACATCCATGCCGAAGTCACCGCTCGGATCATCGCCGCCCTGGAGGCAGGCCCCCCGCCGTGGCGACGGCCCTGGAGCAAGGAGGGCGGCGGCCCCTCGCTGCCCCGCAATACCATCAGCGGCCATCGCTATCGCGGCGTCAACGCCCTGCTGCTGGCGTGGCATCCGCTGGCCCTGGCCGATGGCGATCCGCGCTGGTGTACCTACCGGCAGGCCCAGGACAAGGGCTGGCAGGTACGCAAGGGTGAGACGGGCACCACCATCATCTTCTTCAAGCGCATCGAGCTGGAGGACGAGGATGACGAAGACGATTCCCGCACCATCCCGGTGCTGAAAACCTTCGTGGTGTTCCACGCCAGCCAGATGGACGGCATCCCGCCCTGGACCCGGCCCGTCCCGGTCGAACCCGATTGGCAGGCCCCCGAGGCTGTCAAGGCCATGCTGACCGCCAGCCGGGTCACCCTCCTCATCGGCGGTAAGGAGGCCAGCTACAGCATCGCCCGCGACCGCATCCGCCTGCCGCCGGAACGGCTCTTCCGTTCCCCGGAAAGCTGGGCCGCCACGGCGCTGCACGAACTGGCTCACGCCACCGCCCATCCCAGCAGGCTGGACAGAGAGATCTCCCGCCATTATGGCAGCCCGGCCTATGTCATGGAGGAATTGCGGGCGGAACTGGCTTCGGCCTTCGTCTGCGCCGAACTGGGCCTGCCCACCGAGCTGGAGCAGCACGCCAGCTACATCGAAGGCTGGCTGACCGTACTGGCGGGCGACAAGCGCGAGGTGTTCCGCGCAGCCTCCGCCGCCCAACGCATCGCCGACTGGATCTTCGCCCTCATCCCAAACCAGAATACTGAAGGGAACATATCGTGAATACCGATCGTGCCGAACGCATCCGCCGCCTCAACGACAGCTTCCGCCGCAGCTTCCTGGGCGGCCGGGTCTTCCTTACCGAGGGCATCCGCGCACTCGGCCCCGAGCGGGTGGAGGAGGTCTGCCGTCGGGTCCGCACCTTCGACGCCTTCACCCCCGACAACGATCCCTATCAGGAACACGATTTCGGCGCCCTCGACGAGGCCAGCCTCCGCATGTTCTGGAAGATCGACTATTTCGACGCGGAGATGGAATACGCCTCGCCCAACCCCGCCGATCCCGAGGTGACCACCAGGGTGATGACCATCATGCTGGCCGAGGAGTGGTGAGTTGAACAAAGGCAGCGCACGATATGTACCTTACCCTTTGAAAACCGTATCCCTGTGAAATTGGAGGAACTTCGGGTGCGGTCGCAGTTCAGGTCGGGCTGGCAGCTTGAGTTTGCCATCTGGATTGGCGAGGCGATGGATGGTATCCGGCACTCGGTCTTTCGCCATCAGAATCGTGAAATCGTCATCCAGTGACAGCAGCCCCCGGTCGAACATCCAGTGGACCGTACCGCACAGGGCCAAGCCATTACGGACCGAATCCGGTCCAGATGCTGCGACGGGACGAATGTGGGCAGCCTGTACCTCTGACCGGCCACCGCCGTTTATGATTTTCAGGCCGGTGATGGCACAGGTATCCTCATAGGCGGATTTCACAGCAGCAGAAAAGGCAGCATCCCGGAACGGTCGCGCCGTCATGCGCTCGACGATGGGCCTTTCGAAGGTTGCCGCCTCTTCAGCAAGGCCCAACAGGATTGGTTCATCCACCGTTGCCGGGGCTAAAATCTCCGAAAAGCCGGCTCGTAGAATGAGGTCATATTCTATATCTGGAATGGATCGAACGGCACGGCCGAAGGCACCCTTGCTGGTTCCGCCGTCATCGCGTCGCAGCCCGGACTCGTAGAAAAGATCATCCGCCTTGAAGGGGACGGGACGATCAAACTCCAGATAATCGGAGACAAACGCGTAAAAGTGATCCGCAATGGACGGATCGGGCTTTATGGTGGTTACGCGGGCGGTCGAGAAATACGCCTGCCGCCCACCACGGCTGCTGAGATTGCCGCTGGTTCGCCGAGGCTCGTAGTAGACGATCCAATCCCCGACAGCCGCCTCGACTTGCCGCAGGTAGGTCCGGGGAAAATGGTAGCGGAACTCGGGAAGATCATCGTATGTCGGATCGACCTTTGTTGTGAATACCGCCTTGACCACGATTCCCCCTCCAGACCGGCATAACCCACCTTTTGCGAAGAGGTTATGGCGGAATTGACGATATCCGTGACTCTACCAGCGGCGCAACCGCGACGGGCGGTTGCCGGGCATTGCTTTAGCGGTTAGGCTAAGCGAACGACATTTCGCCATAGGGGTCAAGGTTCCCAGGGGTCTGGCGTTGACGATGCCCAGGATAGTGGGGGATAGATATGGGATCGCGAGCGTACCGTGCCTGAGCCAACAAAAATACCTGTGCGGCTAACGCTCCGGTCCGTGGGCCTGCGCGGAAGACAGTATCTCATGCAGTCGCCGACCAAGCGTCAATACCTCACGGGTTTCACACTCCCAAATCACGGCGACAGCCCACCCGAGGGTTCGCAACTCACCGTCGATTCGCCGATCTCGCTCCACATTTCCGGTCAGTTTCGCTTCCCAGAAGTCCCTGCGGGATTTCGGCGTTGTTGCGCGCTTGCAGCCTGGGTGTCTATGCCAGAAACAACCGTGGACAAACAGTGCCAGTCGCATCCGAGGAAGGACAATATCAGGCGTTCCCGGCAAGTCTGCACGGTGAAGACGAAATCTGAATCCCGCAGCGTGAAGCCAGCGACGCACTGCGAGTTCCGGCTTGGTGTTCTTTCCCCGGACACGCGCCATCATCCGGCTGCGCTCCGGCGTTACGGGGGAATCGATAGTCGATGTGCGATCCATGTGCAGGATTTTCGCTCTTCCTTCGCAGGATGTGAAGTCGGTGGGCTTTTTATTGTCCCCCAGATTGCGATGCAGGTGGGGTGATGACCTTCCTGGGAGAGATCGACAAACAGATAGCGGGTAAATTTGCGACAGCCCCGGAAAATCGTCCATGGCAGCAGCCTCCGCCTGAGATTAATTGGCCGGGAAGCGAGTCACGGCTGAAAGGGATTGATCTTTTTGCCGGTGCTGGCGGGTTCTCTCTAGGTGCCCGTCTTGCCGGGATTGAAATTGTTGCCGCCGTCGAGAAGGACGTCCATGCATGCACTACCTACGAATGGAACCTTGTTCATAGCGGCCTGTCCAACACCCGCCTATTTTCCCGTGATATTCTCGAACTTGAGCCAAAACAGCTTATGGACGATGTCGGGCTGAGGGAGGGGGAATGCCATGTCCTTCTCGGCGGCCCGCCCTGCCAAGGGTTCTCGGCTCATAGATTGAATGATGCCGGGGTCGATGACCCCAGGAACAAATTGCTGTTGCGCTATTTCGAGTTCGTTCGTGCGCTGCGGCCCGCATTCTTCATTGTTGAGAATGTTCCTGGCATGCTGTGGCCTCGGCACAAGGCATATGTCGATAAATTCCGACAACTGGCCTCTGAAGCGGAATACGATCTGCCTGCTCCGTTCGTTCTAAATGCTCGGAGTTACGGTGTCCCGCAGAATAGAAAGCGGGTCTTTTTATTTGGGAGGGATGCGCGGCGTAAGCTTGATTGTGCTTGGCCTCCGATCAAGACCCATTGGTCACGGGCTGAGTTGGAGGCTGGAACCGAAGTTGGATCGCCATGGGAAACGGCATCGACCGTTTTCCAAGCACCGCCTCCCCAAGACGACCCTAACGACATTCATATGAGCCATGGCCCTGATCTGGTGAAGCGCTTCATGGATACGCCAATCAATGGGGGGTCTCGATCTGAATCCGGCCATGTTCTTCCGTGCCATAAAGGCCATGACGGGCATTCGGACGTATACGGGCGCATTGATCCTGCCGAACCGGGGCCGACCATGACGACGGCCTGTGTTAATCCGTCGAAAGGCCGCTTCGTTCACCCCATTCACCCTCATGGAATTACTCTCCGGCAGGCAGCACGATTCCAGACATTTCCTGACTGGTTTGTCTTCGCTGGCGGCTTGATGGCGGGAGGATGCCAAGTGGGCAATGCCGTACCAGTTCAGATGGCGAAGGCACTCCTTGAGCCGGTCGTTGATACTCTATCGCTCATGGTCGCGGAGAAGGAGACTGGCATTTGACGGAAGTCTCGTTCCAGACCCGTGCTCGGACCATCGATCATCTCGGCAGGGGACAGATTGCGGATAGCCCGACCGCCATCAGCGAGCTGTGGAAGAATGCCTACGATGCCTATGCCACCAGCGTATCCCTTCAGATTTTCGATGGTGAGCCGGAAGTTGCCGCGATCTTCGATGATGGCTGCGGCATGGATCGGACGGATTTCATCGAACGCTGGCTAGTCATTGGAACAGAGTCGAAGATCGAGGATCTCGACCGGGCACCGCCCGATACGTTTGGCCTCGGCCCTCGCGAACGGCAGGGAGAAAAAGGAATTGGGCGACTATCGGCGGCCTTTCTGTCGCCGGCGACCATCGTCATATCAAAGAAGCCGGCTAAGCCATTCGCGGCCGTCATGGTTGACTGGCGGCTCTTTGAAAATCCCTTCATTACGCTGGAGGATATTCGCCTCCCCGTGGAGGAATTCGAATCCGCCGAGCAGATTCTAGCTCTCCTTCCCCACATGGCCGAGGTACTCCTCACCAATCTCGGTGAACCGGGGAATGAACGCGGCGAACGCCTTTTGCGCGGCTGGGAAAAATTCACCCAATACGAAATTCGTACAGAGACGGCAAAAAGTACGGCATCTCAGATCACGGAAGCATGGCGGAGCATGCCGCTATCGCGGCGCCATCTTGAGGAATGGCCCGCCTTCTTGGGTCTCGAAGCACATGGCACGGCCCTCTTCATGCTTGGAATTCATCATGAACTCGCCTTGTGGGTTCGTCCGGATTCCGATGATGAAGAGGCCGGTGTTGTAAAGGATCGATTGCGGCAGACTCTAGTCGGCTTCACTGATCCGTATAGTGAGAGTCGGTTGCTTTTCGATTACGAAGTGTTGCTCCACCGCGGGGAGCACGTTGATTGTGTGCTCCGTGCGTCCGATGTCTTTGGTTACGAAGAGTTGAAGGAACTGGAGAATTACGTCACCGGCTCATTCGATGAAAACGGCGTTTTCCGAGGGCGTGTGGTGGTGTTGGGTCGCGATATCGGCATCAAAGAGTATGTGCCGAGACGGCCCCCGCCAAAAACGGGTAGAGACCGGCTTGGACGTTTTTCATTCTGCATCGGCACATACGAAAGAGAACTCGCCAATACGACCCATACCGAGCAGCAATTTTCAGTACTTACTTCGCAGGTCGATAAATACGGCGGCGTTTCCGTATATAGAGATGGCCTGCGAGTGATGCCATATGGCCGCACCGACTCGGACGCATTCGAGATCGAGGAACGTCGAGGGAAGCATGCGGGGCGATATTTTTGGGCGCATCGCCGCAGCTTTGGTCGTGTCGCGTTTACTCGAACAGAAAACCCTAATCTTCGGGACAAAGCTGGACGCGAAGGGCTCGTCGATAATAGAGCATTTCGAGAGTTAAAAATTCTGGTCAAAGGCGTTCTTGTCGATTTTGCCTATCGATATTTTGGTAGCGACTCCGACTTTCGCAAGGAGATGTTGCCAGAAATTCAGAAAGCAAATGAGGCTGCGAGAGAGGCTGCCGCCAAGGCGAAAACTAGGCGGCGGCGCAATGTTAGGGTATTCCTGAAGGAACAACTGCCTGAACTTCAAAGCACCCTGGCCGACGTTGCCGCACTTTCGGCAGAGGCGGATGAGGTGAAGCGCAGCCGAGACCGTGGACGAGCGACTGTCCTCGCCGCTCGGTTCCAGAATCTGGCGCTTAAAAAGGACGATCTGAGGCCACCTCCTGCTCCAGCAAAACTCGGAGAGTTGGAGGACAAATACCGTGAATACCGTGACGGCTATCGGGAATTGACCGCCGGTCTTGAAAACCTCGCCAAGGCGACTGCGGAAATTCAGGCTTCGGTCGGCAGCATTGAACCGCAGGAGGCCGCAAAACGCAGTTTCAGCAGTCATCAATCGATATTGAGCGCCAAGGTTGAGAATTATCTTAAGGCTATTGAGGCACGCATGGATGGGCTTCGCAGCACCTGGCGCGATAATGCCGGGGAAGACCGAGGCGCATTCTATAAGCTCTGCCACCCCCTTCTTGAAGATGAAATTGATGCTCAGAGCTTGGTTCGCTTCCTTAATTTGATCGAAATTCACAGACAGGAACTCGAGGAAGAGTTCTCCGCCAAGTACACACCAATCATCAGAGCGTTAGATCAGCTTGCAGAAGGGATTGATCTCGATAGCGCCTTGTCGGTTACCGAAGACGACAAGAGCGATCTAGAGGATAAGATCCGGGATCTCAATGCTGTTGCCCAGGTTGGAATAACCGTCGAAATTGTCGGCCACGAACTGGAAGCGCTTGACGCGGAGGTTCGGAGAAATCTGATGAGACTGCCGGAGGCAATCCGGCAGTCCTCAGCTTTCAAGCTTGCCTTTGAGGCTCATCACGCGCTAACAGAGAAATTGCGATTTCTGTCGCCGCTTAAGGTGGCTGGATATCGGGCCAGAGAAAAGATTGAAGGGGCTGCAATTGCTGATTACGTCAGCGAGTTCTTCCAGCGGATACTTCGGGACAATCGCATCTCCTTCGAGGCGACTCCCGCCTTTCGGTCACTCCGCATTGTGGACCTGCCATCCCGCATATATCCGGTGTTTATCAATCTTGTGAATAATGCGGTGTATTGGGTAACACAAGCTGTCGAAAGACGAATTATTCTGGACCTAGTTGAAGGCAAAGTGATCGTTTCCGATAGCGGTCGAGGAGTTGACCCGGACGATATCGGACGTCTTTTTGAACTTTTCTTTACGCGACGGGCAGGCGGGCGTGGCGTTGGACTGTACCTGTGCAAGGCAAACTTGGGGATTGCTCACCATGCGGTCCGTTATGCAGGTGAGGGTGATCCAAAAGTCCTGCCGGGCGCAAATTTTGTCATCGAATTCAAGGGGCTGACCAGGGATGCTTGAGGCGCTCAGCTACGAAGATAAGGTCGTTCATACCTTCCGTAAGACGGCGCTCAGGACCGTCCTCATGATCGACGACCAGTTTCCGACATTCTCCAATCTAGCCGGGGCCGGTGATCTCGCGGCTGTGCGTGAGAAGTTTAAGGAGCAACCACGAGCGCTGCGGCTTTACGATATGTTTCGTCAGCACGACATGCCGTGCGATATCGAGAATGAAATTACAGACATAGAGACAATAAATGGGGTTGAGCGCATTCGGAAGAGTGATCTTGTAATTCTTGACTATAACCTTGATGGATCATTCGATGACAACCGGAAGTCCGTAGGGCTAATTCTGAGGTTGGCGGAAACAAGCCACTTTAATACAGTGGTGCTGTACACGAATGATCCAAGGCTTGATCAGGTCTGGCTTGACGTTGCCTTCAGTCTCAAGGGCGGCTGGAAATCGCCGGACAAACTGCTGAGCGGAGACCCACAAAATACCTGGGAACGCTTGGCAGACAATGGAATCACTCTCCCAGAAATCAGTACGGAATTGGTTAAACGCTATCTTGTTGATGGATTAAAAGGATTGGGGGAGGAGCAAGCTGTCATTGCAGCGGAGCTGACTTCTTTAAATATCGACACGAGCGAACATACTGCTCTTATTGAAGCATTGATTCACCTCGCTGTCCGCGAGCGACTTGCGGATAAGACCTCCACATGCGGAACCACCCCCAGAACCCTAAACGGACGATGCGAGGCGGACAAGCCAAAATGGCTTCAGGCGGGAAATTGCTTTATTGCCATTATGGGGAAGACGAAGCTCGGAACAGATGGGAAACCTGTCGATAATGACGACATCATCGGATACCTGGACTCAGCCCTGAAAGATTGGAGGCCAAATCTTCTCCAAATTGTCATATCCGAAATTCAAAATATATTGGAACTAGAGCCTCTGGCTACTGACGAAATGCACCTGCTAAATCCTGAAATTCAAGTCGGCCTATTCTATTACCTTCTTCAGCGTATCGGCGGAGTTCCGCCAACAGATGATGGGGCGCTCTTCATACCTGGGATCGAATCTATAGTTGATAAGTTGATAGAAAATATTCGCAGAAAAATTTCTGCTAATGGAATGATTTCCAGTGACGCAGCGCGATTGTTGCGGCAAGAGCTGCAAGGGGAAGATTGGCCGAGAGCCGCCGTTGATGATCGGACAACGTTTGATCTGGCGTCGCGCATCGCTGGTGTGGGCGTAATACCAGAACCGATCGACACAATTTTCAAGCTGAATTGTTTTTTAAATACGGAAAAATTCAAGCGCGGACACATCACTACTGGGTCAATTGTCCGGACTTTGGGCGGCGAAGATTATTGGATATGCCTTTCACCAGCCTGTGACATGGAGGACCGGGAGCCGTCCAACAATCAAATATGGGCAAAAGAGCTCTTCCCGGTGCGGGCATTCGTGATCGTTAGACTTGAGAGAATTGATGGTGAAGTTAAGGAGCATAAAAAAGCTCATAAGAGGGCATTTGAGAAGGCGACGGATGGATATACTGCGTTTGTAGAAAATGCAGATGGTCGTCATGTATTTTCTTTGTTTCGAGGCGGAGCTGCACAGCCGTCGTATGAATTCCTCTTCCCCGCCAACGCTGGAAAGGTCGACTTAGATCATGCCCTGACCTACCCCCGATTTAAGGCGTTCCGCTTAGGGCGTCCGGTATCTACGGAACCTGTGGAGCATCGGACCATGATGGAGGTCGATTTCGAGGTTATAGGTCAAATGCGGGAGCAGTATGCAAGCCGGTTCCTCCAGGTCATTGGACAGCATCTTTCTCGTATTGGTGTTGACTACGTAAACCTGCCGAAGGTCTAAAAGCCGAAGGTCTAAAACAAGGGCTGTCTTTGACTTCCCCGTGGCAAAAGACGTGTTTTGCACTGAGTTGCCTTGGGGCGGATCACTCCCCGGCGACGAACCTCGCGATCACCCCCGCCGCCTCTTCCTCCTGGCCGATGAATCCATGATGCGACCGTCCCTCGCAGGGTGGGGACTGAGGCTCCGCCCCGCCCTTCAATTCGACGAACGCCTTGCGGCTGGCGCCGATCTTGTCGGCGAGGCGGGGGCCGTCGATAGCCGGGGAGCGGCTGCATCCATCGGCCCGGTGGCTGACCACCAGGGTGGGGCGGGTAATGGTGCTGAGGTCCATCATCATCAGCGAATGCGGCCCCTGCCTGCTGGCACGGGTGACCGAGGACGTCAGCGCCAAGCCGTCGATGTCGGTTCCCAGCCGCAGCGCACCGTTGGCCGCCGACAATGTGCCTCGGCTGGTGCCGACCAGCCACACCGGGACGGGATAGCGGGCCTTCATCCAAGCCGCCACGGCCCGCACATCCTCGGCATGGGTGGCGGAAACACGGAAGTCCTCGCCCATGCCCTCATCGGAATCCGAGGGGGCGTCCAGAGTGGCGACCACGAAACCGCGCCCGGCCAGCAGACGCCGCGAGCGGGTCAGGAAGTTCCCGGCTTTCTCGGCAGACGGCACTGGCTCGCGCACCTCGATGGCGCCGCCGCCACCGGGGAACAGGATCAGGATGGCCTTGGGCGGCGTGGCCGGAATCGAGAGGTAGAAGCTCTCGGTGACTTCGCCCCGTACCGGGATAGTGATGGCCTGATCCGGCAGCACGGCGGCTGGGTCGGCGGCAAGGCCCGGCGATACCCAGAGCGCCAACGCCAGAAGCAGCGCCGTCCACCGGGCCTGCCCCATCACGGAAGCCTTTGGAGGCTGGCCTTCAGGGGATTGGAGCCATCTGGCTTGGCCCACACCGCCTCCATCTGCCCATCGGGAAGGGCGCTGAACAGCAGCACCCGCTTGCTGTTCTCGAAGTGCAGCTTGCCGTCCACGACGCGCCCGGTGATCCGCTCCCAGCCGCCGGTGTCGCCAGCCTTGTCCGTCCTGCCGCCCCAGGCATAGATGGCGGTGACGGCATCGCCATTGATCGCCTCGACGGCGAACAGCAGTTCGCGGCCATTGGGATACAGGCCGGACCATGTGCCGAGAAGCGGGGCGAACGCGCCCGGTGCCGAAGCCAGCGGCTTGGCCTCGACCGGCAGGGCGATGGTGGTGACGGCGGGCTTGTCCGGGCAGGCGAAAGCACCGGCCGCCTGAGCCGAGTCCAGGAAATCAGCGACGCACGATCCGAAGCGGGCGGCGAAGGCTTGGCCTCGGGCAGCGGCGTGGCCCTTCAGCCCGTCCGGTTGGTCGATGACCGCATGGCGGAAAGGCCGCTGCGCCAAGGCATCTCTCAACGCCGGGCCGCGTCCGCCGGGATCGTAATCGTCCTTGGCGAAGAAGAAGGCCATGACCGGCGTCGATTTGATCCCCTTGGCGATGGAGACGATCTCGGCATTGCGGTGCCAGTCGTTGGCGCCGATGCGCGTCAGGGCCGCCTGCTCGGAACTGCCATAGGCGGCGGGCGCGGTGACCACCACCGCATGGAACAGCGAATCCTCCTCGGCCGCTGCTGCGATGCTGATCCAGCCGCCATAGCTCTGGCCCAGCGTTGCGACCTTGCCGTAGCCCTTGGCCTTCAACTGCTTGGCGGCCCGGATCAGGGCCTGGGTGGAATCATAAACATTGTCCTCGCCATAGGGCCGCACCAGAGCGAACACATCCCACCCAGCACGGCGCACCCGGTCCACATAGGTGGGAATGGTGGTATTGGGGTCGGCCAGATGGGCCTTGCCGTGGTTATAGATCACCGCGCCCTTGGCCGCGCCCGCCCCCAGGAGGGGATAGGCATCGTAGGCGGGGCCGAAACTGCTTTCCACCGCATGGGCGGGGGGAGCAGCGAGGGTCAGGAGACTTGCGACGGCAAGCCGCCACAACAAACGGTTTATCATCATCGCAGGGTCACCTCCACATACCACGCCCCCGTCGCCCGGGCCTTCCAATGAATGTCGTAGAAGGCATTGAACAGGCCTCGGTCGGTCAGGGCGTTGGCCCGGCAGAACCGCACGTCAGGATCGACCTCGCGGGCATCGCTGATGGCCTGCGGCGAGGATATCTTCTGTACCTTCAGCCCCATATTCTTGATGGCGCCTTCCATGGTTTGCAGCGCCACCGGACTGGTGCAGCCCGGCAGGGTGGCCCCGGTGCTGGCCGCTGCGGGGGCGGGCAATGCCGACCGTTCGGCGACGATGCAGCGGTTGCCGGTGGAGAAGACCACCACCGGGCCGGAGAGCGAGATTTCCCGGCCGGCCATGGCCTCCAAATAGCCCTCCACCGCCGGATCGTCGTCGCTGCCCATGATGCAGACGGTTTCCCGGCCCGATTTGAGAAAGAACTGTCCCCGCGCGTATTCGACCGTGCCCTTCACCGTGCCGGGCTGGCGCGAGGTGACCACGGGAGCACCTTGCGCAAGTGCCAGTGACGGGAGCAAGACGGCAAGAGACACCAGAACGGACAGACGGCGCATTGCGAACCTCACACTTGGACCATGGAATAGACGGGGGCGACGGCATCACTGGCCAGGGCTTCGGCGGCGTCGGTGACGATGCGGCCGTCCAATTCGGTGGCGGCGGGCACCTCGGCCCGCCAGAACGGGGCGTAGTCTTCGCCATCATCATCGACCAGCGTCCAACCCTCGGGCGGCGGGAAGTCCAGCCAGTCGGGATCGCTCTCGCCATGCGCCCGATCCACCGACAACATCAGTCGCAGCGACCGGCCTGAAGGATGAAGGCTGACGGCGGTCCACAGCGTCTTGTCGGGGCCGAGCCGGTGGCTGGCACCGAGAAGGTGTTCGGCCCAGGCCAAGCCGATTTCGCCCGCGCCATCGTCCCACAGGGTATCACCGAACGGCACCGGGTCGAGGCCATCGGTCAGGTCATGCCAGACCGCCCGCCACAGATCATGCAGCAGGCTCCAGTAGTCGGTGCGCACCTTGAGGTCGGTGAGGCGGGCGAGGTGGAATAGCCGGGCCTCGTCAAGGATCAGACCGCGCGGCAGGCCATCAGCCTCGCGGATGCGGTCCAGTGCCGCTTGGTGGGCAGGCACGGAATAGAAGGTCAGGCTCTCGGGCACGGCGATGGTTGCCATGGTCAGTCCTCCAGGCTGGCAAGCTCCTGCCACAGGGAATGGCGGTAGCCGTCGAAATCGGGATGAGCAGAAAGGTCGGGATCAACGGGGCTGCGGTGCAATGGATCGGCCGCCAGCAGGGTTTCCCAGCGGCGCAGCAGGCCGAACCACGAGGCCGACAGCCATCCGGCCCGCTCGCGCGGCGGCGGCTTGCGGCCATCTAAAGTTAGGTAGACGCACCAGCCCTTGGCCGTCCGTTTACCCGAGACCCGGCCGCGCAGATGGTCGCGATAGGCGCGAAGCTGACCGGGGCGGTCGGGCGCGTCGATCTTGGCCTCCACCACCAGACAGCGCAGTTCCCCCGCTGGACTCCGCCATTCCAGCCACAGATCAGCCTGCCGTTTGGCTCCATCCTTGCTCTTCATGCTCAATTCGGCCTTCACCACCAGAGTGCCGGGAGCGATGGCGGGCAGAGAGTCCCGGATACCGGATTCGGCCAACAGGGCGGTGGCAAAGGACTGCGCCCGCGCCATCGTCAGCGGTTCCGGGTTGTGCAGCGGTGACAGGAAGAAGGCCATGCGACGGGTCGCCAGCGGCTCAGTCAGGTTTTCGCCGAACAGCAGCGTGCGGGTCTGCGCCAGCCCATGCCCGGGCCAGAGCGTGCCGAACAAACCGCCGAAGCCGCAGTCCAATGGGATGGCGCCCGTCAGACGCTCCAGCCCCGGAGCCAGCACGTCGAGCGCGGGCTTGATGGGGGGAGCGGTTGGCGCGGTCATGTCGCGCAGGGCGGCCACATCCATGGCGGGCAAGGTGAAATCCCAACCCGGCCGCCATGCCGCGACCACGGCCAGATCGCGCGGCGATGCCGTCTCCGAATAGGTTCGCTTCGCCATGCCGCCCCCTGACCGCCAATCCTGATCGGCGCAACCTACCCGTATCACTGATGCGGAATAGTAGCGCTTGCCGAAGATAATACCGGTCGCAGGCGCATGGTCCAGCCTCTTTTACTCGGGGAGACTGGAGCCATGTCCAAACAAGATGATCTCCGCATCGTCGGCCGCCGCCTGAAGGTCCTGCGCAAGCAGCGAAGCCTGTCCCAGGAGAAATTGGCCGAAATGGTCGGCAAGAGCGTCGATGCCATTTCCAGCATCGAACGCGGCGTTTCCACGCCATTGCTGGAGACCGTCTACGACTTGTCGGTGGCCCTGGGCGTGCGGCTGTTCGATCTCTACCGCGAGGAGAGCGAAGGACTGGGCGTCGATGAACTGCCCGCCGACGTGCAGGATCTGGTGCATCTGATCCGCAAGCAGCCCGACGCGGTGCGCCAAGCGGTGTTGGATCAGGCCCGCGTCACCGTGGCGCTGGCCGATGGATTGAAGATGCGGAAATCGACCAAGTAGATAATTGGCCTTTTGCACTATGTCGGCCAAAGCCGGGGATACGGAGTCCCCCGATTATATGGTCACAGCAAGCCCAATCCTCGCCCGAACGGGGGCAGGCTGTCGGCTGCGCCCCTTTCCTGAAGCACGATGCGGAATGCCTCGGTGGTCTTGGAGCCGATCCAGTTGGTCACCTTCCCCCCTACAGCGGATTCCCGTCCCTGGCATGGATGCTCAGGATGTCGGAACAGGACCCGATGTCGATGTATTGCACGCCGTCAATCGGGCCTGAATCCAATTGGTCCCAAAAGAAGCGGTATTCCCGCTGGTAGGCGAACAGGAAATCCTTTGAGATTGCCGTCCTGAGCCTGAAGCCCGGTGGCCGTTCATACGGGTCGAAATATTCAACGTTCGTGTCCATCCAATACCACCCAGGGAACACCTTCTTCCCGGCCTCACCAATGCGGCGAGCGAACTCGTCGATGTCATTCACCACCACGCAGGTGTCGCCGAAGGCTTGCAGGAACTGGGCGTCCCACTCACGGGCGAAGCAGGCCATATGGTAGCCAGGGCCTGAGACCGAGGTTTTCAGGTTCCCGATGATAGGAGCTTCCTGGCCATCCGGCAGGATGATACGGCCATGCTGGCCAGCCGAGTAGGCATGCTTGGCTGTCTCCTCGTCCTGCCGCGCCTCGTCGTTCTCGATGTCCTGATAGGACTTCGCTGGCGAAAACCTCACCTTGCCGCTCGCCAGCTCAAGCATGTGTTCGCGCTTACCGAAGCGGTAAAGGACGTTTGGATGCGGAATCTGCGGCGACGAACCATGGGGGACATCGACCTCGGGAACGACGGGCGGTTCCAGCCCCCGCATGGCGAACTCCAACCTGGTGATGTAGTCCCGCCTCAGCCAGTACCACGAACTCTCGTGCCACCAGATCGGCATGGCGTCGCAGCGGGGGCCGACAAATGTCTGCATGTTGCGCACCATGTGGCGATAGCGAGTGACGAGTTCGGCGTTGCCGACCCGTTCAAGCCAGCGTCGAGGTACGTATTCCAAGTTCCATAAATCGGGGTCGTAGCAGACCTCATTGTGGTTCATGGAATTCACGACCTCCGGCGGCGGCAGCGGCGGGAGCGGATAGCGCGGGATCTTCGGAGGGGCCGGGTACACCGTCATTTCAGAAGACCCTCCAGGCAAAGCATTCGAGGCTATCCAGCCCGTTCCAGAGGGTGATAGCCCTCGGCTCCGTGCGCAGGTCCGGATTGCCGAGGCCGTCGATCATCGCCCGCAGCGACTCCTCGGCCGCCGTGTCGGCGGCATAGGCGAACAACAGCACGAAGAACCCAGCCCCGAAACCGCGGTCGGGAAGGGACCGTAGCTTTTCATAGTCATTCGCCCACTTCGCCGCCTGCTCCGGCGGCTTGTTGTTCCACCGTGTGGCCGCCCAAGCCGTCTTCAATTCCAGCCCGATGGGCTTGTGGCTCCCGTCTATCGCCACCATGAGGTCGCACTTGCCCTTGGCCCTGGCGTAACCGCCCTCGACGTGGACCACATGGCCGGTCTCGGTGAAGGCCCTGTAGAGGGCGCACTTCAACTGGTCTTCCTTGGGCTTCACGTCTATGCCCAAAGGCTTTTCCGAGAGGCGGCAGTAGTCGCCGAGGGCATAGCCGATCCCCTGCTTCAGCAATCGCCTCGTCTCGGCAAGCATCGTTGCCCCTCCATTTTTCCACGTCGCTCGAAAGGGCCTCCGGTCCCTTCTCCGCAGGCGGGCATAAGGATATGCTGCCGGTCGTATTTCTTGGGGAGAATTCGACGTGTTCCGCAAATCCTTGGCTGTCGCCGCACTGGCCTTCTCTTTGGCACCTGCCGCCGCCTCAGCCGCTCCGGTCTATCTGGAATGCATGATGACGCTCGGCTCGGGCCAAAAGGAGACCCAGTGGAACATTACCCTGGACGAGGCCGTCGGCACCGTCGCCTACACCATCCCCGAACTGGGCACGGCCAAGAAGGCCCAGGGTATTTTTACCCCCGACAAGGTGCGGTTTGACGCGATGGAGGTCAACCGCATCGACCTGTCTTTCACCCGGACGATCAACCTCCTTGGCGAGGTCAAGCGCGACCAGGGCCAATGCAAGATGGCGCCGACGCCGGCACGTAAATTCTGACATGGACAGGAGGAAAGTGGCCGCCGCAGGCGTGCTGGTAGCCGCCACCGTGGCCGGATATGCCGTCTACGGATGATCGGTCGGAGTCCGCTGTGGAGCGATGAACCTCGATGTGGCCGACCGGGATTGGCCCCATTCAAAGCCTCCCATGTGAAATGCGGCTTATTCACGCCGGTTGCCCGGTTGATTCCCGAAAACGAGCGGTGGCAAAAATTGCGCGAAGAATGCCATTCTTCCTGAGTTGCATTTTGTGGGCTGGGGCATGAGCGTCTCGATTGAGGATTGCCGGGAACGGTTCGCCGAACAGGCCGACGGGATCGGGTGTTGCGGTTCAGTCGGCGAGGCGGCGCGCGAAGTGAAATTGAAAGCGCTGCGCGCCACCCTTGATGCGTCCATCGCTATCGGCGGCGAGGTCACCGAAGGCGAGTTGGACCAAGCCATTGCGGCGCGGAGCCGGGACCTGATCCGCAAGGGCATCTCCCCATGAATACGCCAACCTCCAAGGCCAAACCGACGATGCGCCTGCGGATCACCATCCCGGAGGTGCACAGCCTGTCCCGCGACATCGAGATTCCCGCCAGCCATTCCCTGGCGGGGTTGGCCAAGGCCATCATCGGCTCGATGGGGTGGTACTTCGACCATGCCTATGGGTTCTATGACGCGCTGGGCCATCACATTCACGACAGCACCGTGCGCTATGAGCTGTTCGCCGACATGGACGATGACGGCTTCATGGATGATGGCCCGCCCTCCAAAAGCGTCAAGCGCACCAAGGTCGGGCAGGTGTTCACCGCCCCT
Organism: uncultured Rhodospirillaceae bacterium; assembly: GCA_903901915.1. GTDB lineage: Bacteria > Pseudomonadota > Alphaproteobacteria > Rhodospirillales > Magnetospirillaceae > Phaeospirillum. Next base: position 12,767 of record CAIUSV010000028.1, on the reverse strand, counting down.
GGCGACAAGTGGCAGTTCCTGTTCAATTACGGCGACGACCACCGTTTCATCGTCGAGGCGCTGGATTTCGGGGAGGTCGAGATCGGCGTCAAATATCCCCGCGTGGTCGCCCGCAAGGGCAAGGCCCCGCCGCAATATCCGTCCGAGGACGAGACGAGTATTACGACGAGGAGGACTGAACCTCCGGGCCGCCCTGCTCGACATAGGCGCAGAGGCGGGCCAAGGCTGACGCGATGACCCTTTCCGAAGCCCGCCCGAACCCCTTGACCACCAGACTGGCGTTGAGCGTCACCGCCCGGTCGGTGCGAATCCAACTGGCGAGCGGCAGGCTGCCTTGAACGAGGTCGGCGGCGGCCAACGCGATGCCATGGTCGGTTTGCGGACGAGAGGTCACCGCCAGGGCGATGAAGTCGCCATAGGTGTCCGGTCGGGTCAGAATCAGAACCGGCCGCTTCTTGGTCGCCGACAGATCGGAGAAGGGAAACGGGATCAGAACGAGGTCACCGCGTTCAAACACGATCCCAAGCCTGATCTTCGGGGTTGTCCCAAACCGCTTTCAGGGCGGATTCCTGGGCGTTGATCAGGTCGCGTCCCTGGTCGCGCTCCTGCCTTTCCGCCAGATAGCCGACGAAATCCAGCACCTCCCGCGCCAGATGGTCGGGAAGCTTCTTGCTCTGTTCGTAAATTAGGTCGGCGATGGCCATGGGGCCTCCCTCGACAGTCCGGGCCTTCGGTCGCACTGTATCACGGGTTGGGCGCATTGCCCGAGTCTCCGTTGGGTTCGGCCACCAGCTTTGCCACCGCTGCCGCTTTGTGCTCAGGCGCCAGATGAGCGTAGCGGAGCGTCATCTGATAGTCCGAGTGCCCCAGCAATTCGCGCACGGTGTTGAGGTCCACACCCCTCATCACCAGCAGCGAGGCGAAGGTATGGCGCATGTCGTGCCAGCGGAACTTGGCGATCTTGGCCGCTTTCAGCACCTCTTCCCACGAGCTGCGCACGTTGTCGAACGGGCCGCCGTCGCGGCTGGGAAAAACCAACAGGCTGTCGCCGGTGCGCTGCTTCTGCCAGTTCTCCAGCAGGGCAAGGGCCGCGCTGTTCAGGGGAATATGCCGGGTCTTCTGGCTCTTGGCCTTGAAGCCGTGCACGGTGAGGATGGCCCTGTCCAAATGCAGGTCGTCCCAGGTCAGATTGGCGAGTTCGCCGTATCGCATACCGGTATGAAGCGACAGCAGCACCATGGGCTTGAGATGGTCGGCATAGGCGACTGTCCGCAGGTCCAGCATCAGCGGGTATTCCCGCTCGGCCCGCCAGGCGTTGGCGCGGTCGCGGGCGGCCCGTAGCCGTTCCTCGCGGGCGTCCAGCGCCTCGTAAAGCCGCTTCTGCTCGTCCTCGGTCAGGAAACGGACGGCGGCGCGGTCGTCCACCCGCGTCCGCTTGACCTTCTCGATGGGATGCACCTCGATGAAGCCCCATTGCTGCGCCTTGCCGAGCGATGATTTCAGGTCGTCGAGGTCGCGATTGACCGTGGAGGGCTTGGTCCCGGCCTTCAACCGGTCGGAGCGCCACCGTTCGACCAGCAAGGGTGTGATCTCGCTCAGCTTCAGCTTGCGGAAGTCGGCGAAGCTCTGGTTCAGGCGGCGCAGCGTGCCTTTGTGGGTGCGGACGTTGGCCTTGGCCCAACCGGCATACTCTTCGTCAACGAAAGTGCCGAAGGTGTGCTCCTTGGCCTGCTTGGCGGCGGTGTTCGGGTCCTTGCCCTTGAAAGCGTCGCCCAGGATGCCCTTGGCCTGTTCCCGCGCGTCCTGGGGCGTGATCACGTCGGCCCGCCCAAGGCTGATGCGCTTGCCACGCGCATACTCGACATAATAGGTCATGCCGCCGCTCGGTTGGACCCGCAACAGCAGACCTTTGAGGCGGGTATCCCGCACCTCGTAGGGCTTGTCGGTCGGCTTCAGGCTCTTGATCAGCGGCACACCCAGAACGCCCTGCATGACGCTTTACCCCTGCGTAAGTGCAACGGCCCGAGTGTGCCGTAAGTGATCTGTAAGTGCAACCAGGCCAATTTCAGGCCGAAATGCTGCGATGCAGCGCGAACCGAGGCGACGCGGCGATTGTGGTTAATATACTGTGATATATGATATTTTCTAGATCGCCCCGGTTCGTGCCAATTCGCGGCAGGCCACCGCAAAATTGCGCTCATAACGGTCTGGTTGCAGGTTCGAGTCCTGCCGGGCCCACCAATCTTTTGGCTGATAATCGCCGAGGCACATCCGAAAGCCATACGTGACGGCTTCTCGGTATCGGTTGATTGGGGTATCCTGCCCATTCGGGGTGGGACGCCCTGGGGCTGTCGTTCATCCCGTGAGCACGTGCCCGGCGGTTGGATCCGCCGGAGTCCGGCGCATAAGGTCTTTCAATAAGAAAGCCGGCGCCATCGGGAGGGTAAGTAATGGCCATGTCAACATGGCTCTGAATTTGTCTCTCTTTGGGAAGAAATGCCTGGTCGTATCGTCGGACGACCAGATGGGGCGTCTTATCGCCACGTCCATGAATCAGATCGGCATTTCCGATGTCGTCCGGATCGCTAGTATCGACGAGGCGCTGAAAGATCTTTCCCAAGCGACATACAATTTTATCATCTGTGCCGGCCCCGAAATTCAAATCCCCTTCGACATGGTTCTGCGCATCCGCAGCGAGGCGCCGTGGAACGCCGCCGTGGCGCCGATCATCTGCATCACCGGCCACATGGATGCCGCCGATTTGCCGAAGATCCTGGGGTCGGGGGCGAATTCGGTCATGACGCTGCCGTTTACCACCCGCACGATGTTGAAAAACGTCAATCGTGCCTTGAACGACCGGCGCGAGATGGTGTTGCAACCGGGCTATCGCGGGCCATGCCGGCGCGGTAAGACCCCATCGGGCTACGAGGGGCCGCGCCGCCGCGTCGCGGACACCCAATCCGGGGCACAGCCAGCGGTCATCTCCGAAGCCCCCCCCGAGACGGTGGAAAACATCCGGCCTGCGACCGTGCGGCCGGACCCGGCCGTGGCCTCCGAGGCGGAGGCCCTGGGAACCCAGAATGCCACGATTCTCAATGGTGTTCACGGAATCGCCGCGACCATCGAGCACCTGCGTCGGACATTGGAGGCGACGGACGACGAGCCGACCAGGAAAATGGTCCGTGCCGAGATCATGGACGCGGCTCAGAGGCTGGTTAATCTGATGTCATTGGTCGATGCAAAAGACGATCAATCCAGGAATATCGGGAGTGCTCTCAAGGAGAAGATCGACTCCGTGAAGGGGACTTTCACCGCAATTCTTCACGATATGTCGATTGTCCGGGCCGATTCCATCAACCGCGACATCGACAGGTTTATTTCCGGCGGCGAGATCGCCCTGGGATGCTCGGATATGTTGTCGGCGAGATTGGCCGCCGTCGAGGAAATCGTAGCGGTGATCGGCTGTCGCCAGTCCGATGGCGGCATCAGGCGGAAGCTTGCCTCGGCCTGGGATGGCATCGACAAGATCCAGGGTATCGAGGCGGAGCGGTTTCAGCTGCTCGATCTGGGCGGCAAACGCAAGGTCATCGCCAGGCGGTTCCATCGTCCCGATCCATCCGGGAGCGTCGATGACACGGTGGCAAGCCAGAATCACGTATCCGAGCTGATCAGGGCGGGGGACCGGCGGTCCGAACCGATGTAGCCGGCGCCTCCCGGTCGGGTGGCACGTTCGCGGTCGGCCGAGGACACAAAAATCCCCCTCTCCCCAAGGGGGAGAGGGGGGTAAAAACCACTACCGGATTACTTCTCGAAGTAGATTTCGACCCGGCGGTTCTTGGCTTCCTTGGTGTTGTCCTTGGTGGGCACCGCCAGCTTGGTCTTGCCGAACGCCTTCTGATCGACCGTGGTGGACACGCCCAGCTTGGCCAGCGCGGAGGCGACGGCCTTGGCGCGGTTCAGCGACAGCTTGTCGTTGTAGGCGCTCTTGCCGACGGTGTCGGTGTGGCCGGACACATAGATGCTGCTGGGCTTGATTTCACCCTGGGCGGCGGCGACTTCCTTCAGGGTCTTCTGGGCGGCCGGGGTGATGGACGCCTTGTTGAAGTCGAAATAGACGATGAAGGTCTTGACGATCTTGGGCACCGGCGGCGCGGCGACGACCGGCTTGACCTGCAACTCGGGCTCGGTCTTGAGGAAGGTGGCGCGGCAATCGGAGTTGCTGTCGCCCTCGGCCTCCTCCTCGACCCAGCAGTCAAAGCTCACCTGGGCCTTGGCGGCGGCGGCGGGGACGCGCTCGCGGGCGCCGTTGCCCCAATAGCCGACCAGACGGGCGCGGGCGTCGGCCACTTCCTTGGCACGAGCGGCGGGCACCACCCAGTTCTGCCCCGACTGCTCGGGCTCGACCGCTTCGCCGGCGGCGGCGCGCAGGCCCTTGCGGGCGAAGATCGCGGCGTCATCCCATTCGTATTCCACCTGGGCTTCGTACTTGGCGGCGGCCTGATACTCGCTGAACAGGGCCTTGGTGAAGGCGCTGCCGGCGGTGGGGGCCGGGGTCGCCAGGATGTCGTTGACGTCGCTGACTTCCCACGGGGTGGCGCAGGCGGCGGTCAGACCGACCAGGCCGACGGCGGCGGCGATATGAAGAAGTTTCATTGGCTCTGTCTCCTTTAGGACGCGGTGACGATGATTGACGACATAAAATGTTCCAGGGGGTGCGAAAAACCCTCCGCGTTGCCGATCGGACCAATCAGCGGCACGGCGGGGACAACCCGGATCACCCTCACGCGCCATCCCCCCAAAGACGACGGCGAAGACCTCCTGGCCACGTGGGCGGGTCACGTTCCAGGGCCATAAACCTTATACCGCCATCGCGATCCGGTCCAGCCGCGCCGTGGAATTATTCGGAAATGGATTGTGACGTTCCGCTACATTCCCGGTTGGGTCCGTAGCGCAGAACCTGAATCTTTTCGATCGTGACCAGGCCGCGGTCGCCGATCATCGGTTCGAGTACCGGCAGAAAGGCTTCGATCCGTTCGGGGCCGTCGATGATGTCGATCACCAGCGGCAGGTCCTCGGACAGTCGCAGGACCTTGGTGGTATGAAGCCGCGAGGAGTGGCCAAAGCCCAGCGGACCGCGCAGGACGGTGGCCCCGGCGAGATGATGCCGACGGGCCGCCAGCACGATGGCCTCGTAGAGCGGCTGGCCCTCGTGCTTGGCGGTCTCGCCGAGATAGATGCGCAGCCGCACCGCGTCCCTGGGAATCCGCATGACCGTTCTCCTACCTGTTCAGCATCATCGCACCGGCATGGCCCAGCCACACCGCCACCAGGCAAAGCGCCACCGACAGCAGGATGTTCATGCCGGCGGGCAGCCATTCCCCGTCCTGGAGCAGTGTCAGGGTCTGTAGGCTGAAGGACGAGAAGGTGGTGTAGCCGCCGCAGAGGCCGACCAAGATGAAGGTGCGCCATTCACCCGGAATGAAGATCCGCCCGTCCGGCCCCGTCAGGGTGGCGAAAAAGCCGATGACGGCGGAACCGGTGAGGTTGATGACGATGGTGTCCCAGGGAAACGTACCGCCGGTCGCGTCGGCGATCATGCCCGACAGCCAATAGCGCAACGTGCCGCCGATGGCGCCGCCCAGTGCGACCAATACGTAGGTGAACATCTCCCTGGTCCCCGATGATGACCGTGCGGCGACTATGCCCGCCACGGCGCTCCGGTCAACCCCGATCTGGATCTGGCCCACCGATTGACGCCGCCTTGCGACCAATGTGCCACTTATGGTATAGATCCCCCGAGGGGGGATGTCCTGGCGGGTGATGTGGGGTTGCCGTCGCCGAAAGGGAGGGCCCATGTTGGCTTTGGCGTTGCCGGGGGTGCCGGCATGACCGATCTGGATCTTAGCGGATTGGCGGTCGTCCTCGAAGACAGCCCCATCGGCGTGTCGATCTCGCGACGCCGCGACGGCATCATCGTGTTCGCCAACCATACCTTCACCGAGTTGATCGGGGTGCCGCGCCGTCAGGTGCTGGGCTCGTCGGCGCGCCACTACTTTGTGGACGACCAGCAGCGCGCCGCCGTGGTCAAGCACCTCAAACGTTATGGCAGCGTCGACCATGCCGAGGTGCAGTTCCGCCACGCCGACGGCTCTCCCTTCTGGACGTTGCTCACCATCCGCGAGTCCGTCTACGGCGGCGAGCCGGTCAACCTGGCCTGGGTCTACGACATCACCGAGCGCAAGACCGCCGAGGACCGTCTGCAACTGGCGGCCAAGGTGGTCGAGACCGCCAATGAAGGCATCATGATCACCGGTGCCGACTGCACCATCGAGGCGGTCAACACCGCCTTTACCCGCATCACCGGCTTCGCGCCGGAGGAGGCGATCGGCCAGCGGCCCCGCCTGCTCAAGTCCGGCCGCCACGACGGCGAATTCTACCGCGACATGTGGCGCGCCATCAACGAAAGCGGCAAGTGGCAGGGCGAGGTGTGGAACCGGCGGAAGTCGGGCGAGGTCTATGTCGAGTGGCTGTCCATCGCCTCGGTGCGCGACGTTCAGGGGGCGGTGTCCCATCTGGTCGGCGTCTTCACCGATATCACCTCGCGCAAGGAGGACGAGGAACAGGTCTGGCGCCAGGCCAATTTCGACGCGCTGACCGGATTGCCCAACCGCTCGCTGTTCCTCGATCGCCTCAGCCAGGAAGTCAGGGCGGCGCGGCGCGATCAGAACCGTTTCGCCCTGATGTTCATCGACCTCGACGGCTTCAAGGCGGTCAACGACAGCTTCGGCCATACCGTCGGCGACCTGCTGCTTCAGGAGGCGGCGGCGCGGCTGCTGGCGACGGTGCGGTCGTCGGATACCGTGGCGCGGCTGTCGGGCGACGAATTCGTCGTCATCCTGCACGACATCGACGGCGAGGACGAGGTCGGGGTGGTGGCCTCCAAGATGGTGGGGCGGCTGGCGGAATCCTTTGACCTTGACGGCCATAGCACCGGCATCCATGCCAGCGTCGGCATCGCCCTGTTTCCCGACGACGCCGATGACGCGGCGGAACTGGTGCGGCTGGCCGATCGCGCCATGTACACGGTCAAGGGTTCGGGCAAGAACAATTTCAGCTTCCACCGCTTGCCGGAACGGCTGGTCTATCCCCTGGATGCCTAAGGGCCACAGTCCTGGCGGATTCCCTCTGTCATTCATGACACCTTTTTGCGCTCTCGCGCCTAAGGTCGTTGGTTCATGCGGACTCTGTGGCTGATATTTGTGATACAAAATCTTTGACGTTTCGCCCGGATATGAAATATAAAGGCCGCAACGAGAGTGGGGAGATAGCCTCGCTCCGATGCCATCCGGGAGGATTTCCGATGAAAAGCTCGCTCGTCGCCGGGCTGACCCATACCTGCCGCTGGCAGGTCGATGCCGGGCGCACCATTGGCTTCATGGGCGAGGACGCCCGGGTCTACAGCACGCCGGCGCTGATCTACGATCTTGAGGTGACCTGCCGCGATCTGCTGTTGCAGCATTCCGACGCGGGCGAGGATTCGGTCGGCACCCGCGTCGAGATCGATCACATGGCACCGACCCTGTTGGGTCAATGGGTCGAGATCACCGTCACCATCACCGAGGTCAAGGGCAAGGCGGTGTCATTCTCGTTCACCGCCCGCGACTCCCTGGACGCCATCGGCAAGGGCGTGCACAGCCGTTTCGTCGTCGGTGTCGAGCAGACCCGCGGCCGTCTCCTGGCCAAGGCCGAAAAGGTCAAGGCCGCCGGCTGAGGTCTTTCCCCGCGAGGGGTAGGCGGGCACGGGACAGCGACAATGAGGGGAAGCGCCGCGACAAGCGCTTGCCGGAGGGCGCGCGGAAGCGCACCTTCTCGGGCGACCGTGTTCCTGTCGGGTCGGCTGTTGGCCGGCTCGTGGACGCGGTCCCAACCGTCATTGTCCGTGGGAGACCGAAGAGAAATGAGCGACCAACCCAACCTGGGCGTCCGCGCCGCCGGAAATTTGATCGGCGGAAGTGGTGCCGGCCTGCTGATCGTCGCGTCCCTGGGGGCGTTCGGCGGTCTTTACAGCGGCGCCTTGCTGGCGGCCGGGACGGGGGTGGCGGCGGCCGGGATGCTGAGTGTGCTGCCCGAGCTGGGGCGGCTGCCCCGCGCTTGGCGCGGCTGGCTGGTGCGCCAGGCCATCGCGGCGGCCGTGCTGTTTCCGTTGGCGATCGCCGCCGTTGTCCTGCCCCTGCTGGTCAAGCTGGTCTGGATGCCGGCGCTGGTCTTCCTCTACTGCCAAGCCCGCGCCCTGGAGGTGTCCACCGACGTGCCGGCGTGGCGCTCGCCGCTGATCATGCCGCTGATGATCGTCACCGGCATTGCCGAGGGTGCCGGCCTGCTGCTGCTGCTGGCGCCGCTGGCGCTTGAAACCGCCGTTCCGGAATGGGTTGCCGGCGTGTTGATCGCGGCGGTGGCGGCGCGACAGTTCGTGTGGATGAGCTATCGTCGGCGCATGACCGGGGGCGAGGCCCCGATCGAGGCGGCGGCGGAACTGCTGGCGTTTTCCACTCCGTTCGCCCTTGGCGGCAACGTCATGCCGATGGTGCTGGCCATGGCGGTGGGTGTTATGCCCGAGATGGGCAGCGCCGCGCTGGCGGCGGCGGGGTTGGCGGCGGTTGGCGGCGGTTGGGCGCTGAAGGTCATCATCGTCACCAAGGCCGCCCATGGCGGCGGTGCGAAAAATCCGGGATAGAGGAGCGGAAAATGGGGACTGCCGACATGCTGGAAATCGTTCGTCGGGCCGTATCGGCCGGGCGCCGGGCGCTGGACGGCGCCGAGTTGAAGGCGCTGCTGACCGGTCTTGGTCTCGACCTCGACGAAACCGGTTTGCCGGTGGTGGCGGAGTTGCGCATTACCCTGGAAAACACCCGCGAGTTCGGCATGGTGATCGGCGCCGGGGTGGGCGGGGTCGATGCCGAGCTGGGCCAGGGCAATTTCCGCAAGGACCGCGCCGAGGTTCAAGCCGCGGTCGATCTGACCGACGCCGATGATTTCCTTGCCCTGTTCCGGCGGACCTTCGCCTACCAGCGTCTGGCGGCCCAGGCCGGTCGCGCCGGCCGACCGTCGCCGGATGCCCTGCTGTCCGCCTGCTTCGGCCGGCTGATCGATCTGGGCCGGCGGCTGGCCGAGGCCGAGGTCGAGGCCGGGGCCGGGGCCGGGGCGGCCTTGACCCTGGCCCGGCTGCAATTCGATGCCGCGCCGGCGGGCGAACGGCTGACGGCGGCGGCGGCAAGTTGCGACATCGGTGCCGCGATACCCCGGCGGCTCGCCCGGCCGATCCACAAGATCGACAAGCTGATCCACCCGAACTCCATCGGCATCATCGGGGTGTCGGCCAGCGGCATGAATTTCGGCCGCATCATCCTGCGCAATCTGGTCGGCAGCGGCTGCGCCAAGGAGCGGCTGACCATCATCCGTCCCGAGGAAACCGAAATCGACGGGGTCAAGTGCGTCGCCAGCCTGAAGGCGCTGGACCACAAGCTTGACCTGCTGATCGTCGCGGTGGCGGCCGGCGCCGTTTATGATCTGGTGGACGAGATCATCGCCACCGACGCGGTGGACTCGGTGATGTTGATTCCCGGCGGTCTGGGCGAGACCAAGGCCAGCCGCGAACCCGCCGCCGCCCTGGCGGCGCGGATCAACGCCGCCCACGCCAATTCCGGCGGCGGTCCGGTGTTCATCGGCGCCAACTGCCTGGGGGTGGTATCGCATCCCGGCTCGTACGATTCGTGGTTCATTCCGCTGGAGCGTCTGCCCAAGCCGCGGAAGAAGGCCGAACGCAACGCGGTGATGCTGAGCCAGAGCGGCGCCTTCATGATCACCCGCCTCAGCCAGAATCCGTGGCTCGATCCCAATTACATGCTGGCGCTGGGCAATCAGACCGATCTGACCCATGGCGACCTGCTGACCTTTTTCTCCGAGCGTCCGGGCGTCGACACCATCGGCATCTATGTCGAGGGCTTCAAGGACCTGGACGGGCTCGACTTCGTCAAGGCGGTGCGCAAGGCGGTGCTGAACGGCAAGCAGGTGGTGGTCTATAAGTCGGGCCGCACCCCGGCCGGCGCCGGCGGTGTCATGGGCCATACCGCCTCCATCGCCGGTGATCCGGCGCTGTTCGAGTCGGTGGTGCGCCAAGCCGGGGCCATGGTCGCTCAGGACCTGGACGATTTCGACGACCTGTTCTACATGGCCGGTGTCCTGCACGGCAAAACCATCGGCGGCAACCGTCTTGGCGGCATCAGTGGTGCCGGCTTCGAGGCGGTGGGAACCGCCGATTCCATCGTGACCGACAGCTTCGCCATGGAGATGGGGGGGCTGGCGCCCGAGACCGTCAAGCGGGTGGAAGCGATTCTGGCGGCCAAGAAGCTCGATGCCCTGGTCGAGGTCCGCAACCCGCTGGACATCAATCCCGGTGCCGACGACGAGGCCCATCTGCTGATCACCGAGGCCTTTCTTCAGGACCCCGGCATCGATGCCGTCGTGGTCGGCCTCGATCCCGCCTCGCCGGCGATGATGGCCCTGGAGGAAAGCAAGCTGCGCCCCGGCATCGATATCAACAACCCCAAGAGCACCGTGCATCTGATGCCGCCCATGGCGGCCGGCAACGACAAGCCGATCATCGCCGTGGTCGATGGCGGCAGGCTTTACGACGCCATGTCGGCCCGGCTGATGGACCAGGGGGTCTGTGTCTTTCGTAATTGCGTGCGCGGCACCCGGGCCTTGACCCGCTATGTCGAGGCGCGACTGCGCGCCGACGCCATCAGGTCGCGCCGGTAGAGGCGGGCGGGGCGGTCAGCCGCCCCGCCGCCGCCAGTCCCGCCCGCCGACCGGTGGCGAGGCAGCCGGTCAGCAGGTAGCCGCCGGTGGGGGCGTCCCAATCCAGCATCTCGCCGGCGACGAACACGCCGGGCAGGGACTTCAGCATCAGGCCGTCGTCAAGGTTCTCGAACCCCACGCCGCCGGCGGTGGAGATTGCCTCGGCGACGGGACGGGGGCGTTCGAGCCGCAGCGGCAGCGCCTTGATGGCGGCGGCCAGGGCGTCGGTATTGGCCACGGTCTCGGGCGGCAGCACCTCGCGCAGCAGCGCTACCGCCGCCGCGTCCAGCCGCAGCGCCTTGCCGACGAAGGTGGACAGCGAGCGTGAACCGCGCGGCCGCCCCAGTGCCGTCCGCACCCGGGCCGCGTTCCAGTCCGGCATCAGGTCAAGCGTCACCGTGGCGTTGCCTTGGGTGGCGATGGCGTCGCGCAACGGCGCCGACAGGGCATAGACCGCGCCGCCCTCGATGCCGGTGGCGGTCAGCGTCACCTCGCCGCGCAGGCGCCGTCCGGCGAACGACAATTCCACCGTGGCCAGCCGTCGGCCGGCGAAGCGTTCGGAGAAGTATACCGACCAGTCGGTATCGAAGCCGCAATTGGCCGGTAGCAGGGGGGCGACGGCGATGCCGCGCGCCGCCAGCAGGTCGACCCAGACGCCGTCGGACCCCAGGTTCGGCCACGAAGCGCCGCCCAGCGCCAGGATGGTCGCGTCGCCCCGTGCCGTCACCTCGCCGGCCGGAGTGGCGAAGCGAAGGGCGCCGTCGGCATCCCAGCCCAGCCAGCGATGACGGACGTGGAATTTCACCCCCAGCCCGCGCAGCCGCCGCAGCCAGGCGCGCAGCAGCGGCGCCGCCTTCATCTCGGCCGGAAACACCCGGCCGGACGAGCCGACAAAGGTTTCCACCCCCAGCCCCGCCGCCCAGTTCCGTACCTGATCGGGGCCGAACTCGGCCAGCAGGGGGGCAAAGGTCGCGGCGCGGTCGCCAAAGCGACCGATGAAGGTTTCCGGCGGCTCGGAGTGGGTGAGGTTAAGGCCGCCCCTGCCGGCCAGCAGGAATTTGCGTCCCGGCGAGGCCATGGCGTCGAACACCTCGACGGTGATTCCCTGCCCGGCCAGCACCTCGGCGGCCATCAGCCCCGCCGGCCCTGCTCCGATGACGATGGCGGCCATGGCGTATCCTTCCGACGTAAAAGGTCGCAAAAGGTTGTCTTTCGCTAACCGAAATCCCATAATCGAGGGAACGGGTCAAGGAGCACATCATGGCAAGCACGGTCAAGCTGTCCGATGAGTTGGTGGACGAGGCCAGACGCTATGGCCGGGTCTACAGCCGTTCCGTGCCCAAGCAGATCGAGTATTGGTCGCGCATCGGCCGGATCGCCGAGGAAAATCCGGACTGCTCTTTCGCCTTCATCAAGGACATCTTGATGTCCATGCAGGAGGCCGATGACGGCCGGTTGGATGACTACCGGTTCGGGGACTGACGCCGGTGCGGGTCGCTCAAACCCGGCTTTTCGCCAAGACGGCGAAAAAGCTCCACCCCAATCAGAAACGGGACCTGGACGCCGCCGTCCGCGTCGTCGTCGCCGATCCGCTGGTGGGTGACGAAAAAGCCGGGGACCTGCGCGGGGTTCGGGCGCATAAGTTTCGCATGGTCGAGCATTTGACCCTGCTTGCCTATCGCTGCGACGGGGGCGCCATCACCTTGCTGGCCTTGGGGGCGCACGAGCACTTCTACCGGGACATCAAGCGGGACTGATCCCAAATCCCCATGAGAGGAACTCATCGGGATTTGGTTAGGAGCAAGGCGACGCGCGGCTTATGCCGCGGAAGCCAAGGGTTTCGGAGAAACCCGCCCGGCGCATGAGGGCGCCGCTGATCGGTTGCGATCAGCGGGATCTGGTATGAGTGC
>CAIUSV010000027.1 GCA_903901915.1 uncultured Rhodospirillaceae bacterium | reverse complement strand
CGTTCAAGGGTGAAGCCTACCGGTACTAGAGTTTCCCGCATTTAAGCTGAATCGGAAAATCGGGAAACTCTTGAGCCAGAGCGGCGTTTGAGCCATGAAAAAGCGCAGCTTTTTCGTACAATCAGAATCCTGGAGTGCTTCAGCTTCAAGCTGAAGCACTCTAAGAACGGCGATGGGCGAAGGATCTTTCCTGCGAAAGATCCTTTTTCCTTTCCAGTGGCTACTTGTAGAGACCGACATAGGTGATGACGGCGCGTTCCGGCACCATTTTCACGTAGCTGGCCTTGGGCTCGATCTTGTTGGTGGCGGGATTGATCCAGTGGTATTCGACCCATCCCTCGCCGGGCCCCTGGGCGATCCTGATGATCTCCTGCACCAGCAGCTTACCCTGGGCATCCTTGACGTTGAGGACCGACTTTCCCTCGTTCTTGGGATTGGGCGGATAGATCAGCCAGGTACCGTTCGGGTCGATGACGTTGACGTAGATTTCGCCCTCGCGAAACTCTCCTTCGGCGTGGAAGCGTTCGCGGGCCTTGTCGACGCCGTCGGCGCGCAGCACCTCGGCGGCCTTCAGGGTCAGGGCCTTGACCCGTTCCATGGTCGGCTTCTCCGCCGCGGCGGCGGAACCGGTGCCCGTCAGCGCCAGGACCAGCGCCAGGACCAGGAAGCGGATGGCGATCATGGGCAGAACCCCTGATTGGTAAGCATTTCACTCAGCCTGCCGCGCGACAGGGGTTTAAGCAGCACGGTATCGAAGCCCGAGGACAGGAATTCGGTGACTTCCTGGTTCATGGCGTGAGCGGTATAGGCCACCACCTTGACGCCGGCACCGCCCAATCCGCCTTCGCGGATGAGGCGACAGACATCCTGGCCGCTCATGGTCGGCATGCTGATATCGAGCAAGACAAGGTCGGCGGTGTTGGCGCGCAGCCAGGTGATGGCGTCCTCGCCACAGGAGGCCTCGGCCACCGTCCATTCCGCCTTGCTCAGCAGTTTCACGGCGAGAATGCGGTTGATGTCGTTGTCGTCGACGACCAGCGCGGTTCTCATGGCAGGGACCGTTCGAGCGGCAGGCGGAAATGGAAGGTGCTGCCCTCGCCTGGACGGGAGGTTACGCCGATGGAGCCTCCCATCAGTTCAACCAGATGCCGGGCCAGGGCCAGACCCAGGCCGGAGCCGCTGTGCGAGCGGGTGAGGAAGGATTCAAGCTGACGGAACTTCTCGAAGATGGCGGCCTGCATATCCTCGGGGATGCCGCTTCCACTGTCTTGAACCTGGAACAGGATATCGGCGCCATCGCGGCTTACCTTCATCCGGACCTCCCCCGTCTCGGTGAACTTGACGGCATTGCTCAGCAGGTTATGCAGAATCTGGCGCAGCCGCAACGGATCGACGGCAAGAACGGCGGGCAGGTCATCGCTCAGTTCGGCGAAGAAGCCGATGCCCTTGCCGGAGGCCATCGGCTGATGGACCGCCGTCACCTCGCTGATCAACGCGTTCAGATCGACCGGTTCGACGTTGAGGGTCATGGCCCCGGCCTCGATCTTGGCGACATCGAGGATGGAATTCACCAGTTCCAGCAGATGCCGGCTGCTTTTCTCGATGATATCGGCGTTTTCGCGGGTTTCGTCATTGTCGGCGTCGTCACGGATCAGCTCGGAAAAGCCGATGATGCCGTTAAGGGGGGTGCGCAGTTCGTGACTCATATTGGCCAGGAACTCGCTTTTCATCCGGCTGGCTTCCTCGGCCTTCTGTTTGGCGTCGCGCAGGGTGACGATGGATTCGCGGACGCGTTCGGCCAGCAGGTTGAACGACCCGGCCAGCGTGGCCATTTCGTCGTCGCCCTGGACCGGCAGGCGGTAGTCGAGATCGTCGTCACCGAAACGGCGAATGCCATTGACCATGGCCGTGATCCGCCGGGTCAGGAAAGAGGCCATCCAGATGGCGATGCCGACGACCACGATGCTCATGGCCAGCGTCGAGATGGTCAGCTGCCGCGCCATGCTCTCCACCTGGGTCGAAATCAGCGACAGCACGCTGTCCAGGTTGGCCTGCAATTCCAGGTCGCGCTGGGTCAGGATCTGGTCGGTGTAGTCCTTGGCGGTGGTGGCGGCGCTATGGAAATCATCGACGTTGGCGCCGATGGTGACAAAGCCGAAACCGCGTGGCGACCGGCCATAGGGGCCGGTGAAGTAGGGGATGGTCGCCGCCGTCGTCAGCTTCCACAGCCCGCTCCAGAAAATCTCGAACGATCCGGAACCGCCATGGCTGGTGAGGTCCATCCAACCCGTGCATTGCGGGGCGTGGTTGAGGTAACGGCAATCGAGGCCGAGCAGCCCGGCCTTGACCAGTTCCACCGCCCCCTTCTTTTTCAGCGACTGCTCGAGGAACGTCGGTGCGGTTTCGAGGAACTGGCGGATGGGCAGGCCGCTATCCTTCCACTGCTTGTAAAGGTCGGCGTCCAGCCACGGTACCGCCGGTTCGCCGGTGGTGGGGTCGTAGCCGGTGATGAAATAGTGACGGGGATGAACGACCGAGCGACCCTTGTAATCCCAGATGAAGGCGTAATTGCCCGACGCGGCGTCGGGAATGGGCGAATAGCGGTCGCTGGTCGGCAGGATATGGTCGGTGAATTCCATCAGATGATCGTGGTCGAGCGCCAGGGTGACCCAGCCGATCACCGCCCCGTCGCGCACCACCGGCGTCGCCCACCGTACCAGACCGTGGAAGCGGGTGCCCACCGGGTTCTCGGTGCCGGCGAAGGCCGCTTTTTCCGGCTCGAACGGCAGGTTCTTGGCCGCTGCCGCCTTGGGGGTATAGGGGCCGATGATCGGTGTCGATACATAGGCGCCGATTACGTCGGAGACGTGGATTTCGCCCGGCTTCAGTCCCTTGAGCGCCGAGAAATACTCTTCCGCCTTGATGAAGGTGTTGTCCCGCCGGGAAACGTCGCGCAGTTCCGGCGACATCAGCGGCGACGTGGTGATCTTGATCTTCTCGCGGCCGTCCAGGCCGACGAAGGTCATTTCCAGGAACAGCGGCCGTTCGGCGATCTGGCCGCTTTCGGCGGGTGGGCGGTAGTTGAAGTTGCGGCGATTGTCCTCGATCGAGGACTGGATGAGCGGTAGGTCGTAGCGGGGCGTCGCCTCCGGGCCGGGAACCCATTTGCTGCCGTCGGGGGTCAGCACCCACGGCTGATGGCGTTCGACCGGCCGGGTCCGCGCCGCCAGAAAACGGCGGTAGGACTCGGTGGAGGGTTCCAGCAGCGCCGCGGATTGGATGTCCTTGTCACGGTCGTAAAGAAAGGCCGCGACGGCGCGGGCGGTGTCGGTGGTCACCCGTTCCAGCGCCTCCCTGGCGGCGGCGTCCAAGGCCTTGATCGCCGAACCGGTGGTGCTGTTGGCGACCATCTCGGCGGTTTCCCGCATGTTGCGGGTCATGCCTTCGACATTTTCCGAAACGCGGTCGGCCAGCCAGACCTGCCCCCGCCAGGCGAATCCGGCCAGCAGCAGCAGCGGGATCACCTTGATCACCACGAAGATGAAAACCAGCTTGGTCCGGATGCTGAAACTATGGGGATGGGGCATGACTTCGTTCCTGCAAGGTCAATGCCCCTTTGTTTCGGCCGGGGCTGATAAACCCATATCAGCGCACGCCAATGCCGCATCTAGGCCATCGGTATGTTAGGGGGACGATAGCCGGAAAGCCGGCCGGTGTGAAGAGAGCTTCAGCCGCCGGATTTGTTGGTTTTCGGACGGCTGAAGCAAGAGGTGTTCCAAGGCCGCGGCGCTATCTGGTCTCCGCTCCCACTTTCTGGCCCGGTCCACCTCATTCCGGCGACGTGCCCCGTTACCATGGCTCCGGCATTGTTGGATGGGCAGCCGTTCGAGGTGGCGCCGCTTTTTCCTGGTTGATCATGACGACCCGCTTGGCGCAAGCCGGCGATCCGGGCTAGGGTCGGAGGAAATCGCGATAAAAGGTGGGAGGCGTCATGTCCGTCCAATTGTGGCAGCCGTCGAAGGAACGTGTCGAGGAATCCAACCTCGTGGCCTTCATGGCGGCGGCGAAGCGGCGGTTCGGTGTCGTCGCCGCCGACTATGCCGCGCTGTGGCGATGGTCGGTGGCGGCGCCCGACCAGTTCTGGCGTCTGGTGTGGGAGTTCTGCGGCATCGTCGGCGACGGCCCCGGCGAGGTGGTGGTGGACGATCCGTCGCGGATGCCGGGCGCGCGGTGGTTTCCCGAGGCGCGGTTGAACTTCGCCGAGAACCTGCTGCGCCGTCATGATGACGGCGACGCCGTGGTGTTCTGGGGTGAGGACCGGGTGAAGCGGCGGCTGTCCTTCGCCGAACTCCATGCCC
This sequence comes from uncultured Rhodospirillaceae bacterium, assembly GCA_903901915.1. Lineage (GTDB taxonomy): Bacteria > Pseudomonadota > Alphaproteobacteria > Rhodospirillales > Magnetospirillaceae > Phaeospirillum. Next base: position 54,188 of record CAIUSV010000027.1, on the reverse strand, counting down.
TGGTGTCGCGGGTGCAGCAGGCGCTGCGGGCGGCGGGGGTGGGGGAGGGCGACCGGGTGGCCGGCTACCTGCCCAACATGCCCGAGGCGGTGGCCTTCATGCTGGCGACGGCGTCGCTGGGGGCGATCTGGTCGTCGGCCTCGCCCGATTTCGGCGTCCAGGGGGTGCTTGATCGCTTCGGCCAGATCGCGCCCAAGGTGCTGGTGTCGGCCGACGGCTATTTCTATTCCGGCAAAAGCCACGATTCCCTCGATAAGCTGGCGGAGATCGCCCCGGCCATCGCCTCGGTCGAGCGGGTGGTGGTGGTGCCCTATACCCGCGCGGCGGCCGACCTGTCCGCCGTGGCCAAGGCGGTGCATCTGGACGATTTCATCGCTCCGTTCGCGGCGCGTCCGGTGGAGTACGCGCGGCTGCCCTTTGCCCACCCGCTTTACATCATGTATTCGTCGGGCACCACCGGGGCGCCCAAGTGCATCGTCCATTCCGCCGGCGGCACCCTGATCCAGCAACTCAAGGAGCATCGGCTGCATTCGGACGTGAAGCCGGGCGATCGCGTGTTCTACTTCACCACTTGCGGCTGGATGATGTGGAACTGGCTGGTCGCCGGTCTGGCGGCCGAGGCGACCCTGCTGCTCTACGACGGCAATCCCAGCCACCTTGACGGCTGCGTCCTATTCGATCTGGCCGACGCCGAAGGGATGACCCTGTTCGGCACCTCGGCCAAGTGGCTCGACGCCATCGCCAAGATGGGGTTGGAACCGATACGGACCCATTCGCTGGCCAGCGTGCGGACCATCTGTTCCACCGGTTCGGTGCTGGCCCCCGAGGGCTTTGACTACGTCTACGCCAAGATCAAGCGCGACGTGCAGTTGGCGTCGATTTCGGGTGGTACCGACATCGTTTCCTGCTTCATGCTGGGCAATCCCATCGGGCCGGTTCATCGTGGCGAGATCCAGGCCCGTGGCCTGGGCATGAAGGTCGAGGTGTTCGACGAGACCGGCGCCCCGGTCGAGGGCGCCAAGGGCGAACTGGTCTGCACCCTGGCTTTCCCGTCCATGCCGGTGGGATTCTGGAACGATCCGTCGGGCGAGAAGTATCGCGCCGCCTATTTCGACAAATTTCCCGGGGTCTGGACCCATGGCGATTGGGTGGAGCTGACCGCCACCGGCGGCATCGTGGTCTATGGCCGTTCCGATGCCACCCTTAATCCCGGCGGGGTGCGCATCGGCACCGCCGAGATCTACCGTCAGGTCGAACAGATCGACGAGGTGCTGGAAAGCCTGGTGATCGGCCAGGACTGGCAGGCCGACGTGCGGGTGGTGCTGTTCGTGCGATTGCGCCCGGGTCTGGCCCTCGGCCCCGAGCTGGAAGCGCGTATCCGCAAGCGTATCCGCGACAGCACGACCCCACGCCATGTCCCGGCGCGGATCGTCCAGGTGGACGACATTCCGCGGACCAAGTCGGGCAAGATCGTGGAACTGGCGGTGCGCGACGTGGTGCACGGCCGCGCGGTCAAGAACCGCGAGGCGTTGGCCAATCCCGACGCGCTGGACCTGTTCCGCGACCGCCCGGAGTTGCTGGACTAAACAAGCCGCCGAGGCTCGGCGGTCATGCCCGTCGAGCCTCGGGTCTAGGCGGCCCGGCGTTCCAGGGACACCATGATGTCGGTCAGCTTCTGCTGGGTGGTGGGGTCGAGCGCGAACTGGATGCGGGACTGGCCGTTGACCGAACCCAGCAGGCGGCCCCGTACCACCGGCCAGCCGCGCACGGTCAGTTGGATCTGAGTTCCGGCATCGCCCCCGGTATCGCGGTCCAGCCGGGCGCCGCCGACGGAAACATCGACCAGATTGGCGGCGACGGTCTTGCCGCCGGCGACGACGACGTCGGCCGACAGCGAAACCGCGATCCGCTCGAAATGGCGGCGATCCGCCGAGCTTTTGACTGCGGTCAGGAAGTCGGCGACTTCGCTCGCCAATTGTTCGGATTCGTTGATCAGCAGGTCGGCGGTGGCCAGAACCTGCGTCGCGGTGGCACCGGTCCGGGTGGCGCCATCCTTGACCTGGACGATGCTGCGGGTGACGTCCCGGGTTCCCTCGGCCGCTTCCATGACGTTGCGGGCGATCTCCTGGGTGGCGGCGGTCTGCTGTTCCACCGCGGTGGCGATGGCGGTGGCGGTTTCGTTGATCTCGGCGATGGTTTGGCCAATCCCGGAAATGGCCCCGACCGCGTCGGTGGTCGCCGCCTGGACCGCTGATATCTGGGCGGTGATGTCTTCGGTGGCCTTGGCGGTCTGGTTGGCGAGATGCTTGACCTCGTTGGCGACCACGGCGAAGCCCTTGCCGGCCTCTCCGGCCCGTGCCGCCTCGATGGTGGCATTCAAGGCCAGCAGGTTGGTCTGCGCCGCGATGTCGTTGATCAGGCCGACCACGTCGCCGATCTGGCGGGTGGCGTCGGCGAGGCCGGCGACGATGCCGGTGATGCGCCGGGCATCCTCGGCGGCGGCCTGGGCCACCTCGGACGAGCGCGTCACCTGCCGTGCGATCTCGTTTTCGGAGGCGGACATCTCTTCGGTGGCGGCGGCGACGGTCTGAACGTTGGTCGCCGCCTGTTCCGCCGCCGCCGCCACCATGGTGGATTGGGCGCTGGTGTCGTTGGCGACGCCGTTCATGGCCTGGGCGGCGTCGCGCAGTTCGTGGGCGGAGCGGGCCACCGCGGCCAGCACGTCCTTGACGCTTTGATTGAAGTCGCGGGTCAGTGCCTCCATGGCCTGCTGCCGGCGTTCCTTGATGATCAGGTCACGCCGCTGGGCCTCCTCCAACTCCAGACGCTTGGCCTCGCCGTCGCGCAGGACCTCCAGCGCCCGTGACATCTCGCCGACCTCGTCCTTGCGGCTGGTTCCCGCGACGACGATGGCGACATCGCCCTGGGCAAGCTGGCCCATGTTGCGGGACAATCCATGCAGGGGCCGGGTGATGCGGCGGGCCACCAGCAGCGACAGCCCCAGCGCCAGCAGGGTGATGACCACCACCACCAGTCCCAGGGTCAGCGCCTTGCTGCGGAAGGCGGCATCGACGTCATCGATGTAGATCCCGGTGCCGACGATCCAGCCCCACGGCTTGAAGCCCTTGATATAGGACAGCTTGCGCACCGGTTCCTGCAGGCCCGGCTTCGGCCACCAGTACAGATGGAAGTCGGCGCCACGAGCCTTGACCACATTGACGAAATCGACGAACAGCCGGGCGCCGTCGGGGGTCTTCATCTCGCTGACGTCCTTGCCGTCGAGGTCCGGCTTGATCGGGTGCATGACCATCGCCGGGGTCATGTCGTTGACCCAGAAATAGTCGTCGCTGCCGTAGCGCATGGCCCTCAGATCGGTCAGGGCAGCCTGTTTGGCGTCGGCTTCGGACATGCGGCCGGCGCGGGCCTCGGCCTCGTAGCGTTCCACCAGGCTGAACGCGGCTTCGGTCAACTGCTGCACCTTCAGCTTGCGCCCGCCCAGCAATTCGTCGTTCAAGCTGTTCAGCGCCATGCCGAAGATCAGGGTCATGCCGATGAATGCGGCGGTCACAATCAACAGGATCTTGGTGCGGACCCCCAGATCATCCAGCCATCTCGACATGCCATCCACCCCCGGGTCATCGTGCTTCTTGTTGCCATTTTGCTGATGCCGACAATAGTTGTTGCATGCATCAATTTAACCGCAGAGTATAACAAACATATGCGTTTAGTACAAGGGTGGGGCGGCCACGGCTATCGTATTTGGCCGAGAATGGTTCGGGCGAACTCGTCATACCCGCCGGACTGCCGTCGCTTTCGCCGAACGGATGTTTCCGGGGTGGCCCGTCAGCCCGTGCGGTCGATGAACCGTTGAAATAGTTCGTCAGACGCGTTCAATCCGATTACGTCCTTTGTCTTTCGCCTGATAGAGTGCCGCGTCGGCGGCGGCGACCAGACGGTCCCGGTCGGTGACGTTCTCGGGGATCATGGTGGCGACGCCGATGCTGACCGTCACGTGGTCGGCGACGGATGATCTGCGATGTTCGATGCCCAGGGCGGACACCGAGGCCAGAATGTGCTCGGCGACGATGGCGCAGCCTTCCGCCGGTGTGGCGGGCAGCAGAACCGCGAATTCCTCGCCGCCATAGCGGGCCGCCAAGTCGTAGGGGCGATGGACGGCGCCCTGAAGCGCCAGGGCGACTCGCCGCAGGCAGTCGTCGCCCGCCGGGTGGCCGTAGGTATCGTTGAACAGCTTGAAATGGTCCACGTCGATCATCACAAGCCCCAGCGGCACCCGATCCCTTTGGGCGCGACGCCATTCCCGTTCCAACGCCCGGTCATAGCAGGCCCGGTTGGCAAGGCCGGTGAGGCCGTCGGTCTGGGACAGCCGTTCCAGTTCCCGGTTGGCCGCCATCAGGCGCTGATTGAGGTAAAGGATCTCGCGACGCGAGCGATAGAGGTCTATATGGGTGCGCGCCCGCGCCACCACTTCCGCCGAGCGGTAAGGTTTGGCGATATAATCGACGCCGCCGGCGTCGAAGCCGTCAAGCTTGGCCGTCACGTCCGATCCGGCACTGATGAAGATTACCGGAATCTCCCGTGATGCATCCGCTTCCTTGAGCCGGCGGCAGACGTCGAACCCCGACATATCGGGCATTTGAACATCCAGCATGACGAGTTCGGGGCCGTGGCTTTCCACCGCGGCCAAGGCGGCGGCGCCGTTCTCGACCGCCACGACGTCAAAGCCTGCCTTGCGCATGAACAGCGCCACCACCAACAGGTCGGAGGGCGAGTCGTCGGCGACTACCACACGGCCGGGGGATGGGCCGCCACTTGCTGGGTCGTGCTCGCGTGAACGCATGGCGATATCTCTCAACATGAACCCGACCGAGCCGCCGGCCATCCCCCGATAACAGGGGCGTTCCGGTCACCGCCAAGGCGTTGCTATTTGAAATATGCCGGGGAAACGCCCGTGGCCTCGGCGATGTGACCGACGATATAATGCATGAGACGCGCGGTCGGAAGGAACTGGCCACGTGTCACGGCGTCGCTGGAATCCACGACCGTTATTCTCCCCTCGACGCCGTCATTCAGATCGGTCAGCCGGGCAATCTTCAGGGCCACCCGCTCGCCAACCCGGTGTCCGCTGGTTTGAAAGCTCAGCCCCGCGATCGAGATGTCGACAATGGAATAGCCACGACCATCGATCAGCACGATCAGCCCTTCACCGACCCTGCGGACATGGCGTCTCCGCTCGTTAAACTGAAACACGTCTGGCGATCCCTTCGCGGATATGGTGGTCGGCCCAGCGCCTTGCGGCGCGGTCTGGGCCATACCGACAGCATATCATCAGCATGTGCGGAACGATATATTCCGACCATGCGGCGCGGGTTAATCATCGCGACCTCGGGTGACGGCAAAGCAAGCGGATGGCGTTCCCGCCAATCCTTCCGGCTTCGCTCAATGTCCGGTCTTGGGCTGGGCGGTATCAATCCTCTTGCGGATCTCGGCTTCAAGGCGCTTGTCGGTAACGACAACGAGGATGCCGCCGGATTTGAGGCGGCCGATCAGGGCTTCGCAGTCGTCGTTGCTCCAATTGGCGCCGTTGTCATGGGTCGAGTTGGGTGGCCCGAGGCGGCTGGTGATGAAGTCGATGGTGCCTTTGAGGGCATCGTCGGACTGCCACAGCTTGATCTGGGCCACCCGCACCTCGCCGCCTTCCTTGGCCGCCACCCCGAGGGCCCAAAGCTGCGCCGGCGCTCCCGCGAATTCCGTCGCCTTCAGCTTCCAGGTGCCGTCCGCGGTCGGGGCGAACAAGGTGCAGGGAATGATACCGAGGCCGTCGAGGCGAGGCGGCAATACGATGCCGTCGCGGGTGGGGGATTCGATGTTGGTCGGAAGATCGGTGTCGCCATTGCACAGCAGCCGGGCGCCCGCCGGCCAGGCCGTCTTGCGCAGGCCTTCCAGCTTCATTCCGGTGCGGACCAGGCCGAGATCGTATCCTGCGGTCTCGGCGGCGCCGGGACGGGGGGCGAGCACGGCCAGGGCCAGGCCGATCATGAGGGCGAAAAGGCGAAGGGGCATCGGGATCTCTCCAAGGTTCATCGGGGCGGATGATGGCACGGCCGCCGGCGGACGTCATCTCATGTCGCGACGCGATCTCCGCGCGTCATGCCATCGGCCCGGCTCTGGTGTACACTGGTCTGCCCGATCGCGGGACTTCCGGGATTGCCGCTCCATGGCCAACGACTGCCCCCACTGGCACACTCTTGCCGTCGCCGATACCGCACGAAGACTGGCCGTCGATCCGGAGCTGGGGTTGTCCTCGCACGCGGTCGCCGCGCGGATCGAGGAATACGGCGCGAATGCGCTGGCCGATGCCGCCGTCCGTCCGCTTTGGCTGAGGTTCGTCGATCAGTTCAAGGCTGTTCTGGTCGTGGTGCTGCTGTGTGCCGCCGCCCTGGCCTGGGCGATCGGCGACATCAAGGATGGCGCGGTGATCCTGGTGGTGGTGGTGTTCAATTCCGCCCTTGGCTTCTGGCAGGAATACCGGGCGGAACGAACCCTGGCCGCGCTGAAAAGGATGCTGCCTGCCCGTAGCCGGGTGCGTCGCGATGGTCAACTGGTCGAGGTCGATGCCGCCGGGTTGGTGCCCGGAGACATCGTGCAGTTGGAGGCGGGCGACCGGGTGCCCGCCGACGGCCGGTTGCTGTTCGCCCGCGATCTGGAGGTGGATGAATCCGCGTTGACCGGCGAGTCCCGCGCGGTGATCAAGTCGGTCGAGGCCATGGCCGAGGACGAACCGGCCCTGGGCGACCGCCGGAACCTTTTGTTCATGAACACGGCGGTTTGCCGGGGTCGCGCCGAACTGATCGTGACCGACACCGGCATGCGAACCGAAATGGGCCGGCTTGCCGGGATGATCGATGCCGCCGAGGACACCCAGGCCCCGTTGCAACGTCAGCTTGACGCCCTGGGAAAACGGCTGGCCGCCATTGCCGGTGTGGTCGTCGTGCTTATTTTCCTCGCCGACCTGCTGCGGGATCTGCCATGGACGCAGGCGGCCATGATGGCGGTCGCCCTGGCCGTCGCGGCGATTCCCGAGGGACTTCCGGCGGTGGTGACGGTGACGCTGGCCATCGGCATGTGGCGGATGGCGAAGACCCACGCCATCGTCAAGAAACTGTCGGCGGTGGAGACCTTGGGATCGACCACCGTCATCTGTGCCGACAAGACCGGGACCCTGACCCTCAATCAGATGACCGCGCGGGCCGGCTGGTTTCGGGGGGGGCGGTTCGTCGTCGGCGGTGAGGGATATCGGGCGCGGGGGGCGATCCTGGGCGCGCCCGCCGCCGATTATCGCTCCCTCCTGATCGCCATGGCGGTATGCGGTGATGCCGCCGTACGCCACGAGCAGGCGGTGGGCGATCCCACCGAGGCAGCGCTGTGGGTTCTGGCCGCCAAGGGCGGGGTCGACCCCGCGGCCGAGCGGGCAAGCCGGCCCCGCCTGGCCGAAATCCCCTTCGATTCGGCCCGCAAATTCATGGCGACGTTTCATCGTGACGGCGAAACGGTGGAGATGGTTGTCAAAGGGGCTCCCGACGTTCTACTGGCCCGGTCGTCCTTCTGGCTGTCCGCCGATGGCGTGCGCGGGCTGGATGGCGCCGCGGTGGCGGTGCTGGAGGGCGAGAACGCGTTTCTCGCCGATCAGGCATTGCGGGTGCTTGGGGTTGCCCGCCGTTCCATTCCCGCCGGTGATTTCGATCTTTCCGGCGATCCGATGGTCTGGGCGGCGGACTGGACCTTTCTTGGTCTCGTCGGTCTGGCCGACCCGCCAAGGCCCGAGGCGAAGGCGGCGATCCGGCGATGCCGCGATGCCGGCATCCAGGTCAAGATGATCACCGGCGATCATAAGGCGACGGCGACCGCCATCGCCCGCGAACTGGATCTTGACGGCGAAGTCGTCAGCGGCGCCGAGCTGGATGGACTGGATGATGCGATCTTGCAAGCTCGTATCGACGCCATCGCCGTGTTCGCGCGGGTCACCCCGGTCCACAAGGTGCGCATCCTGCGTACGTTGCAGGCCATCGGACATGTGGTGGCCATGACGGGTGACGGCGTCAACGATGCTCCGGCGCTGAAGGTCGCCGATATCGGTGTCGCCATGGGACTCTCCGGTACCGCCGTAACCCGCGCGGCGGCGGCCCTGGTTCTTACCGACGATGACTTCTCGACCATCGTCCATGCGGTGGAAGAGGGACGGATAGTCTACGACAATATCGTCAAGTTCGTCCGCTTCCAGCTTTCGACCAATATCGGCGCCATTCTGACCGTGCTGGGCGCCACCCTGCTGGGCTGGCCGGCGCCATTCACCGCCATTCACCTGCTGTGGATCAATATCATCATGGATGGGCCGCCAGCCATGACCCTAGGGGTGGAGCCGGCGCGGCCGGGGCTGATGACGGAACGGCCGCGTTCGCCGTCGGCGCGGATTTTGAGCGGCCGCCGCCTGTTCGTCCTGGCGGTCTACGGTGTGACGATGATGGCCGGCACCTTGCTGATGTTCCGCCACGGCCTGTCGAGCCACGGCCAACCCTATGCCCTGACCCTGGCATTCACCACCTTCGTCCTGTTCCAGTTCTTCAACGTCTTCAATGCCCGGAGCGAAAACGCCAGCGTCTTCAACGCCACCTTCTTCCGGAACGCCAAACTGTGGTCGGCGTTGGCGGCGGTTTTGGCGATGCAGGTGCTGGTGGTGTACTGGTCACCGGCGCAGGCGACGTTCGACACCGTGGCGCTGACCGCGCCGGACTGGGGGGTGTCGATCATGACCGCGGCATCGGTGCTGCTGCTGGACGAGGCGCGCAAGGCGCTTTTTCCGGGGTGCGGTTGATCGTTCCGCCCGATGCCCCATCCGTCGGGCCGCCTCTACCCTTCCTCGACGCGCTGTTCCATGGTCTCGCGGCGGCGGGTGGGCGAAAGGCCGCTTGCGGTGCTTCTCGGCGGCGGCCTGTTGCGATATTTTGCCATGCGGCGGACGGATGGTCCGGTCATCTTGACGGGTGCCAGGTGACGATGCCTGGAAATCGGAGTTTCCATGCTTTTTAACTCGTACGAGTTCCTGATTTTATTCCTGCCAGCAACGATAGGACTGTATGGCGTCGCGTCATTCTTTGGCAAGGATATGGGGCGTTATGTCCTTACTCTGGCGTCGTTCGTGTTTTATGGAAGCTACATACCGTATCACCTTCCACTACTGATTATGTTGTGTGTGATAAATTTTTGGCTTGGGCGGGCGCTGTCATCAAGAAAGGAAAAAATACACTTGCATTAGCGGCGTCATTCAATCTTATTGTTCTTGGTTATTTTAAGTATAATGGATTTTTTATAGAAAACATATCGGCGGTGTGGGCGAAAATTGATTATGCCCCGGTGCTACTACCGCTTGGAATTTCATTTTTTACGTTCCAGAAGATCGCATTCCTTGTTGATTGCTACACCGGGCGGACGGAAGATCGCAGCCTGAGCCGCTTTTTCCTGTTCGTGTTCTTCTTCCCCCAGCTCGTTGCCGGGCCGATCGCTCACCATCGGGAACTCAAGGGGCAGATATCGGCGATGGGGCCGATCTCTTCGACCAATGCGGCGTCCGGCCTGACGATCATGGTGATCGGCCTGTTCAAGAAAGTCGTCCTGGCGGATTTATTCGCCGGCATGTCCCAGAAGGTTTTTGGCGCCGCCGCGGTGGGAGGCGTGACCTCCCTCGATGCCTGGGCCGGGGCGCTGGCATTCACGCTTGAGATCTACCTGGATTTCTCGGGTTATTCCGATATCGCCATCGGCATCAGCAAGATATTCGGCATCGAGATGCCGGTGAATTTCCTGTCGCCATACAAGTCGGCGTCGATCATAGAGTTCTGGCGGCGTTGGCACATTACGCTGTCGAACTTCCTTCGGGATTACATTTATTTTCCGCTTGGCGGATCCCGGAAGGGAACCGGGCGACAGTTTGTAAATGTTCTCGTGGTGATGTCCCTGGGCGGCTTGTGGCACGGTGCCGGCTGGCCGTTCGTGTGTTGGGGGGTGCTGCACGGGTGCTATCTTGTCGTCAATCATGCCTGGCGCAAGACCTCCTTGGGCGGAAGATTCGGCGCGCTCGGTACCGGGGTATCGATTGCACTGACGATGATCGCCGTCGTGATGGCGTGGGTGTTGTTCCGGGCGGATAGTCTGGCCACCGCTCTTACCCTCTATCGCAGCATGGTCGGCCTGGCCGGCGGAGATGTCATCTTGATCGGTCTCCAGGCCTGGTGGTTAATCGGCGTGGGCGCGGTTTTTGTCTGGGCTCTCCCCAACACCTCGCAACTGATGGCGTATCGGCCGGAGAGATATGGCATGCCGCAGATTGAAACAGCCCGCTGGCAAGACCTGTTGGCGATCAGATGGCGCCCCGATTGGATATGGGGCCTGACGTTCGCCGTGGTGGGGTACATCACCCTGGGGTCCATGATCGACCCCAGGAAATTCATCTACTTCAACTTCTGACGTGGTGGCCGTTCCATTGGCTAGGTGATATGTCCTTCTTGTCCTCGGTACCATTCTGGCCTTGGCCGGACTGCAAGTGGCTTTCTGTCTGACCCTTGATGCGACCACCCTGTACCGGGGAACCGCCTGGAACAGCCAGCGCACCGCCGTGAAGACGATCCTGCGCGAACGGCCCGACGGCCTTGTGATCGGATCCTCGCGCGTGGAGGGGCTTCCCACCGGTGCCGCGTTCTGGCCGGCGGGCCTCGACCGGCGCCTGGTGGTTCCGATGTACGGTGCCGCGTTCGATGAGCTTGTCGGCGGGATTGAAAGCGGTGGCGCTCTGGATTCGGCGCGATACATCGTCGTCGGTATCGATTTCTACGGCTTCAACGTCTTTTACCGAAGTGACCTGATCCACCCCGTTGATACGCTTTCCCTGATCAGGTCCTCATTGTCCCAATCCCTGCCGTTCAAGGCGGTGGTCGAGCGCATTTCGCTGCTGGTAACGAACGTGATCTCGTTTGTGGAACGGGTGCGGAAGCTGTCTCTTGGCGAACCGATCGTCGTTCCCGTCGCCGCCACGCCTCAACCCGCGGTCAAGGCGTGGCGGAGCGAATTCCTCCGCGCCAGTCGCGTGCATCTGGCCGGTGCCTATTTTCCCGCTCCCTACGAGAACTTTCACCTCAGCTATCCCGGCGTCGGATTTTCGGCGCACACCGGCGCGCTGAAACGGCTGCTCGCCGAAGCGCGCGAGCACCATATTCCGCTCAAGCTCTTCATCCACCCCACTCACGCCTGGGAGATGGAGTTGATCCGGCAAAGCGGGCTGTGGCCTGCTTTTGAAGAGTGGAAAAGAATAGTCGCGGAGATGGTGGCGGACGCTAACGCCACCGGCGACGCCGGATCGGCGGCGCTGTGGGATTTCAGCGGCTACAACTGCTGGACCACGGAAGAGGTTCCCGATAGCGGCGTCATGAAGCTTCATGAAGACATGTCCCATTACAATCGCGCCCTGCTTGGCCGTGCGATAATGCAGAGAATGTTCGGCGGGGTTTCCGACCCGGAGACGTCTTGCGGGGCCGATACACCCGGGGTCAGGCTGGACCGCGCCAATCTGGAGGCGCATCTGGCCCGCATCCGGGCCGCCCAGACGGAGTGGCTAACGTCTCATCCCCGCGATGTTCGCGACTTGCGGGAACTGGTCGGCCAGACGATGAAGCGAAAGCCGAAATCGCTTTTCTGACCGGAAGAGCCTATGGCGGGGCGCCGGTGACGTCCGTGCCCCGTCTGGTTCCGCGGAAATGTGCTGATTTTACCAGGAGACAAGATACAGTACTTTCGTCTGTATTCGTTCGCTCGTGGCCGTTCGGTCAGGCCTGGGTGCCGGGTCGTCGTCAACACAGTCCATGAAGGGAACTCGCCATGAGCACTTTCGGAACGGGACGGAGCGCCGCCGCGCGAGCGGCGAACGCTGAACGGCGGAAGGCATCGGCGGGCGCCGTCGACCAGGGGCTGCGGCGCCACATGCTCGGCGTCTACAACCGGATGTCGCTGGGCATTGCCCTGACCGGTCTGATCGCCGGATTTTCCGCCTCGTCGTCCGACGTCATGGCGTTGGTGTTCGGCACGCCGCTGCAATGGGTGGTGCTGGTGGCGCTGTTCGTGATTCCCCTGGTGCTGGGCGCGCGCCTGGCCTCGATGTCGCTTGCCGCCGCGAATGCGACCTTCTGGGGCTATGTCGCTCTCATGGGGGTGGCGCTGGCGCCGGTGATGCTGGCCTATGACGGCGACCTGCTCGCCGTCGCATTCGCCGTCACCTCCGCCGCCTTTGCCGGATTGTCGCTCTATGGCTATACCACCGGGCGGAACCTTGATGCCGTCGGCTCGTTCCTCGTGATGGGCATGATCGGCGTGTGCGCCGCCGGGCTGGTCAATCTGTTCATACACTCCTCGGCGATCCTGTTCGTGACGTCCTGCGCCGGAGTGCTGGTCTTTGCCGGAATGACCGCCTGGGATACGCAGAAGGTTCGCGATCTCTACGACGCCTGCGAGGGGGACGAGCGGGCGAAAGCCTCCATCGTGGGCGCGTTGATTCTCTATCTCGATTTCATCAACCTGTTCTTGTACCTGCTGCGGCTTTTGGCCATGCTCCGGTCGATGGCGAAATAGTCCGGTATCGCCGTCGCGTTAGAGTTTCCCGCATTTAAGCTGAGGGAAACTCTTGAGCCAGAGCGGCGTTCGAGTCATGAAAAAGCGCGGCTTTTTCGTACAATCAGAATCCTGGATTGCTTCAGCTTGAAGCTGAAGCAATCTAGCCGATATACAGGTGAAACCCCCTGTCCATGCGCTCGATATGGTTCATGAGCCACGCGCGCAGCTTGTCCAGCTCGGCCGCACCCAAGAGCGTGTCGCCGGACAGAACGGCCTGTTCCAGCACGCGAGCCTGTTCCATAAGCCGGTCATGTTCGGCCTCGTGGACATCAAGATTGGGATAGCTGTAAAGCCGCATCAGCAGCTGTTCCGACAGGAAGTGCACGTTGGTGTATTCGATCAACTGGCTGACGATTTCCGATAGTTCTCCGGATGGTTTGCCCAGCTTGACCGACTCCGCCAATGCCGTCATCAGTCCGATCTGGACCTTGTGCTCGTTGTCCATCTGAAGCTTGCAGCTGTCTGCGGTGGTGCTGTCCGTCATCGCGGAAATTCCTTTTTTATGACCGATCATCCGGTCTCGACCGTCGGAAACCGGCAATAGGGTCGCGACAAGCCTTGCCGCCGTCAAGCGGATCGCTGCCCCGACGTGCCGGCAGGCATGACCGACCGGCACCCGAGGACCACGATGGCCAGAACCACGAAGGGAAAGGCGGTCCAGTTTACCACCGCCCATCCGTGGGTGGCGAGCAGATGCCCCGACGAGAACGAGCCGAATGCCACCGTTCCGAAGACGATGAAATCGTTGAAGGCCTGAACCTTGTTGCGCTCTTGTGGGCCATGGGTATCCAACACCATGGCCGAGGCGCCGACAAAGCCGAAATTCCAGCCCACCCCCAACAGGATCAAGCCGACCCAGAAGTGGGAAGCCGTCGTTCCCAGCAAGTCCGTCGCCGCCGCCAGGGCGATGATGGCCAGACCCAGCATCACCACCCGGGTGGCGCCGAATCGGGCGATAAGGCCACCGGTGAAGAAGCTGGGTCCATACATGGCGACCACATGCCATTGGATCGCCAGATTGGAATCGGAGATGGACAGCCCGCACAGCTTCATCGCCAGAGGCGCCGAGGTCATCAGCAAATTCATCAGGGCATAGGAGACCACGCCACAAACCACCGCCGCCAGAAAGCGCGGCTGGCGGACAATGATACCCAAGGGGCGCCCGGTATCGTCACCGGTGGTGGATGGGGCGGGAAGATCGACGCCCGATAGTACCGCCATGGCGACCAGCGCCACCGCGGCCTGGGCCAGATAGCTGGCGGCGAACAGGTAAAGCGGCCAGATCTCCATGGTCCAATTGACCAGTTGCGGCCCAAGCACCCCGGCGAACACGCCGCCGGCCATGACCCAGGACAGGGCTTTGGGCCGGAAAGCCGGGCTGACGCCGTCGGCGGCGGCGAACCGGAACGATTGCGACACCGCTCCGTAAACCCCTCCCAGAAAGGTGGCGAAACAGAAAAGAGGAAAGGATGCCGTCACCACCGCCAGTGCCGCCAGCAGGCCGGTTACCACGCCGCAACCGGTTCCGGCGATGAAGGCCGCTCTTCGGCCGTGGTGTCGCGATATCCACCCGGTGGGCAGAGTGCCTGCCGCCATGCCGACCACGAAACACGAGATGGGAACCGTGGCGAATTTCGGGTCCGGAGTCAGGGTCGAGCCGAGCAGTCCGCCGGTCGCGAAGATGACCGAGGCGTTGGCGCCTGCCAGGGCCTGGGCCACGGCAAGGCGGGCGACATTGGCCTTGACCCGACGATCCGCCGCCATGGCTTCGGTCGCCGGGATGATCGTGTTCATCGGTTCAAGCTCCTGTCATGTCGGTCGCCGGGGAGGTGGCCGGATCGGGGCGCCTCGGATGGGCAAAACGAAAAGGTGCCGCGGCCAGGGGGCAGCCGCGGCACCTCTCTACCACCGCGGGATCAGTGAAGGGAACAACACCCGGCGGCGGCTGGTCGGTCGTGTGCCCGGGCTGGTGCTTCGGAGATCAGGCCGTCATGGTGCTTGCCCAGGTCCGAGCGCCACGAGCGCAGCTTTTCCAGCCAGACGAGGCCGACGACCAGCACTCCGGCGAAGGGCAGGGCCACCGCCTCGAAGGGAAGGCCGAGCAGACCGTCGAAGGTAAGGGTACCGGCGGCGCCGCTCAGCAAGTAGGGGGCGAGGGCGGGCTGAAGATAGCTGAACGCCACCGCGCCGCACAGCCCGCCGGTCAGGGTCGCCCAGGCGTCGCGGTAGCCGACGCCGATCTGGGCGAACACCGTGCCGGGACAGGCCCCGGCGATCGAGATGCCGATCCCCAGCAACGCCCCACCGACCAGATCGGCCGCGTACAGGGTCGCCTTGGGATGCAGCTTCACCACTCCAAGCCCATGCAGCGCCGACAGCACCACCAGACCGGTGGCGACAGCGGTCAGGAAGATCTTCAGCATGATGAAATTGCGGAACTGCATCTGCCCGACGATCATTCCGGGCTCGAACACCCGTGACTTCTCCAGGGCGAAGCCGAACACCACGCCCATGGCGAGGCCCACCAGAATGGCTGAGAAAACGGTCATGGCCATGCCTCCTAAACGCGCTTCATGAGCAGTGCCGTGGCGATGCCGCCGGCAAACATGGCCGCCACCGCCACGGTGGAGCCGACCGCCAGTTGGGCCATGCCGGAGATGCCGTGGCCCGAGGTGCAGCCGTCGGCGATCCGCGCCCCGAACAGCATGACGAAACCGCCGGCGAACCCCATGGCCAACCTGCCGCCAAGACCGCTGACCCCGACCGCGCGGCGCCAGACCGGCGCGAAACCCTTGCGAACGGTGCGAGACAGCCGGGACGAGATCAGGGCGCCCAGCGCGATTCCCACCACCAGGGCCACCTGCCACCAGTTCTTGGCTCCCTGGAGATGCTTGGCGACATAGTCGATGCCGGTGAGGGCGGGATCGACCGACGATGCCAGCCAGCCCCCGACCGTGACATAGGACGACGACGCGCCCAGGGCGGTGTCGATCAGCAGGAACGCCGGGATCTGAAGCAACCCGATGGCGATCCCGGCGACATAGGGCGAAATCGCCGGAGCGCGGAGATCAAGCGACATGTGGAGACTCCATAATTAGAATACGCTAATATTCTAATGTGACATGGTCGGACCCGCCCCGCAACCGGAAATGTCGCGGGAACCGGGATCCGAATCTTTTCGCTCCCCGACTGCGAATTGTCAGTGTGGGACTTGCCCCGTCTCCGTAACCTGCGATCGCGCCCTTTCCGAACTCCTCGCCCCGCAATCATCAAGGGTCCACCATGTCCGCTGTCAGTCTGCCTCCGGCGCCCGGCTCCCAGGAGAGGCGGGCCTACGCCACCGCCCAGAAGGTTCATCCCCGCAAGGTTTCGGGCAAATACCGCAGCCTGAAATGGTGGGCCATGACTCTGCTGTTGGCCTATTGGCACCTTGCGCCGTTGATCCGCTGGGATCGCGGCCCCGGCGCGCCGGGACAGGCGATCCTGGCCGACATGGCGGGGCGGCGGGCCTATTTCTTCTTTGTCGAGATCTGGCCGCAGGAGGTCTATTACCTGACCGGCCTTCTGGTCGTCGCCGCCATCAGCCTGTTCCTGATGACGGCCTTGGCCGGGCGGGTGTGGTGCGGCTTTCTCTGCTGGCAGACGGTCTATACTGATCTGTTCGTTCTGGTCGAGCGCCTGGTCATCGGCGATCGCAACGCCCGGATCGCCTTCGACCACAAGCCGCTCGGCGTCGGCAAGATCGCCCGCAAGGCGGCCGTCAACCTGATCTGGCTGATGATCGCCGCCGCCTGCGGCATCAGCTTCACCCTCTATTTCGGCGACGCGTTCGAGCAGTTGCACGACATTTTTACCGGCAACGCCAGCGCCGCGACCTATGGCGCGATCATCGTGGTCGGCGGCTTCTGCTTCCTGCTGGCCGGCTATGCCCGGGAGCAGGTCTGCATCTATATGTGTCCCTATGGCCGCTTCCAATCGGCCATGTTCGACGAGCATTCGCTGATCATTTCCTACGAGGCGTGGCGGGGCGAGGCCCGTGGCCCGGCGCCGGCGGATCGGAATTTCGCGGGCAGGGGGCATTGCGTCGATTGTCTGGCCTGCGTCCAGGTCTGCCCCACCGGCATCGACATCCGCAACGGCAATCAACTGGCCTGCATCGGCTGTGGACTGTGCATCGACGCCTGCAATGCGGTGATGGATCGCTTCGGCTTGCCGCGCGGACTGGTGTCTTATGATTCGACGGCCAATCTCGCGGCTCGTGGCGCGGGAGGGGTGGCCAGAATCCGCCTGATCCGGCCGCGCACCTTGATCTATGGCGCCATTGTGCTGCTGGTGGGGTCGGTCATGGCGGTACGGCTGGTATCAAGGCCGGATACCACCGTGAACATCCTGCACGAAAGGGCGCCGCTATTCGTTCAGATGTCGGACGGCACCATCCGCAATGGCTATGCCTACAAGGTTCTCAACATGTCGTCGGAGAACCGCAGCTATTCCTTGACGCTGGCCGGCATCGAAGGGGCCACCATGGACGTGGTCGGCGGCGCCAGCCGGGCGACGACGCTCCAGCTCGAGGTCGCCAGGGACAGCGTCGGGACCTTTCAGATCTTCGTGTCGTCCCAGCCGGATCGGCTGACGGAAAAGAAGGTGCCGCTAAACTTCATTCTGACCGGACCGACGCGGACGGTGGTGTCCGATACCCTGTTTGCCGGCCCGTGACGGAAAGTTACGGCCCGGATGACAAAGCCTGTCATCCGGGCCGAAGCCGGTTGGCTACTTCAGGTTCTGACAGAAACGCTTGATGCGCTCGCAGGCCTTGGTCAGCGCCTGTTCCGAAGTGGCGTAGGAAATACGGAAATAGGGCTCGAGGCCGAAAGCCGCCCCCTGCACCACCGCGACGCCTTCCGCCTCCAGCAGGGCCGAGACGAAATCGGTGTCGGTCTTGATCACCTTGCCGTCGGGCGTGGTCTTGCCGATGGTGCCGGCGCACGACGGATAGACATAGAAGGCGCCTTCCGGCGTCTTGCAGGTGATGCCGGGGCAGTCGTTGAGCAGGCGTACCACCAGATCGCGGCGGCCCTGGAACACCTTGGCGTTCTTCGGGATGAAGTCCTGCGGGCCGTTCAGTGCCTCGACCGCCGCCGCCTGGCTGATGGACGAGGTGTGGGTGACCGACTGGGACTGGATCATGTTGATGGCCTTGATCAGCGGCAGCGCCCCGGCGGCATAACCGACGCGCCAGCCGGTCATGGCATAGGCCTTCGACACGCCGTTCATGGTCAGGGTGCGGTCATACAGCTTGGGTTCGACCTGGGCCAGGGTGTGGAACTTGAAGTCGCCGTAGATCATGTGCTCGTACATGTCGTCGACCATGATCCAGACGTGGGGATGCTTCAGCAGCACGTCGGCCAACGCCTTCAACTCGTCCTTGGTGTAGGCGGCGCCGGTGGGGTTGGACGGCGAGTTGAGCACCAGCCACTTGGTCTTGGGCGTGATCGCCTTGTCCAGGTCGGCGGGACGCAGCTTGAATCCGCTGTCTTCCGGGCAGGCGACGAACACCGGCACGCCGCCGAACATCAGGGCGATGTCGGGATAGCTGACCCAATAGGGCGCCGGCACGATCACTTCGTCGCCATGGTTGATGGTGGCCATGAAGGCGTTGAAGATGACGCCCTTGCCGCCGACGCCGACGGTGATCTGGTCGGGGGTGTAGTCCAGGCCGTTCTCGCGCTTGAACTTGGCGGCGATGGCCTGGCGCAGTTCCAGGGTGCCGGCCGGCGCGGTGTACTTGGTCATCCCCTTGTCGATGGCGACCTTGGCCGCGGCCTTGATGGTGTCCGGAGTGTCGAAGTCGGGTTCGCCGGCCCCCAGGCCGATGACGTCGCGGCCGGCGGCCTTGAGCTCGGCGGCCTTCTGCGTCACCGCGATGGTCGGAGATGGCTTGATGGCGGAAAGCCTGTCGGCGATGAACGGCATGGTGGAAATCCCCAGATTGAAGGATAGACGCGGGGGGCGACGTTACGCGCGGGCGCGCGAATGCGCAAGACGCATCCTGGGAAGGGCCGGGTTGCCGGGAGGAAATGGCCGCGTGGGTCACGGTCCGATTGCCTTCGTCCGTGGGAAGTGGAATCATGCGGCCCCGTCCACTTGGCTACGGACTGCTGGTTCCCATGAGGTTGTTCGCACTCGTCATCGTGTCGCTGGTTCTGGCGATGCCCCTGCCGGTCCGGGCCGAGACCGCCAAGGCGCCGCCGCGCAAGGCCGCGTCCGTCGCCAAGCCGGGTCCGGCCGCCGCCGAGTCGCGTCATTCCGGGCTGGCCGCCGCCGCCGCCAGGGGCGATGCCGAGGCCCAGTATCAGCTGGCCCTGGCCTACCGCGATGGTCACGGCGTCAAGGCCGATGCGAAGATGGCGCTGGCCTGGTTCACCCTGGCCGGGGCCAACGGCTCGGCCCTCGCGGCGATCGAGGCTGCCCGCGCGTTCGAGGCCGGCCGCGGCGCGACGCGCGGCCTGACCGAGGCGGGGCAATGGTGGTACCGCGCCGCCCAATTGGGCGACGTCTCGGCGCGGAACCGCTGGCTGGAATTGTTCCTGTCGGGGCGGATCGTTTCGGTCGGCGGCGTCGCCGGTGCCGACTGGGTCGCCGACACGGCAGGGCGCGGCAACGTGCGGGCCGCCATGGCGCTGGCCGAAGCCTACGACAAGGGGCTGGGGGTCGCCCCCAACCCGTCGGCCGCCGAGGGATGGTACCGGCTCGCCGCGTTGCTGCATGCCGACATCGATGCCCGCTATCGTCTCGGGCGCATGCTGCTGGCGGGGGGCGCCGTCTGGCGCGTTCCCGGGGATGAGGAATGGAACCCCAAGGAGGCCGAACGCCGGGGGCGGCCGTTCGGTGCCGTCTGGTCGGCGGCCAAGCCGGCCGGGGTCGATGACGACAAGGTGGTGCAACTTCGTCCCGGCATCGTCGAAGGCGAACGCTGGCTGGACAGCGCGGCGCGCCAAGGGCATGCCGATGCCCAATATGCGCTTGGCATGGCCATGGTCGGCGGA
The DNA here is from genome assembly GCA_903901915.1 of uncultured Rhodospirillaceae bacterium. Classification (GTDB taxonomy): domain Bacteria; phylum Pseudomonadota; class Alphaproteobacteria; order Rhodospirillales; family Magnetospirillaceae; genus Phaeospirillum. Next base: position 34,410 of record CAIUSV010000027.1, on the reverse strand, counting down.
ATCGAATTACCGCTCGACATGGCGTCGGGCATCAGTTGGCTGGAGGCGGCGGCGGCGCAGAACCATCCCGACGCCATGATGGCTCTGGCCGACTTTGCCGCCAAGGGACAGGGGTTCTTTGCCAAGGATCCTATCCGCGCCTTCGTCATGTACGATTTCGCGGCCCAGTTGGGCGAGGACGGTGCCGCCGAGGCGCGGGATGCCTTGGCGCGGACCCTCAATCAGAAGCAGGCCGCCCGCGCCCATCAGGTTGCCCAGGAAATTCGCGAGCTTACGGGGCGCTAGCTAGAGAGCTTCAAGCTGAACTCTAGGATTCTGGTTGTACGAAAAAGCTGCGCTTTTTCATGGCTTAAACGCCACTCCGGCTCAAGAGTTTCCCGATTTTCCGATTCAGCTTACATGCGGGAAACTCTAACCTCGTTTTCTCGTCGAGGCCAGCAGGCGGCGGCCCTCGTCGCCGCCGTCGCCGTCAAGCCGTCCGGTGATGACGCGCTCGATCGCCGCCACCAGCCGGACCATCCGGTCGCGTTCGGCGGCATCGAGTTTCGGCGCCCCCTCCACCAGATGGCACAGCCGGGCGCCGAGTTCTCCCGCCAGGGGATAGCCGAAGGTGGCGGCCTGACCCTTGATGTCGTGGGCGACGGCAAACAGGCGCAGCAGGGTATCAGGGTGGGGTGGGGCCTCGGTCGGCACCTCGGTCAGACAATCGCGCAGGCGGGCGAGATCCGAAGCGGCCCAGTCGGGGTATTGGCTTTGCAGCACGCCCAGCGCCGCTTCGACGCGGCACGGGGACCGGGGGTCGATCTTGACCGGCATTGCGGCTATTCCGTCATTTTTCGACGGCGCCGTTCGGCGGCCTCGATCAGCGAGGTGGCGCGGGTGATCAATTCGACCGCCGAGATCGGCTTGGCGATCATCTCGTCGATGCCGCAATCCTCGGCCTGCTGCAGGACGGCGTGATGGGCAACGGCGTTGAGGGCCAATACCGGGGTGTCGTGTCCGCCGAGTTCTCTTCGGCGCAGATGGTGGACGAACAGAATTTCCTCGGTCGCCTCGGCGGACCAGTCCATCACGATCAGGCGCGGGTCATGGCCGGCCACCAGCGGCATGGCCGCGCCGGGCGTACGGGCCTCGATGGTTTCGGTCACCGGCGTTGCCCGCAATATGGTGGCGATCAATCTTCGCATATGCTCATTGGCGTCGATAATCAAAGCCCTGACGCAGGTCCCGGCCACCATTTCATCCCCCCGAAACGCGGGGGGCCTTTGGCCCCTCGCTTCGCCATTCCCGCCTGTTCTCATCTCGGCGTGTCGCGGCGTTATCAGGTAAACACCCTATCACTTCCGTCGTGGGTGGGGATATTATGGCGATGGTATTGGGCTTGAGGCCGGTTGGTTACATCCCCGCCACGCCGAGCCACAGGATCACCGCCGGAAGGCCGGTGAGCACCAGCCAACGCCAGCGTGCCCAAAGGCTCGCTCCGCTGTCGCCCCAGGCCGGTGCCGCCTTGGCCAGGGCCCGGCCGGTCAGCCACAGGCCCAGGGCGCCAACCACGATGGACCCGGCGCCGACGTCGATGACGAACAGGCCGCTCAGCACCACCGCCGCCGCCAGGGTCTTGAGCACCATGCCCAGGCGCACGGCCGCGGTTTCACCAAAGGCCGCCAGGGTAAGCCCGTCGTGTTGGCCTCCGGCTTCGGCGGCGGCCAACAAGTCGCCGCCGCAAGGGGTGAGCAGAGCCAGCAGGGCCATGACGGCGATGAACAGCGCCGGCCAGTTGATCCAGTATTCCAGCGCGTCGCGGGCGACGCCGTCGATCGCCGTCAGGCCGAGATGCCCCATTACTCCGGCGGTCAAGGCGGCGCACAACGCGGCACCGCAGACGAAGGCCGTCCACACCCCGAGCAATGGTCGCCAGCCGACATAGGCCGCGCGCATGCCCTTCAGGCCGGCGGTCCACAATCCATCCTCGCCGCGGGCGGCCTCGATGCAGGCGAACAGGGCACCGAACAGCAGGGTGCAACAGATCCAGCCGACGGCGAAGATCCATCCCAGCATCAGCCATCCGGCGACGCGAGCCCCCAGGGCCACGCCGATCGCCTCGAACAGCGGGCCTTCCAGCGCCAGCAACAGAAAGCCCACCGCCGCGCTGGGCAGTCCCCACAATCCCGCCCTGGCGACCCTGCCGCGCCGGCCGTTCAGCAACCGCCATCCATCCATCAGGCCGCCGCCGCCGTCGGCCTGCGACAACGCCAGCCAGACCATGGCAAAGATCAGGGCGTCGGTGAGGTAGGACAGGAAGATGAACGCCCCGCCGCCGAATGGAACGAGATCGACGCCCCAGCGCAACGCCAGCATCAACAGCGCCGTTCCGGCGAAGAACACCGGTCGTCGGCACCACAGGTTCCAGGCCCGGTCGAACCATTGAGCGCTGGCCGAAAAGGGTATCGCGCTTGCCGGAGTCATCGTTCCGCCCTCCCGTCGTTGATGCCGTCGAGCCAGGATCGCAAGGCCGCCGCCGCCTTGGGACGGGTCTTGCCGATCTCGGCGGCGACGTCGCGCCACAACCGGGCGATGAAGCCTTCGGCCCGCAGGGTGCCATCGATCCGCTTCACCGCGTTGAAGGTATGGGCGCGATCGTCGTCGGAAAGATCCAGCCGGGCCACCAGCGCCGGTTCCTGGTAGAGGCCGCGCGTGGTCCCCAGCCGGGTCCACGCCTGTTCGACGCGGGCCAGCCGTTCCCATCCGCCGATGCCGCGCAGCATGGCCGACAGTGCGATCTGGACGGCGCCGCCTTGCGACAGGCCGGTGTCCCACACCGCCTTCTCCAACTCGGCCGCCGCCGCCTTGGGGGCGATACCTTCGGCCTTGGCGACTTGCTGGGTCACTTCCGAGTGCTCGGTGACGGAAAACAGCCCCGCTCCCAGTCCGAACGCCGTGGCGGCCTTTTCCAGGGACTCGGCCTGACGGTCGTCGATGCCCTGGACCGTCCATTCCCATCGCTTGCCCTTGGCGGCCAGCGGCACGGCCTTGGGCTGCAACGCCCGCATCCTTGCCAGGCGGTCGCTGTCGGAAGGATGATCGGAGAGGAAGGCGATGGCCCGTTGCGCCATCTTCCCTTGTGCCCGGGCGCTCAGTCGTCCGGCCATGCGTTCCCAGGTGGCGACCGCCTTGGCCGGGTCGAAGCCGGCCCGCGCCATCAGCTCAAGTCCCAGCACGTCGGCCTCGCTTTCGCGCATGCGGCTGCGGGGATCGAGCAGGGCCGATTTCAGACCCTTGATCATCTCGTGTTCGCGCAGGGCGCCGATCTTGAGGCTTTTGGCCACCGTCCACGCCAGACCCTGGGCCACTCCGGCCCGGCCCAAGGCCTCGCGCGAGTGTTGGAGAATGGCGTGGGAAACCTCGTGCGCCAGGATGGTCGCCAGCATGTCGCGGTCGTCACCCAGAATCTCGTCCGACAGCAATCCCGACAGCACCACCATGCGTCCGCCGGGCATGCAATAGGCATTGACCTCGCCGGTATCGGCCAGATGCCATTCCCAGGCCCAGTCACGGGTCTGGGGGTAAAGCGTCTTGGCGGCGACAATCAGCGGCTCGGCGACCGACCCCACCAGTTCGGTCGCATAGGGCAGGTTGTCGAGAGTGCCCTTGGCGGAATACTCCTCCATTCGTTGGGCGTAGGACCGGGCGGATATTTCTTCGGCCACCCGGGCGCTGGCCAGTCGTATCCGCCATCCGTCCTTCAACAGGGCGCCGTCGGCACCGCCCTCGGCGCGCCGCTCCTTTTCCAGCCCGCCGGCCAGGACCAGCGCCACCACCATCGCGCCGCCGGCCATCGCCCCCCATTTTCGCCACCCCGCCATGACGCCTCCAACGCGATAGGCCCTGCCGAGTATGGTGATCGGCAGTTGAATGGCGAATGGGACACCATCACGGTAGTACTGTCAATGGCATCGACCTGTGCCGGAGCAATCGCATATGGAGCGACGCGACCATGCCCGATGCTCCTAGGCCGGGGCCGGCCATGGCCGGCAGGGAAGGCCGGCGCTTGAGGCGCATCTAATGAACCGTGGTCCATTCCGATGCCGTCCAATTGGCCTGGTGTGGCCAAGCCATGCATTCGCAATAGGTGTTTTATTGCTATTTATATATATCTAAAATTAGAAGTTCTAACTCATACTCTTCGGAGTACGGGCTATTATCGCTCCCGTCGTCGCCCAGAGAGCGCTCACATGGAAAACGATTGGAAAAACATGCCGTGGCATGTCTTGAGTAGCGTAATTGCACAATTACGAAAGTCTAAGGACAGGGCCATCCAGTCTGCAATTTATTCTATTGCAGCTTGTATCCTGTTGATATCGTTTGTAATGTTGTGTGACGATCAATTACTAAAAAAAATCATTATTGTTGTTGGTGTTGTTATTATAGTTTTCGCGTTTGCCCTGATTTTTTTTGCGGCTATTTTCTCGTTCTTTTCCGTACGCGCAGCGACCAGTTCCCGGGGGGCGAACGCCCCCGCGCAACCGGCAGGGGGCGGGCCAGAAAGTCGTGAGCCTGAGCCCGGATCTAATCGTAACCAAATCGAGAATATCAAAGCATCAGCCGCTCTTCTTTGCCCTGGAGACTCGATCTCGAATGCGGCAAGCGATCTCAGCAAGAAACTTCTGAATCGCATCGCAAACGAATCGATTGGCAATTCGCCAATAGACGGCGATGAAGTGTTCCGTATGCTTTGTATTGATGACTCAGGCATAAACCCGGAAACGTTTTTCAATCGTCTTGAGGAAAGTGGGTATGTGCAAAAAACATCTCCAGGGCGATGGCGTATCACTGATTTAGGGCGTCAACAAATAGGAGCTCGATGATGAAATCGTTTCGCTTCCGTGAGCGCGTGAAAATGGCTGGAGAGGGGGTGCTCGACATCCCGCACATGGCCATGCTCCGCGACCAGACCCCCGAAGAACTGAAGGAATCGTTTGAAAGAACTTGGGGATGTTCTCTGGCTGGAGTGGTTCTCCCCGTTATCGCTCCGGACGGGCTTTTATTCAAGACGGATGATGTTGATATCCCAATGTCATCATACGCAAAAGATAATGGAAAAATTGTAGATATCAGCAATGCGATAGCAAAGTTCTCATCTCTTGGCATAAATATCTATCTCATGCTTGATCCTACCGTTCATATTTGCCGAACGGATACGCTTCATATTGTTGATATAGTTGGCGATGGCTCGGCATCTATTTGCATCGGAAATACGGCAAGCCAGGAATTGCTGGGATATATTCTTGGAACCGCCATCATCGAGGCACACAAAGCAACCAGTGAGACGACGGGAAAACTTGTCGGCGTTGTCATGGATACGGTCGATCTCTGGCCGATGGGTGCCAGCGATGATCGCATCGAGATGACCTGCTTCTGCCCGAGCTGTGTTTCATATTTTGAAGGGAAGGTCGATCTAAGTCATTTCCGCACCTTCCCAAACCCATGGAACCTTCTTCTGAAGGATGCGGGGAGTGGAATTGAGCAGACCGGCGAAATCCGCCCAAATTCAACTCCGGCCAATATTGTTGGGTTCTCTCGCCAGAAGGGGTTTTCAGATATATACGGAACTGTTGAAAACGCAGATTTAATTGAAATGGCAAGTTTGCTGCATCAATATGTGAGGTGCAGGCACAACCAAACTGTTACGTCAATATCAAATATATTTAAAGAGGCGTTTCCTGAAGATGAGTTCTTCAGGAATGTTAAGCGCATTCTCCTTACAGAGGGCGCATATTATAGCTGGACGGCGGGACTTGTTCTTGAGTCCCTTGATGAAAATACGTCTTCTTTTGACGAAGTATGGTTCGATCCGAGGTCGGCCGATATATTTCTCAAGGAAATGCCGTTTCGTTCCTATATGTGGCGCAGATCCAGATATTACATCGACTCGTTCCTGACCTTTGCGGGGAATGTCGGCGACAAGGTCGCAAGAACGACGACGGGAATTGCCCGATTGAGCAATGCCGAGGCGAAAGACAAGTTGAAAACGCGCTTGAATCAGGCGCTTCACACCGCCCTTACCGAGAAATCCGCCCTGGCCTCGCTTCCTGCCCTCAGGCAGGCCTCGGAGAAAGGCAGTCAGCGTATCGGCTTTGTCGGCGTGGCGCTTGACGAGGACGTTGGTACAAAATTCATCAACGGATTAAAAATTGCGCCGGGACTTAATGATGGCACCGGGCGGCGCCCCGTGAGCGAGGAGGAATTGGGGGGGGCCGATGGGGTGCGACAATTTCTCGAAATGTTCGGGAAACGAAAGGGATAGGGTGGTCGGCCTGATAGCGGTGGCGGTGCAATGAACCACGGCAATCGCCATATGCGATTGCCGTGTGGCCCATGACCCGGTCTTGCGTTGTCCGCCGCATCGCGCCACCATGTCGGCATGATCAAGCGACTTCTCGTGATGGGCGCCGCGGCGCTGGCCGCGCTGGCCGGCGGATGCGGCGACGGCCCCTCTACCGTGGCGGGCGGTTATCGCAGCGCCGCCGCCTGGAGTTCGTTCGTCCATGCCACCGCGTCCGGGCCTTTGCTGCTCGATGTTCACGGTGATCCTTTTGGCGTCGGCGCGGGCGAGGTGGCCCGTACCGTGGCCGAGGCCATGAGCGGCGCCATTCCGGCGCGGCCCCACGTCATGACCATCCGGCGGGACGAGGCCCCCCGGCCGGCGTTTCGGGTGGTGGTGATGCTGGGGGCACCGGCCGGCCTCGATGTCGGTGATCTGTGCGCCGGGCGAATTCCCGATGCCGCTGGTGGAACCGGCGGCCGGATCGACCTGATGGCGGCATTCTGCGATGGCGAGACCCCGCTGTCGTCGGTGCGCGGCTGGGTGGCGCGGGTCGATGGCCCTGGCGATCGGCGTTTCCGCCTGCTGCTGGCCCAGGCCATGCGCGAGTTGATGGGGGAGCCGGTGTGAGCTGCCCAAGGTTGGGGCGCACGGAAAACGTGACTTTTCGTAAAGAATAGGTTAACGTATTCGCCTCAACGTTCAGCCAGAAGGGCAGGACCATGGACGTGTCATCCGCCGGCGTCGCCAATTCGTCGCAGTACTTGCAGCGAGCCCAGGCCAGCTTGCAAGGCCCCGTTACCGCCGTCAAACAGGAAGAGCAGGCCGCCCAGGTGATGGCGCCGGTGATCGCGCAGGCGGTCCAGGCGCAGCAACCCGCCCAGGCTGCCGCCGCCCAGGCGGCCGATGCCGCCAGGACCGGCATCGGTCAGGTGCTCGACATCACCGCCTAGGCGGTGGCCTTTCGGGATATCGCGGGTTGGTTCAGCCGCTGACCGTGTCCTCGATGGCGCGGGCCAGGCGGATGTCGTTGTCCGTGACTCCGCCGGAGTCATGGGTGGTCAACGTCACCTCGACCCGGTTCCAGACATTGCGCCAGTCCGGATGATGGCCCATTCGTTCGGCGATCAGGGCCACCCTGGTCATGAGGCCGAAGGCTTCGACGAAATCGTGCATGACGAAGGTTTTCGAGATGGCGTCGCGGTCTTCGCACCCGCTCCAACCCGGTAATCCGGTCAGGGCGGCGGCGCGAGCCTCGGCGGAGAGCTTTGCGGCCATGGGGGGTTCCTCGCGGTAAGGTCCATCCTGTATCTAATGGGTGCCCCTGGCGACTCCATCAAGGACCGGCTAGATTTAAGTCATGAGCAGATTGATTCCCCATCACAGCGTTCCGCCGACGACGGCCGACCTGGAAACCATCGCCGCCGCGGCCTATGCCGACATTCCCGAGGAACTGCGCCGCTATGCCGCCGACGTGGTGATCCGCGTCGAGGACTTTCCCGACGAAGAGGTCGAACAGGAAATGGAGCTGGAAAGTCCGTTCGACCTGCTTGGCCTTTATCGCGGATCGGCGATGGATATTCATGCCTTTGGCGGGGTGCCGTCGTCGGTGGATATGATCTTGCTCTATCGGCGGCCGATCCTCGACTACTGGTGTGAAACCGGCGAGGATCTGTCGTCGCTGGTCCGGCATGTTCTTATCCACGAGATCGGCCATCATTTCGGCTTGTCCGATGACGACATGCAGCGAATCGAGGACGAGGCGTGATCCTGGGCCGCCGGTTCCGTTCTGGTCCGTGGCTGGTGGCGCTGGCGCTGGTGCTGGCGGTTGGCGGTGGTCGGGCGGTGGTGGCCGGCGGCCTCAATGTGCTCGCCGCGCATTCGGCGGTTTCGCCCGAGATGCTGCGCAAATTCGAGCACGAGAGCGGAATCGCCGTGTCCTTGACCGAAACCGGCGAGCACGGCGATGTCGTCGCGCGGCTGGCCGAGGTGTCGTCGGGGTTCGATATCGCCTTTCTTCCCGACCATCATGTGGCGGAACTGATCGATCGCGGCCTGCTGGAGCGGATACTGGCCGACCGTCTGCCCGGCTTCTGGAACGTCGAGGACCCCTGGCGGTCACGGTCTTTCGATCCGCGCAACGAATACACCATTCCACACCAATGGGGGACCACGGCTTTTGCCGTCGACACCTCGCTTCACCGGGGGGATATCGACACCCTGCGGCTGCTGTTCGATCCACCGCCCGATATCGCCGACCGGATCGCCATCAAGGATGACTCGGACATGGTGAGGCTGGCGCTGCTCTATCTCGGCGAGCCGCGTTGCGCCACCGATTCGGCGAGGCTGGAGAAGGCGGCGCAGGTGCTGGCGCGATTGCTGGCCACCGCCCGACTGGTGGCACCCGATCATGTGGTCGAGGCCCTGATTTCACCCGGAATCGTACTGGGGGTGGCCTGGAACGGCGACGCCTTGCATGCTCGGGAAATCCGCCCCGAACTGGCCTACGCTTATCCGCGCGAGGGCAATCTGGTGTGGACCGACGTCGCGGCGGTGCCGCGTAATCCGCCCAACCGGGCGAATGCGCTCAAATTTCTCGCTTTCCTGCTTAAGCCCGAAAACGCGGCGCTGGAATCCAACTTCAATGGCTACGCCAACATGATCCGTGGCAGCGAGGCCCATATGCTGCCGCAGGTGCTGGGGTCGCCGGAACTGGTGGCGCCGTGGCCTGCCAAGGTCGGCTTTTTCGTCTCGTGCGGCGGCGTGGTCCAGCACCTGCACGACCAGACGTGGGATCGGGCCAAACTGCGGGCCTCCGCCAAGGCGATGCCACGCGGCCACGGCGTGCGGTGATTCTAACCCTGCGGGTGGCGGGGGGTGCCCTGGGGTACTCGGATGCGAAGGCCGGGAGTGGGAATCTGGGCGACGAAGCGTTGCTCGCGCATTCGGCTGCGGCCCTGCAACAGCCAGGCGTGGGAGGCCAGCAGGGCCAAGACATTGACGGCGAACAGCGCGATGCAGAGCCGCATGGCGCTATCCCCCAGCGCGGCCATCAGCGGGATGGCGAACATCACCGGCACCAGGGCGTAAAGGAAGGTGTCGCGCCAGCGGCGGATGCGGACCACCACGGCGGCGTAATAGGCCGTCGGGGATTTCAGCACCAGATCCACCCCGGCCCGGTGCACCACCTGGGCGGCGGCGGCGGCGGCGGCGGGCGGCAGGTCGTCGAAAACCGCCTCCATCGACAGGCCGTCGGGCGCCACCACGAAGGTGGCGCGCACCGCGTCACTCGGCCATTGGGACCGGGGGATGGCGGGGCGGATCTCGGTATACACCGCCCGGGAAAAAGCCGATTCGGGGGGGAGTACGTCGCGGATCATTGGCTTCTCGCTTCCACGGTCTGTCGCTTCCGCCAGGAGCCGCACTTTGCCACGTCGGCGCTCGGCGGCCAAGCTTCATGGCGATCGCTTGGCCCGGCTACGCCTTGACCGTGGCGCTGGAGCGGTTGAGCTGGCGCATGGCGCTGTCGAGACCCTCCAGGGTCAGCGGATACATCCGCCCGGCCATCAACTGGGCCATGATGCCGGTGGAGTGGGTCCACTGCCAGCGCGATTGCGGCGCCGGGTTGAGCCAGGCCGCGCTGGGCCATTGCTCGGTCAGGCGTTGCATCCACACCGCGCCGGCCTCTTCGTTCCATTCCTCGACGGCGCCGCCGGGGGTGGTGATCTCGTAGGGGCTCATGGCGGCGTCGCCGACGATGATCAGTTTCCAGTCGGCGGGATAGGTGCGGATGACGTCCCAGGTGCTGGTAACCTCCTGGTGGCGGCGGCGGTTGTCCTTCCACAGGCCGGAATAGGGGCAGTTGTGGAAGTAGAAATGCTCGAGATGCTTGAACTCGGAACGAACCGCCGAGAACAGCTCCTCGCAGGTGCGGACATGCTCGTCCATGGAGCCGCCGGCATCGAGCAGCAGCAGCACCTTCACCTTGTTGTGGCGCTCGGGCACCATCTGGAGATCGAGCATGCCGCCGGAGCGGGCGGTGGAGCGGATGGTGCCGGGCAGGTCCAGTTCGGTGGCGGCGCCCTCGCGGGCGAAACGGCGCAGGCGGCGCAACGCGATCCGGAAGTTGCGGGTGCCAAGTTCGATGCCGTCATCCAGGTTCTTGTAGGCGCGCTCGTCCCATACCTTGACGGCGCGGCGGTGGCGGGATTCGGCCTGACCGATGCGCACGCCCTCGGGATTGTAGCCATAGGCGCCGAACGGCGAGGTGCCGGCGGTCCCGATCCACTTCGAGCCGCCCTGGTGGCGTTCGTTCTGTTCCTCCAGCCGCTTGCGCAGCGTCTCCATCAATTTCTCGAAGCCGCCCAGCGACTGGACCTGGGCCATTTCCTCGGGAGTCAGCAGTTTTTCCGCCAGCTTGCGCAGCCATTCCTCGGGAATGGCTGCCTTGAGCGCCTCGGTCAGGGCGTCGTTTTCGCCGATGATGCCGTTGAACACCCGCCCGAACACCCGGTCGAACTTGTCCAGGTTGCGTTCGTCCTTCACCAGGCACGAACGGGCGAGATAGTAGAAGGTTTCGGCCGACAGCTCGGCGACCCCCCCGGCCAGCGCCTCCAGCAGGGTGAGGTACTCCTTCAGGGTGACCGGCACCTTGGCGTCGCGCAGTTCGATGAACAGGGTGAGAAACATGATGGCTACGAGGCCTGACGGGCTCTGGCCCAGATGGCGTATTTCATGTCTTCGATCAGGATGTGGCTTTTAAGCCAGGTCCACAGGAAGTCACTGACCTGACCGTCGGTGGTGTCGAACCCGCTTTCGCGGTAATGGCGTAGCATTTCGCCCACCCGGTCGGCGAAGGCGTCGTGCTGGGCACGGTGACTGTCGATGCCGGGATAGCCGAGCGCCTCCAGATGGGCCTCCTCCCGCTCGAAGTGGCTGGTGATGTAGTCCAGCAGCCGGTTGAACACCTCGGCGAAGTCGGCGTCGGCATAGGCCAGATTGTTGATGAGATGGATCAATTGCCTGTGGTCTTCGTCGAGGGTTTCGACGCCGACGCTCATGGCGTCGGTCCATTTCATCAGGTGCGCCATGGCCCGCCTACCTTCCTTCCCGCCGGCTCATGAAGGCCAGACGCTCGAACAGATGAACGTCCTGCTCGTTTTTCAGCAGGGCGCCGTGCAGTTTGGGGATCAGCGAGCGGGAATCCTTGGCGCGCAAATCCTCCGGGCTGAGATCCTCGGCCAGCAGCAGCTTGATCCAGTCCAGCAGTTCCGACGTCGACGGCTTTTTCTTCAGTCCCGCGACCTCGCGGATGTCGAAGAAGGCGGTCAGCGCCTCGTGCAGCAGCGCCGGCTTGATATTGGGAAAATGGACGTGGGCGATGCGCTCCATGGTCTCGCGGTCGGGAAAGCGGATGTAGTGGAAGAAGCAGCGCCGCAGAAAGGCGTCGGGCAGCTCCTTCTCGTTGTTCGAGGTGATGATCACCATCGGTCGCTGGCGGGCACGGACGATTTCCTTGGTCTCGTAGACATGGAACTCCATGCGGTCGAGTTCGAGCAGCAGGTCATTGGGGAACTCGATGTCGGCCTTGTCGATCTCGTCGATCAGCAACACCGGCGGAGCCGGGGCGTCGAAGGCGTCCCACAGCTTGCCGCGGACGATGTAGTTGGAAATGTCGTGGACGCGGGCGTCGCCCAGTTGAGAATCGCGCAGGCGCGCCACCGCGTCGTATTCGTAAAGGCCCTGTTGCGCCTTGGTGGTGGATTTGATGTGCCATTGGATCAGCGTGCGGCCCAGCGAGCGCGCCACCTCGGCGGCCAGCACGGTCTTGCCTGTTCCCGGCTCGCCCTTGATCAGCAGCGGGCGCTCCAGCCGGAGCGCGGCATTGACCGCCACCAGCAGATCATCGGTGGCGATATAGGTATCGGTGCCCTTGAAACTCATCGTCGATCTCCTCCACCCCGTCAAGGTAGAGGCGGTGCGGCGCCGGGGTCAAGCGATCGCGGGCGATAAGCCCCCCAAAATAGGGGAACCCCGGCCAAGGGAGGTTGGCCGGGGTTCCGTCCGTCGTCGCAAGGCACCCGGAACAGCGGGAAGGGGGGGAGAGCCCCGGGTGCCGAAGTCGCGGCGGCGGTGGGCAATCGGTGGGAGAGGGAGGAGGGAGGAGCCTCCGTCGGCCCGGTCCGATGCTTAGGCAGCCACCTTGGTCAGGGCCTGCAACGCCGCGAAACGGGCGTTGATGGGCTCGACGGCGGCGGTGAGGGCGGACGTGGCCAGCTCGGCCAGCTTGCGGCCGTCGGCGATGGCGGTCTCGATCGACTCGCGGGCCAGCTTGCCCTGCAGGTCGGCCAGCTCGGCCGGGCTCTTCACGGCGAACAGCGCCTTGACGGCGGCATCGGCCTTCTCGACATTCTTCGCGACCACGGCCTGCTGGGCCTTGGCGATCTCCTCGAACGCCTTGACGGTGGCGGCGCCGCTCTTGGCGAAAGCGTCGGCGTTTTCCTTGCCGATGGCGACGAACTTCTCGAAACCTTCGATCTTGATGCTCATGGGATTACCCTTTCTGAATGGTGGGATGCACCGCCGCTTTGGCGTTTGTGCACTGCAACATGAGCACACTGTACAGGATTTATACCGCACTGCAACATGATTTTTGCGGTGCAGCAAAATTTTTCGGGGAAGGGCTGAAAACAATGCGCCCCCGGGGTCGGCTTGACCCCGGGGGCGCGTGTCGGAAGCGGGTGGACTCAGCGGGTGGCGGCGAAGTCGCGCAGCACGCCGACCTCAAGCTGGGTCTCGTGCAGGCGGAAGTTGACGGCGTCGCCGATGGAGACGATGCCCAGGAGTTCGTCCTTTTCCACCACCGGCAGGTGGCGGATACGGCGTTCGGTCATCACTTCCATGATCGCCTTGACGGAATCGGAGGGGGCACAGGTCACCACCGGGCTGGACATGACGTTGCGCACCGGCATTTCCAGCGCGCCTTTGCCATACTGGCTGAGGCCCTTGACGATGTCGCGTTCCGACAGCACGCCTTGCAGCCGGCCCTTGGCGTCGCAGACCACGGCCACGCCCACGCGCTTGTTGGTCAGCAGCGCGGCGGCGTCGGCCACCGAGTGCTCCGGCCGGATGGTGAAGATATTGCTGCCCTTGGATTTCAGGATGGCTTCAACGGACATCTGCGGGTTCCCCTTGAACTGGCATGGCTGAAGCGAGAATGGGGCCGCCGGCCGACAATTTCAACGTCCAACTCGCACCTGCGATATCGGAAAATCAGGCGTCGCTTCCCAGGTTGACGCCGCTGGCCGCCAACTGGCCGGTCAGCGCCTGCCGCAGCGCCTTGAGGCCCTCGACCGAAGCCGCCTCGCAGCGGGCCACCAGGACCGCCTGGGTGTTGGAGGCGCGCAGCAGCCACCAGCCGTCCTCGGTATCGACCCGGACCCCGTCCAGCGCGGTGAAGCGGGCGCCCGTTGCTTCCAGGCGGTTCCGGACCTCGGCGACCACGGCGAACTTGCGTTCTTCGGGGCAGTCGAAGCGCATTTCCGGGGTGTTGACCATCTGGGGCAGGCGGTCGCGCCGATGCGCCAGGGTCTCGCGGTCCCAGCGCGCCACGATGCCCAGCAGCCGCACGGCGGCGTAAAGCGCGTCGTCGAAGCCGTAATAGCGGTCGGCGAAGAAGATGTGGCCGCTCATCTCGCCGGCCAGCGGCGCGCCGATCTCGGCCATCTGGGTCTTGATCAGCGAGTGGCCGGTGCGGCCCATCACCGGACGGCCGCCCATGCGGGCAACCTCGTCGAAGAAGACCCGGGACGCCTTGACGTCGGCGATGATGGCGGCACCGGGCAGGGCCTTCAGCAGGTCCTCGGCCAGGATCACCAGGATCTGGTCGCCCCACAGGATGCGTCCCTCGCCATCGACCACGCCGAGGCGGTCGCCGTCACCGTCGAAGGCGATGCCGAGCGAGGCGCCCTCGGCCAGCACGCGGTCCTGCAACGCGACCAGATTGTGCGGCTCGGTGGGGTCGGGATGGTGATTGGGGAAGTGGCCGTCGATGGCGCCGAACAGCACGGTGTGGCGGCCGGGCAACCGCTTGACCAACTCGGCCAGTACCTCGCCGGTGGCGCCGTTGCCGCAATCCCACACCACCTTCAGGTCGCGTTCGCCGTCGTAGTCCTGAAGCAGGCGGCCGACATATTCGTCGAAGACGCCGTCATCGACGATCTCGCCGTCGCCGGTGGCGACGTCGCCGGCGACGGCGATGGTGCCCAGCGAGGCGATGTCGGCGCCGAAGAACGGCCGGCCGGCCAGCACCATCTTGAAGCCGTTGTGGTTGGGCGGATTGTGGCTGCCGGTGACCATGATGCCGCCGTCGGCTTCGCGGACCTTGGCGGCGAAGTACAGCATCGGCGTCGGGCCGCGCCCGACGCGGCGCACCGAGCATCCGGCCGCCGCCAGCCCCTCGGCCAGCGCCTCGGCCAATTCGGGCGAGGACAGCCTGCCGTCCCAGCCCAGGCAGACCACCCGGCCACCGTTACGGCGCACCCGGGTGCCGAAAGCCTGGCCGATGGCCCTGGCGTCGGCGGCGAACAGGGTTTCGCCGACGATGCCGCGGATGTCGTATTCGCGCAGGATGGTCGGGTGGAAGGTGTGCATGGGGCGGTTTCCTCGGCTCGGATCGCGTTCCGGTCAGAACCGGTAGCCCATCCCGGCGCCCAGCATGAAGCCGGGGGCGGCGTTGGGATCGGCGCCGGATGGACGAACCGCCTCGGCGACGCCGCTGAAGTTGAACGACGGCGTCACCTGATGCATCAGGCTGAAGGACAGGTTGACGTCGCCGATACCGCTTCCGCCCCCGCGATAGGGGTCGGCGAAGGCCGTTCCCGGCTGTAACGGATTGGGGCTGAAGCCCTGCGCTTGCCTGATCCAGGCGGTGCCCAGTCGCAATGCCGCGATACCGTCATAACCCAGCAAGCTGCCGGCATAGCTGGCGGAAATATCGGCAGCCATGGTGGCTCCGTCGCCGCGCAACGACGAACTTAGCCTCGTGTCGCTTAAGCCGTAGGTAACGTAGCCGCCCACCGCGAGATTGCCGCGCCCGGAGGCGAAGGGCAGCGCCAGTGTCGAAGGCGACGGCGCACTGTCGGACAGGGTGCCGAAGCTTACGCCCCCGGCGGTGAACAGCTGGGTGCGGCTTTCGCCGATGCCGGTGCGTATATTGTCGGCCCTGGCGGCCGAGGCGCCGCCCGGTACCAGAGCGTTGCCCCCCATGTCGGCGGCAAGGGCGGGCGCCGTCGCGAGAAACGGCGAAACCAGCAGCAAGGCCAACATGGTGTGGGCGCGGATCATGGCAAACCAAGGGAACTCGATGAATACCCCCTACATATAGGCGCGTTTCGCATCTGCGGAAAGGCATCGCGGGCCGCAAGTGATTCTTTTGAATCACACTGTTGCATGTTTGCATCGCAGCGAACCCCAAACCTGCCGCCGGCAACGACAACGCTGGAACGGGGCCGCCGACTCCGGGCATACTGTCGTCCGTGCATAACATGAGGCAGAAATGAACGTTTCCATCTCCCATCATGACAACGTTCTGACGGTCCGTTTCGATGGGGCGGTGGATTACACGGCCACCGGGGTCATGGAAACCCTGATCGGCGACCTGAAGTCGATCAAGGCCACCAAGGTGGTGTTCGATCTTACCCATGTTCCGCGGGTGGATTCGGTGGGGCTGGGCTTCCTTCATCTTGCCAATGACGAGATTTTGGCCGCCGGTGCCACCATGGTGCTGCGCGGTGCCAACGTCAACGTGTTGCGGCTGTTCGAGATCACCGAGAGCAACCGCAGCTTCGAGGTCGAATAGTCCCCATGCTTCTGCGTCCGATCATCGCCGTTCTGGCGCTGGTGGGGCTGTGGCTGGCCATGCGCTGGCTGGCCAAGGCGCCCCCCGCCCGGGTCAAGCAGGCGCTGATTGCCGCCGCCCTGGCGTTGCTGGTGGCCGGCGGCATCGCCCTGGTGGCGACCGGCCGGATGGCGGGGCTGATCGCGGTGGTTGCCGGACTGGCGCCCTGGGTCACGCGGGTGATGCGGCTGCACGGGGTGTGGCGGGCGCTTCGCCGTTTCAGCCGGGGGCCGCCGCCGCCTCCCGGTGAAACCCCTCCGCCTCCGCCGCCGTCGTCGGGCGAAATGACGCGCGAACAGGCCCATGAGGTGCTGGGACTTCTGCCCGGCGCCACCGCCGACCAGATCCGCGAGGCCCATCGTCGCCTGATGCAGGCCAACCATCCCGATACCGGTGGATCGACCTGGATCGCGGCGCGGCTGAATCAGGCGCGTGACCTGCTGTTGGGAACCTGACCCAAGCTCTCGTTGCTTCCCGCGCGCGGGCGTGGCAAAACAAGCCCCGACCGGCCCAAGGCGCGCCAACCAATGGTGCCGGCCGGTCGAGACAAAGCTTCAGGAGTGTTCTGATGACACGTCGTGTCCGCAAGGCCGTGTTCCCCGTGGGTGGCATGGGCACCCGCTTTCTGCCCGCCACCAAGGCGATGCCCAAGGAAATGCTTCCGGTGGTGGACAAGCCGCTGATCCAGTATGCGGTCGAAGAGGCCGCCGCCGCCGGGGTCGAGCATTTCATCTTCGTCACCGGTCGCGGCAAGAACGCCCTGGAAGACCATTTCGACCACAATCCCGAACTCGAGCGCATCTTGAAGGAACGCGGCAAGTTCGATCTGGTCGAGGCCGTCACCAGCTGGATGCCCAAGTCGGGCCAGATTTCCTACACCCGCCAGAGCGAGCCGCTGGGCCTGGGCCATGCCGTGTGGTGCGCCCGTGATCTGGTCGCCGACGAGCCTTTCGCCGTGCTGCTGCCCGACGACCTGATCTTGTCCAAGACCGCCTGCCTCAAGCAGATGGCCGCCGTTCATACCGAGGTGGGCGGCCACGTCGTCGCCGTCTCGGATGTCCCGCGCGAGCACACCAAGCGTTACGGCATCCTCGACGTCGAATTCGACAACGGCCGTCTTGCCCGGGCCAAGGGCCTGGTGGAAAAGCCCGATCCCGAGGTGGCGCCGTCGACGCTGTCGATCATCGGCCGCTATATCCTGCACCCGGCGGTGTTCGAGGTGCTGGACAAAAAGGAAAAGGGTGCCGGCGGCGAGATCCAGTTGACCGATGCCATCAGCCAGACCATCGGCATGGTGCCGTTCCACGGCCTGCGTTTCGAGGGCCAGCGGTTCGACTGCGGTGACAAGGTGGGCTGGATGGAGGCCAATCTGGCTTTCGCCCTGGCCCGCGAGGACACCCAGGCCGCCGCCCGCGAGCTGATCCAGCGCTTCCAGGCAGCCTTGTAGGCTCGTAAACCCACATCAACGACCAAGGACTGAGCGCCATGCGCATCGCCATGATCGGCACCGGCTATGTCGGCCTGGTGTCGGGGACCTGCTTCTCGGAGTTCGGCATCCACGTCACCTGTGTCGACAAGGACGCCCGCAAGATCGATCTGTTGGGCGATAATGTCATGCCCATCTACGAGCCGGGCCTGGATGAACTGGTCGCCGCCAACGTCGAGTCCGGCCGGCTTGGCTTCACCACCGATCTCAAGTCCGCCGTGGCCGAGGCCGATGCCGTGTTCATCGCGGTGGGGACCCCGTCCCGGCGCGGCGATGGCCATGCCGACCTGTCCTACGTCTATGCCGCCGCCGAGGAAATCGCCGACGCCATGGACGGCTACACCGTGGTGGTGACCAAGTCCACCGTGCCGGTCGGTACCGGCGACGAGGTCGAGCGCATCATCCGCGCCCGGCGGCCCGACGCCGAGTTCGATGTGGTGTCCAATCCCGAATTCCTGCGCGAGGGTTCGGCCATCAACGACTTCATGCGCCCCGACCGGGTGGTGATCGGCACCGAGTCCGAGCGCGCCCGCAAGGTGATGAAGCATCTCTACCGGGTGCTCTATCTGATCGAGACCCCGATCGTCTTCACCTCGCGTCGCACCTCCGAATTGATCAAGTACGCCGGCAACACCTTTCTTGCCACCAAGATCACCTTCATCAACGAAATCGCCGATCTGTGCGAGAAGGTGGGCGCCAATGTCCATGACGTCGCCAAGGGCATCGGTCTGGACGGGCGTATCGGCAAGAAGTTCCTGCATCCCGGCCCCGGCTACGGCGGTTCGTGCTTTCCCAAGGACACCCTGGCACTGGTGCGGACGGCACGGGACTATCACGCGCCGCTACGCATCGTCGAGACGGTGGTGGCGGTCAACGACGAGCGCAAGAAGGCCATGGCCCAGCGGGTGGTCGCCGCCTGTGGCGGTTCCGTCAGCGGCAAGACGGTGGCGGTGCTGGGGCTGACCTTCAAGCCCAACACCGACGACATGCGCGATTCACCCGCCATCGACATCGTCAAGGCGCTGGTCGAGGCGGGGGCCACCGTCCGGGCCTTCGATCCCGAGGGCATGGACGAGGCGAGGAAGCTGCTGCCGTCCGATGTCGAATACTGCCGCGACGCCTATGCCACCATGCCCGGCGCCGACGTCCTTGTCATCGTCACCGAGTGGAACGAGTTCCGGGCGCTGGATCTGGACAAGGTCAAGGCGTTGCTGAAGGCGCCGGCATTGGTGGATCTGCGCAACGTCTACGAACCCGCTGAGATGACGGAACTGGGTTTCACCTATAGCAGCATCGGTCGGTAATCGTACGCGACGAGACTGAAGGGGGCACGCCGCCATGGCCATCGTGAAGACCGTCGCCACCACGCCGTTTTCCGGCCAGAAGCCAGGCACCTCGGGCTTGCGCAAGAAGGTGGCGGTGTTCGCCCAACCCCATTACCTGGAAAACTTCGTCCAGGCGGTGTTCGACTCCATCGGCGAGGTGACGGGCAAGACCCTGGTGGTGGGTGGCGACGGCCGCCATCATAACCGCGCCGCCATCCAGACCATCCTGAAGATGGCCGCCGCAGCCGGTTTCGCCCGGGTGATGGTGGGCAAGGGCGGCATCCTCTCCACCCCCGCCGCCTCCTGCGTCATCCGCAAGTACCGGACCTTCGGCGGCATCATCCTGTCGGCCAGCCATAATCCCGGCGGCCCGACGGAAGATTTCGGCATCAAGTACAACATTCCCGCCGGCGGTCCGGCGCCCGAGGCGGTGACCGAGGCGATCTTCACCCGCTCGCAGGGGATCGGCGAATACCGCATCCTCGATGCCGGTGACATCGACATCGACACCGTCGGCAGCCGTCCGCTTGGTCCGCTGCTGGTCGAGGTGTTCGATCCCGTCGCCGACTATGCCGAACTGATGGAGCGGCTGTTCGACTTTGCCGCCATCCGTGCGCTGTTCGCGTCGGGGTTCCGCATGAAGTTCGATGCCATGCACGCCGTCACCGGCCCCTATGCCCGGGAAATTCTCGAATGCCGCCTGGGCGCCCCGGCCGGTACGGTGATGAACGGCGTGCCGCTGGAGGATTTCGGCGGCGGTCATCCCGACCCCAATCTGGTTCATGCCCATGATCTGGTCGAAGCGATGAAGGGCGCCGGTGCTCCGGATTTCGGCGCGGCATCCGACGGCGACGGCGACCGCAACATGATCCTGGGGCGGGATTTCTATGTCACGCCCTCGGATTCGCTGGCGGTACTGGCGGCCAATGCCACCTTGTGTCCCGGTTATGCCAAGGGGCTGGCCGGCATCGCCCGCTCGATGCCGACCAGCGCCGCTGCCGACCGGGTTGCCGCGAAGCTGAACATCCCCGCCTTCGAGACACCCACCGGCTGGAAATTCTTCGGCACCCTGCTTGACGCCGGCAAGGTCACCCTGTGCGGCGAGGAAAGCTTCGGCACCGGCTCCGACCATGTCCGCGAGAAGGACGGGTTGTGGGCGGTGCTGATGTGGCTGAACGTGCTGGCCCGGCGTCGCGAAAGCGTCGCCGCCATCGTCTCCGCCCATTGGCGCGAGTTCGGCCGCAACGTCTATTCCCGCCACGACTATGAAGGCGTCGATGCCAAGGCCGCCGACGGCTTGATGGAACATCTGCGCGGACTGTCGCTGAAAGGCGTGCGGCTTGGTGCCTATACCGTCGCCTTCAACGACGATTTCGCCTACACCGATCCGGTGGATGGCTCGGTCAGCACCAGACAGGGCATCCGGGTGGTGTTCGAGGACGGCTCGCGCGTGGTCTTCCGCCTGTCGGGCACCGGCACCGAGGGCGCCACGTTGCGCGTCTACATCGAACGCTACGAACCTGATCCCACCCGGCATGGCCTTGATCCGCAGGTGGCGCTGGCGGACCTGATCGCCATTGCCCGAGACCTCGCCGAAATCGAGGCCAGGACCGGCCGGAAGCAACCGACGGTAATCACTTAGGGGCGGCGCCTCCGGGTTGAAGGCGCTGGATCGCGGAGTATATCCCCGCGCGCGCGGGATGGCGGAGCAAAACGCAAGAGTACGTTTCCACACCGGGGAATTTGGCGTATTTTCGGGGGACGGCTTTCGCGACTGATCAGGGGACGCGGCCAGTGACCATCATGGACAACGATACCGGCGGCTGGCAGGCATTGTCGGTTTTCCTGCCTTCCGTCTACAGCGACCTCGACGAGGATACCGGCGGTGGCTGCGTGGAGATCGTCGCCGCCTTCCTGCCGTCGGCGCGCGCCCGCTGCGAGGCGATCGTGGCCGCGATCGCCGCCGGGGACGCCCCGGAGTTGAAGCGCCAGGCGCATGCCTTGAAGGGATCGTCCCGGGTTCTCGGTCTGGAGCGGCTTGCCGCCCTGTGTGAACGGCTGGAGGTTGCCGCCGCCGAGGGACATGGTCTGGCCGTGTGGCGACAGCCGGTCGAAGCCGAGGTGGCGGCGGCGATCGCGGCACTTGAAAATCACCTCGGGCAGGGCTGAAAGGCAGGGCCATGATGGCGATCGCCTTGCCAATGGATGCGCTGGTCGTCGATGACGAGAGGGTCAATCGGCTGGTTGCGGGCAAGATGCTGGCTAAGCTGGGCTTCACCGTCGCCGAGGCCGAAGGCGGGGCCGCCGCCCTTGATCTGCTCGATAAGCGGCGGGTTTCGCTGGTGCTGCTCGACATCAGTATGCCGGGCCTGAGCGGCGAGGACGTCTGCCGCGCCATCCGCGAACGGTGGGGGCGTGAGATCAAGGTGGTCGCCTATACCGCCCACAGCATGCCCGACGAGAAGAAGCGTTTCCAGGAGTGTGGGTTTGATAACCTGCTGGTCAAGCCGATCAATATCGGCCGGCTGGTGGCGGCGTTGGCCGAGATCGGCATCGACTGCGGGAGCGCCTGATGGCCGTGCCCAATCGCGGCAGATGGCGGCCCTGGGTGGTGACGATGCTCGTCGCGCTTGGGGCGTGGTGGGCGGTCGCCCTTACCATCGCCGGCCGTGACGCCGCCGGGCGCATCGCCGATCTGGTCGCCGGCGAAGTCGCCGTCCAGACTCGGACCAACACCGGGGTGGCCTACAGCATCGCCGCCGGATTGCGCCATCTTCGCGGGATTCCCTTGGCGCTGGCGGGCGATGCCGGGGTGATGGCGGCCACGGCGTCCTTCGGCGCCGGGATCCCCACCTCGTCCCTGCCGGTCGCGGAACGCCGTCGGCAATGGGAAAGCCGCCCCGATCTGGCGGCGCTTGACCGCCATCTTTCCGATCTGGTCGCCGCCTTCGGCGTCGATATCGTTTGGGTGCTCGATGCCGCCGGTGACTGTATCGCCGCCAGCAATTCCGGCCACGCCGAGAGTTTCGTCGGAACTACCTATGCCGATCGCGATTATTACATCGCCATCCGCGCCGGTCATCCCGGCCGGCAGTTCGCCGTCGGGCGTCAGACCAACACGCCCGGCCTGTTCTTTTCCGCCCCGGTGATCGAGGGCGGCAAGGTTGTCGGCGGCGTGGTGGTCAAGGTCGACCTGACGCGGCTGTCCCATTGGGTCGAGCAGGGCAACACCGTCATCACCGACGAGTACGGCATCGTCATCGCCGCCAGCGATCCTGCGCTGCTTTTCACCGCCTTTCCCGGGGCAAGCTGGGCCACCCGCGACAGCGCGTTCCTCGAGGCCCGTTACAAGCGGGACCAATTCGTGCCGACCGATATCCGGCCCTTCGGCGACGGCAGCCACCCTGAACTGGTGGTGCAGGGCGCCTCGGCGATGCCAATGCTGATGACTTCGAGTCAGCTGGTGGCCGAGGGGCTTGCCGTCCATATGGTGGCGCCGTTTCCCGAAGTGAACGAGGTGAGGAACGCCAATCGGCGGTTCCTGCTCAGCCTGCTCCTGGTCGGCAGTCTGACGCTGATGCTGGTGCTGGGCGGGTCCGCCTTCATCGTCGATACCCATCGCAATGTGCGATTGCTGGAGGAGAAAAACGCCACCCTGGCGCGGCTGTCGCGTGAAGCCGATGCCGCCAACGCCGCCAAGTCGCGTTTTCTCGCCACCATGAGCCACGAGCTGCGGACGCCGTTTACCGGCATCCTCGGCATGGTCGAACTGCTGCAGGGGACGGAACTGCCGGGCGACGCGCCGCAGCAACTGCGGCTGTTGGAGCGGAGCGCGCGGGTGCTGCTCGGGCTGCTCAACGATCTTTTGGATTTCTCCAAGATCGAGGCGGGAGAACTCACCATCGAGCGGGTGGCATTCGACCTCGCCCCCATCCTGTCCGATCTGGTGCAGTTGTATGGCGGTATCGCCACCGCCAAGGGGGTGCTGCTGAAGCTGGACCCCATCGAACCCAGCCTGATCGGGCTGGGCGACCCATTCCGGCTGCGGCAGGTGATCGCCAACTTCCTGTCCAACGCCGTCAAGTTCACCTCCCAGGGCAGCGTGTCGCTGGGGGCCGGCATCGTCGAGGATGGCGGCAGCCAGCGGCGGCTGGTGGTATCGGTCACCGATACCGGCCCCGGCATCAAACCCGAGGTGGCCGAGCGGCTGTTCCAGCCGTTCAGCCAGGGCGATGTCTCGACCTCGCGCAATTTCGGCGGTACCGGTCTGGGGCTGGCGATCTCCAAGCGTATCGCCGAGGCGATGGACGGAGACGTCGGCCTGGAAAGCGTCGAGGGCGCCGGGGCGACCTTCTGGATTCGTATTCCGTTCGAGGCCACTCCGTTGCCCCCGGTCAACATCCATGCCGACTCCGGGACTTCGGTGAAGACGACGGGCAAGACGGGTCGGCGGGTTCTCATCGCCGACGACGACGAGGTCAATCGCCAAGTGATCGGCGGCATGCTGCGTCGCGCCGGCCACCTCGTCACTGCGGTGGAGGACGGCCGGCGGGCGGTCGATGCCGTCGCCGCCGAGGATTTCGATCTGGTGTTCATGGACATGCAGATGCCGGTGATGGACGGCCCCGAGGCCACGCGGGCGATCCGGGCCTTGCCGCCGCCGGGGGGGGGCATCCCGATCATCGGCCTTACCGCCGACGCCCTGACCGAGAACCGGGCCGCCTATCTTCAGGCCGGATTGAATGAACTGCTGACCAAGCCGATTCGCGCCGCCGACCTTAACGCCGCGGTGGACCGGCTCAGCCGTGGGGGGCGCGGCCCGTGACCATTCGTCGCAGCCGTCTGGTGGTTCTGGTCGGTCATCTCTTCATCGTCGTGATGGTCGCGGTATCGGCGGTTCAAATTTGGCGAAGCCGCGAGGCCGCGCTTGAGGAGGGGCAACACAACCTCGCCAATTTCTCGCGGGTGCTGTCGGAGCATGCGCTGCATTCGGTCAAGGCCGCCGATCTGGTGCTGAAGGCGGTTACCGACCGGGTCGCCGAACTGGATATTCGAGACGAAGCCGACCTGCGGGCGCGAATGGGCAGCCGCGCCATTTTCGACATGCTCAGCGACAAGGCGTCGGCGGTGCCGCAGATCGACGTGGCGACCATTGTCGCCAACAACGGTGACGTCATCAATTTCACCCGTTCCTGGCCACCGCCGCCCATCAATCTGGCGGATCGCGATTATTTCAAGATTCACTTCACCGATCCCAACCTCGCGATGTTTCTCAGCGTGCCGGTGCGCAACCGCGGTACCGGTCGCTGGACCTTCTATCTCACCCGCAAGATCAAGGACCCCCAGGGTGTCACCATCGGCCTGGTGTTGACCGGCATCGAGAGCAGCTTCTTCGAGGAGTTCTATCGTGCCGTCAGCATGGGCGGTGACAGCGCCATCGCCCTGTTCCGCCGCGACGGCGCCCTGCTTGGCCGCTTTCCCCACAACGACGATCTGGTCGGCAAGTCGTTTGCCGGTTCGCTGGCGTTTCGTACCATTCTCAATGACCGCGACGCCGGTGAACTAACCACCAGCGAACCGCCGCTGAGCCTTCCTGGGCAGGCCGGTCTGCGGGTGGTGGCAATCCGCCGCGTCAACGAATACCCGCTGGTGGTTTCGGCGACGGTTCCGGGCAACCTGATTCTGGCGGCGTGGACCCGGACCTCCGGGTTCATCGCCACCGGGACGGCGGCCTTGGCGATTCTGCTGTCGGCGCTGACCTTCTGGATCGCCCGTCTTCTCGCGCGCGAGGAACAGGCCGTTGCCATCTTGTCGCGCCTGCATCTGGAATCCGAGGCGGCCAACAAGGCCAAGTCGGAATTCCTGGCGACCATGAGCCACGAACTGCGGACGCCTCTTAACGGGGTGATCGGGCTGGGCAACCTGCTGGAAGACACCCACCTCGATGACGAACAGCGCGACTATGCCGGCGGCATCCGCGAACAGGCGGAATCGCTGCTGTCCATCATCGAGGCGATGTTCGACGTCTCGCTGTTGGAGGAATGCCGGCTGGAACTGGACCTTCGCCCGTTCAGCGTCGCCGGACTGGTTGACGAGGTCTGCGAGGTGCTGGCTCCCCGCGCCGCCCGCAAGCGCCTGGACCTGACGGCCACGGTGGCCTTGCCCCCCGGTGCCCGCCATCTGGGCGATTGCGCCCGTGTCCGTCAGATCCTGTTCAATCTGGTCGGCAACGCCATCAAGTTCACCGAGCAGGGCCGGATTCGCATCGCCGTATCCCAGACCCCGGCGACGCTGCGCTTCGAGATCGCCGATACCGGCGTCGGTATCCCCGACGCGATCAAGCCGAAGCTGTTTCTCAAGTTCACCCAGGCCGACGGCTCCTATACCCGTCGCTTCGGCGGTGCCGGGCTGGGACTGGCCATTTGCCGTCATCTGGTCGAATTGATGGGCGGGGCGATCGGTTTTTTCGACGGTGCCGGCGGCGGCACGGTGTTCTGGTTTGAAATCCCACTGCCGCCGGTCGCCGACGCCGCTCGGACCATATCTTGCTGATCGCGGCGTTCAGATGTCGTAATCCGGTCCGGCTCCCCGCTCGTAGCGGACGATGCGCAGCATCCCGCCGGTTTCGGTGAGGTATTGGTGGAAATAGAGCGTCGCTCCGGCGCTGGTCGGTTCGGATAGGGTTCCCGGTTCCCGCGCCTTGTGCCGGCGCCAGTCGTCCAGCCAGTCATCGACGCGGCCCTGGGCGTTGGAAAAGCCGCCGCCCGACGCGGCGGCGCCCAGGATCTCGATAAAGGACCGTCCGGGCAACAAGTGCCCGATCCATGACGGCATCAGCTGGCCGGCGCGCTCGTTGGCCGAGACCAGGCAATCGCGGTCGTCGAAGATCATGATGCCGTTGGGGAAGGCGGCGAGGGACCCCAGCAGCACGGAAAGGGTGCGGGCGGCGAATGCCTGGGACTCCATTTCCTGGGACACGTCGGAACTGGCGCCGCGATAGCCGAGGAACCTGCCCGAGGGCGAGAACGCCGGCTTGCCGCTGGCGCGGATCTGGCGCTCCGGCGCCTCCGCCGGCCGGAACGTGACGTTGCGGAACGGTTCACGGGCTTGCAGGCGTTCAGACAGCGCCATGACCTTGTCGGCGTCCTGATCGGAGCCGATGGTATCGACGAAACGCCGGCCGATCATGCCGATGGGATCGATACCCAGCACGTCGCGCACGTTGTCCGAAATCCAGGCGAAGCGGAAATCGGCGTCGATTTCCCACAGCCAATCGCTGCTGACCTCGGCGAAGTCGCGGAAGCGCTGTTCGCTGAACGCCAACGTCTTCAGTTGCCGGTGGCGTTCGATGGCGTGAACCAGGGCGCGCGCCACATGGCGTCCACGGTCGTCGCCCTTGACCAGATAGTCCTGCGCCCCCGCCTCCAGGGACTGGCGGGCCAGCGCGACATAGTCGCTGCCGGTGATGACGACGATGGGCAGCCGGCGGACGGCCAACAAGGCGGTCAGAGTGTCGAGGCCGCTGGAATCGGGAAGATCCAGGTCGGCCAGCACGCCGTCGATCTTCTCGTCGGCAAGAATGGTCCGCGCCTCGGCCAAGGTGGTGGCGTGGCGGCAATGGAATTCGTGGGTCTCTTGAATGCTCAGTGTCGCCATGACGACGCCAGCGAAAACCGGATCATCCTCGACCAGCAGTGTCCGGATTGGTGCGGATTGGGCTTTTTCGATCATCGGGTCGCCTCAATTCTTGCGGTAGATCACGGTGGCGGTTCCCCACTGGGCCTTGAACATTTCCGGCGGGTCGGGAATGTCGGTGGGGCCGAACACCGCCAGACGCCCATTCTTCAGCGCCCGGTGGATTAATTTGAACACATGCCGTTTGCCGGGCTGGTCGAAGTAGATGAGGACGTTGCGGCAAAACACCACGTCGAGATCCTTGGCCGGTGCCTCCGGGCTCATCAGATTGAACTGGCGGAAGCTGACGAGTCGGCGGATCTGCGACAGGATTCGCCACGACTTGCCGCCATCCGGCGGCGCTCCGGCACCGCTGATTTCGACCGGCTCGAAGAAGCGCCAGTAGCTTTGCGGCAGGCCGCGAAACGCCCCCAGTCCGAATGTGTGGTAGACGGCGGTCTCGGCGGCACGAACCGCCTGGCGTGACAGGTCCGAACCCAGCACATTGACCGTCCAGTTGCGTCGCAAGTGGATGCGGCCCCGGTCGTCGATTTCCGCCTCGCCCGCGTCCTCCAGCGCTTCCAGGGCGAGGATTGCCAGGGAATAGGCTTCCTCGCCGGTGGAACACGCCGCCGACCACAGCCGTAGTGACGGGTTGGGTACGTTCTTCTGTCCGGCGATGATGTCGGCCAGTCCCGCTCGGCGCACGAAGTCGTACTGGCCGGGATCACGGAGGAAATAGGTTTCGTGGACGGTGAGGGTCTCCACCAGCGATAGCCATTCGGGATGGTCGTCGCCGG
The DNA here is from genome assembly GCA_903901915.1 of uncultured Rhodospirillaceae bacterium. Lineage (GTDB taxonomy): Bacteria > Pseudomonadota > Alphaproteobacteria > Rhodospirillales > Magnetospirillaceae > Phaeospirillum. The sequence continues at coordinate 6,905 of CAIUSV010000027.1, read as the reverse complement.
TCGCCGCCAGACGTTCCGCCCAGCCGGGCAACTCGCCGGGCGCCAGCTTGGTGGTGATCTTGTCGAGCTTGGCGCGGACCGAATCGTTGACCGCGATTCCCGCCCGCCGCCGCACCTCGCCGGCCAGCCAATGGACGATATCCGCCGAAGCGGCCGAAACCGGCGGCGGGGATTGCTGCGCCGACACCGGGGCGGTCGGAAAGGGTGCCGATTGCTGTTGCAAGATGGTGCGCAATTGCTCTAGCCGTTCACTCAAGGCGGTGGAAGGCGATAGCGTCAAGGCCGTGCCTCGGCCAGGACGGCGTCGAGACGCAGCCGCAGCATGCCCCGGCCAAGACCTCCGGCCATGGTGAAGCCATCGAAGGCGGCCTCGGCGGGGCCGGTCAGCGGCGGCAAGGGTTGGAACTGGCGGTCCTCCATCGCCATTACCCGGCCAATGCCGTCCACCTCCAGGAAGACATGCCCGCCCAGGCCGTCATCAAGCACCACCGCCGCCGGGCGGCGGCGCGGCGGGCCGCCGAGGGTGGCGGTCAGATCCCGCACTGGCAGAATCTCGTCGCGCCATGCCCGGTGGCTGTCGCCATTCCCGACGACGGTGGCGTCATCCAGCACGAGAACCTCGCGCACCCGGGCGATATCGATCAGCAGATCGTAGTGTCCGGCGTGAAGGTGGAGGTAGCTGGTCATGCCCCGGTGTTCCTGCGGTCTCAATGGATGATGGCGGTCGCTGCCGGGCTGGACTGCGCCAAGCGGAACAGATCGTCGCCATCGACGATCAGCACCACCTTGCCGTCTCCGGCGATGGAGGCGCCGCCCACGCCGGGAATGGCCGCCAACGAGGGGTGGATCTCCTTGACGAACAGTTCCTGGCGGCGGTGCAGCCGGTCGACCTCGACCCCGATGCGGTGCCGGCCGTTGGCCAGCACGACGATGGATCGGCGCCCCACCGGATCGTCGCCGCCCGCGCGACGGAACCCCAGCAGGTCGGTAAGGTGGAAGATCGGCAGGAACTCGTCGCGCAGCACGATGGCGGGGCGACCGCGTACCAGTTGGATGTCGTTTGCCGCCGCGTCGTGGACCTCGGCCAGGAAACGTTCGGGAATGGCCAGCATCTTGCCTGCGGCCTCGACCATCAACACCCGCTGGATCGCCGCCGACAGCGGCAGTTGCAAGGTGATGGTCGAGCCTTCCCCCGGCCGGGTGTCCACCTCGATGGTACCGCCGAGGCGCAGAATGTTGGTGCGCACCACGTCCATGCCGACGCCGCGGCCCGATGTCTCCGTCACTTGCTCGGCGGTGGAAAAGCCCGGTGCGAAGATGAACCCGGTCACTTGGCGCGTCGACAGCCGCGCCGCCTCGGCTGCGCCGACCAGCCCACGATCGATGGCCTTGGCCCGGATGCGCTCGACGTCGAGGCCCTTGCCGTCGTCGGACACCTCGATTTCCACCCGGTTGCCGCGGCTGACGGCCGACAGCCGGACCCGCGCCACCGGGGACTTGCCGGCCTTTTCACGCTCGTCGGGCATTTCCACGCCATGATCGACGGCGTTGCGGACCATGTGCATCAACGGATCGAGCAGCAGATCGACCATGCCCTTGTCGATGCGGACCTCCGCGCCCTCGGTCTCCAGGCGCACCTGCTTGCCCTTGGCCTGGGCGATGTCGCGCATCACCCGGGAAAAGCGGCTGAACAGCGTGTCGATGGGAACCACGCGCAGTTCCAGGGTGGCGTCCTGCAATCGCTCCACCGCCCCGCCGAAATTGTCGCTGGCGCTCAGGATGGCGCGCAGGGCGCCTTCGATGACCGTCAGGGCACGCACATCCTGTGGATTGTCGTGACAGGCCATGGCCCGCAGCCGCGCCAGTGCACCCTCGATCTCGCCGCCGCTGACGGTGGCCTTCAGCATGTTGCCGATGGTGACCATTTCCCCGACCTGGGCCATCAGCTGATCGACGGTCTCGCCCCGCACGCGAAGTACGTTGCTGCCCTTGGCCTGGGCCCCGCCACCGGCGGTCTTGCCTTCGGGCGGCTTGCGGCCGCCGCCCGCGGGAGTCGAGATGGCGGAGGCCGCCGCCGCCTTGGCGGCGCAGGACCGTACCCGGATGTTCTGGCCGTCGGGGTTGATCGCGGCAACCCGGGCCTCGATCTGGGCGGTGTCGAGGTGCGAGACGATCAGGAACTCGAACCAGGTCTTGCCATCGACGATCACGGTGCGGTTGGTGATTGCCGTGGCGTCGTGGCTGACCCATTCGACGAAGGCCAGCGTCATCTGCTCGTCGCCTTCCAGGTGGGCCATGATCTCGTAGATGTTGCTGCGCCCCCCCCGGACCGCCGCGATCATGTCCTGGATGTTTTCGGCCGAGAGGATTTCCACCAGTTCGACACCGATGTCGTAATCGTTCAGCACCCGCTTCAACGCCGAGACCGGGTCGGCGCCGGCCCCTTCCTTGGAACCGACCAGCAGCGCCTGACGGAAACGGTCCAGGATCTGGCCGACGGTCGATTCGTCCAGGTCGCTCCAATGGCCCAGTCCGTCGGCGACCTCGGTCAGCAGCGCGGCCACCTCGCGGGTCAGCACCAGCAGTTCGGGATACAGGTACATCTCGTGGCCGGCGACGCGGGTGAAGATGTCCTCGACCATCAGCATCAGTCGCGATGCCTGTTGCAGCTTGAGGAACAGGAAGAAGGTGCAGGCGGTCCGGGTCAGTCCGGCCAGCTCGGCCGCCAATCCCTCGTCGCTTTCGGCGGAGCGCGCCTCGCCGCCGGCGAAGCGGGAAAGCACATCCATGATGCCGTCGACGATGGCGTGGACTTCCGCCTGGAGCGCTTCGCTCAGGCGGTCGGCCAATGCCGGACCGGCGATCTCGGCGTGCAACTCGCGCTCGATCAGCTCGATCTCGGACCGGATGTGCCCCAGCGCGTCGGTGACGCGGAAGCGGACGTCGTCATTGGGTTCGCCACCCAGCAGGGTCCGCAGGATTTCCAGGCTTTCCGCCAGCCCCTCGAATCCCATTACCCCGGTGGCGTGCAGCAGGGCTTCGATGCCTTCGCGGGCGGCGTCGCGGGCACTGGCCTCGGTGATCTTGACGGTGGCCATGCTGGTGATGGCGGGCAGATGTTGCTCGATCATCTCGCCGTAGAATCGCAGCATGTCGGGATCGGGGCCGAGGGCGGGCGCCTCGGTCGCGGATTGGGGCCGCGGTTCCGGTGACGGCGGGGGCGCGGGTGCCGGTGTCGTCGGCGCGGGCGATGCCGGATGGCCGGCGCGGGCGGCGTGGACCTGTTCCAGGCGCCCGATCAGGCCGTCGGGGGGGCTGGCGTTGCTTCGCTCGGTCAGGGCGGTCTCGCGCAGGCCCTTGAGCGCGTCCACGGCTTCCAGCAGCAGGGCGGCGGCTTCGCCATCCAGCGGTGTCGTTCCGTCGCGCACCAGTCCAAGCAGATTCTCGGCGTTGTGCGCCACCTCCTCCATGCCGCGCATGTCCATGGCGCGCGACAGTCCCTTGACCGAGTGGAACGAGCGGAACAATTGGGCGATGTCGCCCGTCGCGATGGCTTGTGTTTCGGCGGCGACCAGAAGCGGTTCGATGATCTCGAAATGCTCCTCGGTCTCGACCGCGAATTCACGCCACAGCGTTTCCGCCAAATCCTCATCCGACATGGTAAGCGTTCTCCGCTAGGGCGGTTGGACTCAGGCGATCAGGGCAGGCCGGCGGCCTTGCGCACCGCCTTGACGATTTCGCTGCCCCGCTTTTCCTTGATGTCCAGGCTCATGGCGCCCGACGGCTTGGCGATGACGTCGAAGGCGCCCAGGCGGCGGGCTTCCATCGCCTGGGGCGACCCCACCTGGGCGACCGAGGACAAGATGATGACCTTGGACTTGGAGGACAGCTTGATCCGCTTCAGCGCCTCCAGCCCGTCCATCTCGGGCATCTCGATGTCGAGCAGCACGACGTCGGGGGTAAGACTCGCCACCTTGGCGCAGCCGATCTTGCCGTTTTCGGCATCACCCACCACGCTGAGATCCGGATCGGATTTGACGATGTTGGCGACCAGCGTGCGCATCATGAATGAATCGTCCACCACCAGAACCGTCACGGCCATTGTCATTCTCCTTGTTGGAAAGCCAACCCTATCGATTGGTCCAGTCCTTGAGCCTGGCGCCAATGTCTTCAAGCGAGAGCACATGCGACGCCGCCCCGGCGTCGATGGCCGATTGCGGCATGCCGCCGACGACGCACGAGCCGGGGGTCTGCACCACCACCGGCAGTCCCCGTTCGGCGAATTTCCGGGCGCCGACGGTTCCGTCGCTGCCCATTCCGGTCAACAGCACCGCCAACGGTGTCTCGCAGACGCGCAAGACCGACTCGAACAGCACGTCGGCGTTGGGATGAATGGTGGCCTCGGTTACCGTGCGGGTGTTGAAGACCTTCCTGCCGCCGATGCCGTGGCCGATCAGTCCGTCCCGGCCGCCGGGGATGATGGTGACGCTGCCTTCCGCCAGCGCCATGCCGTCCACGCCCTCGCGCACATCCAGCCCGGTGTCGTGTTGCAGGTGCTGGGCGAAGCTGGCGGTGTAGAGCGGCGGCATGTGCTGGGCCACCACCATCGGACACCCCAGCCGGCCGCAGGCCTTCAGCAAGGTCGGGAACATCTTGGGGCCGCCGGTGGAAACGCCGACCACCACCATGTCCACCTTTTTCGGCGCGATACCGGCCCGCCGGCCGCCGACGGTCTGGGGGGCGGCGTCCGCCAGGGCCTTCCGGGTCGAGGGCAGCATGGGATGGCGGCCCCAGTACTTGATCTTCTCGCGCAGTTCGCGGTCGATCTGGACGATGTCCAGTTGGACGAAGGACGAGGATTTGGAGATGAAATCCACGGCTCCGGCGGTCAGGGCGTCGACCGTGGTCTGGGCACCCTGCTGGGTCAGGCTGGACAGCATGATGACCGGGGTCGGCCGTTCCCGCATGATCGCCCGCGTCGCCCCGACGCCGTCCAGGTCGGGCATTTCCACGTCCATGGTGATGACGTCGGGTTTCAACTGGCGGACCATGTTGACGGCGGCGACGCCGTTCCTCGCCTCGCCCACCACCTCGATCTCGCCGTCGCCGGCGACCATCTTGCGGATGGCCAGCCGCATGAAGGCGGAATCGTCAACCACCAGCAGGCGGATCGGGCGCATCAGGCGACCATCTCCTGGGGCGGTGCGGCAGGGGCGAGGCTCTCCAGTCCATCGACGTCGAGGATGGTGATCAACCGTTCTCCCACCCGGCCGACGCCGGCGATCAATCCGGTGGCGGCGTTACCGCCGCGGATCGAGGCCACCGGCACGTCCGCCAGCCGCTCCAGCCGCTCGACCGGCAAGGCCCACAGCCCGAACCCGTCTGCCCGGCTGGTCCGGACCACCACATAGGCGGTGGCGGCAACCGTGGATGGCGATCCGAACGCGGCGCCCAGATCGGCGACCGGAAGCACCGCCCCGCCGATATCGGTCATGCCGACGGCCGGGCCACCGTCATCGGGGGTTTCGACCATCGGCGAGAAGCCGGCGATGCGATCGACCCTGCCGATGTCGATGGCACAGGTGTGGGGACCGGTTCCGATCAACAGCATGCGGCGGACGTCGTTGGCGGCGTGGCGGCGATCGTTTTCCATCTCCTTCGCCCGGGGCAACAGGGCGTCCAGGCGTTCGCCCCGGTCTTGCGGCACCAGCCCGTCGAGCGCCAACAGTCCGGTGACGGTGCCGTCGCCGTCGATCAGGTAGCTGTCGACGCAGCCGGTTCGGTCTCCGGCGGATTCGCGCGCGGTGTCGGCATAGCGCCGAATGCCGACCAGCCGGGTGCATTGGAACACCAGGGGTCGCCCGGCGGCGATGGCGGCGACCATGGCGGATTCATTCGGATCGGCGGGCAGCCCCAGCAGGCGGGCCAACGACACCACCAGCCGGGGCGAGCCGCGCAACACCGAGATGCCGGCGACGATGTCCGGCGTGTTGGGAATCGGGGTCAGCGCCGGATCCGCGTAGACCTCGGACACGCTTTCCAGCGGAAAGGCATAAGATTCACCGCCGGCCTCGACCACCATGACGGCGGTGCCGATACCGCGCCGTTCCACCATCGGGCCAGACCCCAAATCGCCCAGCAATGCGGTGGGACCTTCCGCTCCGGCGGCGGGGGCCGCCGGCGATACGCCTTCGATACCCAGGGCGTCGGCGCGTAGCAACAGGACCGGCCTGTCGTCCCACAGGAACTCCGCCGCGGCCATGGTGCCGGCGGGTGATGTTTCCTCCGCCGGTCCATCGCCCACCGCCGTCAGCTCGGAGTCGGGCACGTCAGCCATTCGGCGGGCACGGCCAATGCGCAGCACGATGTCGCCGGCAGGGGCGCAAACCACCAGCAATTCACCCGGCGCCTCCCCCGGCGCGGCACGCCCCAGTCGCCGCGCCAGATCGATCTGGGGCAGAACCCGCCCGCCCGATGCGGTGAGGCCCTCGACATAATCGGGCACGAACGGCAGCGGCGTGACCGGCATGGGCTGCTCGACCTCTCGGACGAGGTCGGCGGGCAGGGCGTAGGACCGGTCGGCCACGTCGAAAATCAGAACCTTCATCGCTTGTCCTCCATGGGGCGGGGACGGCGGCGGGGTGGCCACCCGCGATCCCTGGCCTGTCTTTCCGGGCTAGAAGCGGAAGCGTTCGACTTCGGCCCGGGTCTGGTCGGCAAGACGCGAAAGTTCGACCATGGTGGCGGTGACCTCCTCGGTGGCGGACGCGTTGGTTTCACCGATGCGCGACAGGTCCTCGACCGAGGCGCGGATTTCCCGCACCGCCGCCGATTGCTGCTCCATGGCGGCGGCGATGGCGTTGGCCATGCGCTCGCTGTCGCTGGAGCCGGCGGCGATCTTGTCG
>CAIUSV010000026.1 GCA_903901915.1 uncultured Rhodospirillaceae bacterium | reverse complement strand
GCGACCTCGTCGAAGGCTCATGGCAGGAAGGCCGCCAGAAAGTCGGCGCCAAAATGCGCCTCTTCGAGCACATTCGCACCATCACCACCTACTTCGTCTTCCCATCCTGGGGAAGCCTCTTGCGAACAATACGAACCGGAATGCCGCCCCCGCAGCCACCTTGAGCCGCCCAACCCCACAGCTCACCGCCGTCCCGAAACCTCATACCCCCGCGCAAGCCCATACTGAGAACCGCTGTGCCTCCGGACGACGACTTGACATTGCGCATCAACATCTATAAGTTGAATGCGGGTGGCCGTGGGGCGCTATCCCGCCGTCAACAGCCCCAAACCCAACGCCCACAGGCGTTCAGCGGCCTTCGCCACCCCCTTCCCGAAAGACCGAATGAGCGAACCAAACCCAATGCCAGCCTTCCGGCTGGGCTGCGGCACCGTGGTGTGCGGCTACCGGCTATTGCGCCGCCTTGGCCATGGCTGGGAGGGCACCAGCTACTTGGCCCACGAGGAATTCAGCGGTGTCATCCGCCGGGTGAAGTTCTACCGGTCCATGGACGGTCAGCATGCCGATCAAGTCGGGCACGTCGCCGCGACCTATGACCGGCTGGCTCATACCGGGGCGGTGCCGACCTATCACCACATGGGCGTGTGGCAACGAGGTCGCCGAAGCATTCCGTTCCTGGTTTTCGACTACATTGACGGCCAGCCGCTGAACAAGATGCTGACTCCGGGGCGGTGGCGCCGGGGCTGGACCGACAGCAAGGCTGTGACCGTGCTGGCGGCCTTGGCTGGTAAGCTGGCAGCAATCCACGACACCGGCCTCGCCATTGGCGATTTCCCCCACGGACACAACATCCTGGTGACGCCCGAGCAGGACGCCGTGTGGTGCGACATCACCGCCGGTTGGCTGGACGAGCCGTTCATCGATCAGGCCGCCGATGCCGCCAACTTCTTCACCATCCTGGACATGCTCGCCATGCACCAGCCGGAATCGCCCCTGATCGTAACGGTTTGCCGCAGGCTGGAGCGGTTCCGTGACCGCAGACGGTGGCGGGGAGGTTTCGCCCGCATTGCTACCATTCTGGAAACCATGCCCGGCTGAGCCCATAGGCCGTCTGGCCCGGCGGAAGGCCAGACAAGCCATATAGCACCTTCGCCGCCACCCCACGTGCCGCCAACCGGTCGATGAGCCTTCCCGGCCTGGACAACGCCTGGACGGCGATGTTCCAGCCGAACTTCCCCTCGAAAACCCGCAATTGAGAACCGAACCGCCCGCACGGACGGTCGGGATGCCGACTTTTCTGCCTCTGTGACAGGAGGGCACCGCCTTGCCCCCAGACTTCACGCCCCCGATGGACCGCAGCCCCTTGCTGCCGGAACCCATCCCGGTAACAGCGGAGGAGCTTGCCGTCCTCCTGGCCAATCATCGGCAATGGCTGGAGTCGAAGGGGCAGAACGGCAGCCGGGCGGTGCTGATCAATCGCGATCTGCGCGGCTGCGTTCTCGATGGGGCCGAGATGGCGCGGGCTCGGCTGGAATTGTGTGACCTGCGCTCGGTCTCGCTGGATGGCGCCCGGATCACCGGCGCCCGTTTCGATGATTCCGACCTGGGCCGGTCGAGGCTGGGTGGCTGCGATGGCGACGGCGCCTCGTTCTTCCGCTGCCATGCCCCGCAAGCCTCGTTCGCCAACGCGAGACTGAACCGCGCCTGCTTCATGCTGGCTCACCTCGACGGAGCCGATCTGTCGGCGGCGGAACTGGCCGGGGCTGATTTCGACGGCGCCAGCTACCGGGGGGCGGATTTTTGCCGGGCCAATTTGCGCGGCGCCATCCTGTCCCGCTGCACCCAGAGCCAAGTCGAAGACGCCATCGGTGATCGCGCCACCCAGATTGGCGAGGGCGTCACCATTCTGGACGACGACCGTCCGGGCCAACGCCTGACCTGTTGGGGCGGCGAGATGGTCGCCGAATCCGCCGCCGCCGACAGACCCTCACCGATCCGCAAGCGCGGCAAATGGACACCGATCCGCTGCGCCTACTGGCGGGCATTGCCCGAAGCGGAGCGGCCTGCCTTCGAACAATGGGTGCGGGATGCCGCTGATTTCCCGGCCTTGCCGCCCGGCTGACATTTTTCCCACTCACCAGGAGCACCACCATGAAAATCGCCAAGCGCGAACGTATCCGCATGCTCAATGACCGACTGCGCAAAACCCGAACCGGCGGACTGATCGTCATGACCCCCGGCATCAAGGCACTGGGACATGAAGCGGTGTTCGAACTGCTTCGTGCCATCGCCGGGTTCGACTCTTTCGGCGAAAACAACGATCCCTACGGCGAACACGACATGGGCGCCCTGACCGTCCGGGGGCGGCGGGTGTTCTGGAAGATTGACGCCTACGACCTCGCCATGGAATACGCCTCGCCCGATCCCTCGGACCCGGCTGTCACCCGGCGGGTCCTCACCATCATGCTGGCCGAGGAGTATTGAGCATGGCCGGAAAGGCCGGTCGGCGAGCGGCCCTGTATCTTCGGGTCAGCACCAACGGCCAGACCACCGAGAACCAGCGGCTCGAACTGGTGGCCATGGCCGACCGGTGCGGATGGACCATCGTCGGCACCTATGAGGATGCGGGAATCAGCGGCGCCAAGGGGCGGGACAAGCGGCCGGAGTTTGACCGCCTCTGTCGCGATGCCGCCCGCCGCCGAATCGATGTGGTGATGGCGTGGTCGGTGGACCGGCTGGGCCGCAGCCTCCAGCACCTCGTCCAATTCCTGGCCGATCTTCACGCCAACGGTGTGGACCTCTACCTGCACCAGCAGGGAATCGACACCACGACGCCCAGCGGGAAGGCAATGTTCCAGATGCTGGGCGTCTTTGCTGAGTTCGAGCGCGCCATGATCAGGGAGCGGGTGCAGGCGGGCTTGGCGCGGGCGCGGAGCCAGGGGAAACGCCTCGGCAGGCCCACGACAGCGGCGGCAACGGAGCAGGCCGTCCTGAGCGACCTGAGGGCCGGGACCATGGGGATGAGGAAAATCGCGGCTAAACACAGGGTAGGGGTGAGCGTGGTGCAGAGGTTGAAGGCATCGGCTGAATCGTGAAATGTCCGCACTATTGTTATCTAAGGGTGCATTTGACACACTGCCCCAAGACGAAAGGGGGGCAAGATGAAACGCGTCGAGCTTGACGATCTGGCTAAGAGCCCAGTTCCATACCTGGACATGGCTATCGCGAACGGTGAATTGGCGATCTTTGCATGGAAAATGCCTTGCGCACGCATCACGCGGAGGAAGCCGTCACACTTGACTGTGTCTTTCACACATCGGGTTGAAAAGCGGGAATATCGACGCATCGCACGCCGATTAGCGTTGGCCTGCTGCTTCCTGGGTTGTGCGATTGAAATCGTCGATGGAGAAGAGACAGTTGCGTGGCTGAGGCCGCCGCGACGTACTGATCAAAAGATGGTGCGCGGCATCCTGCCCAATTTTTCGGTGCTATCGATGGAAGCCGCCAACGAATTGCGGTCCTCAGCAGAGCAGGCCGCAGAGGCGGAAATGCACAAGCGGAAAGCCCGTGATCTCAGGCGCCGCATCAAGGGACTGAAAGACGAATTATCCGCTCGATCTCAGGCTGATTTTGACGACGTAATCGACGACCTTGAGCGCCAGCTTAACGAAGCCAACGAGAGGGCCCAAACCAACCACAACCACTTCCGAAACCAGATGCACCGGGTGGAAGAGCTGGAAGCGAAACTCCTAGAGTACGAGCGTCGCGCCCGAGAGGAACTGCTGGACGGTATCGCCGAGAATTGAGGTTGTCTCCTCGTTCTCTCCTTTCCCATCCTCGCCGAAGCCCCTCTATCCCCCGTGGTTGCTGGGTGGTTGCTGGGCGGGTTTCCGCAAAGAAAAAGGGCTTAGCTATTTCTAGCTAAGCCCTTGTTTTTATTGGTGGAGCCAGACGGAATCGAACCGACGACCTCTTGAATGCCATTCAAGCGCTCTCCCAACTGAGCTATGGCCCCGGAAACGTTCTTCGGCGGGCTTTGGGCCCCCGCCGGTGGAGGCGGACCTTATGGATTCCGGGGAGGCGTTGCAAGCGAAAAATTCGCCCCCCGGCCAAGGTGGAACCGTCAGACCTCGTCTTCGATTTCCTCGTCCATGTGCTCCATCACCTCGGCCATGTCGTCATCGTCCTCACCCAGGTCGGACGCGTCCTCGATCAGGCCGCTCTCGTCATCCTCGGCGGCCTCGTCCTCGGCGCCGATGACTTCCTCGTCGTCCTCGACCACGACCAGACCATCAACCTCGATGTCGACGACCTCGGGATCGACCGCCACCGGCACAACCACCTTGGGTTCGACCGGGGCCGAACTGCCGCCGCCACCACCGCCACGCCGAACCTTGAACGGCAAGTCGGGTTCCACCGTCGCCCCGCATTTGGGGCAAAGGATGGGAGTGCGCGTCAGGTCGTAGAAACGGCAGCCGCAACTATGGCAGGTGCGCTTCTGTCCCCATTCCGGCTTAGCCACCTTCGGTCCTCCTCAAATGCATCGGTTCGCGCCTTGTGTCTTGGGGCCATTTGCCATGTTCCCCACCCGCTGTCAAAACGAAAAATTCGTCCGCGGTGCAGCATGGAATGCGGGTCTACCACGTCGATGCCGGCTATGGTAGAGCTTCGCGCGGTCCCGCACGGGGATTAAGGCCGCATATTGGGAGATGTCATGGCGAAACCGCTGATTTCCAGTCGCGCCCCGGCGCTCGCCGGCTCGGCACGGGTTCCCGGCGACAAGTCCATCTCGCACCGCGCGCTCATGCTGGGTGCCCTGGCCGTGGGCGAAAGCGTGGTGACGGGCTTGCTGGAAGGCGACGACGTGCTGCGCACCGCCGCCTGCATGCGCGCGCTGGGCGCCGAGGTCGAGCGCCGCGCCGATGGCAGCTGGCGCCTGTTCGGCCGCGGCGTCGGCGGGCTGATGGAACCGGCCGACGTCCTCGACATGGGCAATTCCGGCACCGGCGCCCGTCTGCTGATGGGGCTGGTGGCCAGTCATCCCTTCACCACCATCTTCACCGGCGATGCTTCGCTACGCTCGCGGCCCATGCGCCGGGTGACCGAGCCGCTGGGCCGCATGGGCGCCGGTTTCATCACCCGCGACGGCGGCCGCCTGCCGGCGACGGTGGTGGGAACCGCCCGGCCGATGCCGATCAGCTATGAGTTGCCGGTGGCCTCGGCCCAGGTCAAGTCGGCGATTCTGCTGGCCGGGCTCAACACCCCCGGCGAAACCACGGTGATCGAGCGCGAAGCCACCCGCGACCATACCGAACTGATGCTGCGCAATTTCGGCGCCACCATCCGGGTCGAACCGGCCGAGGGCGGCGGACGGGCCATCAGCGTCACCGGTTTTCCCGAACTGACCGGGCGGCCGATGGTGGTCCCCGCCGACCCCTCCTCCGCCGCCTTTCCGGCGGTGGCGGCGCTGCTGGTCGAAGGTTCGGAGATCCGGCTGCCCGACATCGGCATCAACCCGCTGCGCGCCGGCCTCTATCAGACCCTGCTGGAGATGGGCGCCGACATCGGTTTCGAGCGCCGCCGCGATCAGGCGGGCGAGCCGGTGGCCGATCTGGTGATCCGGGCCTCGCGGCTGAAGGGCATCGACGTGCCGGCCGAGCGGGCGCCGTCGATGATCGACGAATACCCCATTCTGGCGGTGGCCGCCGCCTTCGCCGACGGCACCACCCGCATGCGCGGGTTGGGCGAACTGCGGGTCAAGGAAAGCGACCGGCTGGGGGCGATGGCCCGCGGCCTCGCCGCCTGCGGCGTCGCCGTCGAGGAGGAAAAGGACGCCCTCATCGTCCACGGCACCGGCCGCCCACCCCTGGGCGGCGCCACCATCGCCACCCATTTCGACCACCGCATCGCCATGTCCTTCCTGGTGATGGGCATGGCTTCCGGCCGCGCGGTGACGGTGGACGACGCCGAGGCCATCGACACCAGCTTCCCCGGCTTCGTCGCCCTGATGAACGGCCTGGGGAGCAAGATCGAAGCCTCGGGCGAATAATACTAAATCCCGATGAGAGGAACTCATCGGGATTTGGTTAGGAGCAAGGCGACGCGCGGCTTATGCCGCGGAAGGCCAGGGTTTCGGAGAAACCCGCCCGCCGCTTGAGGGCGCCGCTGATCGGTTCCGATCTGCGGGATTTGGTATTAAGGGACTTGTCGTCATGACCATCATCATCGCCATCGACGGGCCGGCGGCCGCCGGCAAGGGGACCCTGGCGCGGCGCCTCGCCGCCGAGTTGGGCTTCGACTACCTTGACACCGGCCTGATCTATCGCGCCGTCGGCATGACCATCACCCGCGACGGCGGTGATCCGGCCGATGCCGCCCTGGCCGAGGCTGCCGCGCTGGCGCTGGAGCCGACGGCGCTGAACGCTCCCGACCTGCGCGGCGACACCGCGGCGCAGGCGGCGTCGAAGGTCGCCGCCATTCCGGGGGTACGCGCCGCCCTGCTGGAGTTCCAGCGCCGCTTCGCCTCCCACCCGCCGGGGGGACGGGGGGCGGTGCTGGACGGGCGCGACATCGGCACCGTGGTCTGCCCCGCCGCCGACACCAAGCTGTTCGTCACCGCCTCGGCGGAGAAGCGGGCGGAACGGCGTCTGAAAGAGTTGCAGGAAAAGGGCGAGAAGGCTATATACGGCACCGTCCTCGCCGACATGCAAGAGCGCGACGAACGTGATCGCAACCGATCCGTCGCCCCCCTGGTTCCGGCGAGTGATGCTGTCGTACTGGACACCTCCGATCTCGACGCCGACCAGGCTTTCGCCGCCGCGCTCGACATCGTCCGGCCCCGGCGATAGCGAAAGACCGATGGGCATGACGCCGTCCGGGGGACTCCCGGGCGGTGGTTTGTTTTTTTCAACCTTGCAAGACCGCCGGATTCAACCGGCTGGCCGGTAAGACAGACGATACGAAAGGAAATTCAGTTTATGACCACTACCGCAATCGCGCAGGCGGCCGATGATTTCGCCGCCCTGCTGGACGAGACCCTGGGCGTCGGGGGCTCGTTCGAGGGCTCCGTGATCCGGGGCACCATCGTCGAGGTCGACGGCGATTTCGCCGTGATCGACGTGGGTCTGAAGTCCGAGGGCCGCGTGCCCCTGAAGGAATTCGCCACCGCCGGCCGTGCCGCCGAGATCAAGGCCGGCGATCAGGTCGACGTGTTCGTCGAACGCTACGAGGACCGCAACGGCGAGGTCGTGCTGTCGCGCGAGAAGGCCAAGCGCGAGGAAGCCTGGACCCTGCTGGAGAAGTCGTTCGAGGCGCAGCAGCGCGTCAACGGTATCATCTTCGGCCGCGTCAAGGGCGGCTTCACCGTCGATCTGTCGGGTGCCGTGGCGTTCCTGCCGGGCAGCCAGGTCGATATCCGCCCCGTGCGCGACATCTCGCCGCTGCTGGGCACGCCGCAGCCGTTCCAGATCCTCAAGATGGACCGCTCGCGCGGCAACATCGTGGTGTCGCGTCGCGCCGTTCTCGAAGAGACCCGCGCCGAGCAGCGCTCCGAGCTGATCGAGAACCTCAAGGAAGGCCAGATCCTCGAAGGCGTGGTCAAGAACATCACCGATTACGGCGCGTTCGTCGATCTCGGTGGCGTCGATGGCCTGCTGCATGTCACCGACATCGCCTGGAAGCGCATCAACCATCCGTCCGAGGCGCTGCACATCGGCCAGACCGTCCGGGTCCAGGTCATCCGCTTCAACTCGGAGACCCAGCGCATCAGCCTGGGCATCAAGCAGCTCGACGCCGATCCGTGGGAGGGTGTCGAGGCCAAGTACCCGGTCAGCGCCAAGTACACCGGCCGCGTCACCAACATCACCGACTACGGCGCGTTCGTCGAGCTGGAGCCCGGTGTCGAGGGTCTGGTGCACGTCTCTGAAATGTCGTGGACCAAGAAGAACGTTCATCCCGGCAAGATCGTCTCCACCTCCCAGGAGGTCGAGGTCATGGTGCTGGACGTCGATCCGCAGAAGCGCCGCATTTCGCTGGGCCTGAAGCAGACCATGTCCAACCCGTGGGAAGGCTTCCTGGAGCGGTTCCCCCAGGGCACCGAGGTCGAGGGCGAGATCAAGAACATCACCGAGTTCGGCCTGTTCGTCGGCCTGCCCGGCGACATCGACGGCATGGTCCACATGTCCGACCTGGATTGGGAGAAGTCCGGCGAGGCCGCCATTCAGGACTTCAAGAAGGGCGACGTGGTCAAGGCCAAGGTTCTCGACGTCGACATCGAGAAGGAGCGCATCAGCCTCGGCATCAAGCAGCTGTCGGCCGATCCGTTCCAGAACGCCATGTCCGCCATCAAGAAGGGCGACGTGGTCACCTGCACCGTGACCCAGATCACCGACAACGGCATCGAGGTGACGGTGGACGGTCTCACCGGCTTCATCCGCAAGGGTGAACTGTCGCGTGAGCGGTCCGAGCAGCGCCCCGAGCGTTTCGCCGTCGGCGAGAAGATCGATGCCAAGGTCACCGCGCTGGAAAAGGCCGCCCGCAAGATCACGCTGTCGGTCAAGGCCCGCGAGGTCGAGGAAGAGAAGCAGGCCATGGCCGAGTACGGTTCGTCCGACTCGGGCGCCAGCCTGGGCGACATCCTCGGCGCCGCCATGCGCAAGGCCCAGGAAAAGGAATAATCCCGGGCACTTGGGACAAAACCTGCGGAAAGGGCGCCCTTACGGGCGCCCTTTTTGTTTGCTACCATGCCCGCGCAATTGGGAAGGCAAGCCCGGATGACCATCGAGGCGATGCTGGCCAGCGGACGACGTCTGCGCCAGTCGGGACAGTTTGACGCCGCCGCCGTCGGCTTCGAGCGGATCATCACGCGGGCACCGGGAAACGCCGAAGCCCACCGCCATCTCATCGACACCATGCGCCAGGCCGGCAGGCCGGCGGACGCGCTGGCCTGCACCCGCCGCGCCATCGACCTCTGTCCGGCCGAAGCGGACTTCCTGCAAGATTTCGCCGAGCTGGCGGCGGGGTTCCGCTTCACCCGGGTGGACGAGGCTCTGGTGGCGCTGCTGCTGCGCATGCTCGACCATCCCGGCGTCCAGCCGGCATTCGTCGGCGCGGCGGTGCTGAGCGCGGTCGGGGCCGACCCCGCCATCGCCGGATTGCTGACCGCCGCCCGGCCCGGCGCCCGCCCCTTCCGCTCGGCCGATGCCTTGGCCGAGGCGGTGGCACGCCTGACGGCCAATCGATTGCTGCTGCGCTATCTCGGCCTGATCCCGGTTTGCGACCCCGCCTTCGAGCGTCTGCTGACCCAGGTGCGGCGGGGGCTGCTGGATCATCTGGCCATCCTGCCCGCCGGTCCGGCGCTGGCCTTCGCCGCCGCCCTGGCGTCACAATGTTTTATCAACGAGTACGTCTTTCGCGAAACCGGCCAGGAAACCGCGCTGGTCAACGGGCTGGTGGCCGGGTTCGATGCCGGATCGGCGACGGCGCCGTTGACCCTGGCGGTCATCGCCGCCTATCGCCCGCTGCACCGGCTGGACTTCGCCGCCCGGCTGGCCGGGCACGACTGGCCGCCGCCGCTGGGCGACCTTGTCCGCCTCCAGGTCGCCGAACCGCTGGCCGAAGCCCGATTGCGCGACGAAATCCGCCCGATCACCGCCATCGACGATGCGGTTTCCGTGGCGGTGCGGGCGCAATACGAGGACAACCCCTATCCGCGCTGGACCCGGCCCGCCCTTGCCCCGGCGCGCCGGCCGGTCCGCGATCTGGTTGCCGCCATGTCGGGCGGAATGATGGCTGGGGGCGAGTCCGGCGGAAGCCGGACCGAGGTTCTGGTTGCCGGCTGCGGTACCGGCCTGCAATCGATCTGGGCGGCGACGCTGTATCCGGGCGCCTCGGTGCTGGCGATCGATCTCAGCTTGACCAGCCTTGCCTATGCCCTGCGCCAGACCCGCGGCCACCGGGTGGAGGGGATCGAGTACGCCCAGGCCGACATCCTTGAACTCGGCACCCTCGACCGCCGGTTCGACGTCATCGAATGCGGCGGCGTCCTGCATCATCTCGCCGATCCCCTGGCCGGCTGGCGGGTGCTGGCCGGATTGCTGAAACCGGGCGGACTGATGAAGATCGCGCTGTACAGCCAGCAAGCCCGTCGGGCCGAAGTGGCGGCGCGACGCTTCATCGCCAAAAAAGGCTATACCGGCACACCGTCGGACATCCGCCGCTTCCGCCAGGATGTGCTGGCGCTGCCGCCGGGCCATGCCGTCGCCCCGGTGACCGAGTCGGCCGATTTCTACACCACCAGCGCCTGCCGCGATCACCTGTTCCATGTCCAGGAACATCGCTTCACCCTGGCGCGGATCGAAGCGGCACTGGCCGAGCTGGAGCTTCGGTTCTGCGGCTTCTATTTCCTGGAAAGCGACGTCGCAGCCGATTTCGGGCGGCGCTTTCCCGATGATCCGGGCATGCTTTCGCTGGAGAACTGGCGCACATTCGAGTCCGATCATCCGCTGGCGTTTCGCCAGATGTACCAGTTCGGCGCGTTGAAGCCGGCCTAGCCCGTCATCGGGCGGGCGATGCGTGGAGGAACGAGCATGCGTAGACTGATCGCACTGACGTTGGCCCTGGTGGCGCTGGCCGGGCCGCTTCGCGCCCAGGTTTCCGATCAGAGCCTGATGGTGTCAAAGGCGGCGACCACGGTGGAACGGATCAAGTCGGATTCCAACCTGTCCGGCCCGTTGGCCAACCTGCTGGCCCGCGCCCGCGCCGTGCTGATCGTGCCCGATCTGGTCAAGGGTGGCTTCATCCTGGGCGCCCAATACGGCACCGGAGTCCTGCTGGCCCGCGACAGGGACGGACGCTGGAGCGGTCCCGCCTTCTTTTCGGTCGCCGCCGGCAGCATCGGCTTTCAGATCGGTCTCCAGGACGCCGAAGCCATCTACGTCATCATGAGCGATGGCGGCCTGAGCGCCGTGATCGACAACCGATTCAAGGCCGGCGCCGAAGCCGGCGTGGCGGTGGCGGTGATCGGTGCCGGAGCCGAGGCCAACACCACCACCAATGTCGGTGCCGACATCTATGCCTTTTCGCGGGCGGTGGGGCTTTACGGCGGCGCCGCCCTCGACGGCGCCGCCATCCTGCCGCGCCATTCGTGGAACGCCCTCTATTACGGCGGCAGCCCGACCCCCGAGGATATCCTCTACAAGATGTCCGTCGACAACCGCCAGGCCGACCGGCTGCGGGATGTCCTGGCGCGCTGAGGCCCAAGCAAAAGGACCCGGCCGCATGGCGCGACCGGGTCCTTGGAATTTTTTGGTGGAGCCGAGGAGGATCGAACTCCTGACCTACGCATTGCGAACGCGTCGCTCTCCCAGCTGAGCTACGGCCCCACGAGGAGGCGGATAATGCTCAAACCGCCCGACGCTGTCAAGCGCATGAGCGCGCCAATCTACCAGCGCATCTGGCCGCCCAGCGGCTTGGATTTCTGCATGCCGCGCTTGGTGACCAGAACCCAGTCGTTGAACTGCATGTAGCGCGGCGCCAGGAACTGGTAGAGATCGCGAAGTTTGTTGGTGTTGTCGTCCGAGCGGACGATGAACACCGTCTTCCACGCCTGAACGAAATCGTCCCACGGCAACAGGCGGCAGTACAGCGCATCGCGCACCTCGCGGATGTAGCCGATCTGATTGTCGATGTTCTTCAGCATGGCCAGGATTTCACCGGTCTGGGCATCGACCTGATCGAAATAATCCTGGAACAGCTTCAGCGCCCGCTGCGACAGGCGCCCCACCTGATCGGTGGTCTCGATCATGGACCGGTCGGCACCGTAGATGCGGCGCAGACCCTGGACCTTCTCGTCGATCTTTTGCACCTCGCCGAAGTTATCGCGCAGTGCCTCGATAAAGGCCAGTTCGTTGGCCAGACTCTCGATGTAGCGCACCACCTCGTCGCGGTTCTCGCGCCCAAGTCCAAGTTCCTCGGCGGCCTCGGTGAAGGCGAGCTGAACGTTCTTCTTGACCTGGGGGTCGTCGGCGACCTGCGCCAGTTCGGTGACATTGCTGATGACGTGCTCGTTGCCGGTCAGCCAGGTCACCAACTGCATGGTCAGGCGCTGGTAGGCGATGCGGCGGTGACGATCCTGCGGCTCCCACGACGCCTGACGGGTGGTGACTTCCTTGGGCAGCCTGTCGCCCGGCCTCAGGCCCCGGACAAACTGCAACCCCTCGGCCACCTTGTCGAGCATGTGGAAGTCGTGGCTGTCCTCCTTCAGCGAGAATTCGCGCTTGATGCCGTCGAACGACAACACCGCCTCGTTGCTGGCCAGCTTGAGAACGACCACCGCCTCGCCCGCGTCGGACAGACGGAAATACAGGTCCTCGAACGAGGTGAAGAATTTATGCTCGAACGAAATCTCTTCCTCGATTTCGGGCGAGTCTTTGCTCTTGTCTTCCGCTGCCATACGCCCGTCCACTGCCCCCCTTGGCACGCCCGCAAGCCCACCGCCGCCCCGAACAAGGCACACACAGTATGCCGACGCCCGCCCCCGGGAACAAGACCCCCCTTTTGGTCAGTCGTCGGCCTCGACGAACAGATGGCCGGATTTGCCGTGAATATAGCCGTTGGCGAACTCGGCGCCGGGGCAAAGAACGGCCAGCCGGCTCTCCCCTTCCGCCACCGCCGTCCGCCCCGCCAGTACCGAGCGGAACAGGGCGGCCACCGCCACCATGTCGAAGGTGTGTGGCCACAATCGAAACCGCCCGACCCCCCGGGCGGCCAGGCCGCCCAGATCGCCCAGCAGGTCCATGGTATGGAAAGACATGGTCTGAGTGCCGTTGACGGCGAGGAAGGGCACCTCGTCCAGCGTCTCGACCTCCATGCCGTCGGGATCGTCGGCGCAGACGTACTGGCAGCCGTCCTTGGTCAGATTGCGGGCGCGGGCGGCGTAGCAGCGGGCCGAGATCGCCAGCGGCAGCCGGCCGAACGCCTGCACCTCGATCTCGACGCCCGAGCGCGCCGCCAGGGTGGCGACGGCGTCGGCCGCCAGCTCGGCGGGCAGGCAGGCGCGGACCGCCCCCATGGCCGCCAAGGCGGCAAGGGTGCCTTCGTTGTAGATGTTAAGCAGCGGCCCGGCGACGAACGGCCGCCCCGCCATCAGCGCCGCCACCGAGATGTCGTTGGCCTCGACCATGACACCGCCGCCCTCGGCCAGCCCCCGCGCCGTCTCCAGCTCGCGATCGGTCATGATCAGCGCCAGCGACGACAGCACCACCTCTTTGCCGGCGGCGGTCAGACGCTCCACCACCTCGGGAATGATCGGATCGAAGAACGGGCTGCGCTTCGAGCACACCACCTCGCCGACATGAACGGTATCCACGTCGGCTTCGTCGGCGACGCGGAAATAGAAATCCCGCAGCCGTTCCGGCTTCCAGTTGAACAGCACCGGACCAAGGGTAAGTTTCGGATTGGTCATTTGAAAAGTTCCTCAAGCGCCGGGCGCTCGCGTCGCTCGCTCATCGCCACGCCTTCTCGTAGGCACCGGTGGTCTGCTTGCCGCCCTCGGTGATCCGGTCGAGGTCGATATCGGGCAGTGGCAGCCCGGCCATGGCCGCATCCACGCCCTGGCGGAACGCCTGCACCACCGCCGCCACATAGGCGCGGCCACGCTGGCGTCCCTCGATCTTGAAGGCGGTGACGCCGGCCTTGATCAGGTCGGGCAGGATCGCCAGGGTGTTGAGCGAGGTCGGCTCCTCGAACAGGTAGCTGGCCTTGTCGGCGGCGATAAAGCGGCCCTTGCACAGGGTGGGATAGCCGGCCGGCTCGTTGGGGCCGAACTTGTTGATGGTGAAGCCGCCCAGTTCCGAGGTGATGCCGGCGGCGGTCTCGGTATAGCGCACGTCCGACGCCGGCGAACACACGCCGTTGACGTTGGGCGACTGGCCGGTGGCATAGGACGACAGGGCACAACGGCCCTCGGCCATGACGCACAGCCCGCCGAACACGAACACCTCGGTCTCCACCGGCTGGACGCGGGCGCTGACGGCGGCGATCTCCTGCACCGTCAACACGCGGGGCAGCACCACCCGCTTTATCCCGTAGCGTTCGGCATAAAAGCGGATGGCGTCGGGATTGGACGCCGCCGCCTGGACCGACAGGTGCAGCCGCAGGTCGGGATGGGTACGGTGGGCATGCTCGATCAGGCCGATATCGGCAAGGATGGCGGCGTCGGCCTTGAGGCCGGCGGCGTCGGCCACCGCCTGATGCCACAGATCGGCCCGGCCGGCGCGAGGAAAGGTGTTGATCGCCACCAGCACCTTGGCGCCGCGCTCGTGGGCATAGGCGATCCCCTCCGCCAGTTCCTTGCGATTGAAGTTGAGGCCGGGAAAGTTGCGGGCGTTGGTCTCGTCGCGAAAACCGACATAGACGCAATCGGCCCCGGCATCGACCGCGCTTTTCAGCGCCGCCGGGGTTCCGGCGGGACAGACCAGTTCCGGACGGATCGGCGTGGACGAAACGGTCGCCATCACGCCACTCCCCCGCGCCGGGCGGTCTTGCGCAATTGCTTGATCTCGGTCTCCAGCTGGGCGATGCGCATTCCCTGGGCATCCACATCCTTGACCGCCGGAGCGATCAGCGCCGAGCGCAGGGTCTCGAAATCATCACGCATGCGTCCGATCAGCCCGGCGGCGGCACCGGCGGCGGCACGGAATGGCCGGGCCAGCGGCCCCAGTTCGGCCGAGATGTCGTCAATCAGATCAATGCCGGCGCCGTCGATGGCATTGCGCAGCGCCACCACCACCTCGGTGTCACCCTCGATCACCAGCCGGCGGGAAAAGAACAGCGCGTCGCCGTCGACCTTACCCTCGGCCAGGGCGATCAACATGCCCAGCGGGCCGTGAATGGTGGCGGTGACCGAGCCGGGATCGACCTCGCGCAGCACCGTCAGGCGCGGCTGCTCGGGGTCCGGCTCCAGCAGGATGACGAAGGGCAGATCGACGGGATCGATGCACACCGCCCGGTCGCCGTAATCAGCCATGCGCTCGAGAATGTCGGGATGGCGACGACGGATCATCTTCAGCATGGCGTCGAAGATCGGTTGCAGCACCACGGGCCGCACCGGCTTCAACGCCATCCCCAACAACAGCACCGGCGAGAACGGCGGGGTCGCCGGCTTGACGGCACCGCGGGTATGGCCTTGACTCATGGCGGAGGGATCTCCCAAAGCGGACCTGTTACATAGGGGTCATATCCCCCCTTATCAACCACAGTCAAGCAAAGGGCGCTCTCGCCACTTGGCAGGACCGGGCAGGCAAGCTACCTTCGCGGTGGATTTCTTAGCCGGGGACGCCCCATGGACATCGACGTCGACCTGAGCCGGATCTGCGCGCTCATCATCGACGACTCGCGCTATGCGCGCTCGTTCATCAAAACGGCGTTGCAATCCTTCGGCATCCGCTCGGTCGCCGAGGCCTGCGACGGTCCCGCCGGTCTGGAAATCCTGGGCAGCCACCCGATACATCTGGTGATCGTCGATCACGACATGAGCCCGATGAACGGCATCGATTTCACCCGCTACCTGCGCAGCGGCGATCTGGTTCCCTGCGTCGATGTCGCCGTCATCATGGTTTCCGGCGAGTCCGCCAAGGACGTGGTGGTCGCCGCCCGCAATGCCGGGGTCAATGAATTCCTGGTCAAGCCCATGTCCACCGAGTCGCTGTATCGCCGGGTCCGCAGCGTGCTGCTCAACCCCAAGGCGTTCGTCCGCACCCCCACCTTTGTCGGACCCGACCGCCGGACCCTGTCGCGGCCGCCGGCCGGCGTGCCGGAGCGCCGCACCGCCCCGCCGCTGCCCAAGCCGCCGCCCATCATCGCCGCGCCGGGAGCACCGCCGCGTCCCGGCACCTTGGTATCGAACGAACCGGTGACGCCGCCCAAGCCCGCCCCGACCGAGCGGACCAGCCGCAGAAAGTTCCGTCCCGGCGAGGTCATCTTCCGCGAAGGCGACCGGGGCGACGTCGCCTATGTGGTGGAAAATGGCCGGGTCGCCATCTGCAAGGCGGTCGAGGGCCGCAACGTGGTGCTGGGCCACATCAAGGCCAACGGCGTTTTCGGCGAAATGGCGCTGATCGACGACGAGCCGCGCATGGCCTCGGCGGTGGCCGCCGATGAGACCGTCTGCCTGGTGATTCCCATGGCGGCCCTCAAGGCCCAGATCGGCAAGACCCCCGATCTGGTCATTCTGGTGCTGGAAACCCTGCTGCACGACATCCGCAAGATGGGCAGCGAGTTGGGACAGGTCCGCGCCGCCCTGGAAAAGAAGCGCCAAAGCACCTGAAATCAATCATCCGCCGCGAAGCGATCGGGCAACAGCGGCTGCGGCTGGGCCGGTTCACCGGGAGCCGGCGCCAATGAAATCTCGGCGATGCTGGTCAGCGACCGGTTCGACGTCGGCGAGACATACTTGAAGGTCAGCGTCACCGGCAGCACCGACGCCTGCATGTCCTCCATGAAGATGCCGCATCCGCGCGAATACCGGCCGCCGGTGGCGAACTCGATGCGATAGGTTCCCTCGGGGATACCGCCGACGCCGATGTGATAGGTCGCCGGGACATAGAAAGCCGCGACGGTGTTGCCGCCCAGAGTCTTCAGCTTGACCACGCCATCGCGGCGTCCCTCGTTATGCACCAGCAGACGGTGATCGCCCGAGACCCGCCGGGTCAGCACCTCGCCGGCGGAAGGCGGCTCGCCCCGATTGTCGGCGCACCACTGCCGTTTGAAGCGGGCGCCTGACCCGGCATAAAGCGAGCGGCTCTCCACATAGCCGGCCACCCCCGCCGGCGTGCGAACCCCGACCCATTCCGGACTGTCGGTATCGGCGGTGACCTCGACGGTGGTGAAGCGGTCGAGCAGAGTCAGCACCGGGGCACTGGGGCTGGGAGCGACGCGGACCTTGAGACCTTCGATGGCGACATGACGGATTTCACCGACCTGAGCCGGGCGCATGGCGATATTGCCCGAGGTGGAGACCGGCTGGTCCCATGGCCGGGTGGCGATCAGGCCGAACACCACCACCGTCGCCGGCAGCGCCAGCAGCGGCAGCGCCTGGGCAAGGAAGACGCCGCCGCCCAGGCGCCAGCGCCCCTTAAGCCGGCGATCGTCGGGAACCGAGCGGGTGGCGTGCAGCAGATCCTCGACCCGAGCGCGGTCGTCGGGAGCGCGGGCAAAATCGTTGGCCTGAATGGCCAGCGAACGGGCCAGCTCCATCTCGCCCCGGCCAAGGAAGGCACGGCCCTGGCGGACCAGAAGACGGACGTTCTCGTGCCGGGGCTTGGACCCGCCGAACAGGTTGCGGATCAGCGCCAGCGGTGTCAGCAGTAGACCGGGCGGCGACCACCAGCCCCACAGCCACGAGATGATCGAGGCCCGCACGGCGGCACGATCTGCACAGTGTCGGCAAAAAATTCCCTCCAGCCGGCCAGTTTTTGCCCACACCAGAAACGAACGCACCGTGTGATACACGACATATCTTGGTTGCGCGGTGACGCTGCCGCAGCTGCCGCAGGCGATGGGAATCGATCCGGCCTCGTCGGCATCGCCTTCGTCGAGGCAATCCCGTCCGGCGCTATCGTATTCGGCGCGGCGAACCACATCCTTGAGCACGGCATAGGCTTCCATCAGCCGCTGAAACTCTTCCCTGGCCCGGGTCGAGGCGTTACGGTCGGGATGAACGGTCTTCACCCGGGACCGATAGGCGGATTTGATGGCTTCGGGGTCCGCCCCCGGGGACAGTCCGAGGATCGCGTAATAGCCTTTGGGGTCGCGCGCCAGGGTATTCATCTTGAACTTTGCCGTGGAATTTCGGCAAGTGTCTAGCAAGGTGCGTGCCGACCATGACGGAAAAATGCGGAGCCGGCGGCGGGTCGGCCGCCTACCGGCCCTCGCCGGTCACAACACCGCCCGCAGTTTGCCGAGAAAGTCCCCCACCACGGCGTTAAGCTGCTCGGACTGGCACGACAGTTGGTGGGCGGCGGACAGAACCTCGCCGGCGGCGTGGCCGGTTTCCTCGGCGCCTTCCGACAGTTGCACGACATTGCCGGTGACCAAGGCGGTTCCCGCCGAAGCGCGCTCGACGTTGCGGGCGATCTCACGGGTGGCCGCGCCCTGCTGCTCCACCGCGGCGGCGATGATGGCGGCATATTCGCTGATCCTGGAGATGGTGGCGGCGATGGAGCGGATCTCCTGGGCCGAATCCGCCGTCGCGGCCTGCACCGCCTCGATGTGTTCGGCGATCTCGTCGGTGGCGCGGGCGGTCTGGGTCGCCAGCATCTTGACCTCGCCCGCCACCACGGCGAAGCCCTTGCCCGCCTCGCCGGCCCTGGCGGCCTCGATGGTGGCGTTCAGGGCCAGCAGATTGGTCTGGCTGGCGATGTCGTTGATCAGGCCGACCACCTCGCCGATGCGGTTGGAGGACCCCGCCAGTCCCTGCACCACGGCGTTGGTGCGTCCGGCCTGTTCGACCGCCGAATGGGCGATGGCGGTCGATTGGACGACCTGGCGGCTGATCTCGGCGATGGCGCAAGACAGTTCCTCGGCCGCTGCCGCCACGGTCTCGACGTTGGTCGATGCCTCCTCGGCGGCGGCGGCGACGGTGGCGGCGGTGGTGCTGGTTCCCGCCGCCGTCCGTTCCATGCCCTCGGCGGTGGCCCGCAACTCGGTGGCGGCGGCGGCGGTCAGTCCCCACCAGATTGCCGACGGTATCCTCGAACTGGCGGGTGACGGCGGCAAAATCGCCGACCTTGCTGTCGGTGGCAACGGTAGCGGCATTGATCACCCTGGCCCCGTTCAGAAAGCTGCCGCGCATACCGCGTTCGACAATGCGGCGGTAATAGCGCCCCTTGCTGACATACTCCATCGACGCCGAAGCCTCGCGCACAAAGGCGTCGGCCCGGTCGATCATGTCGTTGACCCCGTTCAGCAATTCGCCCAGCCGGCCGCCCTCGTGGATTCCAACAAGCCGTGCCTCGAAATCGCCTCGGGCTACCGCTTGCATGGTGGTCACCGCCTCGCCCAGGGCCGAACGGATGCGCAGCACCATGATCAGCGCCACCAGCGAGGCCGCCACCCCAGCCACGGCGATGGCGAAGATCCAAGGATTGACGCCCCCCGCCGCCAGTTCGGCGACGACATCGGATACGAACAGAACCGCCGACGCACTCACCGCCATGCGCGCCCTATAAAGAGAAGATGAACTGCTCATAACCAACCCCCTTCTCCTGAAGCATTCCCCGCAAGGTGTCGTATGAAGCCCGCAGCCCGGCAGCGGGATCGTCGGCCCGCCGTTCACATTCGATCAGGGTGCGATAGAGGGGAATGATGGTTGCATCCAGCGGCTCGCGTTCTGGAACCCGCCGGTTGGAGTGGAACGCGACGATATTACGATCGTCGTCGAAGCTGGGGGTGACATGGGCAAGAACCCAATAATGGTTCCCGGCTTTGCTTAGATTGACGACATAGGCGAATACCTCCTGTCCTGACTGAAGCGTTTCCCACAGAAATTTGAAGATACAGCGCGGCATATCCGGATGCCGGATGATGTTATGTGGCTTCCCAATGACCTCAGATTCGCCATATCCGCTGATATTCAAGAATGTTCTATTTGCATATGTTATTATGCCTTTTGTATTTGTTTTGCTTACAATCACCTCGTCCCTGTCGAAAAAAGTCTCAATTCCAGTGACACGGCCACAT
This sequence comes from uncultured Rhodospirillaceae bacterium, assembly GCA_903901915.1. Classification (GTDB taxonomy): domain Bacteria; phylum Pseudomonadota; class Alphaproteobacteria; order Rhodospirillales; family Magnetospirillaceae; genus Phaeospirillum. Next base: position 8,632 of record CAIUSV010000026.1, on the reverse strand, counting down.
CTAGCCATGGAGCAACCCTATTTGAATGATGCCCGTTTAGCGGCGCTCCCCAACGCCTTTCCCGCCTGTGGGCTATGCACCTCTTTTCGCGGGAAGACTTTAATTATCATCACAGATTGTATTTTTAACAATAACCATTATGGACAAATTACGTCTACATACGACTGACAACTGTCTAGTCGCACCTGACTATTGGATACTGACTTTTGATCACACCGTCAGGCGGGTACCAGAGGCATCCGTCGGCGGCAATTCGACGAAGGGGCGGCCCGACTGAAAGCTGACACCGCCCTTGATGCCGGTGAGCTGGCCGCACTCGGCGAAGATACCGGCGATATCGCGACACATCTCGGCGCCCAGCGGCTGCGACGTCCGCACGATCAGGTCGAACCGCTTGGCGTCACGCATGATCAGTCCGTCGAACTGGATACGGCCCAGCCGCGTCATCTCGACCTCAAGGATGAAACGCTGCTCGTCGCCCTGACGGCCGCCCTTGTCCTCGTCGGCGCAAGGACGGCGGACGAACAGCCGGATGGGATCGATTTCGGCACCATGAGCGAAGGGCATGACGATGACCCGCCAATCGCCGCCGCCGCCGCGCGGCCGCTCGGCCTCCTCGGTCAGGGCCAGGAAATCCTTCTTCAGCCGGTCGGCCAGATCCCGCCGACCGGCCTTGTCCAATCCCTTGACGGCGCCATCGCCGGCCAACAGCTTGAACTCGCCCGAGCGCACCGCTCCGGCGAACATCGACATGGCCGCCGCCAGCCGGGGTCCTGATTGCGGAATCGTCCGCATCACCTGTTCCGCCATCTGGCGATCGGCCTGGGCCAGCGCTTCGACGGTGGCGGTCAACGTCGGCCAGCCGGCGCCGTCCTGAAGGCCCTGCGGCGGAGGTGGCGGTGTGGCGGACCCGGCCGACGGCGGCAATGGCGGCAGCACGTCGAGTTGGACGCCACTGCCCACCGGCAACGGCGGGCCGGATGGCAGCGCCAGCAGCCCCGCCGGGGTCTGTAGCAAGGCGCCGCCGCCGGGGGTATGGGACAGCACGGTTCCCGCCAGGGGCACCGGCGGACCGGCGGCGCTGACCGGCGCGGGAGACGAAGGCACCGCAGCCGGCGCCGCCGTCTCGGCCTGAACCGGCATGGCCGGACGCGGCGCGATAGCGGCCGGGGTAGCGGCAGCGGCGGCGGGGATCGCCGGGGCGGCCGGTCCCGTCGGCATGGCTTGAACCGGGAATGACGGCGATGGAAGCGGCGCAGCGGCAGTCGGGGCGGACGCCGCCGCCCCGGAAGGCTGTGCCGCCATGGCCGCCGTCGCCTGTCCCATCGGCGGGGTGATACCGGCGATGCGGACGGACAACTGGGTTCCGGGCGTCAGACCGGTCAGGGCCGCCGGCAACGCCCCACCCGCCGCCAGTCCGGTGGCCACCGCCCCGGCTCGGGGATCCGATGGTCCCGCGGCCACCGGGGCGCCCCCAGCCGGACCCGGGCGCAACACCGTCGCCACCATTCCAAACGGACCGCCGGCCAGCGCGCCCGGTGATGGCGACAGGGCGCCGGCCATGGCCGGACCGCCCATGGTGACCGCCGATTTCCATCCCACCGCCCCCGGCTGCGGCGCGGCGCCGGTCCTGCCGGAGAAAAGATCGGGCAAAGCCGATGGCGTCGCCAGCGGGCCGCCCCCCCCATGCCCCGGCGTCGGCAGCCCGCCCGGCCCCAACTGGCGACCGTTGATGGCCAGCAGCTTGAACGCCGGCTGTCCGTTCTGCTGGATCAATTGTAGGGTCAGATCGGCGCCGCCGGGCAGTTGCATGCCGGGCGGCAGCTTGAGGTCGAGAACGGTGCCGCCGGCGGTGGTCACCTGGACCAGATTGCGCGCCCCCGTCGCGGACAGCGTGGCATCGAGCACGGCGCCGGTGGACAGGTTGGCCAGGGCGGCCTCGGCGGCACCGCCATCGCTCGCCGCCACCGTCAGCACCGTGCTGGCCGTCGCCCCAAGCTGGGCGAGACCGGGCGGCGGTGCCGGCGGTACGGCGGTGGACATGTTTCCTCTCTCGCCTACTTCGAGCGGAGAAGGCGTTCGACGATGGCCTCGACGTCGGCGGCGGCCTCGGCGTTGGGCGAGCGGGTCATGATCGGCGTCTGGTTACGGATGGCCTCGCGCACCTTGAGGTCACGGCGGATGACGCCGGCCAGCGGCGGAGATATCTTCAGGAATCCCTCGCAGGCCTTGAGCAGGGTGTTATAGATCCGCTCGCCCTCGCGGGTGGAGTTGGCCATGTTGACGACGACCCGCATGTCGGTGCCCGGCCGCTCCATATGGGTAACCTTGATGAAGGCATAGGCATCGGTCAGCGAGGTCGGCTCGTCGGTGGTGACCACCATGATGGTGCCGGCCTGTTGCGAGAAGTTGCGGGTGGTCTTTTCGACACCGGCGCCCAGATCGACCACCACCCGATCATAATTGCCGGCCAGCAACACCAGATCGTCACCCAGCATCTGCAGGCGCGACAGCGGAATGTTGGCCAGGGTGCCCGAACCGGAACGCCCGGCGATGACGTCGAAGCCGCCCTCGGCGAAGGGCACCAGCGCCTGGTTGAGAGTCAACCGCCCGGCGACGACGCTGCCCAGGTCGGTCTTGGGCATCAGTCCCAACTGGATATCGACGTTGGCCAAGCCAAGATCACCGTCGAACAGCAGCACCCGCTGCCCGGCACGGGCCATGGCGTGGGACAGCGTTATGGCGAACCAGGTCTTGCCGACGCCGCCCTTGCCCGAGGCGACCGCGACGACGTTGCGGCCCTTGGCCCTGAGGGTCGGGCGCGGCGCGAGCGTGGGAGCTTCCATCGTGGTCATGGTGTGGGTGCCTCGGTCCAGAAGGTTTCGTCGCGGGGTTCGACAACGGCCGGCGGCGGCAGCAGCAGCCGGGCCAGGGAAATGGCGGAGATGGGGGCGATGCCCGATGCGACATGCGGGCTGGCGGAAACGTCGCTGAACGCCAGCTGTCCGGCCTCGGCGGACGCCAGAACCGCCCCCAGCCGCCGGGTGGTGTCGAGACGGGTGGCGAACAGCCGGGTGGCTCCGATGGCGGCAAACGCCTCGCCGATCTCGGCGGCCTCGCCGGCGTCACCACCGGCGGCCATCACCAGGATGGGTTCGACGTCGGCGGCCTCGATCAAGGCCTGAAGATAGTCCATGTCGCTCTGCTTGAACGGGTTGAGCCCGGGCGAATCGATCAACACCAGATCGAACAGGCCGCTGGTGCCTTCCACTACCCGGGCCAGTGATTCCGGCCCCCGGGCGCGGATCAGGTCTATTTCCAGGATGCTGGTGAAGGCGGCCAGTTGCTCGACCGCGCCGGCGCGGATGTTGTCGCAGGTGATGACGCCGACCTGACGCTGCTTGAGTACCGAGCGCGCCGCCAGCTTGGCCACCGCGATGGACTTGCCCGAACCGTTGGGTCCCACCAGCATGAACGGCCGTGGCGCCGAGTGTTCCGGCAGATGGGCGAAGGTGAAGCCCGCTTCCAAGGCCGCGGCGCAGGCCAGTACCGGATCGGCGATTTCGGCGGTGCGGGCGGCGTTGACCAGGCGCTCGGCCAACCGCTGCGGCGTGCCGTGATCGGCCAACGCCTTCTTCACCGCCTCGGCCGCCGAGGAATCGGCGCTTTCCTCCAGCAGTTCGGCGATGGCCAGATCGGCATCGGCCGGCTCCAGCGCGGCGGTGATGCGCACGCCCTTGGTGCCGGCGGCCCGCTGGGTCGAGACGATGATGGCCTCGTCGCCCAGTTCCTGGCGGACCAGCTCCATGGCCTCGGCCATGGTCGGCGCGGTGAAGGATTTGAGCCTCATGCCCTAGCTTTCATCAATCATATCTGCCCCAGGGTCTTGATGCGGGCCTTGGGATGGATTTCCGACTGGCTCATCACCACCGTCATCGGCCGGAAACGCTCGACGATCGAGCGGACATAGGGCCGGACCATGGGACTGACCAACAGGATCGGAGTTTCACCCTGCATGGCGAAGCGCTCGAAGGTCTGGCGCACCCGGGTGATGAAGTCCTGCAATTGCGACGGCGCCATGGATATCTGCTTTTCCTCGCCGCTGCCGACCAGCGACTCGGCGAAGGCCTGTTCCCATTCCGGCGACAGGGTGATCAGCGGGATGAAGCCCTGCGGCGCGGTGTTGGCGTCGGAAATCTGGCGCGCCAGACGGGCGCGGACATGCTCGGTGATCATGGTGACGTTGCGGGTATGGCCGCAGGCCTCGGCGATGCCTTCCAAGATGGTGGGAAGGTCGCGGATCGACACCCGTTCGCCCAGCAGGTTCTGCAACACCCGTTGCAGGCCGCCGACCGTCATCTGGCTGGGGATCAGCTCGCCCACCAGCTTCTGGTGCTCCTTGTCCAACTCGTCCAGCAGCTTCTGGGTCTCGGCATGGGACAGCAGCTCGGACATGTTGTCCTTGATCACCTCGGTAAGGTGGGTGGTGATCACCGTCGGCGGATCGACCACGGTATAGCCGCGGAACAGTGCCTCCTCGCGACCGGTGGGGTCGATCCACAACGCCGGCAGGCCAAAGGTGGGCTCGCGCGTCTTCTCGCCGGGCAGGGTGATGTCCTCGCCGCGCGGGTCCATGATCAGCAGCATGTTGGGTCGCAGGTCGCCCCGTCCGGCCTCGACCTCCTTGACGTGGACGATATAGGTATTGGCCGGCAACTGCATGTTGTCCTGGATGCGGACGCTGGGCATGACGAAGCCCATCTCGGCGGCGATGGCGCGGCGCAACGACTTGATCTGGTCGGTCAGGCGCTGGCCCTTGGGATTGTTGATCAGTTGCAGCAGCCCATACCCCAGTTCGAGGCGGACGTGATCGATCCTGAGCGCGCTGGAGATCGGTTCCTCGGGCACCGGCGCCTGCTGCATGGCCTGGGCCTCCTGGACCTCCTCCTCCTTGTCGGCCACGTCGCGCTTTTTGCGGTCGAGCAGATAGGCGGCCACGCCCATGCCGGCGCCCAGCGTGGCGAACGGCAGGAACGGCATGTTGGGGACCAGCGCCATCAGGGTCATCAATCCCGCCGCCATGCCCACGGCGCGGGGATAGCCGGCCAACTGGCCGAACAGCGCCTGATCCACCGATTCCTGTACGCCGGCCTTGGTCACCAGCATGCCGGCGGACACCGACACCACCAGCGCCGGCACCTGGGTGACGAGGCCGTCGCCCACCGTCAGCTTGGTATAGACGTCCGCGGCCTGAAGGAAGGTCAGGCCGTTCTGGGCCATGCCGATGATCATGCCGCCGATGATGTTGATGGCGACGATCATCAGGCCGGCGACGGCATCGCCGCGCACGAATTTCGAGGCGCCGTCCATGGCGCCGAAGAAGGCGGATTCCTGCTCCAGTTCGCTGCGGCGCTTGCGCGCCGTCGGCTCGTCGACCAGACCGGCCGACAGGTCGGCGTCGATGGCCATCTGCTTGCCCGGCATGGCGTCCAGGGTAAAGCGCGCCGCCACCTCGGCAATGCGGGTCGAGCCCTTGGTGATGACCACGAAATTGACGATCACCAAGATGGCGAAGACGATGATGCCGATGACGAAATTGCCGCTCATGATGAAGCCGGAAAAGGCGGCGATGACCCGGCCGGCGCCTTCGACACCTTCGTGGCCGTGGGACAGAATCAAGCGGGTGGATGCCAGATTCAGCGCCAGGCGGATCAGGGTGGTGATCAGCAGCACGGTGGGAAACGAGCTGAATTGCAGCGGCTTCTCGATCAGGATCGACACCATCAGGATCAGCACGGCGATGGTGATCGACAGCGACAGACCGATGTCCAGCGCCCACGGCGGCAGCGGCAGGATCAGCACCGCCAGGATCATGATGACGCCCAGCGCCAGGGCGACGTCGCCCCGGCGCATGGCCGATCCCAGCCGCCCGAAAGCCGCCCGGACCGCCGCCGCGCCATCCACCGCCTGTCCCTCAGACATAAGTTTGGCCCCGTCCGCCCGCTATCACGAGAACGCCGCGCGCTCGGTTTCGCCGCCGGCCGGAGGCACGTCGACGCCTTCGTCGGAGTACTGCTTCAGCTTGTTGCGCAGCGTCCGGATGGAAATCCCCAGGATGTTGGCGGCATGGGTGCGGTTGCCCAGGCAATGGCTGAGGGTGTCGATGATCAGGTCGCGTTCGACCTCGGCCACGGTCTTGCCCACCAGATTGGCCTTGGCCCCACCCATGACCGAAGCGGCGGCGCTGGCCGCCTGCGCCACCTTGGGATCAGGATTGGTGCCGACATGGCCGCCGGACAGGATGATGGCCTCGGGACCGATTTCGGCGCCGGAGGCCAGCAGAACGGCGCGATGCATGCAGTTTTCCAGCTCGCGCACATTGCCGCGCCAGACATGGCGGGTCAGCATCTGGCGAACCTCCGCCGACAGCGGTCGCGACGGCAGGCTGTTGGCCTCGGTGTAGCGCTTGGCGAAATGCTCGGCCAAGACGGCGATATCCAGCGGCCGCTCGCGCAGGGACGGCAGTTCCAGGGTGACGACGTTGAGGCGGTAATAGAGGTCCTCGCGGAAGGTGCCCTTCCTGATTTCGTCCTCCATGGTCCGGTTGGAGGTGGCGAGGATGCGGACATCGACCTTGACCGGCTGGCTGCCGCCGACCCGGTCTATCTCCTTTTCCTGGAGGACGCGCAGCAGCTTGGATTGCAGCCGTACGTCCATTTCCGAGATTTCATCCAGCAGCAAGGTGCCGCCGTTGGCTTCCTCGAACTTGCCGATGCGCCGGGCCACGGCGCCGGTGAAGGCGCCCTTCTCGTGACCGAACAGCTCGGATTCCAGCAGATTTTCCGGGATGGCGGCGCAGTTGACGGCGACGAAACGCTTTTCCGAACGCCGGCTCTTGTTGTGGATGAAGCGGGCGATCAGTTCCTTGCCGGTCCCTGACTCGCCGGTGATCATGATCGATGCGTCGGATACCGCCACCTGCTCGGCCAGCTTCAGGGTCTGGCCCATGCGCGGGTCCTTGAAGACGATGTTGTGGCTTTCCTGGGTGACCGCCGCGATCACCGCCGCGATCAGTTCGGCATCGGGCGGCAGCGGGATGTATTCCTTGGCACCGGCCTTGATGGCCCGCACCGCCGCCGAGGCGTCCGAGGCGATGCCGCAGGCCACCACCGGCACAATGATGCGTTCGGCTTCCAGCGAATCGATCAGGCCCTTGATGTCGCGCTTGACGTCGATCATCACCAGATCGGCACCCTGGGTGCGCAGCACCTCCAGCCCGGCGGGCACATCCTCGGCGTGCCCGACCTTGGCGCCACGGGCCATGGCGATCTGACTGGCAGCACCGATCTGCCCGTCGAGCGTGCCGATGATCAGAAGTCGCATGTCGTCCCTCTCCCCCCAGCCCGATCCGCGCTCAGGAGCGTTCGGTCTTGATGATTTCCGTCATGGTCACGCCCAGGCGGTCTTCGACCACCACCACTTCGCCGCGGGCGACCAGACGGTTGTTGACGTAGATGTCGATAGCCTCACCGACCTTGCGGTCCAGTTCGACCACGGCGCCGCGCCCGAGTTTCAGCAGCTGGTTGACCTGCATGGTGGCCTTGCCCAGCACCGCCGAGACCTGGACCGGAATGTCATAGACCGCTTCAAGGTCGCGGGCGGATCTCGGAGTATCCGGAATATCGCCCCGTTGTTCCTCGTTCTCGGGCTTGAAATCATTCAGCTCGAAGTCTGGCATGGTACCCTCCACAGCCGGCGGTCAGCCGGACAAACTATCGTCATGGTCCGCGGCCGGCATCAGCCGGGCTGTTCCAGCGCGCGCTCGACCACGGCCTCGATATCGGCGATCAGGCGGGCCTGGTCGCGTTCGGCACCGCCGTCGGTCCACTCCACCCGGCAATCTCCCGGCACCAGCCGGGCATCCGACTGTACCACCACGCGCCCCTCGAAACCGTGTCGTTCGGCAACTGATTCCAGATGTTCGCGCACCCGCTCCACCAGACCGGCCTCGACGCGCACGATGATGCGCGGCTCGTCCAGCACATGGGCGAAACATTCCTGGACGGTCCGGACGACCTCCTCGAAGGCGTTCTGTTCACAGGTGGCCGGCAAGATCTTGCGCAACACCGCCATGGCCACCCGCGCCGCCACCCGCTGGCTTTCGTCGGCGCTTTGCTCTTGCGCCTGACGCAGCCCGCCAAGGCCGTCGTCCAGGGCGGTCAAGGCGTTGGCCAGCATGCGTTCGGCCGTCTCGGCGGCTTCGGCCAGACCGGCGGCGTGGCCCTCGTCGTAGGCGGCGTCGCGCACCACCTGAAGATCCTCCTCGGTGAAGGTCGGACGTGGCGGCGGCGCTTCCTGCTCGGGTACGGGCTCGCTCATCGCCTCCTCGACCACCGGCGCCTTGGGCCGCGATGGCGAGAAATCGAGGTCGAACATGTATTTCTTGTAGGCCATCGGGGTCCTTTATAGCCCTCAAACACCGGGCGCGGATCTAATACACCAGTTCGTCTTCCTCGCGTCCCTCGGAGATGACGATCTGGCCCGAGGCGGCCAGTTCCTTGGCCATGACCACGATGGCGGCCTGGGCCTGATCGACGTCGCGCAGGCGCACCGGGCCCTGGGCCTCCATGTC
>CAIUSV010000025.1 GCA_903901915.1 uncultured Rhodospirillaceae bacterium | reverse complement strand
TCAACCGCCTGCTCGACCTCACCGAGGTCTTCACCAAGGAGGCCGACGCCGCCATGGCGCTGACCGCCGAGGGACGCTATTTCCGCCACATCCGCACCGAGGGCATGGCCGGCGAATTCGGCGACCATGCCCGCCTGATCAACCGGGCATTGACCGAGATGGAGACCCGGACCAGGACCTTCGCCACCGAAGCCACCGGCGTCGGCGACACCATCAAGCACGTGACCGGCGTGGTCGCCGCCACCGCCACCGAGCTTGAAGCCACCGCGCAACAGATGTCGGCCATCGCCACCCAGACCAGCGACCAGTCCTCCAGGGTCGCCGCCGCCGCCGAGGACGCCTCGGCCCATGTCGAGACCGTAGCCGCCGCCGCCGAACAGGTTTCGGGCGGCATCCGCGAAGTGGCCTTGCGCATCCAGAGTTCGGCCGACATGGCCCAAGACACCATGCGGGTGGCCGATGAGACCGATTCCGCCATCATGGGACTTAATCAGGCGGCCCAGAAGATCGGCGAGGTGGTCAACCTGATCACCGACATCGCCAGCCAGACCAACCTTCTGGCCCTCAACGCCACCATCGAGGCGGCGCGAGCGGGCGAGGCCGGCAAAGGCTTCGCCGTGGTCGCCAACGAGGTCAAGACCCTGGCCAACCAGACCGCCAGGGCGACCGAGGAGATTTCCAACCAGATCGCCGGCATGCGCCAGGCGACCCAGCAGGCGGTGAGCGCGGTGCGCAACATCGCCGGCAAGATCCGCGAGATCAACGACAACGCCACCGGCATCGCCGCCGCCACCGAACAGCAAAGCGCCGCCGTCGCCGACATGAGCCGCAACATCCGCGGCGTTGCCGCCAACGTCCAGACCGTGGCCAACACCATCGGCGAAGTCGCCAGCACCGCCGGCACCGCCACCGACGCCGCCGGTCAGGTGCTGGTCGCCGCCGGCGATCTGGCGGCCCGCACCGTCGGCATGAACGACGACATCGATGCCTTCGTGGGCCGGGTCTGCTCCGACATGAAGCGGGCGGCGGTATGATTGACAGCAACGCCGGCCCCGTGTGATATCCGTGGCCTGGTCCACGGGAAATCAAGGGGTTGCTCCATGCCGTCCTTCGACATCGTCTCCAAAACCAACATGGCCGAGGTCGATAACGCCCTGGCCGGGATCACCCGTGAAATCGCCCAGCGTTTCGACTTCAAGGGAGCGAAGTGCTCGGTCGATCGCAAGGAGCAGGTCATCACCGTGCTGGCCGATGACGACGCCAAGCTGAAACAGATGCATGAACTCCTGAAGGTCTATTTCACCCGCCGCAGCGTCGATCCCAAGGCGCTGGACTTCAAGACGGTGGAAAAGGCTGCGGGCAACTCCGTCCGCCAGGAAGTCGTTGTCAAGGAGGGCGTCGACAAGGAACTGGCCAAGACCCTGGTCAAGGCGATCAAGGACAGCAAGGTCAAGGTCCAGGTCGCCATCCAGGGCGACGAATTGCGGGTCAGCGGCAAGAAGCGCGACGATCTTCAGGAAGCCATCGCCGTGGTCAAGAAGCTCGACGTCGATCTGCCGCTGCAATACGTCAACTTCCGCGACTGAGAGCCATGCGGTTTCGGCATGACGCCCTTCCGGCGCCATCAACCGGATGGTAAGACTTGACATGCTATGCTGCACTGCGTCACCAAGAGAGCAAGCAGTCTTCGCCTCTGTGGCGATATGAAGCCGGAGCTTGCAATGAAACCTTCATTTGGCCTTCGTTTTGTCCATGCCAGTCGCTACTGCGAGGACTCCCGCGCAGCCGGCGAGGAGAAACGTGCCATCTGCGAGATTATCCGGGTTGCCGACGACATCGTCTGGTACTCCGTCCTGGGCGCGACCGGCGCCCCGGTCAGCCGGGAATGGTGCGAGGCCTCGCGGTTTTCCGACATCTGCGCCGAAGCCGCTTGACAGCCCCCATCTCGCAACGCTGGACGCTAACCAAGCCCCCCTCTATCCTGGAGCGAAAGGGTAAGGGGGGAACCCGCGGATGCTGAGACTGGACGCCGGCACCTTGGCGTTTTCGGCCGCGATCGCGTCGCTGGCCAGCGCGCTGGTGATCGTCGCCTATGGTGATTTCCACGTCCGGAAACGCAGCTGGGAGGTGTTCGCCGCCTCGGCCGCCCTCTACGGCATCGGCGTGCTGGTCATCATTTTCCGTGGCGCCATGCCGGCCATGCCGGCCACCATGATCGGCAGCCTTCTGGTCATGGCTTCGGCCATCGCCGCCCACGCCGGACTGTGCCTGCTGTTGGGACGGCCCGGCAATCCGGGATTATACGCCAGTCTCGCCGCAGCGGCCCTGATCGGCGAATACTATTTCCTCGCCGCCGAAGACAGCATCAATGCCCGCGTCGCGGTGATATCGCTGGCCCGCGCGCCGCTGTTCGCCCACGCCGCAGTCATCCTTCATTCCAGCCGCCGGACCGAGCGCAGTGACGGAAGCCTGCTGCTGGAATGGGTCTTCGGCGCCTGGGCGGCCCTGCTGCTGGTGCGTGGCGTCGGAACCGTGGTGGCCCAAGGCCCCATCCACGACCTCATCGATCTGGCCGGCATTCCTGCCATGTATTTCGGCGCCCCGGCCCTGGGCTACGTCGCCATCGCCATCGCCCTGCTGCGGCGGGAAGCCGGTCAGATGACCAGGGCACTCGCCGCCCGGGTAGCGCAGCAGACCGAAGCGCTGGAGCGTCAGGTCCGTCAGCACGCCGCCGCCCGCCGGGCGATCAAGACGCAACTGGCGTTCCAGGACGCCCTGTTCGACACGGTGCCGAATCCGGTTTTCGTCAAGGATGCCGCCGGTGCCTACCTGACCTGCAACCGGGCGTTCGAGCGTCATTTCGGCGTCACCCGCAAGCAATTGGTCGGGCAGTCGGCCTTCCAGATCTGCCCGCCGGATCGAGCCGCGGTCCATGCCGCGGCGGACCAGCGCCTGCTGGCGGGCGGAGAGCCGGAAACCTACCGGATCGAAGCCCTGTTCGCCGACGGCTCGATCCACCAGATGCTTTGCGGCAAGGCCGGTTATCGTGACGCCGACGGCAATGTCGTCGGTCTCGTCGGCACCATGACCGACATCACCGATCAGCTTCGCGTCGCCGAGAATCTGGCGCGATCCGAGGCCGACCTGCGGGCCATCCTCGACAACATGACCGATATCTTCTATCGCAACGACACCACCGGCCGGTTGCTGATGGCGTCGCGCTCGGCCGAGAAGCTGCTGGGATACACCGTCGACGAGGTGCTGGGCCGCTGCACCGTCGAGTTCTTCTACGACCCCGACGGCCGGGAGGCCTTGCTGGCGGCAATACAGGCCGGCGGCGGATCGATCTCCGATTCGGAATTCCGCATGCGCCACAAGGACGGACACCCGGTCTGGGTGGCGATCAGCGCCCATGTCCGTTACGACGACCAGGGCCACCCCGCCGGAACCGAAGGCATCATCCGCCTGATCGAGGAACGCAAGCGGTTCGAGACCAACCTGCGGGAAAGCCAGGCGCTGATCCGGGCGCTGCTCAATGCCTCGGCCGACGCCATCATGCTGCTTCCGGTCGATGGCACCCTGCTGGCGGTCAATGCGGTACTGGCGGCGCGGTTCGGCCGCACCGCCGAGGAACTCACCGGCACCTGCCTGTGGGACCTGTTCCCCCCTGAGGTGGCCGCCGGCCGCAAGGCGGCGCTGGTCGAGGTGCTGGAAACCGGCATTCCCTTCCACTACATCGACCGGCGCGGCGACCTCCACTACGACAACCACATCTATCCGGTGGCCGGGGCCGACGGCATCACCGACAAGGCGGCGGTATATTCCCGCGACATCACCGACCAGAAAAAGGCCGAAGCCAGGATCGCCAGCACCATCGACGAGATCGAACGCTCCAACTCGGAACTGGAGCAGTTCGCCTATGTCGCCAGCCACGATCTGCGCGAACCGCTGCGCATGATCAGCAGTTATCTCTCGCTCCTGGCCCGGCGCTACGGCGATCGCCTCGATGCCGACGGTCACGAATTCCTGGAATACGCCCGCGAGGGCGCGCTGCGCATGGATCAACTGGTGCTTGATCTGCTGGAATTCTCGCGGGTGGACCGCCTTGGCTCGGCGATGACGAGAATTGCGGTGCTGCCGGCGATTCGTCAGGCCGTCCGCCACCTCACCCCCACCATCGAGGAAAGCGGCGCTCAGGTCGTGGTCGAAGAGACGACGCCGCCACCGATGGTGATGGGCGACGCCACCCAGATCACCCGGCTGTTCCAGAATCTGATCGGCAATGCCGTCAAGTATCGGGCGGCGGAGCGCGTAAGCGAGGTCAGGGTCTCGTGCGTCCGTCATGGCGGCGGCTGGGAGTTCCGGGTGGCCGACAACGGCATCGGTATCGAGGATCAGTATTTCGAGCGGATCTTCCGCATCTTCCAGCGGCTGCACACCCGCAACTGCTACGAAGGCACCGGTATCGGGCTGGCCATCTGCAAGAAGATCGTGGAACGCCACGGTGGTCAGATCCGGGTGGAGTCCGTTCCCGGCCGGGGATCGACCTTCTCGTTCACCCTGCCGGCGGCGGCGGAAGCCTGAGGTCTACCCCAGGTACCGCTCGATCTCGACCTCGTCGATCTGTTCCGGCAGCAGATATTTCTCGGCATAGCGGCGATAGACCCCGGACGTCAGGAACAGATCGAACAGATCGCCGTCGATGTGGCGGTCCTTCTTGAAGAAGCTGAGGATCTTCACCGATTCCGACAGGGTCTTGGCCTTCTTGTAGGGCCGGTCCGAAGCCGTCAGCGCCTCGAAGATATCGGCGATGGCGGTGATACGCGCCGGGATCGACAGTTCGGCCTCGCCCAGGCGGCAGGGATAGCCGGTGCCGATCATGGTCTCGTGATGGGCACCGGCGTACTCGGCGACCCGCGACAGGTGCTTGGGAAAGGGTAGGCGCCGCAACATGATGATGGTCTGGATGATGTGCTCGTTGATCTTGAACCGCTCTTCCTCGGTCAACGTGCCGCGGCTGACGGCAAGATTGTACAACTCGCCGAAATTATAGAGATTTTCCGGGATCTTGACCTTGAAGCCGTAGGCGGGATCGAACACCTCGGCATTGGCCGGGCGGGCAATGACGTGGTGGGGCTTGTCGGCCAGCAGCGGTTCCGTCGCCGGCAGGGCGGCGGCGCCGGAAGGCGCCTCGCCATAGCGCCGTAATTCCTCGTGCGACAGCCCCAAGCGGTCGTCGAAATGCCGGATCCAGGTCCGGGTGGCGATGCCTTTCAGCCGCTCCACCCGTTCCGGGGCCATGAACTCGCCGCCCAGGTTGCATTCGGCGACGAAGGCGAAATCGTCGATCAGGGCGGCCTTGGCGGCCTCGAACCCGGCCTCGGCCTCGACGGCGGGCATCCCTGCCGCCACCGCCTCCAGCATGGCGATGCGGGCGTCGCGCAGCAGTACCTCGAAGCGGGTGCGGATCTCATGGATGCGGTTGTAGATGGTCTCCAGCTTGGTCGCCTTGTCGACCACGTATTCCGGGGTGGTGACCTTGCCGCAATCATGCAGCCAGGCCCCGATCTTGAATTCGCGCCACTGGTCGGGGGTGGTGAAGGCGAAATCGGCCAGCGAACCGGCGGTGACCTTGCACGCCTCCTCGGCCAGCATCACCGACAGCTCGGGCACCCGCTCGCAATGACCGCCGGTATAGGGACTCTTGGCGTCGATGGCACCGGCGATGATCTGAATCATGGCGTCCATCAGCCGTTCCTGGGCGTCGAGCAAGTCGCGGTTGTAAAGCGCCGTCGCCGCCTGGGCCGCCAGCGCCTCGACAAAGCGCTGAATCTCGGCCGAGAACGGGACAATGCCGTCGCCGTCGGCGGGTCGGGCGTTGATCAGTTGCACCGCGCCGATGACGTCGCCGCCGCGCGGCTTCAGCGGCACGGTCAGGAACGAGGTGGAATGGTAGTTGTTGCGCTGGTCGAAGACCTTGGTCCCGGCGAAGTCGAAACGGCCCTCGTCATAGGCATCGGCGATATTGACCGTGGCCTGCTGGTGAACCGAATGGCTGACCACGTTCCTGTGGTTGGCGGCGCCATCGGCATCGAACAGCACCACCGGCGGCAGCGACGGCAACGGCTCGCCTTCGCCACCCATCCGGACGCCCAGGGTGTCGTTGCGGATGATCTGGAAACGAAGGGCGTCGCCGTCGCGGATGTACAGCGTGCCGCCATCGGCGTTGGACAGTTCCTTGGCCCCCATCAGGATCATGTCCATCAGCTTGGCGGACTCGCGCTCCGCCGCCATGGCGATGCCAAGATCGACCAGCCGTTCCAGCCGCCGCTGCGCCGCCGCCAGGTCGCGGGTACGGCTGGCGATGGTGCCTTTCATCATGGCGAAGGCATCGCCGAGATCGTGGAACTCGCGGATGAACGACCCCGAGGGGACTTGGCCGGAGAAATCGAAATTGCGCACCCGTTCGGCCTCGACGACCAGATGCCGCACCGACCGGGCGATATTGCGGGCCAACAGCATGGCCAGCGGCAACACCACCATCAGCACCACCCCGGCGGCCCGGAGAATGCGGCGCTGCATGTCGTCGATCGGCCCGGTGAAGTCGGTGAACGGCGAGGCGATGCCGATGGAGATGACCTGACCGTTGCGGTCGCGCCGGTCGGTCATCTGGGCCAGGGTATCACCCCCGGGGGTCGTCACCAGCCCGGCCGGACGCCCGCTCTCCACACCGTACAGCACCCGCAGCAAAGGCGAATTGATCTCCGACAGGGCGGTCAACGGCCCCACCTCGCCCCCGGCGGCGGCCAGCAGCCCCGGCGAAGCGGCCAGCACCCGGCGTCTCTGATCCAGCAGCGCCACGCCGCCGCCCGGCGAGATGACCTGACGGCCGATGAAGTCGGACAGGCCGCGTAGCGTGATATCGACGCCGAACACCACCCCTTCGGCGGCGGCCCGGCGCGACGCGGTCAGGCCGGGCGCCTGAAGCGACGAAAAGACATAGGGCTCGGACAAGGTGCTGGCGGCACTCGCCCGAGCCGCCTGATACCACGGCCGCTGACGGGGATCGTAGCCGGGGTTGTCCTTGACCACCCCACCCAGGACCGCCAGCCCGTCGCCGAGAAAGGTCCAACTTTCGCGCCGGACGCCGTCATCGCCGACGGCAATCGCCCGCAGGATCAGGCGGCTGCCGGGCGGGGCGCCATTGGCCGACAGGATGCGCGCATCGTCCCGGGTGGCGATGGCCTGCAAGAAGCTGCCGTCACCCTGGCCGACATAGGCGGAATACAGATTGCCGTCCTGCTCCAGCGCCCGCACCAGGAAGGGAACCAACGGATGGGAAATGGCGTCGCCCCGGACCGGCTCGGCGACAGCGGTCAACGAGGCCCCCAATCCGGCCAGATCAAGCAGATCGCCGATCTGACCGTCGACGCGCTCGCCCACGCGCTCGGTGATCTCGGAAAATAGACGCTCGGCCCCCTCCTCCGCCGCCCGGGTGCTGGCCAGGAAGATGCTGGCGGCGGTAGCCACCGTCAGACAGGCGGCAACGAAGACGATGATCAGCACGATGCTGACCTGCAACCCCAGACGCGGCCTTGCCACCATTCCGCTTTCCCCCAACACACGAAAACGGCGCCTGCGATAATGCAAGGCGCCATGCCGGTACACTTTACTTTTGAACGAGTCGCATTACCAGAGCGGACAGCGCGGCCCTGCCACGTAGACGAAATGCTGAGGCTCGGCTATACACAATGATATGTTCCTGCGCATCGTCCGCATCGCCGCCGTCAACGTCGCCCTTCTGCTCGCCGGTTTGCTGGCGGTTGAACTGCTGTTCGGCGGCTGGCTTGGCCATGACCCGCTCGACCGCCTCAATCTCCAACGATCGAGTGCCATCCGGATCGACGCCACCGGACTTTATCCCGGCGGCGCTCCCTTCACCTATCGTCGCGATGCCTGGGGCTTTCGCGGCGGCGGCGTCGATCCCGCCGCCATCGATATCCTGACCGTCGGCGGCAGCACCACCAACCAGCTCTACCTGCCGGACGAGGCCACCTGGCAAGCGGCCATGGCGCGTGCCCTGGCCGCGCGCGGCCAGCCCGCCACCGTCGCCAACGCCGGTATCGACGGCCAGAGCACGGTCGGCAACCTGTTTGATTTCGATGCGTGGTTTCCCGCCGTTCCCGGCCTGAGACCGCGCGTCGTCTTGCTGTATGTCGGCATCAATGACGCCATGATCGGCGTCAACGTCACCGACACCCTGGGATTTTCCAGTTTCTTCAAATGGTTCCGCCACAACTCGGCGCTGTTCCGCCTTGGCCGTACCGTGATGGGGGCACTGGAGGCACGACGGGCCAACCTCTCCCACACCGCCGTCGATTTCGCCCATGCCGAGTGGACCGACAAACCCAATACCGCCGACAACCGTCAGGCCCGTTCGGTTGCCGACCCGGTGGCCTATGGCGAGCGGCTGCGGCAACTGGCGGCAAGGATTCGCGCCATGGGGGCGGTTCCGGTGTTCGTCACCCAGAGCCGCGGCGATTTCAAGGTGGTGGACGGCAAGGTCCTGGGCATGGTGGCCAAGGACGGGCTGAACGGCGTCGATCAGTGGCGTCTGCTGGCCGAATTCAACGCGGTGACCCTGGCGATATGCGCCGAGCAGGGGGTGACCTGCCTCGACCTCGCCCACGGACTGCCGTTGGGCGATGGCGACTTCTATGACTATGTCCACAACACCCCGGCCGGTGCCGCCAAGGTGGGGACATGGCTGGCGGAACGGCTGTGCGAACTGCCGCCTAGGACTGGCGGGCCTTGACCAGATCGCCGATGGAAACCAACCCGATGACCTCGCCCTCGCGGACCACCGGAATATGGCGGCAGCGGGTCTCGGTCATCACCGCCAGCAGATAATCGACCTCGTCGTCCGAGGCACAGGCGAACACGTCGCGGGTCATGACCTGGGACACCGGTCGAGACCCGACGTCGGCGCCGAACCGGGCCAGAGCGCGGGCAAGCTCGCGCTCGCCGATCAGCCCGACGATTCCGCCGCTGGGATCGGTGCAGACCAGTGCGCCGATGTTCTTGTCCAGCAGCAGTTCCGCCGCCTCACGCAGGGTCGCCTCGGGGCTGACCGCATGGACTCCGTCGCCCTTGCGGGCAAGAACCTCTTCGACTCGCATGACCCGTTTCCTGCCCAAGACCGGTGGAGCGCCCGCGTCAATGGTAATCATAATTGCCGACAGGCTGCAAACCGGGAATGCGGCGTCGGCCGGTCAAATGATCTTGCCCTCGCCGCCCTCGAATACGCCGGAGACCCCCGACAGGTACGAGCGCAACGACCGGCGGTCGAGCAGCTTGTCCTGGGCGGCCGCGGGCAAGTCGGTGAACGCGATGGCGCGTTTTTCCACCAGCAGCGCCACCAGATCCTCGACCACCCGGATGAAGGCGAGATCCGAGGCGAGAAAGCGCGCCGAGGCCCGCTCGGCACCGGTATCGCGAAACAGGAAGTCCAGCACGTCGGGATGGCTGGCCGGCAGACTTTCGACCGCCTGATCCGATGGGGCGTCGGACAACCCCACGACCTTGCCGGCGGAATCGCGGCTGACATAAGGCATGCGGGAACCCCTTTTCGTTGCAGATACCCCAGACAGATAATCACGAATATGGCTAGCTGGGAATTCCCATGCTGTCATCGGCGGCATCATCGGACAAGTCGTCGTCGGCTTCCATGGGCAGGCGAACGATGAAGACCGCGCCCTCGCCCTCCCGACCGCCCACGTCAAGGCTGCCATCATGCTTGCCCACCACCACGTCATAGCAGATGGCCAGCCCCTGGCCGGTGCCCTTGCCGACCTCCTTGGTGGTGAAGAATGGATCGAAGATCTTTTCGCGGATCGCAGCCGGCACCCCGGTACCGTTGTCCGACACGCTGATGGTCACGTGACCCCGCTCTTGGCCGGTGGTGATGACGATACGGCCGGGAAGTTCCTTGCCCGAGGCTTCGATGGCCTGGGCGGCGTTGACGATCAGGTTCAAGAACACCTGATTCATCTCGCCGGCGTGGCACAGCACCGGCGGCAGCGCCGGATCGTACCGCCGTTCGACCTCGGCCACGTGCTTCCAGACATTGCGCGACACGGTCAGGGTGTTTTCCAGCGCCCGATTGATATCGGTCATGGTCTTGGCATGGGCGCCGGGATGGGAGAACTCTTTCATGGACAGTACGATCCGCCCGATCTGGGCCACGCCGTCGAGCGATTCGCGGACCGCCATCTCCATTTCGGTGCGCAGAAACTGCAGCTTGGAAATCTTCACTTCCTCGGCGAAGCGGGCGGCCAGGGCGGCATCGGCATGCGTCAGCAGGTCCTCGGCGACCTTGATCGCCGTCAGCAAGCTGTTCAGGGACTCGCCGATGAACCGCAGATTGTCGCCGACATACTGCACCGGGGTATTGATCTCGTGGGCGATACCTGCCGCCAACTGGCCGACGCTGGCCAGCTTGGACGCCTGCATCGCCTGGATCTGGGCCTGCTTCATCGCCTCTTCGGTCAACGTGCGCCGCCGGATCTCGTCCAGAACGGTCTGCGTCCGCTCGGCCACCTGACGTTCGAGCTCGCGCTGGTGGTTGGCGATATGCTCTTCATAACGCTTGCGTAGCGAGACATCCCTGAACACCAGGGTGGCACCCTCGAAGACACCGTCCCGCCACATGGGGGCCAGGATGTATTCCGCGGCGAAGGTGCCGCCGTCGCCCCGGATGAAACTTTGCGCGCGGGCGTCGGCCCAACCGGCCGGAAGGGGAAACTCCGGCAGAGCGCAAATCCCCCTGCCGCCGCCGCACAGAGCCTCCCGGTAGCGACGGCCTTCCAGCGCATGGCATTCGACCGCCAGCATGCGGCATGCGGCCGGATTGGCGAAGGTGACGACCTCGTCGGCACCGACACCGATGATGCCATCGCCGGCCGAGCGAAGGATAAGTTCATAGCGCGACCTCATGGCCGCGACCTCGTCCTCCGCCCGCCTCAGCTTGCGCCGGTAACGCTTGCGCCCCACGACGAACCCTGTCAGCGCCCAGCCGAGCAGAATGCCCGTGACGGCACTGGCGGCAAACAACCGCTCGCTGTCTCGCCGCAAGGCGGATATGTGCGGCACTTCGACCACGGCGAACAGCGTCAGCCCTTCGCCGGGCACCGTCATGCTCGACAGAACCGCCGGGGTAGCGTTGCTGCCGAAAAGAATGACCTCGGGATGACCGTCGACGCCGGCGGACGCGATCGGCAACGGATCGAGCGTCTCGGTCAGGTACACCCGCCGCCGATCCTGCTGCGAAAGCTTGGCCACCGGCGCGCCCGGAATGGTTCGCAGGGCGAGCGCGTCATCCCGGGCCAGGATCACCACCCCCTGGGAATCGACGATGAAGGTTCCTGGTTGAAGAAGATGATCAGCCACCCGGGGTAGATTGGACTTGATGACGACGACACCGCGAAAACTTCCATCGGCAACGATCGGAGACGAAAAGAAAAGACCAGGGATATTTGTCCGCCTGCCGACGGCGAATTGCCGTCCTGGCTTCCCGTCCTTAGCGTTTATGTAGTATATTCTGTCAGTATATTTCGTTCCTATAAAACTTTCTTCCTTGTTATAGTTGCTTGCCGATACACACGTGCCCTCGCGATCAAGTATCCAAGCGACATCAACACCAAGCCGCTCGGCGAAATAGGCCAGTCTGGTGTTGGCTTCGGCCCGCACCGGGTCGCCGTCCGACGACTCCGCCGCCTTGCGGAACACCCCATCGACGGCCAGCACCTGGGGAATTCCACCCATGGGAATGAAGCTGCCGGTAACGAACTGCAGCATGTGGTCGAGCTTGGTCTGCGCCGCCCGTCGGCCATCCGCCAGCACATCGTCCACCGCGCGCTCATACCACAGCGCGCTACCCCGCCATGCTAGGGTAACGGCCACCAGCGCCATCACGGCCACAGCAACGACGGCCAAGCGCAACTCCGCGCCATTGCCAACGAGAAAACCGGAAAAGCGGGGTCGGACGGGCATTGTTTCCATTCCCCTCGACTCCCGCGCCGAGAACGCGGCGCGGCCGGGGATATCCATCGCAACGGCCCGCCCCCCACGCCACGGATCACAAACCCGCGATTCGGCGTGGGCCAATGGAATGCACCCATTGGATATAATACTAACCCATGACCCCGGCGAATTGAAGCACCGTCTCCCTCGGTTTGACTTCCGCGCCCTGGGGGTGTAGCCATCGGCCATGGCTCCTCCCCCGCTCCTTGCCCTGCGCGATGTCCGCCTGACCTTCGGCGGCACGCCTCTGTTCGAGGGTGTCACCACCTGGGTCGCCAAAGGTGACAAGACCTGCCTGGTGGGCCGCAACGGCTCGGGCAAATCCACCCTGCTCAAGGTGCTGGCCGGCGAGATCGCCCCCGATTCGGGCGAGCGCTTCGTCCAGCCCGGCGCCCGCATCGCGGTGCTGCCGCAAGATCCCATCATCATCGCCGCCTCGGTCGCCGATTACGTCGCCCAGGGGCTGCCGCCGGCCGAGCGCGACCAGATGTTCCGGGTCGATGCCGTGCTGGATGCCGTCGGCATCGACGGCACCCGCGACCCGGTGGCGCTGTCGGGCGGTGAGGGCCGCCGCGCCGCCCTCGCCCGCGCCCTGGTGGGACAGCCCGACGCCCTGCTGCTGGACGAGCCCACCAATCATCTCGATCTGCCGACCATTCTGTGGCTGGAGCAGTGGCTGGCCGCCTATGGCGGCGCCCTGGTGATGATCAGCCACGACCGCCGCTTCCTCGATACCGTGTCGAGGCAGACCCTATGGCTGGAGCGCGGCGTGGTGCGCCGGGCCGAGTTCGGCTTCACCGGTTTTCCCGCCTGGCAGGAAGAGACCCTGGCCGCCGAGGAGGCCGAGCTGGGCCGCATGGACACCCGCATGCGCCAGGAATTGCATTGGCTGTCGCGCGGCGTCACCGCCCGGCGCAAACGCAACATGGGGCGGCTGCGGGCGTTGCAGCACCTGCGCCACGATCGCGCCGAACGCAAGTCGGCGGTGCTGGCCGCCGGACGCCAGGCGGCATTGGCCGCCGAATCGGGCGAGATATCCGGCCGGCTGGTCATCGAGGCCGACGGCGTCACCAAACGTTTCGACGACAAGCGCATCGTCGAGGACTTCTCCACCCGCATCCTGCGCGGCGACCGGGTCGGGCTGATCGGCCCCAACGGCGCCGGCAAGACCACCCTGCTGCGGCTGCTGACCGGCGAATTGGAACCGGACAGCGGTACCGTGCGGCTGGGCACCAACCTCGAAGCCGCCTATTTCGACCAGCGCCGCGCCGCGCTCGACCCCGAAAAAAGCGTGTGGGACACCTTGACCGACGGACGCGGCGACAACGTCTGGGTTCGCGGGCGACCACAGCACGTGGTCGGCTACATGAAGGACTTCCTGTTCAGCGAGGCTCAGGCCCGTACGCCGGTCCGCGCCCTGTCCGGCGGTGAGCGCAACCGGCTGCTGCTGGCCAAACTGCTGGCCAAGCCGTCCAACCTGCTGATCCTGGACGAACCCACCAACGACCTGGACATGGATACCCTGGACCTGCTGGAAGAGGTGCTGGCCGATTACGACGGCACCTTGCTGGTGGTCAGCCATGACCGCGACTTCCTCGACCGGCTGGTGACCAGCGTCATCGCCGTCGAAGGCGACGGCGAGGTCGCCGAATACGTCGGCGGCTACTCCGACTATCTGCGGCAACGCCCGGCCAGGGACGACAACGCTGCCCCCCGCCCCGCCCCAAAGCCCCAAGCGGCGCCCCGACCGCAAAGCCCGCGGACCCGGCTGTCCTACAACGAAACGCGCGAGCTGGACCAGTTGCCCGGCCGCATCGATGGACTGGTCGCCGAGATCGCCCGGCTGGAAGCCGAACTGGCCGATCCCGGCCTCTACGCCCGCGATGCCATCCGCTTCTCCGTCGCCGCCAGCCGCGCCGAAGCGGCCCGCGCCGAGTTGGAAGCCGCCGAGGAACGCTGGCTGGAACTGGAAGCCAAACGCGAAGAAGCGGCGGGCAAATGACCGCCGCCTCCCGCCTCTCCCCCCTCGATTGGGCCTCCGCCACCCTGGTGGTGGTGCTGTGGGGGCTTAATTTCGTCGCGGTGAAGACAGCGCTGATCACCCTGCCGCCGTTCCTGCTGACCAGCCTGCGCTTCGCCATCACCGCCTTTGTCCTCGCCCCGTTCTTCCGTCCCCGGCGCGAACAGATTCCCGCCATCGCCCTGGTCGGGCTGGTGCTGGGCATCGGCCATTTCGGCCTGTTGTTCTACGGCGTCGCCGGCATGGATGCCGCCACCGCCGCCATCGCGGTGGAACTGGCGATTCCGTTCTCGGCGCTGCTGGCCCGGTTCTTCTTCAACGAAATCTTAGGGACCGGCCGCACGGTGGGCATGGTGGTCGCCTTCGTCGGCGTCGCCCTGCTGGCGGGCGAACCCCACCTGCCCGGCATGGCGCCGTTCGCGGCGGTGGTGGTCTCGGGCTTCGCCTGGGCACTGGCCCAGGTGGCGATCAAGCGTCTGGGCACCATCGAGCCGCTGGCGCTCAACGGCTGGATGGCACTGTTCGCATCGCCGCTGCTGCTGGCATGCTCGGTCGCGTTCGAGCACGACCAGACGGCGGCGCTGGCCGCCACCGGCGTCAGCGGCTGGAGCGGGGTCGCCTACACCGTGATCGGCTCGACCCTGATCGCCTATACATTGTGGTATCGTCTGATCGCCCGCCACCCGATGAATCAGGTGGTGCCGTTTACCCTGCTGGGGCCGGTGGTGGGACTGGCCGGCGGCGTGATGCTGCTGGGCGAGCCGCTGACCTGGCACAAGATGGTCGGCGGGGCGCTGACCGTGCTGGGAGTAGCGGTGGTGCAATTGCTGCCCGGCCCCACCGTCCACGTCGCCGAGGAGCCGGAACCGGGAACATGACCGCCATCGCCCATCCCTCGCCCAATTTCGAGGCGCGCCGCGCCGACGTCATCGACATGCTGGTGCTGCACTACACCGGCATGGCCGATGGAGCCTCGGCGCTGGCGCGGCTGTGCGACGCCGAGGCCAAGGTCAGCGCCCATTACCTGATCGAGGAGGACGGCAGGATCTTCACCCTGGTCGAGGAATCCAGGCGGGCCTGGCACGCCGGGGCGTCATCGTGGCGGGGCGAAAGCGACATCAACTCACGCTCTATCGGCATCGAGCTGGTCAACCCCGGCCACGAATTCGGCTATCGCCCCTTTCCGCCGGCGCAGATCGCCGCCCTGATCGATTTGGCCACCGATATCATCGGCCGCCACCCCATCCCGGCCCGCAACGTGGTCGGCCATTCCGACGTGGCGCCGTCGCGCAAGCAGGACCCCGGCGAACTGTTCCCGTGGCGGGACCTGGCCGAGACCCACGGCATCGGCCTGTGGCCCTGCGGCGAGGCGACGCCGCTGCCGCCCGAGCATGTGATCCTGGCCGGCCTCGCCCATGTCGGCTACGACATCCACGACCCCAAGGCGGCGCTGACCGCCTTCCAGCGCCATTTCCGCCCGTGGAAGGTGGACGGCCACATCGACGAGGAAAGCACCGGCCGATTGCGGTCGCTGTTGCGGATTCTGCGTTAGACCACCTTCCTGATCTCGAAGGTATAGACGCCGCCGCTCTCGGTATGGCCGAGCAGCTGGTGGCCGGTCTGGCGGCAGAAGGCGTCGAAATCCTTCACCGAACCGGGATCGGTGGCAAGCACCTCCAGCACCGCGCCGGGGACGAGGTCCTTGATCGCCTTCTTGGCCCGCAGGATCGGCAACGGGCAGGCCAGCCCCTTCACGTCCAGAACGGTCTTCGACATCGGCATACTCCACCACCTCCGCGGCAATGGAGTATACCGGCCCGCCTACCGCCCCGCCATGACGTAGTCGCGCAGCGACTCCGCCTCCATCTTGGTTTCATCCAGGCGGGACTTGACCACGTCGCCGATGGTGACGATCCCCGCCACCGCGCCGTCCTCGCCGATCACCGGCAGGTGACGGATGCGCTTGGCGGTCATGATCTGCATCAGCAGTTCGACGGTATCGCCCTCGTGGCAGATGAATACCTCGGGGGTCATCAGGTCGCGGACCCGGGCGGTGGTGCAGACATCCACGGCATCGGCCAAGCCGCGAACGATGTCGCGTTCGGACAAGATACCGGCGACGGCGCCGCCTTCCATGACCAGCAGGGCGCCGATGCGGTGGGCGGCCAACAGGCTGGCGGCTTCACCGACCGAGGCGTCGGGCGACACCGTCACGATTCCGGCCCCTCGGGCCTTGCTCTTGAGAATGCTCTTGACGATCATGGTCTTGGCCTCCCGTTCTCTGCGCGGATTACGATCCGCCTGCTCCCTTCATAAGGGGGGGCGGCCCGCTCCGTTCAAGGGGAGATCAATAAAGCAGCCGGATGGCCTGGGGCCGGTCGGCGGCGGAAACCGCCGGATTGGCCAGCAGGTAATGCAGTGCGGTACGGCCACGCGCGTCGGCCCGCTGCGGATCGGCGCCGGCCTTGAGCGCCGTGTCGATGTCACCCAGGCTACCCTTGGCGGCGGCGGTCATCAGCCGGGTCCGAAGATCGCGCGGCGTCACCGCCTCGACCTCGACCGCGCCGGTCAACGCGGTGGTGGGATCGCGGGCGATGCGTTCAAGCAAGACGAAATCAGCCTCGCGCCCCTTGGGGGCGGGGCAATCGGTCAGCGGCCCGGCGAAAGGCCCCAGCACCCTGGCCGCCTCTTCCAGCAGCGCGCGATGACTGGCCGCCAGTCGGCAAGGCAGCCGCAGCACCAGCCCGTCGAACACCGAAGCGTCGGGAGACGAGCGCCGCGCCACCAGATCATATCCCTTCAGCGTCGGCAGCAGGTCAGCCAGAAGCACGGCATCAATCTTGCGCAGGGTCTCGGCCAGCCGGACGAACACGAAGGTATCGGCCTTGACCCCCTTACCCGACGGCGGTTCGGGCAGCAGCTCGAAATAGCTGACCAGCCACTCCTCCTTGTCCGCCAGCATCGGATCGGCGGCAACCTGTTCGTCGGTGGGAACCCGGCTGTCGATCTCGGCGTCGATGTCGTCGAGCAGACGCGACGCCTTGACGGTGTTGCCGGCAAGGAATTCGCGCAGCGCCTGGCCCAGCGCCTCCAGTGGATCGGCCGCCGGATCGGCGGGGCCGGCGGGACGGCCGGCGGCGGCGCGGTTCATCTCGGTCTGGATGCGGGCGAAAGTGACCAGGGCATCGCCCGGCACCGCCGACAGGTCCTCGGCGGCCGGCGACGGCAGGTGGCCCGACAGCCACCATGCCCCCACCCCCGCCGCGGTCAGCAACGCCACGGCACCCGCGACCACCGTCTGCCTGGACATCCGTCCTACCTCTTCAGCGGCTTGTACTTGATGCGATGGGGCTGGTCGGCGTCGGTACCAAGGCGACGGTGACGGTCAGCCTCGTAATCCTGGTAGTTGCCCTCGAAATAGACCACCTGGGAATCACCCTCGAAGGCCAGGATATGGGTGGCGATACGGTCGAGGAAAAAGCGGTCGTGGCTGATGACCACGGCGCAGCCGGGGAACTCGGCCAGCGCGTCCTCGAGCGCCGACAGGGTTTCCACGTCCAGGTCGTTGGTGGGTTCGTCCAGCAAGATGACGTTGGCGGGACGGCTGAGCATCTTGGCGAGATGGACGCGGTTACGCTCGCCGCCCGACAGGATTCCCACCTTCTTCTGCTGATCGGCGCCCTTGAAATTGAACAGGCCGGCATAGGCGCGCGAATTGATCTTGCGGCGACCCAGGTCGATTTCCTCCTGGCCGTCGGAGATTTCCTGGAACACCGTCTTGTCCGGGTCCAAGGTGTCGCGGCTTTGATCCACATAGCCCAGCACCACGGTTTCGCCGACGGTGAAGCTGCCGGTATCGGGCGTCTCGGCACCGGTGATCATGCGGAACAAGGTGGTCTTGCCGGCCCCGTTGGGGCCGATGATGCCGACGATGCCGCCCGGCGGCAGACGGAAGCTCAGGTTCTCGTAAAGCAGATTGTCGCCGAAGGCCTTCGAGACGTTGACGGCCTCGATCACCTTGCCGCCCAGGCGGGGGCCGGGGGGAATGCTGATGACGGCGGGGCCGGTGGCTTTTTCCTGGGACTTGTTGACCAGATCCTCGAAGGCACTGATACGGGCCTTGCTCTTGGTCTGGCGGGCCTTGGGGCTGGACCGCACCCATTCCAGTTCGTCGCGGATGGCGCGCTGGCGGGCGGTCTCTTCCCGCTCTTCCTGCTCCAGGCGCTTACCCTTCTGCTCCAGCCAGCTGGTGTAGTTGCCCTCGTAGGGGATGCCGTGGCCGCGCTCCAGTTCCAAGATCCAGCCGGTGACGTTGTCGAGGAAGTAGCGGTCATGGGTGACCATGACCACGGTGCCGCTGTAATCCTCCAGGAACCGCTCCAGCCAGGCGACCGACTCGGCGTCGAGATGGTTGGTGGGCTCGTCCAGCAACAGCATGTCGGGATGCTCCAGCAGCAGCCGGCACAAGGCGACGCGGCGCTTTTCGCCGCCCGACAGGGTGGTGACGTCGGCGTCGCCGGGGGGGCAGCGGAGCGCGTCCATGGCGATCTCGATGGTACGCTGGAGGTCCCAGGCGTTGAGATGGTCGATCTTTTCCTGCAACTCGCCCTGTTCGGCGATGGTGGCGTTCATCTCGTCGTCGCTCATCTCCTCGGCGAACTTGGCCGAGACCTCGTCGAAACGGTCGAGCAGCGCCTTGGTCTCGGCCACCGCCTCCATGACGTTGCCCATGACGTCCTTGGAAGGGTCAAGGTGAGGCTCCTGAGCCAGATAGCCGATCTTGACGCCCTCGGCGGCCCAGGCCTCGCCACCGTATTCCTTGTCGATGCCGGCCATGATCTTCAGCAAGGTGGACTTGCCGGCACCGTTGACGCCCAGCACGCCGATCTTGGCGCCGGGCAGGAAGCTGAGGTACAGCCCCTTCATGATTTCCTTCCCACCCGGATAGGCCTTGGTGAGATTTTTCATGACGTAGACGTACTGGTACGAGGCCATCGGGCTTCTCCGGTCGGGCGGCTTGGGTGTTGGCGATTGAGTAGACGGCGGCGGCGGCGGCGTCAAGCGCGGGGAACCGTTCCACCCCCCGGCCATTACGTTAATAATAGCCCTGGCCCCCGCTTCGCCGAGAAAAGCTGACAGGGGCCGCGACACCCTTTACCCTCTCGGCCATGACAAAGCCCCCGCACAAAGCCCCCAAGCACGTCCCTATTCCGTCGAAGCAGGAAATCCTCGACTTCATCCGCTCCAGCCCCGGCCGGGTCGGCAAGCGCGAACTGGCCCGCGCCTTCTCGTTACGTGGCGCCGACAAGATCGACCTCAAGGCCATTCTCAAGGAACTGGAGAAGGACGGCGCCGTCGAGCGCGGTCATCAGCGCCGCTTCGCCCGCCCCGGCGCCCTGCCCGACGTCGGCGTGGTCGAAATCACCGGCAGCGACAGCGACGGCGAACTGCTGGCCCGGCCGCTGGCCTGGGAGCAGGACGGACGGCCGCCACGGGTGTTCATGACGCCGTTCCGCCCCGGCCAAGCGGCGGTGGGCGTCGGCGACCGGGTCCTGTGCAAGCTGCGCCGTCTCGGCGACGACACCTACGAGGGCCGCCCGATCCGCATCATCGGCGAGGCCCGCGCCACCGTCCTGGGCGTGTTCGAGCCCAACCCCGACGGCTCGGGCCGCCTGCGCCCCACCAGCCGGCGCGAGAAGGCCGAATACATGGTTCCGCGCGGCGAAAGCATGGACGCCAAGGCCGGCGAACTGGTGCTGGCCGACATCATGCCCGGCCGCCTCTATGGCCTGCGCACCGCCAGCGTCAAGGAAAAGATGGGCCTGTTGGGGGCGCCGCGCTCGGTCAGTCTGGTCGCCATCTACGGCAACGACATTCCGTTCGAGTTTCCCGAGGCGGCGCTGAAGCAGGCCGCCGCCGAGGGACCGGCACCGCTGGGCGACCGCACCGACCTGCGCGCCGTGCCGCTGGTCACCATCGACGGCGAGGACGCGCGGGACTACGACGACGCCGTGTTCGCCGAACCCGATCCCGATCCCGCCAATTCCGGCGGCTGGCACTGTCTGGTCGCCATCGCCGACGTGTCATGGTACGTCCGCCCCGGCGACGCCCTGGACAAGGAAGCGTTCAAGCGCGGCAACTCGGTCTACTTCCCCGACCGGGTGGTGCCCATGCTGCCCGAAGAGCTGTCCAACGGCTGGTGCTCGCTGAAGCCGGCCGAGGACCGCCCGTGCATGGCGGTGCATTTCTGGATCGACAAGCTGGGCAACAAGCTGCGGCATCGTTTCGTTCGGGCAATGATGCGCTCGGTCGCCCGGCTGACCTATACCCAGGTGCAGGCGGCCAAGGACGGCAAGCCCGACGACACCACGGCGCCGCTGCTGGCGCCGGTGATCGAGCCGCTGTACGGCGCCTGGAACGCTTTGTTCCTGGCGCGAAAGGAACGCGGCGTGCTGGAGTTGGACATCCCCGAGCGCAAGGTTACCATCACCCCCGACGGCAAGGTCGCCAGCATCGACGAGCGCGAGCGTTTCGACAGCCACCGGCTGATCGAGGACTTCATGATCGCCGCCAATGTGTGTGCCGCCGAAACCCTGGAGAAGATCCACCAGCCCTGCATGTACCGGGTCCACGACCTGCCCGGACAGGAAAAGCTGGAGGGCCTGCGCGAGTTCCTCTCCAGCCTGGACCTCAAGCTGGCCAAGGGCCAGGTGCTGCGCCCCGCCCACTTCAACCGCATCCTGGAGGCGGTGGCCGACACCCCCAATTCCCACCTCGTCAGCGAAGTGATCCTGCGCGCCCAGGCCCAGGCGCTGTACCAGCCCGAGAACATCGGCCATTTCGGCCTGGGGCTGGCCAAATACGCCCACTTCACCTCGCCCATCCGCCGCTATGCCGATCTGCTGGTTCACCGCGCCCTGGTGGGGGGGCTGAAGCTGGGCGAAGGGGCGCTGCCTGCGGATGCGGTTGCGGAATTCGCCGAATGGGGCGAACATATTTCGGTCACGGAACGACGCGCCGCCACCGCCGAGCGCGAAGCGGTGGACCGGTACGTCACCGCCTTCCTCGCCGACCGGGTCGGCGCCAGCTTCAAGGCCAAGGTGTCGGGAGTCACCCGCTTCGGCCTGTTCGTCACCCTGGAAACCACCGGTGCCGACGGGCTGGTGCCGATCTCGTCGCTGCCCGAGGATTTCTATGTCCACGACGAGACCCACCATTGTCTGGTGGGCAAACGGTCGCGCCGCACTTTCCAACTGGGGCAGCGCCTGGACGTGACGCTGCGCGAAGCCAACACGCTGACCGGCTCGATGGTGTTCAACCTGGAAGGTGAAGCCGGACGAAGCCCCCGCCCGCCACGCGGCGGACCACCGGGGCGGCCGGTGCGACCGGTGCGGCGCAAGGGGCGGTAAGGAGAGCGGAACCCATGACCAGGCCGCATGAGGTTGGTGACGGCCCGCGCCGGAATATCGATGAAAGCGGCTATTTCCGGGAACTGCTCCAGCGGGGGGTCCGCGTCCACCACACCGCCCGGCTGCCGCATTTCCGCTCCGAAAGCCCGGTGGAAATCCGGCCGAACGTCCTGGCCGAGGGTCCCCTGAGCATCGGCGCCTACAGCTATATCTCCGAGGGAACCCGCCTGTCGGTTCCGACCACCATCGGCCGCTATTGCTCGATCGCCCATAATTGCGACATCGGCGGCACCGAGCATCCGACCAACTGGGCAACCACCCATCCCTTTCCCTGGGGCACCCTGCCGCTGGACCATTGGCCGGCGATGCGGGAGGTAAAAAAGCGTCCTTTCAACGGTATCGAGCCGATCGCCATCGGCCATGACGTCTGGATCGGCACCCGCGCCTTCATCCGCAATGGCGTTACCATCGGCACCGGAGCCGTGATCGGCGCCCATGCCGTCGTCACCAGGACCGTTCCACCCTATGCCATCGTCGCCGGCAATCCGGGACGGATCATCCGCTACCGCTTTCCGCCGGAGATCGTCGCCCGACTGCTGGCCTCGCAATGGTGGACCCGCGACATGGCGTCCCTCGGCACTCTGCCCATCGTCGACGTCGAGGCGTTTCTGGCCCAGCTCGGGGGCTAATCCCAGGGACGGCGACAACGAAAACCCTGTACCCGGACCCACCGCCTTGCGCATAATCCGGCCAATGAGCGCGCTCACGCACAACCTGGCCCTGCGCCGCGTCCTGGCGACCCTGACGGTCGTTGCGGGGGCTTGCGCCCCACCGGTCCATGCCTCGGCCGCCGCCCCGGCGCCCAGTTGGAGCCCCTCCGAGGCCGAACGGACCATTGCCTTCGGCATCGCCGCCATCGTCGAGCGCCATCTTCAGCCGGTCACCGCCGCGACCATCGCCGTGGACGGCATGCGCGGACTGGCCGACATCGACCCCCAGATTGCCATCGCCATCCAAGGTGAACGGCTGCGGCTGTCCACCGCCGATAAGCTGGTGGCGGACTATCCGTTGCCCGCGGCCGACGATTCCGAGGGCTGGGCGCGGATGGTGGTGACGGCGGCGGTGGACGCCGGCGAGGTTTCCGAGCGGTTGCGCGACGCCGATATCGAGCGCCTGTATCAGGCGGTCTTCGAGGGCGCGCTGGGCAAGGCCGATCTGTTTTCCCGCTATGCCGGGGCCAAGGATGCCCGCGAACACCGCGCCAGCCGTAACGGCTTTGGCGGCATCGGCATCCGCTTCGACATCGACGGCGGCGACCCGCGCATCGTCGAGGTGATCGAAGACACCCCGGCGGCCCGCGCGGGCTTGCAGGTGGGTGACGTCATCATGCTGATCGAGGGGCAGGCGATCCAGGGACTGGACCGCGCCGATATCTCCAACCGCCTGCGCGGCGCCGTCGCCAGCGAGGTGGCGGTGACGCTGCGCCGTGCCGGCCAACCGGTGCAGGTGACCATGCGCCGCTCGCTGATCGTGCCGCGCACCGTGACCATGACCCTGGCCGGCGGCATCGCCGAATTCAAGATTTCCAGCTTCAACCAGCGCACCGCCTACAGCCTGGAAAACCTGCTCAAGGAGGCCCGCGCCCGGCTGGGCAGCGGACTACAGGGGGTGGTGCTCGATCTGCGCGGCAACCCCGGCGGCCTGCTGGACAAGGCGGTGGCGGTGGTCGATCTGTTCGTCGCCGACGGCCCCATCGT
The DNA here is from genome assembly GCA_903901915.1 of uncultured Rhodospirillaceae bacterium. Classification (GTDB taxonomy): domain Bacteria; phylum Pseudomonadota; class Alphaproteobacteria; order Rhodospirillales; family Magnetospirillaceae; genus Phaeospirillum. Next base: position 26,020 of record CAIUSV010000025.1, on the reverse strand, counting down.
CTCGACCCGGGGCCGCAACCCCGCCGCCAACAACGCGTTCGACGCCCATGCCGGCGACATCGGCGAGGATCTGCCGGTGGTGGTGCTGGTGGACGGCCGCTCGGCCTCGGCCGCCGAAATCGTCGCCTCGGCGTTGCAAGATGCCGGGCGGGCGGTGGTGATCGGCACCAACTCCTACGGCAAGGGCACCGTCCAGACCGTCATCCGCCTGCCCAACGACGGCGAGATCACCCTGACCTGGTCGCGCTTCCACACCCCTTCGGGCTACGCCCTGCATGGACTGGGGGTGCTGCCGACCTTCTGCGCCACCGCCGAGTCACCGTCGCCGTCGGCCATGATCGACAGCTTGGCGCGTGGCGGCACTCCGACGACCAAGGTGGCCGAGACCCTGGCGGTATGGCGTCATGCCGGACTGGAGGAGTCCGAACTGCGCTACAAGCTGCGCGAGACCTGCCCGCCGGCGCGGCGCACCGACGCCAAGGCAGACCTGCAACTGGCGGAAAAGCTGTTGTCCAACCGGGCCGTGTTCGCCCGCGCCCTGTCCCTGTCCGCGCCATCCCGAACGCTGGAGGCGCTCCAGACCCACCCCGGCACCGAGGGAGAACAGGGGCAGCATTGACTCACCCCATACTATCGGCCATACCGGCGACGGGAAGGCAGCTTTGGAGTGGGTGTGGTGTCGATAACTCCGGAATCGGTACTGTCCTCGGTGGTTCAGATCACCGAGCAGCGCAGCCAGCAGCATCTTGAGGACTGCTTGGCCTCTACCCTGGCCGGCTTGGCCGGGTTGCCGTTCTGCGCCATCTGCCGCCCCACGCCTACCGCCAAAGGCATATTCCTCGATTACGTCTCGGCGGCCGGATCCGCGGCCGATACCGCCCCCACCGAGATGGTGGACATCGGCTCGGACCCGCTGCTGCTGGACTGCATGACCATGGCCACCGGGCGCTCCGAAGTCCTGGCCGACGGAAGCCTACGCCGCGCCCAGCCCATCATCGATGACCGAGGCGCCGTCTGCGCCTTCCTGGTGACACTGTCGTCCAGCGGCGCGCTCGACCGCCTGGCCCTGATCGACAGCTTCGCCGCCATCTACCGCAATTATCTGGTAATCCTGCGCGATGCCGCCCGCGATACACTGACCGGACTGAAGAACCGCAAGACCTTCGACGAGAACTTTGCCCAGATCGTCGCCAGCAGCCGCCATCTGGAAATTTCGTTCGCCGGCAACCGCCGTACCGGCCACCTCGACGGCGAGCACCATTGGCTGGCGATGATCGACATCGATAATTTCAAGCGGATCAACGACACCTACGGCCATGTCTTCGGCGACGAGGTGTTGCTGCTGCTGGCGGCGCTGATGCGCAAGGCGTTCCGGGGCGTCGACCTGCTGTTCCGTTTTGGTGGCGAGGAATTCGTCGTGCTGCTGGCCCCCACCACCTTCACCAATGCCGCGCTGGTGTTCGAGCGTTTCCGCGCGGCCGTTGCCGGCTACCCCTTTCCCCAGGTAGGCAGTGTCTCGGTCAGTATCGGCTTCGTCCGCATCCAGCCCGAGGATCTGCCGTCGGTGGCCATGGGCAGCGCCGACAAGGCACTTTATTTCGCCAAGGCCAATGGCCGCGATCAGGTCCAATCCTATGAGCAGTTGCTGGCCAATGGCTCGCTGGGCGCCTGATTGCGCTTGACTCTGTTGGCGGTATCGCTATGGTGCGCGCCCTGGTGTCCTGCCTGCGGCGTCCGTCGCGGGTCGGCCCGATCGAATTCAGTCAGCAACGTGTTTCGGGATTTTCGCCATGGCCAAGCCTGCCACCATCCTCATCAAACTGCTGAGCTCCGCCGGCACGGGCTTCTTCTACGTGGCGAAGAAGAACCCTCGCAAGACGACCGAGAAGCTTGAGTTCCGCAAGTACGATCCGGTCGTGCGCAAGCACGTTCAGTTCAAGGAAGCCAAGATCAAGTAGGGCGCGGGCGCGGTCTGGGCCGCGCCGGTCTTTTCACGATCAAGACAAGGCAAGGGCGTCCGCTGGGACGCCCTTTTCTATTCCAGGAAGCGGGCGACGGTCTGTAGGAAGGTGGTAACCGAGATCGGCTTGGCGATATAGCCTTCGCAGCCGCCGCCAAGGATCTTCTCCTCGTCGCCCTTCATGGCGAACGCCGTCACCGCGATCACCGGAATGGCCTTCAACTCGCCATCCTCCTTCAGCATCCGGGCGACCTCCAGGCCGGAAATCTCCGGCAACTGGATATCCATCAAGATAAGGTCGGGGCGATGCCGCCGGGCGATGCCCACCACCTCGCGACCGTCCTTGGTCTGCAAGGTTTCATAACCGTTGGCCTGAAGAAGATCGTTGAACAGCTTCATGTTCAGATCGTTATCTTCAACGATCAGCACAACCTTGGCCATGATACTCCTCAATACCCTTCCCTAGACCCTCGGCCGACGGATGGCCCTGCCATGCGGCTATCATCACGAATTCGCTGGGCCAAGTCAAACGGTCGGACGGCTATCGCCGCCCCCAACCGCCGCGGCCGAAAGACGAAAATGCCAGCACCAGCCACCCCAGCATCAGGGCGATTCCACCGCCGGGAGTCACCAGCGGAACCGGCAGCGGCCCAGCCAGCGCCTTGAGGTAGAGCGAGCCGGAAAACAGCGCGATGCCGGCGACGAACAGCCCCCCGGCGACCGCCGCCAGCCGGCGACCGTCGCCGGCAAGACGATCGATGGACAGCAACACCACGGCATGAACCAGTTGGAACTGACTGGCGCGATCGATCAGCGGCGCCATGGCGGGATCGACCCCGTGGGCGCCATAGGCGGCAAAGCCGATGGCCATGACGCCGTTGATCCCGGCCAACGCGACCCACGGGCGCATCTAGCGGAACACCACGGTTTTCGAGCCATTGGGCAGCACCCGATGCTCGATATGCCAGCGTACGGCGCGGGCCAGCACCACGTTCTCGATATCGCGGCCGATGGCCACCAGATCATCGGGGGTGTGGGTGTGGTCGACCCGCTCCACCCCCTGCTCGATGATCGGCCCCTCGTCCAGGTCGGGCGTGACGTAGTGGGCGGTGGCGCCGATGATCTTGACGCCGCGGGCATGGGCCTGGTGGTAGGGCCGGGCGCCCTTGAAACTGGGCAGGAACGAGTGATGGATGTTGATGGCACGCCCCTGCAACCGCACGCACATATCCTGGGACAGAATCTGCATATAGCGCGCCAGCACCACCAGATCGGCGTCGGCGCGGTCGATGGCCTCCATCACCCTGGCTTCCTGGGCCTCCTTGTCATGGCGGTCCACCGCGAGGTGGTGGTAGGGAATTCCGTGCCATTCGACGATGGAACGCATCTCGGGGTGGTTGGAGATCACCGCCGGAATCTCCACCGCCAGCGACCCGGTGCGATAGCGGTGCAGCAGGTCGTTGAGGCAGTGGCCGAACTTGGACACCAGGATCACCACCCGGGCCTTGCGGCCGGCGTCGTGCAGTTTCCAGATCATCTGGAAACGGGCGGCGACGCCGGTGAACAGCTTCTCGAATTCGCCCCGGGGCGGCGTCATCGCCCCGGCGTTGAACACGATGCGCATGAAGAAGCGGTTGGACAGGGGATCGCCGAACTGTGCCGCCTCGGTGATGAAGCAGTCGTTCTGGCTGAGAAACCCCGAGACCGTGGCGACGATCCCGACGGTATCCGGGCAGGTGATGGTCAGCACCCAAACCTGCTTGTCGGCCATGTTTCCTCTCCTCTGGACCCAGGGGGAGTCATAATCGACCTGCCCCGGCCGGGCAATCTCGGCCTTGCGTTTTTCCGACAAATCGCCGAAGGTCCCGCCAATTGCGGCCCGGCAGGGAGAGACTTGATGATCGCGGTCTACTACGACTCGGGCAAGGCCCAGTGGAAATACGAACTGGAAGACGCCGAATACGACGAGATCATCAAGAACGTGCTGGACGGCACCACCGACCTGACCGAGGCGTTCAACGAGTCGCTGGAAATCCTGCGCGACCTCGCCGTCCTCGCCGATGACGAACTGGACGAGGACGACGAGTTCGACCAGGGGGTCGCCGTCGCCTTCCTATGGCACTACTTCAACCACATCGTCGAAGGCGACGACCGTATCGAAGGCGACATCGCGGTGTTCGAGGCCGAGGACGGCACGGGCGTCACCGTGATGCCGGCCTCGGCCGTGGTGATGGACGGGGAATAGGCGCCCTCACCCCACCTCGCGGCGGTAGACCTCGGCCAGTTCGGCGTCGGCTTCGGGATCGACCAGCGCCGAGATCGCCGACAGCAACCCCATCTCTTCCTTCTGGATGTGGAAGATTTCGCGCTCGACCAGTTCGGCGCCGGCGTCCTTGAACTCGCTCCAGGTGGCGTCGGTGAAGCCGCTCTGAGCGGCGGCGGCGGCCAGATCGGCCACCTGCAACGCCAGCGGCAGAATAGAACGGTGCTCGTGGGTCAGCATGGTGACGATGCCGGTCTCGCCCTGCTCGATGAAGACCTTGAACAGGTGGTTCTCCTCGAAGCCGAAATGGCTTTCCACCTCGGAGCGCAGAATGGCCGAAAGCTGCTTCAGCCGCCGTCCGGCCAGTTCGTCCACCGCCGGAGTCTTGCGGTTGGCGCCGAGGTATTCCTCCAGCGACTGCAATGCCTCGATGGTGGTCATGTGGGCCTGATGCAACAGGGCGCCGGTCTGGGTCTGCATGGAACTATCCTTTGTGGTTGGCGGCGACAGCCGCTTTCATGTGGGAACGATAGCGGCGCAACACCAGCACGGCGAAGACGCCAAACGAAACGGAGCCGGCAAGGCCGACGTAAAGCCCCAGCCGCATCGGCCAGGAACCACCGCCGAGAATGGCGGCGGCGATCAGCGCCAACGCCGCCAGGTGGCAGCCGAAGTGAATATCCACCGGCCGCCGCGGCGCCAGATGGGACAGCAGCGCCGGCTTGCCGCCCAGGGCCGACGAATGCATCGAGGCGAGGAACGGCATGATCCGCTGCAAGATGGCGGTGACGAAACTGAGCAGCCATCCGAACACCAGCAGGAAGCCCCACAGCGTCGCCCATGGGTCGAGCGGCGCCCCCAGCGCCGGCGCCAGCGCCGCCAGCAGGCTGGCCGGCAGCATCGCCCAGGCCAGCCATACCAGCCGGAAGAACGGCTCCAGCCGCTTCTTCATCCGGGTCTTCAAGGTCGCCGCCATGCCGCGCAGATAGACCGCCACCGCCGCCAGACCGATCACCGCGCCCGCCGCCGCCAGCCAGCCCAGGCCGAGGACGGCACCGCCGGCCCCCAGCACCAGGGCCAGTCCCGACACCAGGGCGGTCCGCCGCCCCACCGCGTCGGGCACCGCCGATCCCAGCACGAACATCGGGATCAGCACATAGGAGAACCCCAGCGCCAGCATCCCCATGAAACCGTACCCCGCCAACACCGCGTGGGCGGCGGCGACGGCGGCGTGATCAGGCAGAAAGCCGCCCAGGAACCCCGTGGTGAAATCCACCACCAGGGCCAGCCCCAGCGCCGCCAGCAGCACCAGCGCCGCCAGCGCCAGCCAGGCGTGACGGGTCATGCCCGGCAGATCGGATACCTGCCGCAGGTTGGCGGCCACCAGCCAGACGAATACCGCCAAACCCAACACCGTCAGGGTCCCCCCCAGATGCTGCATCCATGGCACCATCACGGCGAAGCCGGCGGCCAGCACCGCCACCCCCGGCGCGTACAGCCAGAACATCAGCCGGCAGGCCCACACCGGCCCCAGCGGCCGGCGGGTGGCCACCGGCAACAACTGGATCGCCGCCCCCAGCGCGGTCATCGCCAGGGTGCCCAGGGTGATCAGGTGAAGCGCCGCCAGCACCGGACCGGCACCGCCGACGAAGCCGGCTACTTCGTCCGGCCCCGCCGCCACCAGCACCGCCCAGGCGGCGATGTGGAACACAACGGCGGCGGCGAAGAAGCGATAGGGAACCGAGGGGGGAAGCAGGCGCTCGTTGGCGCCCAGCATCAGACTGCCGGGAAACATCAGGATTCGCGCTCCAGCCACAGGCGGACGTTGACGACCTCGCTGGCCATGCGGGCGATGCGCCAGCCCCGCTCGGCCAGTTCGGGGGCAAGGAAATGCGGCTCGCGCTCGTGGTGGACCACCACGGTCTCGGCCCCCTTCAGGCTTTCGATCAGGCGGATGATGGCGCGCAGCGGATCAGGCGGCGGCAGCTTGCGCACGTCGATATGAATGCCGTCTTCCTCGCGCCAGATCATGGCGCCCTCGGGCAGCACCTCGACCTCGGCGCCGCTTTCCCAATCGGTTCCGCCATCGAGATGGAAGAACACCCGCCAATGGCCCTCGGCCAGCTTGCGCCCGTAGGAGGAAAAGCCGCGCCCCGCCATCACCCGGCGCAGCGGCGACGGATTGAACGGAGCGTCGATCACCAGGGAACCGCCCAGGATGACCCCATCGGCCGAGGCCATGACGGTGGCATAGGGATCGGTGCCGTCGGCCAGAATCGGACGGACGTCAAGCGGCGGCACTTCCAAGGCCAGGGTCAGCCATTCCGGCGGCCCGCCCCCCTCACTGGTGTCGCAATGGTTACTCGGCATCGTTCGCCTCGAAAGTCGTTGAGGGGATAGTGGTTCCGGCATGGGCGGCGGACCTTGACGCCCGTCAAGGGATGGCGGACCGGGGCGGCGGGTCTATTCTCCGCCCTCGCGGACCAGTCGGCGCAACGCCTCGATGTCGGTGATCTCGACCTCGCGGCCTCGGGTCTCGACCCCCCAGGCTCTGAGGCGGTTGAGCGCACGCGACAGGCTTTCCGGGGCGATGCCGATACGGCTGGCCAACACCGCCTTGGTCAACGGCAATCGCGCCCGTCCGGTCTGCCCCGACTTGGCCGCCAGCGCCAGCAGAAAGGTGGCGAGACGCTGGGCGGGCGACTTGCTTTTCAGCTCGGCGATTTCGTGGATCAGCCGGGTTTGCCACAGCGCCAGCCCCGACAGCAGGGTCAAGCCCAGCGCCGGGCGATCGGACAGACGCTTCAGGAACGCCGCCGCCGGCATGTGCACCAGACGCGACCCCGCCGCCACTTCGCAATTGAGGGGAAAGACGCCACCCGACAGAATCGCCGCCTCGGCAAAGCTGCACACCGGATCGAACACCTCGATGATCGACTGATCGCCGGCCTCGGTCAGGGCGAACAGGCTGACCCGGCCCTCCAGCACCACGAAGAAGCGATCGGCCGGATCACCCTGGCTGAACAGCAGTTCGATCTCGGGATAGGCGACAATGTGGGCGCCATCCATCAGCAGCGCCAGTTCCGGGCGCGCCAGCCCAGCCAGCAGCGGCGCCTTGGCGACGATATCGAGATCGGCGACGGAAAGTGCGGCCATCGGTTCAGCCCCCCTCATCCTCGGCGCAGAACGCCCGCAGGCGATCCACATCGGCGATCATCACCAGATTATCGGGCCGGGACTCGACACCGACCTTCGCCAGCTTGCCCAACGCGCGCGACAGGCTTTCCGGCTTCATCCCCAACTGATCGGCCACCAGCCGTTTGTCGTAGGGAAAGCGCAATTCGATCCTGCCGCCGACGTTTTCCTCCACCATCGTCAGCAAGAAGCTGCCCAGGCGCTGGGCGGTGGTCTTCAGCTTCAACTCGGCGATCTGGCGCACCAGCAGCCGCAGGCGCAGCGACATGGTCGTCAGCATGTGGAACAGGATGTCGATCCGTTCCTCCAGCCGGGCGCGGAACGCCGCCGCCGGAATGGCCAGCAGGGTCGCCCCGGTCAGCACCCGCGCCGTCATCAGGTAACGACCGGCGCCGAACATGGCGGCCTCGCCCAGAACGGCCGGGCGCCGCGCCACCTCGACGACGCTGCGCCGCCCATCCGAGTCCACCGACAACTCGACATGGCCGTCCAGCACGACATAGAACCGCTCGACCGGCTCGCCCTCGCGGTAAAGATAGGCCTCGTGCCCCAGGCGCAACAGCTCGGCGCCGTCCAGCAAGGCGCGGACGTCTTTTTCCGCCACCCCGGCGAACAGCGGAGCGAATTGCAGTTGCAGCAGAACCTCCCGGTCAAGGGCCGCCGTCATTCCTCTCCCCTTCCAATCCGTTGGGCTGATGACAGTGTAGAATATCCAGGCTAAAAAGTGCGCCATGAACGACACAGCGCATATGCCCATCGGAATCTTCGATTCCGGCGTCGGCGGCCTGACGGTACTGCGGGCGGTACGCGAGCGCCTGCCCGGCGAGTCGTTGCTTTACCTCGGCGACACCGCCCGGCTGCCCTACGGCACCAAAAGCGCCCAGACGGTCGCCGCCTATGCCCTGGCGGCAACGCGGCGGCTGGTGTCATTCGGCATCAAGGCGCTGCTGGTGGCCGACAACACCTCGTCGGCGCATGCGCTCGACGCCCTGCGCGCCGAGTTCCCCGGCCTGCCGGTGGTGGGCGTGGTCGAACCGGGCGCCGCCGCCGCCGCCGCCGCCTCGGCCCACGGCCGCATCGTCGTCGCCGCCACCGAAAGCACGGTGCAGGCCGGCATCTATCCTCGCGCCATCTTGCATTCGCGCCCCAATGCCCGGGTCACCCAACTGGCTTGCCCGCTGTTCGTTTCCATGGTCGAGGAAGGACTGGTGGAAGGCACCATCGCCGAGCAGATCGCCCGGCACTACCTGGACGCCTCTTTCAGCGGCGACGCCGCCGCCGACTGCCTGTTGCTGGGCTGCACCCATTTCCCGCCGCTGGCGCCGCTGTTCGCCCGCCTGCTGGGGCCACAGGTGGCGGTGGTCGATTCCGCCACCACCACCGCCATGGTGATCGAGGACCTGCTGGCGCTGCGCCGGTTGACCAATCGCAGCGGCCGTCCCGGCACCATCCGCTATCTCGCCACCGACGACCCCGAGCGCTTCGCCCGGGTGTCCGGCGTGTTCGTACCGTGGACGCTGGAAGCGGCCGAGGTCGAGACCATCGACCTCGGTTGACTCAGCCGGCCAGCCGCAGGGCGGGGCGAACCGCCGGAGCGGCGGCGGCATGCGATTCGTCGTCACCCGTCCGGGTGCGGAAACATCCCATGCACCACAGCACCGGTGCCAACACCCGCTCGCGGACGATGGAATGGCGGGTGCGGCGTCCGCAATGGGGACAGTGGCGGAAGTCGTCGTGAGGATGGATCATGGAAAGCGGATCGTGACTGTTGCTGGTGGCCATTGCCTAAACTCTGGTGGGGGCGTCTACAAGCGAAGGTTCCGTGACACCCCCGTCATTCTCCCCAGCAATATGGCAATCCCATGGCGGCATTACTAGTGGAGCGACATTACTACTGGGGCGGCATCCTGACCGCGCCGTCGAGGCGGATGGCGCTGCCGTTGAGCATGGGGTTGTCGCAGATGGCCAGTACCATGCGGGCGAACTCGTCGGGCTTACCGAGACGATGGGGGAACAGAGTCGAGGCCACCAACCCCTCCATCACCTCGTCGGGCATGCCGTCCAGCATGGGGGTGCCGAAATAGCCCGGCGCGATGGCGACGACGCGGATGCCCAGCGGCGCCAGCTCGCGCGCCGCCGGCAGCGACAGCCCCGCCACCCCGGCTTTCGACGAGGCATAGGCGCACTGGCCGATCTGGCCGTCCCAGGCGGCGATCGAGGCGGTGTTGACCACCACGCCGCGTTCGCCGCCGTCCAGCGCCTCCAGCCCGGCCATGTCGGCGGCGGCCAGCCGCATGACGTTGAAGGTTCCCACCAGATTGACCTGAATGACGCGGGCGTAGGTGGCCAGCGGCATAGGTCCCTTGCGCCCCACCACCTTGCCCGGCGTCACCACCCCGGCGCAGTTGACGCAGATGCGGGCGACGCCATGGGCGTCGCGCGCCGTGGCCAGCGCCGCCACGGTGGACGCCTCGTCGGTGACGTCGCAGCCGGCGGACACGCCGCCAATCGCCTTCGCGGTAGCCTCGGCCTTGGCGGCATCGATATCGAACACCGCCACCTTGGCCCCCGCCGCCGCCAGCGCCCGCGCCGTCGCCTGCCCCAATCCCGAACCTCCGCCGGTGACGATGGCGGCCAGACCGTTGATGTTCATCTCGATATCCCCCTACTCGAAGATCAGGTCGCCGCAATCCGGCACGGCGTCGAACGTCGCCAGCACCTCGGCGGCGTCACCCGACGAGCGCCACTGGGGCTTGTTGTCCTTGTCGATCAGCAGGGCGCGAATGCCCTCGATGAAGTCGTGGGCCGGCGCCAGCGCCATGGCCAGACGGAATTCCATGCGCATGCATTCATCGAACGACAAAGTGGCGCCGCGCCGGATCATCTCGAAACTGACCGCGACCAGATGGGGCGACTTACGGCGCAACGCCATCAGGGTCTCGGCCGCCCAGGGATCGGCCTCGGCCTCCAGCGCCGCCGTCACCTCGGCCAGCGTCGCGCCGCCGAAGCACCGGTCGATCAGTGCGCGGCGACCGTCGATGGGTGCCGGCCCCGGCTCCTGGTGGAAGCGGGCCAGGACCGCCTCGACCCCGACGGCATCGCCGGCCTGGGCCAGCGCCTCGGACAGCGCCGGCAGCCGCGCGCTGTCGACGAAATGGGTGGCGACGCCGACATGCAGGGCGTCGGCCGCTCCCAGCCGCGCCCCGGTAAGGCCCAGATACATGCCGACGGCACCGGGCAGGCGCGGCAGAAAGAAGCTGCCGCCGACATCGGGGAAGAAGCCGATGCCGGTTTCCGGCATGGCGAACAGGGTGCGTTCGGTGGCGACGCGGAAGGCGCCATGGACCGAGACCCCGACGCCGCCGCCCATGACGATGCCGTCGATCAAGGCGACATAGGGCTTGGGCAGGGTCTTGATGCGACGGTTGAGACGGTATTCCTCGCGGTAGAAGGTGGCGACGGCCGCGCGATCGCCGGCCTTGCAGGCGTCGTGCAACAGCTTGATGTCGCCGCCGGCGCAGAACGCCTTCTCACCCGCCCCCTCGATGGTCACCGACACCACCGCCGGGTCGGCGGCCCACGCCTCCAGCCGGGGATGCATGGCGTGAATCTGATCGGGCGTCAGGGCGTTGAGCGCCTTGGGCCGGTCAAGGACGATGCGCCCCAGGCTGCCGCTACGATGGAACTGGATTTCGGCGTCCATCACAGCTTGGCCTTCCACTCGGCGGCATAACGATCGCGCAGCACGTTCTTCTGGACCTTGCCCATGGCGTTGCGCGGCAGTTCGCTCACCAGTACCGCCTGCTTGGGCACCTTGTAGTTGGCCAGCCTTCCCTTCAGCCCGGCCAGCACGCCGTCGGCGGTCAGTCCGCCGCCGCCCGGAGCGGTGACCACCACCGCCAGCCCGGCCTCGCCGAAATCGGGGTGCGGCATGCCGACCACTGCCGATTCGACGACGCCGTCCATGCGGTCGATGACATCCTCGATTTCCTTGGGATAGACGTTGTAGCCGCCCGAGATGATCAGGTCCTTGGCGCGGCCGACGATCGAGACGTAACCCCGCTCGTCGACGACGCCGACATCGCCGCTTTGGAAGAAGCCGTCATCGGTGAACTCGGCCTTGGTCTTCTCCGGCATGTTCCAGTAGCCCTTGAAGATGTTGGGGCCCTTGACCTCGATGATGCCGATCTCGCCCTGGGGCAGCACCCGGCCATCCTCGCCGGTTATGCGCAGGCTCACGTCGGGCAGCGGAAAGCCGACGGTGCCGGCGCGACGGTCGCCGTCCAGCGGATTGGAGGTGAACATCCCGCCCTCGGTCATGCCGTAACGTTCGAGGATGGTGTGGCCGGTACGGTCCTTGAAGGCGTTGAAGGTTTCCTCCAGCAACGGCGCCGAACCCGAAATGAACAGCCGGATGTGGCCGCAGGCTTCTGGGGTCAGGTTGGGGCTGGCGAGGAAGCGGGTATAGAAGGTCGGCACCCCCATGAACACGGTGGCCCGCGCGAACAGCCCGATCGCCTGCTCGGCGTCGAACTTGGGGCAGAAGATCATGCCGGTGCCGTTCATCAGCACGCAGTTGATGGCGACGAACAGGCCATGGGTGTGGAAGATCGGCAGGCAGTGCAACAGCACGTCGTCGGGCCGGAACCCCCACAGCTTGTGCAGCGTGCCGGCGTTGGCGGCAAGGTTGGTGTGGCTGAGCATGGCGCCCTTGGGCCGCCCGGTGGTGCCCGACGAATACAAGATGGCGGCGATGTCGTCGCCGCCGCGCGCGGCGCTGGCGAAGCTGTCGGCCTTGCCCGTGGCCGTGTCGGGCAGCGAACCATCCCCGGCGGTCCCCAGCGTCAGCACCCGCGCGCCGATGCCGGTGGTCGCCACCACCGCCTCCAGTTCGGCCAGACGGTGCGGCTGGCACACCACCGCGGCGGGGGCGGCGTCGGACAGGAAGTATTCCAGTTCGCCGGCCTGATAGGCGGTGTTGAGCGGCAACAGGATGGCGCCCGAGCGCAGGCAGGCCAGCACCAGCACCACCGCCTCGGCCGACTTGTCCACCTGCACCGCCACCCGGTCGCCCGGCTTGACCCCGGCGGCGACCAGGGCGTGGGCGTAACGGGCGCTGGCGGCCTCCAACTCGGCGAAGCTGATGGTGACGCCGTCGGGAACCTCGATGAACGGGCGCGAGCGGTCGGCGGGAAAGCGCGAACGGAACAGGTCGTAGAGGTTGTCGGTCATGCGGCGCTCTCCCAATCTTGCCTGCGATGGAGTCCGGCGATAGCACACCGGGCACCGGGATTCCACCGTTTTGTATCCAGAATGCATAGGTTCTGGATACAATCCTACGACATGATGGACACGAATTCGGCGAAGATATCCGCCTGAATGGTCAGGTGCTTGCGCATGGCGGCCTGGGCCTGATCGGGGTCGGCGGCCTGGATGGCGGCCAGCACCTCGCCATGTTCGGCATACGACCCTTCGATGCGGCGGGGATGGTTGAGCTGATAGCGGCGATAGGGCGCCAGCCGCGCGAACAGCGAACGCGCCATCTCGCGCAGGACATCATTGTGGCTGCCGTCGTAGATGGCATCGTGGAAGGCGCGGTTGAGGGCGTAATAGCCGTCGAGGTCATGGGCCTCGCGCAACGACACCCCGCCGGCGTGCAACTCGGCGAGGCGGCCCTTTTCGTCGGGCGACATGCGCCGCGCGGCGTAGCGGGCGCACAGACCCTCGATCTCGCTCATCACCTCGAACAACTGGACCATACGGTGCAGATCCAGCGGCGCCACCACCGCCCCCTGGCGCGGCTTCTTCACCACCAACCCGGAATGAACCAGCTGCAGGATGGCCTCGCGCACCGGAGTGCGCGACAGGCCAAAGCGGGCGGCAAGGCTTTCCTCGTCGAGACGGCTGCCGGGGCGCAGGCTTCCCTGGAAGATCTCGCCCTCGATGGCTTGGCGGATCTCTTCCGCCCGCGTCGCCGGCCGCTTCTGCTCGTTCATCCCGCCACTCTCCTAGGACGGCGCCGAGTATACATGCTTGCCGGAATATGTCTAAGGGCGAACCGCAATTTGGATACAAAAATTGTGTTTTCGTATACGAGAGGTGGACCGTCGGCGTCCGATGTGATAATTCCGTACCCATCGGTCGCAATGATCGGTACCCTTGTTGACACCAAACCGGGACATCAGATTCCGGAGCAGGGATGGACAGGTGATGGATTTCGGCCTTTCCCAGGACCAGGAAGCTTTTCGCCGCGCCGCCCGCGATTTCGCCGAGGGCGAGATGGCGCCCCACGCCGCGCGCTGGGACGAGGATTCGATTTTCCCCGAGGACTGCCTGCGTCAGGCCGCCGAACTGGGCTTCGCCGGCATCTATGTGCGCGACGATGTCGGCGGCTCGCAGCTGTCGCGCCTCGACGCCGCCCTGATCTTCGAGGAACTGGCCGCCGCCTGCCCCTCCACCGCCGCCTATATCTCCATCCACAACATGGCGTCGTGGATGATCGATACCTTCGGCGCCGAGGACCAGCGGCAACGCTGGCTGCCCGACCTCGCCGCCATGCGGACCTTCGCCAGCTACTGCCTGACCGAGCCCAATGCCGGTTCCGACGCCGCCAGCCTGCGCACCCGGGCCGAGCGCGACGGCGACCATTATGTGCTGAACGGCACCAAGGCGTTCATCTCCGGCGGCGGCCGCTCGGACATCTATGTGGTGATGGTGCGCACCGGCGGCCCCGGCCCCAAGGGCATCTCGTGCATGGTGGTGGAAAAGGGCACGCCCGGCCTGTCGTTCGGCAAGCAGGAAAAGAAGCTGGGCTGGAAAAGCCAGCCCACCTCCTCGGTGATCTTCGAGGATTGCCGCGTGCCGGCGGCCAACCTGATCGGCGCCGAGGGCGACGGCTTCAAGATCGCCATGAAGGGCCTGGACGGCGGCCGCATCAACATCGGCGCCTGTTCGCTGGGCGGCGCCCGACGCTGCCTGGAGCTGGCGATCGACTACACCGGCCAGCGCCAGCAGTTCGGCCAGCCGATCAACGCCTTCCAGGCCACCCAGTTCCGCCTTGCCGACATGGCCACCGAACTCGATGCGGCGCGGCTGATGATCCACCGCGCCGCCGATTCGCTGGACCGCAAGTCGCCGGACGCCACGATGCATTGCGCCATGGCCAAACGCCTCGCCACCGATGTGGGCTTTCAGGTGGTGGACGCGGCGCTGCAACTGCACGGCGGCTACGGCTACATCAAGGAATATCCCATCGAACGCTATCTGCGCGACCTTCGGGTCCACCAGATTCTCGAAGGGTCGAACGAGATCATGCGGATGATCGTCGGCCGGTCGCTGACGGGATAACGAACGGGAGGCAGAGCAATGGCGAGCGTCGGATTCATCGGTCTCGGCAACATGGGCGCGCCGATGATGCGCAACCTGATCAAGGCCGGACACGCGGTCAAGGCCTTCGACCTGGCGGACACCGCCCGCAAGGCCGCCGCCGATGCCGGCGCCACCGCCGTCACCACCGCCCGCGAGGCCGCCCAGGGGGTCGAGGTGGTGGTGACCATGCTGCCGGCCGGCGCCCATGTCAAATCGGTGACCCTGGGTGAGGGCGGGCTGTTCGCCGCCGCCGCCAAGGGCACCTTGTTCATCGATTCCTCGACCATCGACGTGGCCTCGGCGCGGGCCGTCGCCGACGAGGCCGCCAAGGCCGGGCACCTGATGATCGACGCGCCGGTGTCGGGCGGCGTCGGCGGCGCCGAGGCCGGAACGCTGACCTTCATGGTCGGCGGCCCCGACCCCGCCTTCGCCCGCGCCAAGCCGTTCCTGGAGGCCATGGGCAAGACCATCGTCCATGCCGGCGGACCCGGCAACGGTCAGGCCGCCAAGATCTGCAACAACATGCTGCTGGGCATCTCGATGATCGGCACCTGCGAGGCGTTCGCCCTGGCCGAGAAGTTGGGCCTCGACGCCCAGAAGCTGTTCGACATCGCCTCGAAATCGTCGGGCCAGTGCTGGTCGATGACCACCTATTGCCCGGTACCGGGGCCGGTGCCGACGTCGCCCGCCAATCGCGATTACAAGGCAGGCTTCGCCGCCGCCATGATGCTGAAAGACCTCAAGCTGGCGGTCGAGGCCGCCCAGGGCGCCGGGGCCAGCGTACCGCTGGGGGCCGAAGCGGCCCAGCTTTACAACCTGATGGCCGGCGCCGGCCAGGGCGGTCTCGATTTCTCCGGCATCATCCACATGCTGCGCGGCAAGGCGTGAAGTCTCTTGCCTCGCGATTAAAAAAACGTATGCTCGTTTCTGAATAGGACGCCCCCGCTAAAGAGGGGCGACGACAGGGTGGAAATCGAGGCCGGCCAAAAAAGCGCCGGCCCGATCCGGGAGCAAGGCCGATGTCCGAGACGAAGTCTCCGGTACTGGAAGTGCGTAATGTGTCGCTGGGATTCGGCGGCGTGCGGGCGCTGACCGATGTCAGCTTCGAGGTTCGCCAGGGCGAACTGTTTTCCATCATCGGCCCCAACGGCGCCGGCAAGACCTCGATGCTCAACTGCATCTCGGGTCGCTATCGGCCCAGTTCCGGCCGGGTGCTGCTGGACGGCCGCGACGTCACCCCGCTTACACCCAACGTCCGCGCCACCCTGGGTCTGGGCCGCACCTTCCAGAATCTGGCGCTGTTCGGCCATATGAGCGTGCTGGACAACATCATGGTCGGCCGCCACCACCTGTTGCGCAACAACGCTCTGACCGGGGCGCTGTACTGGCTGGGCGGCGCGCGGCGCGAGGAACTGGCCCATCGCCGCAAGGTCGAGGACATCATCGACTTCCTGGAGATCGCCCACATCCGCAAGGCGGTGGCCGGCACCCTGCCCTACGGCCTGCGCAAACGGGTCGAACTGGCCCGCGCCATGGCGGTGGAACCTCGGGTCATCCTGCTGGACGAACCCATGGCGGGCATGAACCTGGAAGAGAAGGAGGACATGGCCCGCTACATCGTCGACCTCAACGAGGAATGGGGCATGACGGTGATCATGATCGAGCACGACATGGGGGTGGTGATGGACATCTCGCACCGGGTGATGGTGCTGGAATTCGGCCGCAAGATCGCCGAGGGCCTGCCCGACGAGGTCATGAACGACGAGCGCGTCAAGGTCGCCTATCTCGGCGTGGACGACGACGAGGAGCAGGTGGCGTGATGAGCGCCCGGCGGCTGAGGGACAGGAACAAATGACCGTGATGCTCGATACCGCGATCCACGACACCTTCGCCAAGGCGTTGATCCACAACGCCGACCGCTGGCCCGACGACATCGCCATGCGCGAAAAGGAATTCGGCATCTGGAACAGCTTCACCTGGGGCCACTACCTGCGACAGGTCAAGCTGCTGGCTCTGGGCCTGCACGCGCTTGGGGTCCGGCGCGGCGAGGTGGTGGCGATCCTGGGCAAGAACCGCCCCGAGGGCGTGTGGGGCGAGGTCGCCGCCCATGCCATCGGCGCGATGTCGCTGGGCATCTACCACGATTCCATGAACAAGGAGGTCGCCTACCTGCTGTCCTACACCGAGGCCACCACCGTGCTGGCCGAGGACGAGGAGCAGGTGGACAAGCTGCTGGAAATCTCGGCCGAGGTGCCTTCGCTCCGGCACATCGTCTATTTCGATCCCCGCGGCATGCGCAAATACAAGGATGACCGCCTGATCGCCGCCGATGACCTGCGCACCCGCGGCGAAGAGCTGGCCATGCGCAGTCCGGGACTGTTCGAGGCCGAGGTTGCCAAGGGCCGGGGCGACGACGTCGCCGTGCTGTGCACCACCTCGGGCACCACCTCGAACCCCAAGCTGGCCATGCTTCAGGCCGGGCCGTTCCTGCGCCACGCCACCGCCTATCTGCGCGCCGACCCCAAGCAGGCCGGCGACAACTATGTCTCGGTGCTGCCGCTGCCGTGGATCATGGAACAGATCTATGCCGTGGCGCAGCCGCTGGTCTGCCGCAACATCGTCAACTTCGTCGAGGAACCCGAGACGATGATGGCCGATATGCGCGAAATCGGCCCCAACTTCATCTTGCTGGCGCCACGCATGTGGGAAGCCATCGCCGCCGATGTTCGCTCGCGCATGATGGATTCCACCCGCTTCAAGCAATGGATGTTCGACCTCGGCATGAAGCTGGGCATGAAGGCGCTGGACCAGGGGCGGCGCTCGCGGCTTGCCGACTTCATCTTGTTCTCGGCGCTGCGTGACCGCATCGGCTTTTCCTTCGTACGCTCGGCCGCCACCGGCGGCGCCGCGCTGGGGCCGGAAACCTTCCGCTTCTTCCTCGCCATGGGGGTGCCGCTGCGCCAGATCTATGGCCAGACCGAGCTGGCCGGCGCCTACACCGTCCACCGCGCCGGCGACATCGACTTCGACAGCGTCGGCATTCCGTTCGACGATGCCGCCGTGCGCATCGACAATCCCGACGTCAACGGCGTCGGCGAGATCGTGGCGCGCACCGACGGCATGTTCACCGGCTATTACAAGAATCCCGAAGGGTCCACCGCCGACATCATCGACGAGGTGTGGCTGAAGACCGGCGACGCCGGCTACATCAAGCCGGCCAATGGCCATCTGGTGGTGATCGACCGGATCAAGGATCTGGCCACCACCTCGGCCGGGGTGCGCTTCTCGCCGCAATTCATCGAGAACAAGCTGAAATTCTCGCCCTTCATCGCCGAAGCGGTGATCCTGGGCGACGCCAAGCCGTTCCTGTCGGCCATCATCTGCATCCGCTTTTCCATCGTGTCGAAATGGGCGGAGAACAAGGGCATCTCGTTCACCAACTACACCAACCTGTCGGCGATCCCCCAGGTTTACGAGCTGCTGCGCGCCGAGGTCGAAAAGGTCAACCAGACGCTGCCCGAACCGCAGCGCATCCGCAAGTTCCTGCTGCTCTACAAGGAACTCGATGCCGATGACGGCGAGCTGACCCGCACCCGCAAGGTGCGGCGCGGGGTCATCAACGACAAGTACGGCGACATCATCGACGCGGTCTACGCCGACCGCGACATGGTGCCGGTGGACGCGGTCATCACCTTCCAGGACGGCACCACCACCCGGGTCAAGACCGAGCTGCGGGTGGTGACGCTGATCAACGACACCGCCCGGCAACTGGCCGCCGAGTAGGAGAGAGCCCCCATGACGTCCTCGCTGCTGCTCCAACTGATCATCAACGGCCTGATCGTCGGCACCTTGTACGGCGTCGTCGCCATGTGCTTCGTGCTGATCTACAAATCGACCCAGGTGGTGAACTTCGCCCAGGGCGAGTTCCTGCTGATCGGCGCCTGGACCTGCTGGTGGCTGGTCACCAGCATGGAACTGCCGTTCTGGTTCGCCTTCCCCATGACCTTCGTGTTCATGATGGTGTTCGGCATCGTCCTGCAGATGGTGGTGCTGCGCCCGCTGATCGGCGAGCCGGTGATCTCGGTGATCATGGTCACCATCGGGCTGTCGATCTTTTTCCAGGCGGTGATCAAGTCGATCTTCGGCGTCTGGGCCCAGCCCTTCCCCGAAATCTTCCCGGTCAAATCGGTGGATGTGTTCGGACTGGCGGTGCAGCCGGCCTATCTCATGAGTCTGGTGGTGTCGCTGGTGATCATGGTGGCGTTCGCCTGGTTCTTCAAATACTCGCGCATGGGCCTGGCGATGCGCGCAACCGCCTTCAACCAGCAGGTGGCGCAAAGCCTGGGCATTTCGGTCAAGAACGTGTTCGCCATGGCCTGGGCGATCTCGGCCATGGTCTCGGCCCTGGCCGGCGTGGTGGTGGGCATGGTCAACGGCGTGTCGTCGGCGCTGTCGTTCTTCGGCATCAAGGTGTTCCCGGCGGTGATCGTCGGCGGACTGGATTCCATCGTCGGTGCCATCATCGGCGGGCTGATCATCGGCCTGCTGGAAAATCTGGCCGAGTACGCGGACGGCCAGTTCCTCCACCTGGGGAACCTCTATACCGTGGCGCCGTTCTACGTCCTGGTCATCATCTTGATGATCAAGCCCTACGGCCTGTTCGGCACCAAGACCATCGAGAGGGTGTGACGCGCCATGATCTCCAGCAGCCTCATTCCCTGCGGCCAGTTCAAGACCAGCTATGCCAGGGACACCACCATCTTCCTGACCCCGGCGTCGCGCAATTTCTGCATTCTCGGCCTCGTCGTCGCGATGGCGGCGCCGTGGGTTCTGTCCAACTACCTGATATCGCTGCTGATCCAGATCGGCTTTTTCGGCATCGCCGCGCTGGGCCTCAATATCCTGGTGGGCTGCACCGGACAGATCTCGCTGGGCCACGCCGCCTTCTTCGGCTTCGGCGCCTTCGCCTCGGCATGGCTGAACAACATCTTCGGCATTCCGGTGCTGCTGGCGATTCCGCTGGCCGGGGTGATGACGACCCTGCTGGGGCTGCTGTTCGGCATTCCGGCAGGCCGGCTGAAGGGGCTGTATCTCGCCATCGCCACCTTCGCCTCGCAGTTCATCCTGGAAGACTTCTTTTCGCGCGCCAACTGGTTCACCGGCGGCTCGTCGGGGGCGATGGCGGGGCCGATCAACCTGCTCGGCTACGAGGTCAGCGGCGACCGCGCCTTCTTCTACGTGGTGCTGGCCTTCGTGGTGGTGATGTTCCTGTTGGGCACCAACCTGCTGCGCACCCGCGACGGCCGCGCCTTCGTCGCGGTGCGCGACCACTACCTGTCGGCCGAGGTGATGGGCATCAACCTCACCAAGTACCGCATCTTGTCGTTCGGCATCTCGTCGTTCTACGCCGGAGTGGGCGGGGCGCTGTACGGCCACTATCTCGGCTATGTCTCGGCCGAGGGATTCACCATCCTGTTGTCGATCCAGTTTCTCGGCATGATCATCATCGGCGGCATGGGCTCGGTGATGGGAACGCTGATGGGAACCGCCTTCATGGTGCTGCTGCCCGAGGCCACCGAGGCCGCCGTCAGCACCATCAAGCACGTCATCGGCGACATTCCGGCGGTCACCAGCGCCCTGGCCTACATCAAGGAGGCGGCCATCGGCCTGGCCATCGTGCTGTTCCTCATCTTCGAGCCGGACGGGCTGGTTCACCGCTGGCGTCTGATCAAATCCTATTGGAAGCTGTACCCGTTCTCCTACTGAGCAGAAACGCAAAAAACATACTGGGAGGTACCACAACCATGAAGCAGATCCTGATCGCGGGCGCCACCGTGGCCGCCATCGCCGCCGCCGGCAGCGCCACCGCCGCCGACGGCATCCTGGTCGGCCACATCGCCGACATCACCGGCGCCACCTCGGCGGTGGGCAAGCCCTATGGCCAAGGCATCGCCGATGCCATGAACTACATCAACGCCCATGGCGGCGTGGCCGGCAAGAAGATCATCTTCGAGACCGTGGACTACGCCTACGAGGTGCCGCGCGCCATGGCGGCCTACAAGAAGCTGACCGGATCGGACCGGGCGGTCGCCATCCAGGGCTGGGGCACCGGCGATACCGAGGCGCTGGTCACCTCGGTGGCCAAGGACGAGATTCCCTATTTCTCGGCCTCCTATTCCGGCCACCTGACCGACCCCAAGGGGGTGACCTCGGTCAAGGGCGCGCCCTACAACTTCTTCTACGGCCCCAGCTATTCCGACGCCTGCCGCGGCCTGGTGCAATGGGCGGCCGAGGACTGGAAGAAGAAGGGCGGCAAGGGCAAGGCCAAGTTCGTCCACATGGGCGACAACCACCCCTATCCCAACGCCCCCAAGGCGGCCTGCGGCGCCTATGCCAAGGAACTGGGCCTCGACGTCCTGAACGAGATCCAGTATTCGCTGAAGCCGGGCGACTTCAAGGCCCAGTGCCTGAGCCTCAAGGAATCGGGCGCCGATTACGCCTATCTCGCCAACACCTCGGGGTCGACC
The DNA here is from genome assembly GCA_903901915.1 of uncultured Rhodospirillaceae bacterium. Classification (GTDB taxonomy): domain Bacteria; phylum Pseudomonadota; class Alphaproteobacteria; order Rhodospirillales; family Magnetospirillaceae; genus Phaeospirillum. The sequence continues at coordinate 4,707 of CAIUSV010000025.1, read as the reverse complement.
ATCTCGCTGCTGAAGTCGTGCGAGACGGTGGGCGTCAACGTCCAGTTCCTGGCCAACATCTGGGGCACCGACGAGGGCTCGCTGAAGGCCGCCGGCGAAGCCTCGGACAAGCTGGTGTGGGTGGTGGGCGCCGCCACCTGGACCGACGACGTCGCCGGCATGAAGCTGGTGCGCGAAATCTCCAAGGTCTCCGACGCCAGCGGTACCGAGGCCCGGCCGGTGCACTACATCCGCGCCGTCTGCTCGGTCTACTACATGAAGGAGGCCATGGAGGCCGCCGACAAGATGCAAGGCGGCATCACCGGCCCCAACATTAAGAAGGCCATGGAAGCCGGCAAGAAGGATTGGGTACCGGCCGGACTGGACGGCGTCTGCCTGCCCTCGACCTGGACCGCCGACGACCATCGCGGCACCACCACGGTCCGGGCCTATCAGGCGTCGACCAAGGGCGGCACCATCGGCATGAAGCTGGTCTATACCGCCGACATCCCCCGCCGCAAGGAATGGCTGGGCTGGTAAGCGACCCACGGGCGGCGGCCGGTCCGCCGCCCGTTTCCTTCTGCTGATAGGGATGCCAGCATGGCCGAACCCGCCGTCAAACCCGCCGCCGACGAGATCATTCTCTCGGTCAACAATATCGAGGTCGTCTATGACGACGTCATCTTGGTGCTGCGCGGCGTCAGCCTCGACGTGCCCAAAGGCCGCATCGTCACCTTGCTGGGTCCCAACGGCGCCGGCAAATCGACCACGCTCAAGGCGATTTCCGGCCTGCTGGGGACCGAGGACGGCGAAGTCACCCGCGGCAACATCACCTTCATGGGCGAAGAGATCGCCAATCGCGCCCCGGAGGAGATCGTGCGGCGCGGTATCTTCCAGGTGATGGAGGGCCGCCGCATCATCGAGGACATGACCGTCACCGAGAACCTGCGGCTCGGCGCCTTCACCCGCAAGGACGGCGCCGCCGCCATCCGCAACGATATCGAGATGGTGTTCGACTATTTCCCCCGCCTGCGCGAACGCGTCGGTCTCGCCGGCTATCTTTCCGGTGGCGAGCAGCAGATGCTGGCCATCGGCCGCGCCATGATGGCCCGGCCCAAGATGATCCTGCTGGACGAGCCGTCGATGGGGCTGTCGCCGCTCTTGGTCAAGGAGGTCTTCGCCATCATCGAGAAGCTGTGCCGGGACACCGGCGTTACCATCTTGCTGGTCGAGCAGAACGCCCGCATGGCGCTGAAAATCGCCGAGTTCGGCTACATCATGGAATCGGGTAAGATCGTGCTGGACGGCGCCAAGGACGATCTGGTCAACAACGAGGACGTCAAGGAATTCTACCTGGGCGGCGACAAGGAGCGGAAGTCGTTCAAGAACCTGAAATCCTACAAGCGGCGCAAGCGGTGGCTGTAATGACCGAGTACTTTGATTCCCTGGAAACCCGCTCGGCCGACGAGCGCGAGACGGCCCTGTTCGCCGCCCTGCCCGAGCAGGTGGCGCTGGCCCAGGCCGACGCCCCCGCCTTCGGCCGGCTGCTGGCCGGCGTCGACCCGGCCACCGTCACCGACCGCGCCGCCCTGGCCCGGCTGCCGGTAACCCGCAAGTCAGAACTGATCGACGCCCAGCAGGCCGATCCGCCCTTCGCCTCGCTGATCGCCACGCCGAAAAGCGAGCTGCGCCGCGTCTTCGCCTCGCCGGGACCGATCTACGACCCCGAGGGCTGGGACAACGACTGGTGGCGCGTCGCCCGCGCCCTGTTCGCCGCCGGTTTCCGCCGGGGCGAGCTGATGCACAACGCCTTCTCGTACCACTTCACTCCCGGCGGCGTGATGTTCGAGACCGGCGCCCACGCCCTGGGCTGCCCGGTGTTCCCGGCCGGGGTCGGCAATACCGAGCAGCAGGCCCGCGCGGTGGCCGACCTGCGCCCCGCCGGTTATGGCGGCACGCCCTCGTTCCTGCGGATCATCCTGGAAAAGGCCGAGGAGATGGGTCTCGACCATTCCTCCCTGACCAAGGCCTGCGTCTCGGGCGAGGCGCTGCTGCCGCCGTTGCGCCAGGGGCTGAAGGATTTGGGGGTGGAGGTGACCCAATGTTATGCCACCGCCGATCTCGGCCTGATCGCCTATGAAAGCCCGGCCCGCCAGGGACTGATCGTCGACGAGGGCGTCATCGTCGAGATCGTGCGCCCCGGCACCGGCGACCCGGTCCCCGACGGCGAGGTCGGCGAGGTGGTGGTGACCAGCTTCAACCCCGACTACCCGCTGATCCGCTTCGCCACCGGCGACCTGTCGGCGGTGCTGGCGGGGCAAAGCCCCTGCGGCCGCACCAATCTGCGCCTGAAGGGCTGGATGGGCCGCGCCGACCAGACCACCAAGGTCAAGGGCATGTTCATCCATCCCCGCCAGATCGCCGAACTGACCAAACGCCACGCCGAGATCGGCCGTGTCAGGCTGGTGGTCACCCGCGACGGCGAATCCGACGCCTTGACCCTGATGGTGGAAAGCGCCGTCGCCCAGCCGGGACTGGCGGCCGCCATCCAGGACAGCTTCCATTCGCTGTGCAAACTGAAGACCACGGTGGCGTTCGATACCCCCGGCAACCTTCCCAACGACGGCATCGTCATCCACGACAAGAGAGCCTGATCATGACCCTCACCCCGGAACTCGATCCCTTCAAGCTGGCCAAGACCCTGTCGGGCAAGCACCTTATCGGCGGCGCCTTCGTGCCGGCCAAGTCGGGCAAGACCTTCCCGGTGGACAATCCCGCCACCCTGGCGGAGATCGGCACCGCCGCCTTCGGCACCAAGGCGGACGTGGATGCCGCCGTGGCGGCGGCCAAGGCGGCGCAAAAGGAGTGGGCCAAGCTGTCCGCCCGCAGCCGGGGCAAGCTGGTGGCCGAGTGCGGCCGGGTGCTGTCCGCTCACGTCGAGGAACTGGGCCGGCTGGTGGCGCTGGAAACCGGCAAGGCGTTGCGCACCGAAAGCCGGGTCGAGGCCGGGGTGCTAGCCGACATGTTCGTGTTCTTTGGCGGCCTGGGCAGCGAGTTGAAGGGCGAGACCATCCCCTTCAACCCCGACATGCTGACCGTCACCGTGCGCGAGCCGGTCGGCGTGGTCGCCTGCATCATTCCGTGGAACGTGCCGCTGCTGCTGATGGCGATGAAAGCCGCCGCCGCCCTGGTGGCCGGCAACGCCGTGGTGGTCAAGTCGGCCGAGGAAGCGCCGCTGACCGTGCTGCGCGTCGCCGAAATCATGAACACCGTGCTGCCCCACGGCGTCTTCAACATCCTGTCCGGCTTCGGCCCCGAATGCGGCGCCCCGCTGGTGGAACACCCCGACGTCGGCAAGGTCAGCTTCACCGGCAGCGTCGACACCGGCCGCATCGTCTACAAGGCCGCCGCCGAAAAGCTGATTCCGGTCACCCTGGAACTGGGCGGCAAAAGCCCGATGATCGTCTGCGCCGACGCCGACATGGATCAGGCGGTGGCCGGCGCCCTGGCCGGCATGCGCTTCACCCGCCAGGGCCAGAGCTGCACCGCGTCCTCGCGCATTTTCGTCCACGAAAGCATCCACGACGAGTTCGTCGCCAAGGTGAAGGCCAAGGTCGATGCCATGGTGATGGGCGATCCGCTGGACGAGAAGACCGACATCGGCACCATCATTTCCGACGGCCAGTTCGAGCGGGTCAACAGCTACATCAAGCTGGGCGAGGAAACCAAGGGCGCCACCAAGCACGTCTGCTCGGCCATGCCCAAGGACGCCAAATTGACCAACGGCCGCTTCGTCCAGCCGGTGATCTTCACCGGCGTCACCAACGCCGACCGCATCTGCCGGGAAGAGATCTTCGGCCCGGTCTGCGCCGTGATCAAATGGAGCGATTACGAATCGGTGATCAATCAGGCCAACGACAGCGAATACGGCCTTGCCGCCTCGATCTGGACCCGTGACATCAAGATCGCCATGGACGCCACGCGGCGGCTGGAGGCCGGCTTCGTCCAGGTCAACCAGAACCTGGTGGTACAGCCGGGGCTATCCTATGGCGGCGTCAAGACCTCGGGCCTCGGCCGCGAAGCCTCGCTGGAATCCATGCTGGAGCACTTCACCCACAAGAAGACCATCATCTTTAATATGCGCTAAGCAAACACAACAAAATCAATGCGCTATCAGTATCGTGTGTATGTTTTGCGCTGGTTTTGTGTATGTTTTGGGATGGGAATAATGCTTGGTAGGCCTGAAATATACACAAACCACATACACAAGGACCAGCAGCGCGTATTAGGTGGTGTAATGCGAATCTGAAATTGTATTGCGTGTAAAATTTTGCAGGGGAATTTTGTGCATGCTTTGTGCATATTTCGACGGATTGCGGAAACATAACCTATTGTTTTTGCATGTTTTTGTTAGAGCAAAAGTGTCTAACCACTTTAATATGAAGTGATCATCTTCCCTCGTCCCTGAGAAACGGGCGACCCGGAGGGGCGGGTGGAGGACAAACCTTGCCGGTCTTCCTCCCCGTCTCCCGTTCTCGCTAAAGACGGGGGACGTACCAACGCCATCCAAGAGAAGGACCACCAGCCATGACCACATCCGATCCCGTCGTCATCGTCGGCGCCGCGCGCACACCGCTTGGGGGCTTCCAGGGGGATCTGAGCGGTCTGGCGGGGCCGCAATTGGGTGCGGTTGCGATCCGGTCGGCGGTTGAGCGTTCGGGGGTGGCG
>CAIUSV010000024.1 GCA_903901915.1 uncultured Rhodospirillaceae bacterium | reverse complement strand
GGCCCCTCGGGCAGGAAGGCCCAGAGCAGGGTGGCCCAGGCCGCCACCGCCAATTCCGCCATGATGCCTGCCGCCCCGACCAGAAGACGCTGGCGGCGCGATGCCAGGGTCCAGGTCTCGTTGACATCGGTATAGAGCACCGGCCACATCACCAGGAAGGCCGCGCCCATGGTGGGAACCCGGCAGCCGAACCGCTTGGCGGTGAGACCATGGGCCAGTTCATGGACCACCTTGACCAGCGACAGGGCGATGCCATAGCTGACCATGCCGCTGACCGAGAGGGTATCAACCAGGGTGGTGGTGAAGACATCCCATTGCCGGGCGACCAGCACTAATCCCAGCAACAGCGCGCCCAAGGTGGTCCAGCGGAACCAGACACTGCCCAGCCAGGCCACCAGCGGCAGCAATGCACCCAAGAACCGATCGGGACGCACCAGCGGGATGCGGAAGAACAGGTAATGATGGAGCAGCCAGTTGAACACCGAGTGCTTCTCGGCCGCCGCCTGCTCGGCCAGCCGGGCCGTATCGGCATGGCTGTTGGCCTGGGTTAGCTGGTTGCCGTACAGGAACTTGGCGACCTCCATCACCTCGTCGCCACTCATGTCGATGGTGGTCTCGGCCCGCACGGCCTCGGCCACCTCACTGGCGGTGCCGCCCCAACGGGATAAGGTCTCGAAGGCGGCCCAGCCGATGCGGAAATATCGGTTTCTCACCGGATCCCGGATGGTCCAGGTGGGCGAGCCGTCGAGGGAGGCCGGGCCGGGATGCAGCGACAGCTCGTCACGCAAACCCGGCAGGGGCATGGTGGCGGCATCCATGTCACATTCCCAGGAAGTTACGCACGACCGCCAGGGGGCGCCGCGCCAGCCAGTAGATCAGCGCCACCCGATGACCATCGAGGCGGGCGGTTCCCTTGAGACCGAGACGCGGCCCCGATTCCCCCTTGGCCAGTTCGGCGCGCACCCGGTGGCCCAGGGTGCCGTCGGGCTGGGGGATCGCTTCATAGGTGACGTAAAGCAGCTTGGCAGAAACCGGCGACAGCGGCTCGGCATTGAGGAACAGACTGACCGGATCACCCTTTTCCAAGGCGATGACATCGGCCGGGGCCAGCCAGGCTTCCACCTCCACGTCATTGGGGGACGCCACCGCCAGCACCTTCTCACCCACATTGACCGGACGGCCCTGCCATTCGGCGGGGTCATCCAGCACCGCGACACCGGCACGCGGCGCCTTGACCTGGGAGCGCGCCATCAGGTCTTCCAATTGCGCCGCCTCAGCGCTCCGTTCCTCGATACGGGCGCGGATCACCGCCAGACTGCCCTTGGCCTTGGGGTCGAAGAAGGCCTGCTGGGTCGCCTGATCCAGTTCCGCCTGGGCGGTGGACAGCGCCTTCCTGGCCACTTCCAGCTTGCCGGTCAGCGTGGTGCGGTCCAACTCGAACAGGATGTCGCCTTCGGCCACTGGCTGATTGGGCCGCACATGCACCCGGTCGATGACGCCTTCCATGGGCGAGCGGATCACTGCCGGGTTATGGGCGACCACCTCTGCCGGTGCCAGTACCGAGAGGCGCACCGGGAACAGCAGGGCCAGGATGATCCCCGCCGCCAGCTTGAGATGCCATTTGGGAATGGCGGTGAGCTTCTGCTTCCATTCCGTTATGGGCGACAGGTGATGCAGCACCGCCCAGGCATGGCCGTAGAAATCCGCTGCCCGGCCCAACAGGGCGATGTCCTGATCGGTCCATTCCTGGTCACGGGCCAACAGCAACGTGCCCAGCCGTTTGCCATCTCGATCTTTCAACGGCAAGAGCAGGGCGTGAGGGGGAAGCCATTCCGCCCATTCCTCGGCGTCGGCTCTGTCAAGATCGGCTGAATCGGCTTTGCGGATTTCGTCCGAGGCGAGGCGCTTGTAAATCCGCTCCAGCCACAGCGTGAACGGCGCCCCTGTCTCGATGCCGCCGACACCGGATACCGCCTTCAGACCTTCACCGTCGATGAGTAGCGCCGCTTGGCGATAGGACGCCAGCGCCCGGCTGTCATTGACCATGACAAAACCCAGCTCGGTGGAATTGACCGCCCGGCGGGCGTGTTCCTCCAGCCCCAGCAGCGCCCGCAGCGAGTTGTCATTCATGGCGCCGGCATCTGGACCCGACCGGTCATGCCGGCGATCAACTCGGGATAGTCGCCCCGCACCTCGGCCACCACCTTGACCGAATGGCTGACGGCATCGACCTTGGCGCCGACGCGGGCGATCTTGGCCGGATAGACCTTTTTGACCTCATCCACCGCCACCTGGACCACCAGGCCTGGCTTGAGGTTGCGCACCCAGCCCGACGGCACGATGAATTCTGCTTCCAGGGCCGAATCGTCGAGGATGTCGAGGATGGGTTGGCCCGCCTGAATGTATTGATGGGCACGGGCCTTTTGCTCCACCACCCGGCCTGAGAACGGGGCGGTGATACCGCACTTGGAGGTGACGGCGCGGGCCGAGTTGAGCTTGGCCTGGGCGACGGCGGCGTCCGATGCCGACTTCTCGGCCTCCAGCGTGCCCGCCGAGTTCAGTTCCAGCAGGCGCTTATGCACCGACTTGGACTTCTCCGCCGCCCCCAGCACCGCCTGGGCCTCGTCCAGCTGCGCCCGCTGGATAACGCAATCGAAGGCCACCAGTTGCTGGCCTTCCTTGAAGCGGTCACCTTCCTTCACCGTGATGCGGTCGATCTTGCCCGGCAGCTCAGCCGAGAGCGTCGTGAACTGCACCGCCACCAACTGCACCGGAATCACCGGCTCCTGTGCCCGTGCCCCAAAGGACAGCAGGCACAGGACCGGCACCACCCATCCCAGGCGGATCGGAAAGATGGGCAAGGTAATCATCACGACGTAGTCCCTAAAGCAGCAAAACAGTCCGGATCGCGGAGAGCCGATTCCGCTACCGTCATCCGTCTACCTGTCTTGATATCCACCAGCCGGACATGGTGCGGCAGACCGGGAGGCTGACAGACCTCTTCGACCGTCCAGACCGATCCCCACAAGCCGACCTTTTCGAAGCGATTACCCGGCTCCAGGATAGCGATAGGTGTGAGGGCTCCCAGCATGGTCACGCCCACCTTGCCAGACGAGCTATGGCCGTGTGCCGGCTGGCCAGCTTGAGTTGCTGGGTGAAGGCGATCTTGCCCACCGGCTTGTCGTGGAGGTGATTGCCCAGCCCGATTGGAGAGGCAGGCTTGATTTCCCCGGAACGCTCGCCTTGCGGGCGCGCGCCCCCCTCTGGCCGAGCACCTTGACCCTCGGTTGGCGGCCTAGCCGCCGGAGCCTCTTTCGTTGCCCCACCGCCGACCTGGATGCGGAAATTTGTGGCGACCTCATGACCGCCATTGTCCCAGGCGGTGACCACGACCGACAGCGAGCCCTTGAAGCCTTCGGGAGCCTCGCCAACGAAGACACCTCGCGTCGAATCAAAGCTCATCCAAGGTGGCAGCGGACGGCCATCGCTCATTTTGGCGGCAAGCTGAATGCCAGCCTCGGCACTGGTATGGCCGAAGGCGTCGACCGGCACCGCAAAATTGATGACATTGGATTCAGCCACTACGGCCGGAATACCTTTGGCGACGAACAATGCACCGTCACTCACGGCATTGACCGGCGGCGCCGACACCGCCACCTGGAATCCGCCGCCGCTGGTTACAGAGGCGATCCTAGCGGCGAAGGCATTGGCACCAAGACCCGAGCTTCCCTGGCTGAAGGCACCGTTATCCGACACCGCCGCCCGGATCGACGTGACCAATGCCGGCCCCTCGGATGGCGGCGGCGGCGGCGGTTTGGGCGCCTCGACAATGGGCGGTGGTGCGGGCCGAGGCGGTGGCGGCGGCGGCGGTGATGGATTGTTATAAGACAGCGTCATGGTGGTCGAGACGGTGGAACCCGATGAATCGGTCACCGTCACCGTCACCGGGATAGAGCCGCTTTGCCCCTGGGGTGGGGTACCGGTGAAGGTCTTGGTATCGGGATCGAACTTCAGCCAGGACGGCAACGGCGTATTGTTGGGTCCCTTGGCCGTATAGGTCAGGGGATCGCCATCAGGATCGCTGAACGTACCACCGGGAATGGGAACCGAGCCACCGCTGCCCAAGGGTCCCGAAATCGTCGGAGAACTGACCGTGGGTTGGTCGTTGACGTTGGAAATATACTCCCGGAATGTGGTCGACTTGGTGCCGCCATTGCCATCCGAGGCCGTCACCTTGAGGTCGATATAGGACAGGCTGGAGGACGGATTGCCGGAGAAAGTCCGGGTCGTACCGGTGAAGCTAAGCCAGGATGGCAGGGCCGTCCCATCTGCCTGAGTAGCGGTATAGGTCATGGTATCGCCATCGGCGTCATTGAAGACGTTGGCATTGAACTGGAAGGTCTTGTTTCCGCTTCCACTCCAACTCTGATCGGTAATGGCGTTGGCCACCGTGGGCGTGTCATTGGCATTGGTGACGGTCAGGTTGAAGGTGTTCGTAACGCTGGAATTTTGTGGGTCGGTGGCGGTCACCTTGAGGGCGAAGGTCTGGCCGTTGACCGAGGCCGGCGGATTGCCGGTAAAGGTCCGGGTGGAGGCATTGAAGCTGAGCCAGGACGGAAGCGCGGCACCGCTGCTTAACGTTGCGCTTAACGTCATCGGGGTGCCGTCGGCGTCGAAGAAGGTGTTGGCCGGAACCTGATAGGTCCAAGCTCCAGACCCATCCTTGGTTTGGGCGGAAATGGCGTTGGCGACTACCGGAGCATCGTTGGTGGTGTTCTGGTCGATGGACAGCAAGAAGGACGAGGCGGCGGAGCCGCCGTTGCCGTCATCGGCCGTCACCTTCAGGGCTACGCTGGGCGCCCCCCAGGGTGGATTGCCGGAAAAGGTCCGAGTGCTGGCATCGAAGGACAGCCAGGACGGCAGGGCCGAGCCATCAGACTGGGTGGCGGAATAGGTCAGGGTATCGTTGTCGGCATCGGTGAAGGTATTGGCCGGAACCTGATAGGTCCACGATCCCGGCCCTGACATATTCTGCCCCGTCAACCCATTGGCCACCACCGGCGCATCATTGGCGTTGGAAACCCGAAGGGTGAAAGTGCTGGACACCGCCGCCGCCGAAGGATCGGTCCCTGTCACCTTCAGCAGCACCGTTGAAACACTGGACGGCGGATTGCCGCTGAAGGTGCGGGTATTGGCGTCGAAGGACAGCCAGGACGGCAGTGCCGAACCATCAGACTGTGTGGCGCTCCAGGTGATGGTGTCGCCATCGGCATCGGTGAAGGTATTGACCGGAACCTGATAGCTCCAGCTGCCACTTCCAGTGATGCTCTGATCGGCAATGCCGCTGGCCAAGAACGGCGTGTCATTGGCGCTGGCGATGGTCAGGTTGAAGGCGCCGGTGATGCTGCCGCCCTCATTGTCATTGGCGGTCACCGTGATGGCGTAGGTCTGGCCGTCGGCGGTGGCGGGGGGATTGCCCGAAAACGTCCAGGTCTGAGGATTGAAGTGCAGCCAGGAGGGCAGCGCCCCGCCGCCGGTCAGGGTAGCTGAAAGGGCCAGCGTATCTCCATCGGCATCGGTGAAGGTGTTGCCGGGAATCTGGTAGGTCTTGGCTCCCGATCCGGTCCAGGTGGTGCCGGCGATGGCATTGGCGAGAACCGGGGCGTCATTGCTGGTGTTCTGGTCGATGTTGAGACGGAAGGACGAGGAAGCGGTGCCACCATTGCCGTCGGACACACTGATCTTCACATCCACCTGGGGAACATTGTTGGGCGCGTTGCCCGACAGGACACGGGTGGCGGGATTGAAGCTCAACCAGGCGGGAAGCGCGCTGCCGTCGGCCTTGGTGGCGCTCCAGGTCAGGGTGTCGTTGTCAGCATCGGTGAAGGTATTGGCGGGAACCGTATAGCTCCATACCCCTGGCCCGCTCATGGTCTGCGGCCCCAGGGGATTGGCCAGAACCGGCGCGTCGTTAACCGTGGTCAGCGTCAGGGTGAAGGTGGACGACACCGTGCCGCCATTGCCGTCATTTGCGGTGACAGTCAGATTATAGGAGCCGACACCACTGGGCGGATTGCCGCTGAAGGTGCGGCTGGCAGTATCGAACGACAGCCAGGACGGCAGCGTCCCACCGCCTTGCAAGGTCGCCGAATAGCTCAGCGCATCGCCATCGGGGTCGGCGGAGAAGGTGTTGGCCGGCACCTGATAGCTTTTGCTGCCTGATCCTGTCCAGGTCTGGTTGGGAATGGCATTGGCCACCGTGGCCGTATCATTGGCATTGGAAATATTGATGGTGAAGTCGTTGGTGGCGCTGCCGCCACGGCCGTCATCGGCGGTCACCCTGAGGGCGATGCTGGCCACACCCGCAGGCGGGTTGCCGGAAAAAGTACGGGTCGAGGAACTGAACGCCAGCCAGGACGGCAGTGCCGAACCGTCCTGCTGCTTGGCCGAATAGGTCATTGTATCGGCATCGGCGTCGGTGAATACGTTGCTGGCAAACTGGAAGGTCTTCACCCCGGAGCCCGACCACGACTGGTTGGCGATGGCGTTGGCCACCACCGGCTGGCGGTTCACTGTGATGGCGAAGGTGGTGTTGGCGGTGTCGTTGGCGGCGTTGTCCGTCACCTTGAAGACAAAGCTGTCGCTGGCCCCGCCGCCGCCGCCATGGGTATAGGTGATGTTGCCCGCCCCCAGGTCGGATTGCAGGAAGGTGTCACCGTTGTTCAGCGCCACACCGCTCTTGTACAGAATGCCGCCGGTGGGCTTGGTGACGACGGTATAGGTCAGGGTACTGGATGCCTGCTCCCCGTCATAGGATGACAACTTGGCATTGCTGATGGTCACCGACTGGCCCTGCACCACCGTCGCGCCTTCGTTGATGGTGACGGTGGCGGCATCGTTGACGTTGGTAATAGAAATGGTGAAGGCCTTGTCGTAGGTCAGGCCGCCCTGGTCGGTAGTGCGCACCGTCACGCTCTGGCTGGTGGCGGTCTCATAGTCCAGGTTGGCGCCCGCCTTGACCTGCAATTGGCTGCCGACGATCTGGAACTTCGACGTCGCGCCACCAACCAGCGAATAGGTGAAGGTGTTGCCCGCATCTGGATCAGTGCTGGACAGGTTGCCCACCAGCGTGCCCGCCACGCTGTTCTCCGGCACCGTCGCCGCGGACAGCGCGATATCGGTGGGGGCTTCGTTGACATTTGTCACCGTGATGGTGAATGCCTTGTCGTAAAAGGCGCCCTGGGAATCCGTGGTCCGCACCGTTACGCTTTGGCTGGTGGCGGTCTCGTAATCCAGATTGGCGCCGGCCTTGACTTGCAACTGGCTGCCCGAAATCTGGAACTTCGTGGTGGCCCCGCCCACCAGGGAATACGTGTAGGTGTCGCCGGCATCTGCATCCGTGGTCGACAGAGTGCCCACCACTGTGCCGGCGGCGCTGTTTTCCGCCACACTGGACGATGACAGGGCGATATTGGTCGGCGTGTCGTTGATGGAGGTGGACACCACTGTGGTGGTGGCGTTGCTAGGCTGATTCGACATTCAATCGCACCAGACTGGTAAGGTTGCGAGGCAAAGGAACGCCATGAAATTGGCGATCTTGCGGTCATAGCGGGTTGCAATACGGCGAAAGTGCTTGAGTTTGTTGATGGCGCGTTCGACGAGG
>CAIUSV010000023.1 GCA_903901915.1 uncultured Rhodospirillaceae bacterium | reverse complement strand
GTCCTCCACCGCCCGGGCGGTCTGCTCGATGCCGACGGCGATCTGCTTGACCGCGTTCAACTGCCCCTGGGCGCCGTCGGAAATCTGGCCGATGGCGGTGCTGGCCTGGCTGGTCGCCGCCGCAACCTGGCGGACGTTGCCCATCACCGTCCGCAGGGTGGAAGAGATCGACTCCAGGGACAGATTGATGCTGCGCTTGATCTCGGCGACCAGCGTGCTGTCGGCGGTCACGCGCCCGGACAGGTCGCCCCGGGACACTCCCGCCATCACCGCCTTGACGTCGTCCAGCACGCATTGGATGCCGGCAAAGAAGCCGTTGAGCGCCGTCGCCACCTGGCCGACCTCGTCCGTGCCCGAGACGTCGGCGCGAACGGCCAGATTGCCGGTGGTCTCGATCTCCTTGATCGCGGATTGCAGCCGGCCCAGCGGACCGGTGATACCCCGGCCGATATACAGCGACAGGGCGATGACGGTGACGGCGATCATGACGGCGAAGGTCAAGGTCAGCGTCCGGGAGTGGGTGGTGGCGTTCTCCACCGCGGCGGCGGTGTCCTTGCGCATGTCCGCCAGCACCTTTTCCGTGGCGTGAACGGTGGTGCGCATGACGCCCTGAAGGCCGATTTCGGGCGATAGGCCGATGGTCTTGTGAAGCTCGGTCAGATTGAGGAATGCCGTGCGATAGGCCTCCATGGCCCGACCGATTTCCGCCGCCTTTCCGGCGGCGGCCAGATCTGTGGCGAAGACCTTGTAGGCGGCCTCGAACTCGTCGATATATTTCGGATTGCGGCGCAGCAGGAAATCCTTCTCGTGCCGTCGCAGCGTCAACAGGTCCTTGAGCAGCGTGTCGTTCTTCAACGCCGCCACCAGGGTCTCGCCGCCATGGGTGGCATCGCGGAAGATACCCTGAAGGCCGTCATTCTCTCCCAGCCCGGCCTTGGTCTGGGCGTCGGCCAGTCGTCCGAAGGTCTCGGCATAGTCCCGGGTTGCCGCCGTCAGTGCCGTCAGGTCGTCGTCGATGGGCAGGCCGGCCGCCTTGGCCTCGGCGCCGACCGTTGCGATCAGGCCGCCGAGGCGGGTGGTTTCCGCCTCGAAGGCGTTCTTGAACTCGATGCGGCTGCGCAGCAGGAAGTCCTTCTCGTGACGGCGCAGCAGCAGAATGGAACGCTCGATGCCGTCGACACCATCGCCGATACGGTACAGCCGCTCCTGGACATGATCGGTGTAAATGCCGAAGCCGACGACAATCAGCAGGGCGGCGACACTGACGGCGTTGATCATCGCGATTTTCAACCTGACCGAAAGATTGTTCAGCATTCCGTCCTCTCCAGTTCCCAAGAACACAACCGGGCAGTTCCGTCGCCCCTAGAAGCGGAAGCGTTCGACTTCGGCCCGGGTCTGGTCGGACAGGCGGGAGAGTTCGACCATGGTGGCGGTGATCTCCTCGGCGGCCGACGCGTTGGTTTCACCGATGCGCGACAGGTCCTCGACCGAGGCGCGGATTTCCCGCACCGCCGCCGATTGCTGCTCCATGGCGGCGGCGATGGCGTTGGCCATGCGCTCGCTGTCGCTGGAGCCGGCGGCGATCTTGTCG
>CAIUSV010000022.1 GCA_903901915.1 uncultured Rhodospirillaceae bacterium | reverse complement strand
GTCCTCCACCGCCCGGGCGGTCTGCTCGATGCCGACGGCGATCTGCTTGACCGCGTTCAACTGCCCCTGGGCGCCGTCGGAAATCTGGCCGATGGCGGTGCTGGCCTGGCTGGTCGCCGCCGCAACCTGGCGGACGTTGCCGATGACTCCTTCCAATGCCGTCGATAGCCCCTCGAGCGAGCGGTTGAGATTGTCCTTCAGCGTGGCGGCGGCCCCCTTCGCCGGGGCGGTCACCCGGGCGGAAAGGTCGTTGGCCGCCACCCGGCCCATGACCTCGTTGGTCGCCCGCATGATGGCGTCGATCTCGGCCAGCATCTGATTGAGCGCCACCGCCATGTCGGCCAGTTCGTCCGTCCCTTCGGCGGGGGCGCGCAGGGTCAGGTCGCCGGTTTCGCGGACCTGGGCGACGAAAGCCGCCATGTGGCGGACCCGTCGGCCGATGCCGGTGGCCAGTCCCAGCGCGACGGCCAGGGCGGACAACGCCGAGAACGCGCTCAGCATCAGGACGAACGTCTTGTAGCTGGTTTCGCTGGCCTCGGCCCGGGCCTCGGTGTCCCTGGTCAGCCTGTCGGCGGCGCTGACCACCTCGTCGATGGCCAGTCGGTGGGTCTCGTAATCCTGGCTCATGTCCTTGAATGCCGCCTCGGCGGCGGAGCGGTCGCCGCGAACCAGCGCGGGAAAGAAACGGGTCTTGGACGTTTCGTAGAAGCGAACAGCGGGATCGTATGATTTCTGCAGCAGACCCCGGGCGATGCCTTGGTCGATGTTTGCCGATTTCCAGTATGAATGCCTGTCGTCGAAAGCCCTTTTCAGACTGTCCATCCTGTCGGAGTAATTCTGAATGTTCGACTTGTCCGCGGCCAGCGCCTGGGTTGCCGTCAGGTAGGATTCAAGAATGTATTCGGGTGGCGGCAGAATGTCGGCGACCAGATCCTTCACCGCAGCGATTTCGGCATAGACCGGTCCATTGACCTTGAGATGACTGAACGCGGTCCACCATCCCCCGACGATGGCCAGTATGGCTATCGCCAGCAACGCAGCCAGACCCACCAGACGCCCGCGTATCGTTTGCAACATAGTAATCCCCGCTCACGCGAAAAATTTGGCCATGGTTCCACAGCATCCGTTTCTGTGTTCAACCGGAAACGGCAATAATTCGATTGTATGAAGTGACGCCAGCGTCCCCTTCCCAGGCTTCTCCGTTGGAATACGCCTGTCCACCCGAAACGCAGTATATCGTTCCGGTGGGGGATCTGCTGACTCTCTATCGGCTAATCATGGCGCCTGACGTTGGTATAATAACGTCGACGGCGCGGAGTACCTCAAGGCGGGAAAAGTCCGGGCCTACTCCTCGTCGAACGCCTCGAACGGGCGGCCGGCGTCGGCCTCGGTGAAGCCGAAGAAATCGAAGCTTGCCTTGATATGGCGCGGCAGCGGCGCCACCACCTCGAGGATCGCCTTGGTGCGGGGATGGGGCAGGCGCACGGCGCGGGCGTGCAGGTGCAGCTTGCGCGATACCCCGGTGCCTTCGATCAGGGCGTCCTTGCCGCCATACTTGCCGTCGCCCAGGATAGGGGTGCCCAGCAGGACGCAATGGGCGCGAAGCTGGTGGGTGCGGCCGGTGCGGGGTTCCATCTCCAGCCAGGCGGCGCGCTTCAAGGTATTGTCGACGATACGGTAGTAGGTGACGGCATGGCGGCCGTCATCCTCGTCCACCATCACCTTCTCGGCGCCCTTGCCGCCCAGCTTGGCCAGCGGCGCGTCGATGCGGCCCTGGCGGTGCTTGGGCACCCCGGCCACCAGCGCCCAATAGCACTTGCGGGCGGCGCGGCTTTTGAACGCGGCGGCCAGCTTGGCGGTGGCAGCGGCGGTGCGGCCGATCAGCAGAACCCCCGAGGTGTCCTTGTCGAGACGATGCACCAGCCGTGGCCGTTCCGCCGAACCGAAGCGCAGCGCGTCCAGCATGGCGTCGAGATGGTTGTCGGCCATGCCGGTGCCGCCCTGCACCGCCAGTCCGGCCGGCTTGTTCAGCGCGATGACGTCGTCGTCCATGTAAAGCACGGCATCGGCCAGCATCCGCGCCGTCTTGTCGTCCACCGCCACCGGCCGGGGGGGGGCGACGGGGGCGGGGCCGCCGGGCAGGGGCGGGATGCGGATGGCCTGGCCGGCGTCAAGCCGCTGGTTGGACTTGGCCCGCTTGCCGTCCACCCGCACGTTGCCGGCGCGCAGCCACTTTTCCAACAGGCCGTGGGTGACGGCGGGGAAGTGGCGCTTGAACCAGCGGTCGAGGCGGATTTCAGCCTCTTCGGGCAGGACGGTCAGGGTCTGGATTTCGCTCATGACCGGCAAGCTACACGAGGTGGTGGCTCTTCGCCAGACTTCACCCTTCGCTCTTCTTGTCCCTGAGCCGGTCCCAGTACTCCAGCCGCTTTTTGACCTCGCGCTCGAAGCCGCGTTCGACCGGGCTGTAGAAGCGTTGCCGCTTCATGCCGTCGGGGAAGTAGTTCTGGCCGGAAAAGCCGTCGGCGCTGTCGTGGTCGTACTGATAGCCCTTGCCGTAGCCGATATCCTTCATCATGCGGGTGGGGGCGTTGAGGATGTGCATGGGCGGCATCAGCGAGCCGGTTTCCCGGGCGGTACGCATTACCGCGCCATAGGCCTTGTAGGCGGCGTTGGACTTGGGCGCGGTGCCGAGATAGATCGCCAGTTGCACCAGCGCCAGTTCGCCTTCCGGGCTGCCCAGCCGCTCGTACACGTCCCAGGCCGCCACCGCCTGGACCATGGCGTTGGGGTCGGCCAGCCCGACATCCTCGACGGCGAAACGGGTCAGGCGCCGAGCGATGAACAGCGGGTCTTCGCCCCCGGCCAGCATGCGGGCCATCCAGTACAGCGCCGCGTCGGTGTCCGAGCCGCGCAGCGACTTGTGCAGGGCGCTGATCAGGTTGTAATGGCCTTCGCGGTCCTTATCGTAGGCCGGGGCGCGGCGCTGCACCGCCTGGGCCAGGGCGGCGGAATCCAGCGCCGGTTCCGGCGGCAGCAGCGCCAGTTCCTCGGCGAGATTGAGCAGATAGCGGCCGTCGCCGTCGGCCATGGCCCGGACGGCGGCCCTGGCGTCGGCATCCAGCGGCAGCGGCCGCCCCAGCGCCGCCTCGGCGCGGGCCAGCAGCGAATCCTGGGCGGCGTCGTCGAGGCGGTGCAGCACCAGCACCTGACAGCGCGACAGCAGGGCGCCGTTCAGCTCGAACGAGGGGTTCTCGGTGGTGGCGCCCACCAGCACCACGGTGCCGTCCTCGACATAGGGCAGGAAGCCGTCCTGCTGGGCGCGGTTGAAGCGGTGGATCTCATCGACGAACAGCAAGGTGCCGCGCCCGATCTCGCGGCGCTTGCGGGCGGCGTCGAACACCTTGCGCAAATCGGCGACGCCGGAAAACACCGCGCTCAGCGGCTCGAACTCCAGGTCGGTACGCTCGGCCAGCAGCCGGGCGATGGTGGTCTTGCCGCAACCCGGCGGCCCCCACAGGATCACCGAGGCCAGCCGTCCCGCCGCCAGCATGCGGCCCAGCGGCGCCCCCGGCGCCAGCAGGTGGCCCTGGCCCACCACCTCTTCCAGCGCGCGGGGGCGCAACCGCTCGGCCAGCGGCCGGTCGCCCTCGCGCTCGAACAGGGTGGTCATCTGCCGCCGCCGGTCATTCCGGACGGATCGGCCGTCATCCCCCGACCACCTGGGTCATGGTCTCGCCGTTGCGGTTGATGGTGAAGCTCCAGCGCGGCCGGTCGCCGACGAGCTGCGCCTTGGCGTCGGCGACGCTGGCCACCGGCTTGTCGTTGATGCGCAACACCATGTCGCCCGGCTGCAATCCCAGGCGGTGGGCGACGGTGCCGTGGCGGATCTGCAGCACCAGCACCCCGGACAGGCCCGAATCGATGCCGATCTCCTCGGCCAGCGCCGGGTTGATGTTGACCAGGGTGGCGCCGGTGAAGGGATTGCGGCCGCCGATCTCGGTCTTGTCGCGCGGCGGGTCCTCGGGCGGCGCCACCAGACGGATGGTGATCTGGCGCTCGGCGCCGCCGCGCAGCACGGTCACGATGGCGTCGCTGCCGACGCCCAGGGTGGCGAGGCGGAAGCGCAAGCCCTCGGGGTCATCGACTTCCCGCCCCTGGACCGCGACGATGACGTCACCGTTGGCGAGACCGCCGCGCGCGGCCGGCGAGTCGCGATGGACGTTGTTGACCAGCACGCCGATGGGCCGGGGCAGCTTCATCGCCTGGGCGAGGTCGGCGGTCACCGCCTGACCGCCGGCGCCCAGCCAGGGCCGCACCACCTTGCCGCCCTTGGTGATGCCGGCGACCACCGCGCGCACCAGCGCCGCCGGAATGGCGAAGCCGATGCCGTTGGAACCGCCGCTTTGCGAATAGATGGCGGTGTTGATGCCGATCAGCCGGCCCTCCATGTCGACCAGGGCGCCACCGGAATTGCCGGGGTTGATGGCGGCGTCGGTCTGGATGAACGAGCGGAAGTCCGAGACGCCGATATTGGTGCGGGCCAGGGCCGAGATGATGCCCTGGGTCACCGTCTGGCCGACGCCGAACGGATTGCCGATGGCCAGCACGATGTCGCCGACCTCGATACGGTCGGAATCGCCCATGACCAGGGTGGGAAAGGTCTCGCCCTTGGGGTCGATCTTGAGCACGGCAAGGTCGGCGCGCTCGTCCGACCCCACCACCTTGGCCTCGAACTCGCGGCGATCGGCCAGTACCACGGTGACCTCGTCGGCGTCCTTGATGACATGGTGGTTGGTCACCACCGTGCCATCGCCGCCGATCAGCACGCCCGACCCCAGCGAGCGTTGCACCCGGTCGCGGGTCATGCCGGGAACGTCGCCGAAAAAGTGACGGAAGACCGGATCGGCGAACAGCGGCGAGGCGGCGGCGCGGACCACCCGCTGGGTGTAGATGTTGACCACCGCCGGCGCCACCTGGCGCGCCACCGGGGCGAAGCTGAGGCGGATCTGCTCGCGCGAGGTTGGTGCCGTTTGGGACTGGGCCGGGGCGGCGGCGGCGAGGATCATGCCGATGACGGCGAGAAGAGCGATGGGGCGGATCATGGGGCCTGCGGGGCGGTGGGGGATGGACAATCGATTTATAGCACCGTCGCCGCCCGGCGAGAAATGCCCAACGGGGGGATCGCGGGTGGCCAGCCGAGATGGCCGCACAATCCGCTTCTCTCCATGCGGCCAACACGAATAGGATATTGCGTTAGTGGGAGGTTCGATCGCTCGCCATGGGGATGGCAATGACGAGGATACGTGAATGGACCACAACACCGCGCCGACGCCGACGATCACGGTCCTGATCGTCGACGATACGCCGCAGAATCTCATGGTGTTGGGAGAACTGCTCCAACCCTTCTACCGGGTCCGCGTGGCCAATTCCGGCGAGCGGGCGTTGCGGGCGGCCAATTCCCAACCGCGACCCGATATCATCTTGCTGGATGTGATGATGCCGGAGATGGATGGCCATGCCGTGTTGCGGCGGCTTCGGGAGGAGCCGAACACCCGGCAGATCCCGGTGATCTTCATCACCGCCATGAACGCGGCCGAGGACGAAGAACGTGGTTTCGCCCTGGGGGCGGTGGACTACATCACCAAGCCGTTCGTTCCGGCCATCGTGCTGGCGCGGGTTCGGACCCATCTTGAACTCAAGCAGGCCCGCGATCGTCTCGCCCAGGAGAACGACTGGCTGGAGCGGGAAGTGGCGCGCCGCATGAGCGAGAACCTGCTGATCCAGGATCTCAGCGTCCGTGCCCTGGCCTGCCTCGCCGAGGCCCGCGACAACGAAACCGGCCACCACATCATCCGCACCCAGGGCTATGTCGATCTGCTGGCCCGGCGCCTGGTCACGCACGAGCGCTTCCGGCCGTCCCTGGATGGGGCGCGCCTTGCCATGGTGGTGAAGGCGGCGCCGCTCCACGACATCGGCAAGGTCGGGATTCCCGATGCCATTCTGCTGAAGCCCGGCCGCCTGAACACCGAAGAGTTCGATACCATGAAGACCCACCCGGCCATCGGTGCCGAGGCCATCAGCCGGGCCATGGAGCAGGCGCTGGCACAGGCCAATGACGCCATGGCCGCCCAGGCGGGCGAGGCGTTCGCCTTTCTGCGGGTCGCGCACGAGATTGCCATCGGTCACCACGAGAAATGGGACGGCAGCGGCTATCCCCAGGGGTTGAGCGGAGATGCCATCCCGGTTTCCGCCCGGCTCATGGCGTTGGCCGATGTTTTCGACGCCCTGATCTGTCGGCGGGTCTACAAGGCGGCGATGACGCTGGAGCAGACCACCGAGATCATCGTCGATGGTCGCGGCAAGCATTTCGATCCCGACGTGGTCGATACCTTCCTGTCCTGTCGCGATCAGTTCGTGGAAATCGCCGGTCGCCATGCCGACCCGGACCCCCAGGGAGAACGCGCATGACCATCTTATTTTCTCCGGCCTCGGCCGGTGCGCTGCTGGTGTTGGCCGTTCTTGCCGCCCTGCCGGCGCCCCCCGCCCTTGCCGACGCCACCGGCGCGGCACCGGCGGAGGCCGCCAACTTTGCCGAAATTCCCGCCGTGGCGGAAACGCTTGAGCAACTGCGCAAGGGTGGCTTCGTCCTCTATTTGCGCCACGGTCGTACCGACAACACCAAGCCCGATCGCTATCCCGCCGTCGATCTCAAGGACTGCTCCACTCAGCGGCCCTTGAACGAGGACGGAGTCAAGATGGCGGGTCGGGTTGGCGACGAGATCCGCAAGGCGCGGATTCCCATCGGCGAAATCCGGATAAGCCCGCTGTGCCGCGTCATCGATACCGTTGCCGCGGCCTTTCCCCACCATGCCTACACCATCGACAACGACCTCATGTACACCGCGAACCTGACCGACGCGGAAAAAGCACCGATCATCGCCAATACCAGGCGTCAGTTGTCGTCGCCGGTGGCTTTGGGCGGCAACCGGTTGCTGATCGCCCATGCCCCCAATCTGATGGACCTGATGGGCTATTTCCCCAAAGAGGGTACTCTGGTGGTGTTCCGCCCCAGGGGCGACGGTGCTTTCGACTATGTCGCCAGCATCCCCCCCACCCTGTGGCCAAGCCTGCAACCATAGGAACACGGAGCCGCAATGACGGTGCGCCACACCCGGATTTCGCCCTTCCTCGTGATCATCCTTCTTCCGGTGGCGGTGGTGATCCTTCTGGCCGGCGGGCTTAATCTCGCCTCGTTCTACAGCCTGCAGGAAAGCCACAAGGTGGTCAGTGTGCAGCAGTCGCGCGAGATCGAGCGCATTGCCGCCGCCACCCATATCAACCAGGAAATCGCCGCCATTCAGCGGATCGTCGCCACGACGCTGGAAAATGCCGCCGCCGGCAAGCTGGACGAGGCGGCCACTTACCGGATCCATAGCTCGGTGGTCGCCCGGTTGGCGGCATTGGAGCGTTTGCTGCCCGGTCTGCGTGACGACGACGGTGCCGGTGATCAGGTCGGCGAGGCCCGGATCGATTTCGACGCCTATCGGAACTTCATCATCCAGGCCACCGATCTTGCCGCCATCGATCCTCCGAGCGCGATGCAGTACGCCTATCAGGCCGCCAACAGCTATGTCGCCTTGTCCGAGCATACCCATGCCATCGCCGAGGCGGTGGCGGTCGGAGCGGCCAAGCGGGGCGATGTCCAGTCAAGGAATTTTGAAAGCCACGCCGTGAAGATCAACGCGATCGGCGGCTTTCTGGTCGCGGCCCTGCTGCTGCTCTGGGTCGCCGCCGGTCGCTGGATCGCCCGGCGGCTTGGCAGCCTTTCCGCGATGCTCCAGGACCTGGCCGGAGGCAATGCCACGCCGGTCTCCCTGTCCGCCGTGCAGGCGATCAGCGCCAACCGCCACAGCCTGTTGCGAGACATGGCCCATGCCATCCTTGCCTTCCGGGAGGCGATTCTGGCGCGAGAGGCGTCGCAGGCCGCGCTCCGCAAACTGTCCCTGGTGGTCGAGCAAAGCCCCAGTCCCGTGGTCATCACCGATCTGACCGGGGCGATCGAATACGTCAACGACGCCTTTGTCCGCAACACCGGGTACAGCCGGGAAGAGGTGATCGGACACAATCCCCGGCTACTCAAGTCGGGAAAGACGCCGCCATCAACCTATCAAGCCATGTGGGACGCCTTGATCAAGGGGGAAAGCTGGGTCGGGGAGTTCATCAACCATACCCGCGACGGCCATGAACAGGTGGAGTGGGCGACCATCCTGCCGCTGCGCCAAGCGAACGGAAGCATCAGTCATTACGTCGCGATCAAGGAGAATATCACCGAGAAGAGACGGCAGGAGGAACAGTTGCGCAAGCTGTTCCTGGCGGTGGAGCAAAGCCCCGAAAGCATCGTCATCACCAATCTCGACGCCCGGATCGAATACGTCAACGACGCCTTCGTCCGCAACACCGGGTACAGCCGGGAAGAGGCGCTGAACCAGAATCCGCGTGTCCTCCAATCGGGCCGGACCCCGCCGGCGACTTTCCGGGACATGTGGGATACCCTGTCTCGGGGCGAGCCGTGGCATGGCGAATTGCTCAACAAGCGCAAGGATGGCAGCGAATACGTCGAGTTGGCAAATCTCGCCCCGGTGCGCCAACCCGACGGCCGGATCACCCATTACCTCGCCATCAAGGAGGACATTACCGAAAAGAAGCGGATGGCCGTCGAACTGGAACGGCACCGTGACCATCTGGAACAACTGGTGGCGGATCGAACCGCCGAACTCTCGACCGCCAATCGCGAACAGCAGGCGCTGTTCGACGCCGCCAGCGCCGGAATCGTCCTGATCCAGAACCGGACGATCATGCGGTGTAACCGCCGCATGGACGAGATGTTCGGCTATGCGCCCGGAGAGCAGGCGGGCGAATCGACGCGGATCTGGTACAGCGACGACGACGACTGGAGCGCCGTCAGCACCGAGGTCTCCGAGCGGATCGGGCAGGGCGACACCCATGTCCGCGAGCAGCGGTTCGTTCGCCGGGACGGCAGCCGTTTCTGGGCCCGCCTTTCGGTCCGGATCCTCGATGTCGCCGAGCCCGACAAGGGAATCGTCGTTATCGTCGAAGACATCACCGCCGAACGCGAGATCGCCGAGGCGCTGCGACTGGCGGCGGCCGAGCAGCAGGCGATTTTCGACTCCGCCTCCTCCGGTATCGTGCTGATCAAGAACCGTGTTCTCGAGCGCTGCAATCGAAAATTGCACGATATCTTCGGCTGGCCGGAAGGAGCCATGGTCGGGCGGCCGACCCGCCTTTGGTACGCGGACGAGGCGGCGTGGCAGGCCGGCGGCGGCGAGGTCTACGAGCAGATCTGGCGAGGCGAAACCCACCGTCGCGAACAGCAATTGATGCGTAAGGATGGCAGCCTGTTCTGGGCCCGTATGACCGCCCATGCCATCGACCTCGACGATCGCGACAAGGGGTCGGTCTGGGTCATCGACGACATCACCGCCGAGCGGGAACTTTTCCAGGAAATGCGGAAGGCCCGCGTGCTGGCCGAGGAGGCCGCCCGGGTCAAATCCGACTTCCTGGCCAATATGAGCCACGAAATCCGAACCCCGATGAACGCCATCATCGGCCTGACCCATCTGATGCGGCGCGACATCACCGACCGCCGTCAGAGCGATCAGCTGGGCAAGATATCCACCGCCGCCCATCATCTGCTCAACATCATCAACGACATTCTCGACCTGTCGAAGATCGAGGCCGGCAAGTTGCAGCTCGAGCCGGTTGATTTCGAGATCGAACAAGTCGTCGATACCGTCTGCACCCTCGTCCACGATAAAGCCGAGGCCAAGGGGATCGAATTGGTCGTCGCCATGCACGCGCTCCCCGCCGCCTTGCACGGCGACGGCCTGCGCCTGGGGCAGATCCTGCTCAACTTCGCCAGCAACGCGCTAAAGTTCACCGAAAAAGGCAGTGTCACCCTGCGGGGTACGGTGGCATCGCGTCACGAGAACGGGGTGGTCGCGCGGTTCGAGGTGGTCGACAGCGGTATCGGTCTGACGCCGGAACAGCAGGGCCGATTGTTCCGGGCGTTCGAGCAGGCCGACACGTCCACCACCCGCAAATACGGCGGAACCGGCCTTGGTCTGGCGATTTCCCGGCGCCTCACCGAAATGATGGGAGGGCATATCGGAGTCGAGAGCCAGTTCGGCCGCGGCAGCACCTTCTGGATCGAAATCCCGCTTGGCCTGGTCCAGGACGGCGGAGGGAAGCGAGCCGCGAAGGTTGTTGCCAGCGGCCTGAACGCGTTGGTGGTCGACGACCTTTCCGAGGCCAGGGACTCGCATGTCGGAATTCTCGAGATGCTGGGGATGCATGTCACCGCCGTCGCCGACGGTGCGGCCGCCCTGGCCAAGGTTGCCGAGGCGGATGCCGCCGGAACGCCATACGACGTCTTGTTGATCGACTGGCAGATGCCGGAGATGGACGGCCTCGAAACCGGACGTCGCTTGTCGGCGATGCCCTTGGCGCGCCAACCCGCCCGGGTGCTGGTCACCGCCTATGGCGAGGGCATATCGGCGGAGGCGTTGGCCGAAACCGGCTATCATACCTTGCTGCACAAGCCGTTGACGCCTTCACGGCTGTTCGACGGCCTGCAAGATACGCTATCGGGCCGTCACACCATCGTCGCCGGCCTGCACGCAGGGGAGGCCGAGGACCGTCTCCGTCGACGCGGCGGCGGCCGCGTCCTGCTGGCCGAGGATAACCCGATCAATCAGGAGGTCGCCGTCGAACTTTTGAGTGCGGTCGGTCTTGACGTCGACGTCGCCGAAGACGGCGAGGCCGCGGTGGAAATGGTCCGTCTGGCTCCCTACGACATCATCTTGATGGACATGCAGATGCCAAAGCTGGATGGGTTGGCGGCGACGCGGCTGATCCGGACGCTTCCCGGCGGCGCGACGATGCCGATCCTGGCCATGACCGCCAATGCCTTCGACGACGATCGTGAGGCCTGCCTGGCCGCCGGCATGAACGATCACGTCGCCAAGCCGGTCGACCCCGAGGTTCTCTACCGGGCGGTGCTGCGATGGCTGCGCCCGTCATCCGACCACCACGCGGCACCGACGCCCGCTTCCATTCCCGCTTTCGCCGACATCGCCGACGTCGGCGATGTCCGTGCCCGGCTCGAAGCGATCGACGGCCTTGACGTTGCCGCCGGTCTCAAGGCCGCCAACGGCCGGATGGATCTTTTCCTGCGGCTGCTGGCGTGGTTCATCGATAGTCGGGATGTCGGACTGCTACGACAGGCGGTCGCGGATGGGGACGTCGTCACCGCGCACCGGATCGCCCATACCTTGAAAGGTACGACGGCGACCCTTGGCGCCCTAAGATTGCGGACGGTCGCGGCGGAGATCGAATCCGATCTGAAAAGCGCGGCCGGGGGGATACCCGACGGCGTCATGGGCCGGACTCTCCGACTTGAAGCCGATTTTCATGCCCTATGCGGCGTCCTTCGTCACGCGGTGTCCGTCTCTCCCGCAGTCGACGTCGAAGCCACGACGGACGCCATCGACTGGGAGCGGGCGCGGGTATTGCTCGATCGACTCGACGGGCTTCTCGCCACGGATGACATGGCCGCCGGGGCGCTTTATCGCGATAACCGCATCATTCTTCAAGCGGCCCTCGGCAGTCAGGCGGCGGCAATAGCCCGATACATCGAAGACTTCGCGTTTTTCGAGGCATTGCAGGCGCTGAGAGCCGCAGCTCCGCACGTGACGGACGGCGGCTCTTGATCCGGCGACCTTCCCCCTACGAACCGGGGGCAGTCTCCGGCGGTTTCTTCTTGGGGGCCTGACGGCTGTCGCTGAAGAGGGAGGCGGGGGGTGCGACCTTCTTCACCGCCGCCTTGGGTTTTTTCGGCTCGCGGCCGCTACGTTTCTGACTTTTTGCCATCTTCGTTCTCCTGTGCGGGAAAGACGATCAATACGCATGGACGGCCCGGAACTCGGCCAACTCCCGGCGGCATACCGCCCGCCGCTCGGGATGACGAACACTGGCGGAGCGGAAATCCTCCGATAGGATGCCGTCAACGACGCGACACCCACCCTCTCTTTCGAGGGTGGTTTCGGCCCACTCGGCGGCGATGATCAAAGGCAGGTGTTCATGGCGCGCGATGGCGTCCAATTGCCCGCAGGATAACCCACTGAATGCAATGCAATCCGTCAGACTCAACATCTCGGCCTCCTGAGATCGTCTTGACCATGACATGTGAAACAGTGTAGCGCCGATGACGCTGTCTCCGGAGTGCGTCTATGACAGGTCCGGGTTGCGCCCGGGTGACTTTCCTGCCCCATTCCAGCCGGCGGGGGGGCGGCCGTTTCGGTAACCATGATAATCTTCCGGTGCCATGTGGAATGAGAAGGAGGATGCGGTTGATCCGGTTCATCACTCTGGTCGTGTCCTGCTTCGTGTGCCTGATCGATTCCGCCATCGCCGAAGTCGTCGCGGTGGAGCCGACCGCGACCGGCTTGTTCCGCTCGTCCGAGCCGACGCTGACATTCCATTGGGGCGCGAGCGATCCCAGGGCGGTGCTCATCATGATCCCCGGCGGCGAGGGACACATCGGCCTTACACGGGAAAGGCAGGATCTTGGCGGTTTCTACCGCCGGGCCCTGAAGCCGCTCAGCGATGCGTCCGAGACGTCGGGAACCCTCGATGTCGTGGTGTTCGACAGTCCCTATCCCCTGCCCGCCGGCGACGTCTATCCGACATCCAGGGGTAGTTCCGATCACTTGGATCGGATTGAAAGCGTTGTCCGCTACTGGCGCGATAAGCTCGGGAAGCCGGTCTGGCTGATGGGCCACAGCAACGGCGCAATCAGTGTGGCGGAGTTCCTGAGGGAAAAGGGCGACATCGTGGACGGGGTCATCGTCAGTTCGTCGCGCAACGGGATCAAGGTGCCCGATGACACGGCGCTACCCGTGCTCTTTCTCCACCATCGCAACGACGCCTGTTCCAAGTCGGCGCCGCAACGGGCGTCGGCGGCCTTTGACGACCTTCGCTCGGCCAGCCGCTCGGCGGCGTCCTTCAACTGGATCGAGGGCGGCCGACCCGAACCCGGAAATCCGTGCGCGTCCGGTTTTCATATGTACTTCGGCGCGGAATTGGACGCCGCGAAGGCGATCGATTCGTTCATCTCCGCCCACACGAGATAGTCGGCCATGGTCCAGGGAGCGGCCCGCGATGGGGTGTCCATATGACAAAAATGGCAATGTGCGACATGTTTTATTCGCTGAATTAAAGTTTATGTTCCAACTAGATTGACCCGTGACATGAAGTCATGAATTTCTTCGGTCAGCTTCCCGGCATTATCTGCTCCGGCGGCGGCTCTCGAAAAGAGACGCTCGGCGACGGAGGCGGCGTGCTTTGACGACGCAGATACCAATTCAATGGATGACGCCGACCGTTCGACACTTTGACGTACTTGGGCCGTGGCTTTTGCGATTAAGTCAGTCGCCGATGTCTGTTGATCTATGGTGTCGTCAACCTGAAGGGTAATCTGGCTGATTTGTCGGACTGTCCGCCCGATTGTCTCCATGACATCGACTGCGCTGGAAACGGACGTCTGCATCGATGCGATCTGCGTGCGGATGTCATCGGTCGCCTTGACCGCCTGGATGGCAAGAGACTTCACCTCATGCGCCACTACGGTGAAGCCCTTGCCGGCCTCCCCGGCCCGGGCGGCTTCGATGGTGGCGTTGAGAGCGAGCAGATTGGTTTGTGCCGAAATCTCGCTGATGATATCGACCACTTTTTCGATGTGCCGAGCCGTCTCCACCAAATTGGTGAAAGCCACATTTGCGGTATCGACATCTTGGTCGGCGTCGTGGGCGATTTTTGAAGCCTTGGAAACTTGGCCACGGACATCGATCAGAGCGGCGTTGAGATCCTCGGTCGACCGCGCCACGGACTCGGCTTCCCGCAACGTCGCTTGGGCTATGTCACAGACCTCGGCGGATAGGGCGGAGGCTTTGTGCACCTCCTTCTTCATGGCATCCGCTTCACTCCATGTGCCGTGACTGATGCTTACTCCCTCATCAACCCGCGTATTGACGGCATCGCGGAATTTATCGGCAAGAGAACTGTTTTCTCGAATGCGGATTCCAAGGTTTTCCGTCATGCGGTTGATCGTCGTGGCGGAATGTTTATAGGCGCGATGCATGCCCGCGATGAGGATGCGGCGATGAAACCGGCCTGCCGTGACCTCCTTCAGGGAGGCGTTGCTTTCACGGGCGAACGAATCGGCGGCGTCGAGCACATTGTTGGTCGCCCGGCAGAGGCGACTGAGCGTATCGCGTCCCCGCCCGATATCCACCAGCCTTTGCTCCAGGTTGCCGACGGCTCCCCCTTCGAGAACGCAAACGACCAATTCGACGGTGTAATATGTTCGCCGCAGCGCATATAGGCTCCAGGCAAAGGCTCCGACACCTCCCGCCGCAAGCAGCAAGCCATAGAGGGGGAGAGAGGTTACGGCAATCATCGTCGCCCCTCCGCCGAGTACGGCACAGATACCCATGGACAATGTTAACATGTTGAGTGGAGACGTGAACAGTGGATGGCGGGAAATGGCATTCATTTTCCATATCTCCGAATCTATATAGAAAAGAGAAACTCTGAATAACTCAGCCCTGTTTTTGATATATGAGATATCATGAAATCCAACCCACGCTCGGCCGCGTCGTTTTGGTTTCCGGATATTTCCACCTTGGTGGTCGATTCATACAGGGGGATGATGGTTTCAATCGCGGAAGGTGATGGTGCTCTCCGATTGGAATGGAACCCGACGATTTCCCCGGTCCGGTTAACCGTCGGAGTTACGTGGGCGAATACCCAATAGTGGTCGCCATTCCGTGCCCTGTTGTTCACATAGGCAAAGACTTCCTCGCCAGAGCGGATGGTGTCCCACAACAATTTGAACACCGACTTCGGCATCTGGGGATGACGAAGTATTGAATGAGGCGCGCCAAGTACCTCGTGTTCATCGTAGCCACTGATTTCCAGAAAGGCGGAATTGACGTAGGTGATGACGCCTTTCACGTCGGTCTTAGAGACGATCAGTGTTCCCGGATCGAGACGACGTTCCCTGCCGGTCAGGCGTTGCCGGCTGGTTGCGGCATGGCGAAAAGCTGCCGTGGCGCCGTCCGTGGGTGTGCCTTTGAAGGTGGAAATCCGCATAGTACTAAGGCCCTCTCGTCCGCCCTGATCGTTCATGGACCAAGTCGTATTGAGGTTTCTTGCTTGGTCGGCCTTACCTTCAAGGAAGCATCAAAGTAACACTAATCCCATATGGGAGTATTGTTTCCCATTGTTATGGATGTGGCCGCTTTGCGGCGGAAACTGCTCCGTTCCCACGAACGTCGCAATTGACCGTGTCGCCGGCATGACACGGTATGTTCGGGCAAATAAAACTTTGATGGGGTTGTCCCGGGATGGGCGCCAGTCGCGCTTGAAGTTGGCGCTTACGTACTGTGAGTAAATGCAGCGCTATAGTACCAAATGGGACTGCCTCGGCCCATGATGGATTTCCTATGGTTCGCATTATTGCGTGATGCTGATGCCGTATATTGTCGGACTTGAATTATTACATGCAAGCGCCGGGCGGCCTACAGGCGAAGGTAGTTTTTGCGGTCTGCGGAAATTCTAATGAACGAATGATCTCGCCATTGATTGAGGTAAGCAGACCGTCTCGTAAACATAAGTTCTCGCAGCAGGTGGGGATTTCATGATCCGTATTCAGAACAACAAATACATACGGATGGATCTGCGCAATGCAGCCAAGGCTGCCAATCACCCTCTAGTAACACCATTGATCCGCGTGGGATTGACCGTGGAGCATTGTGGCAACGTCTTGAAGGAATTGCTTGGGCTGCATCTTTCATTGGAGCAGGGCTTTGGAAAATTCCTCGCCCCGACAGAATATTCGGCCCGCAAAAGAAGCGTTCTGTTGGCCAATGACCTTCTCCGGCTCGGGCGGCTGGCCGAGCTGAACAGCTTGCCGTCGACGTTGTTCTGGTCCGGCCGCTGCCTCGCCTCGCCATCCGAATATGTCGGTATGCGCTATGTTATCGACGGCTATCCCGGCGATGGAGACGGGCAAGCATTTTCGCGGTTTGCCGCGACGCAGGCTTCCCTCGACCCGTCCGCCGCCGCCGCCATCGGGCTATTCGCCGACATCGAGGATCTGTTCGACCGGCATCTGGAGACCCACGGCCTGGAAGAAAACTGCCGCGGCACGTCCATGCGCCAGCGGTTCTGCCGCCCCGGTTCGGAGGAGCCGACACCATGACCTTCGGGGAGAGCGCCGATCCGTGCGAACGCGAGCGTATCGAGGCGCCCGGTTCGGTTCAGCCCCACGCGGTCTTAGTCTGCGTTGATCCCGATACAATGGTGGTGCTGGCGGTCAGTGACAATGCCCCGCGACTGCTTGACTGGCCCCAGGATTGCGCCGGTACCGCATTTTTCGACCTGCTTTCCGGGGCTGCCGCCGAGGTGCTGGCGG
Organism: uncultured Rhodospirillaceae bacterium; assembly: GCA_903901915.1. Taxonomy (GTDB): domain Bacteria; phylum Pseudomonadota; class Alphaproteobacteria; order Rhodospirillales; family Magnetospirillaceae; genus Phaeospirillum. Next base: position 19,512 of record CAIUSV010000022.1, on the reverse strand, counting down.
GAACTCTGGACGACGGCGTTGCCGAGGGAGGCGTCAGCGTCGTCCTTGGGCCGGAAGCACTGCCTCCCCTGGGCGCCGAAGTTGCCCTTCACTGTCATGATGGCGTCTTGCTCGTCGAGATCGAGCCGCTGACCACGGACGACGACAGCCGGTTTGCGGATCATGCCCTGTACCGGGTACTGGCCCATCTGTCGGCGGCCGCGACCATCGACACCGTCGCCGCCATCGCGGCCGACGCCGTGCGCGACGTGACCGGAATGGAGCGGGTACTGGTCTTCCGCTTCGATTCCGAGGGACATGGCGACGTCATCGCCGAAAGCAGAGTCATCGATTGGGATCAGAGCTTTCTTGGCTTCACGTTTCCGTCGGCCGACATCCCGCGTCAGGCCAGGGAGCTTTATCTGCGGTCACCGGCACGGTTTACCCCAAGCCGCGATTACGAGGGGGCGGTGATCATGCCGCTCATCCATCCGCGTACCGGACGGGATTTCGACATCGGCCGCTGCCGATGTCGCAGCCTGTCGCCGGTTCACCTGATCTACCAGAAAAACATGGGGGTGGACGGCGCCATGTCGCTGTCGATCGTTGTCGACGGGCGGCTGTGGGGCCTGATGGTCGGCCATCACCGCCGTCCCTGGCGAATCCCCGTTCCCCGTCGCCATCAGGCTCAGGCCCTGACCCTGGCGCTGGCGATGCGTCTCGGCACCATCGAAACGACGACGGAAATTGCGGCCCGGGCCGAGCACATCGCCCTACATGCAAGGTTGCTGGAGCAATTGGCTGGTGCCGACGATCTGGTGGAACCGTTGTTGGCCAAGTCGATGGATCTGGGGGGGCTGTTTCCCGGGACGGGTGGGGCGGCGATCGTTGTTTGTGACGGTATCGCCGGCCCATCCGCGATAAGGGTCAGCATGGTCGGCGAAACGCCAGCCGAGTCCGACGTGATCGCCCTGGCCGCAGCGATCCGGCCGCGATTCAAGGCCGGCGTGTTCGCCACGGATCATTGCAACGCGTTGGTTCCCGAGATCACCCGCCGCGCGCCGAGCGCGGCCGGGGTGCTGGCCATATCCGTCGGCGACGGTGGCTGCCAAACCATCATGTGGTTCCGCCGTGAAACCGTATCGACGACGGTATGGGGCGGCGCCATCCCGCACCAGGTCGAGCGCGAGAAACTGGCGGGCAACAATTTGCCTCGCCAGTCCTTCGGCCGCTGGGTGAGCGAACGGCGCGGCCATGCCGAGGCTTGGCCGGACTGGATGGTCGAGGTCGCCGGCGGCCTCAAGGGCGCCCTCGATCATGCGGCGGGCCGGCAAGCCCGTTTCCGTCTTAGCAATCAGAACGCCAATCTGGTCCGGACCGTTACCGAAACGCAGGAAATGGCGGCGCTGGTCTATCAGAACAGTTCGGACGCAATGTTCGTCACCGACGCCGACAACAACATCATCGATGTTAATCCCGCCTTTCTGGCGACAACCGGTTATGAGCGCGACGACGTGATCGGCAAGAATCCCCGTATCCTCGGCTCGGGACGCCACGATCGCGCTTTTTACAGCCGGATGTGGGAAGCCATCCGCACAAACGGCCAATGGCAGGGTGAAATCCAGAACTGCCGCAAGTCAGGCGAGATCTATCTGGAGCGATTGCAGATAAAGGCTATTTGTAATGCTGGCGGAATAATACAGCGCTATGTCGCCATATTTTCAGATATCAGCGAATATAAGCGGAACGAGGAGATGTTGAGAAAGGCTCGGAACCGGGCCGAAGAGGCAATCAAGAAGCTGGACGAACGTAATAGGTTCATCCACACCGTCACCGACAACATCCCGGGGATGATCGGATACTGGGACAAGGAATTGTGTTGTCACTTTGCCAACCCCGCGTACCTGACATGGTTTGGCCGTACGCCCCAGCAGGTGGTCGGCATGCATATGAAAGATCTGCTCGGCGAGGAGCTGTTTAGACAGAACGCGCTCTACGCGGAAAACGCACTCAAAGGTGAAAAGCAGGTGTTCGAGCGCGAAATTGTCAGGCCCGACGGTTTGATTGGCCACACACTGGCCGAGTACATTCCTGATTTCGACGATAATGGCGAGGTGCTCGGATTCATCGTGTTGATCACGGACGTTACCTCGGTCAAGACTGCGGAACTGGCCGCGACCGAGTCTAACCGGGCCAAGAGCGCGTTCCTCGCCAATATGAGCCACGAGATTAGGACGCCGATGAATGGAATTCTCGGGTTCATTCATCTGGCCCTGGCGGGAAACCTTCCGCCTCAGTCGCGCGAATACATAGAAAATATCCAGATGTCTACCCAAAGGCTGCTCACCATCCTCAATGAAGTTCTGGACTACTCGAAGATCGAGGCCGGCCTGCTTTCACTCGAAGAAATTACCTTTGATCTCGACCAGGTGGGCAAAGCCGCCTTGACCGCGGTCATGCCCTCCGCCCAAGCCAAGGGGCTTGGCATGTCCCTTAGCGTCGAGCCATCGGCGGTGCGCTCGCCGATTGGCGATCCGTTGAGGATTGGTCAGATTCTTCTGAATTTTCTCAGCAACGCCGTCAAATTCACCGAGCGGGGGGGAGTTCAGGTTCGGGTTTCGATGGACGATATTCGCGACAATCGTGCCCGATTACGCTTTGCCGTGACCGATACCGGCATCGGACTTAAGGAGGAACAGATTGCCCGGCTGTTCCAATCCTTCCATCAAGCCGACGAATCTACGACCCGGAAGTTCGGCGGTACGGGTCTTGGTCTGGCGATCTGTCGGCAATTGGCCACGCTTATGGGGGGCGACGTCGGAGTTGAGAGCCGATGGGGCGAGGGCAGCACCTTCTGGTTCACCGTCCGGGTCGGAATCGCCCAGGACGGCGACGAGAGGGCGGCGGTGCACGGCCATTCGCCCGCCTCAGTCCTGTCGGTCGGCGATATCTCTCTGCTCAAGGGAACGCGGCTGCTGCTGGTGGAGGACGATCCGACCAACCAGCTGGTGGCCACCGGCCTTCTGCAAGCGGCCGGCATCCTGGTGGACATTGCCCCAGACGGGGCCGCCGCGGTCGAGATGGTCCAGGATAAGGATTATGAGATCGTGCTGATGGACATGCAGATGCCGGTGATGGATGGACTCACCGCCACCCGACAGATCCGCCGGCACGAGCGTTTCGCCGAGTTGCCGATTGTGGCGACGACCGCTAATGCCATGCGGATCCACCAGGCGGCGTGCCTGGAGGCCGGCATGAACGACTTCATCAGCAAGCCGTTCGAGCCGGCAAATCTCTACTCCATGATCTGCAAGTGGGTCACGGGTTCCGGAGACATGGAGATGTTCGCCCCGTCGGCTGCGGCGGATGATACGCCTGACATCCCGTTGCCCGGCAGCATCGATGGACTGGATATCCGAGCCGGCTTGCGTCGCCTGGCCGGCATGAAGGGCGTCTATGTCGAAACGCTGCAAAGCTTCGCGGGCCAACAGGCGGGGGTAATAGGGCGGATACGCCGCGCCATCGACGGGAACGATATCGTTTCCGCGGCCCGAGAGGCTCATACCCTGAAGGGGACAGCCGGCATCATCGAGGCGCGTGACGTGCAGCTCATCGCGGCCGAAATCGAAGCAGCCTTCACCAATCACGACGTCGCAGCGGGGATGACGTTGCTGGGGCGGTTGAATGATGTGCTGACCCCACTGGTCGGCGCAATATCAGCCGCCTTCCGTTCATGTGACGGTACGGGCGCCAAGTCTCCGGCTGACGGGGAGGAATCCGGGTCGCCTCTCATTTCCGCTCCGCCTCTCGATCGCGACGCGGTCTTCACCTCGATCGTGCAGTTAAGGGAGTTAATTATGAACGGCGACTCAAGGTCGCTGGATCTGGCGTCTGAATTATCGTCTTGTCTGGACAAGACAGAGTTCGGTGACATGTGTCGTGATCTTCGTAACAGTATTTCAATGTTTGATTTTTGTAATGCCGGGGCAAGTCTGGATAATCTGTGCGCCGCCTTCCTGGAAAGCGGGAGCGGTTGATTATGAAGTGGGAAAAGCCGACGATCCTTGTTGTTGATGACGAAATCCAGAACGTCAGGATTCTCACGGAATTCCTCAAGGACGAGTTTCGCATCGTCATCGCGCTCGATGGAGAGCAGGCCCTTTCACGCGCAAACGCAATGCCTCCTCCCGGTATCATCTTACTCGATATCATGATGCCGGGTATGGACGGATACGAAGTCTGTAGAAGGCTAAAGGGTGACAACCACACCGCTGATATTCCGGTCATTTTCATGACGGCAATGACCCAGCCGTCTGATGAGATCAAAGGTCTGGAGCTTGGAGCGGTTGACTATATTGGCAAGCCCTATTCACTGCCCATCGTGAGGAGTCGAATTCGGACCCATGTCGAGCTGAAGAGTGCACGGTTTGAAACGATTCAGGCCGCACGTTTTGCCGCGGCGGGTCGATTGGCCGCCGGAATGGCCCATGAGATTAATACGCCTGTCCAATATATTGGGGATAATATTGGATATATATCAAATGAGATTGAGTATCTAATTGAAATTAGCCGCGAGTATGTTGAGAAGTGTGGGGTTGATGCGGTGCGGAAGAAATTTTCACGCCTTGAAACCGACCTGCCTGCGGCACTGGAAGACTTAAACAAGGGTGTAGAACGGATTGCCAGAATTGTTGACTCTGCAAAGGACTTCTGTGTTCCAATCGACTCGCCACCTCATTCAGCCGACTTGAACCGATTGATCGACAATGTCGTTACGGTAAGCTCCAGTTTGTGGCGGCCGTTAGCGCGCGTGGAAGCAAATCTAGATCCTAATCTGCCATCGGTATATTGCCACCCCGGCCGAATGAGCGAAGTGATAATCAGCTTGATTCAGAACGCAATGCAGGCTGTTGTGCCGGAGCGCCCCGGAATTATTGGCATAAGCACTTGGGTCCACGAGGGCTTGGTTGAAATCTGCGTGAGCGATAATGGCGCGGGCATACCCAAGCCGATCCGCGATCAAATTTTTGACCCGTTTTTCACAACCCGGGATGTCGGCTCGGGAATGGGGCTGGGCTTGTCCATCGCCTACGACACCATCACCAAGCAAGGCGGGAGTATCTCCGTGCAGGATGGTGAGGATGAGGGGACCGTCTTCATCATCAGGCTGCCCGCGGCCGGCGGTGAAACGGCTTAGTCATGGCACATCGTGGGGCGTGTTGGCTGAATGCGTGCGTTCGCCATCAAGGGCGACGATGCCCTGATCCATGATCAACAGGCGTCCCCGGGCGTGGGATTGCCTCGACAAGGCCGCCGCCATCCTCTTGAATCCACCCTGGGGCGATATCGCCGCCGAACAGGTCCGGGGCGGGAGACCGATGATGTCCAGATCGTTGGCCGTGGCGGTGTTCATGGTTGTGGGCTTTGGGATGACGAGTTCGGCCGGCTGGGCGCAGTCTCGGCCGGGGCAGGTGTTCCGCGATTGCGCCGACTGCCCGGAGATGGTGGTGCTTCCGGCGGGCGGCTTCATCATGGGATCGGCGGAGTCGGAAAGGTGGCACTCCGATGAGGAATCGCCCCCCCATCCGGTTACCATCAAGGCGTTCGCCCTCGGCCGGCATACGGTGACGGTGGGGGAATATCTGTCGTGCGTGGCGGCAAAGGCGTGCCGAGATCCGGAATGGGTGGAGAGTGAAAAGGAATTGTATAGCCGGCTTGGTCGCACCCTGACCAACAGGCGCTCGCCGATTGTCGGGGTTAGCTGGGGGGATACCCAGGATTACGTCAAATGGCTGAGCGACCGGACGGGGAAGACCTACCGCCTGCCAAGCGAGGCGGAATGGGAGTATGCCGCGCGGGGGACGCGGCCGGGTAAGCCGCAGACTAGCTTCTGGTGGGGTAACGATGTTGGCGAGGCGGAACTGCACGCGTGGTTTGACAACACCTCCGGCGGGAAGCTGCACCCGGTCGGCCATCCGCAGCACAAGAACGGCTTTGGCCTTTATGACATGGTGGGGAACGTCTGGCAGTGGACGGCGGATTGCGAGCACCCCAACTACGAAGGGGCGCCGACGGATGGCGGCGCATGGACCGGGCCATCCCCGTCCTGCGACCGTGTCGAGCGGGGGGGCTCGTGGAGTCTGCGGCCGTGGATGCTGCGCTCGGCCGAGCGCAGCAATTCCGATTCTCCCGACCTTCGCCACTGCACCCTCGGTTTTCGCGTTGCCCGGACGCTGCCGTGACGCGGCGGGTGGTTCGGAAGGACGGTATCCGCAGGGGAAAGCTTCTCGGCGGCGCCGAGTTGGGCTACGCTGGTCTGGGACGTGATGTGGATATGCACCGCCCATCCGGGCGAATATCCCCTAGGCATCCAAGCCTTGACCTCGTCGATCGTGGGGTGAACCGATGAAGAAGATCCTGATCGCCGTCGCCGCGCTGGCGGTTCTGATCATTGGCGGCCTGGTCGTGCTGCCCATGCTGGTTCCGGCCGAAAAGATCAAGGACGAGGTGGTGGCGGGGGTGAAGAACGCCACCGGTCGCGATCTCTCCATCCAAGGCAAGGTCGCGGTCGCGGTGTTTCCGTCGCTCTCGGTTCAGGTCGGCGACGTGGCCTTGTCCAATCCGCCCGGCTATTCCAGCAAGGATCTGCTCCGCCTTGGCGCCGTCGATGTGCGCCTGAAGCTGATGCCGTTGTTGGGCGGTAAGGTGGAGGTGGACAGCTTCGTGCTGCTCGATCCGGTGATCACGCTGGAGACCGACCGTCAGGGCAAGGGGAATTGGGTGTTCGACGCCCCGGCGGCGACCAGATCCGAGGCCAAACCCGAGGTCAAATCCGCTCCGGCTTCCACCGCCGGTTCCGGCGGCGGGCTCAACGACATTCGTCTGGGCGACGTGCGTATCACCAACGGTCGGCTGACCCAGATCGACGGCAAGACCGGCGCCCGGCAGGAGGTGAGCGACATCAACCTTCAACTGGGGTTGAAGAGCCTTGATTCGCCGTTCTCCGCCAAGGGAAGCCTGGTCTGGAACGCCAAGAAGATCGAGATCGCCGTCGATGTCGCCAGCTTGAAGGCGGTGATGGCGGGTGAGCCCTCGGCCACCAACCTCGCCATCACCTCGGAACCGGTGAAGGTCGGCTTCAAGGGGACCGCCAAGGGCGGTGCCGGCGCCGGGTTGGCCGGCGACCTTGATCTTGGTATTCCTTCGGTGCGCAATCTGGCGGCCTGGGCCGGATCGCCCATCACCCTGGCCGGCAGCGGCCTGGGGCCGCTTTCCGTCAAGGGCAAACTGGCGGCCGCCGCGACGCAGATCGCCTTTACCCAGGCCGCCATCGATATCGACGCCATCAAGAGCAAGGGCGAGGTCACCGTCAATGTCGGCGGGGCCAAGCCGGTCATCAAGGGCCGTCTCGACGTCGAGACGCTCGATCTCAACCCCTATCTACCGCCGGAAGGGGCGCAGCCCGCCGCCAAGTCGGGCGCTAGCGACGCCAAGGCTCCGGCGGCGTCGTCACCCGCCGCCAAAAGCGGCTGGAGCGACGACCCCATCGACGCGTCGGGGCTGAAGGCCGCCGACGTTGATTTCCAACTCACCTGCGCCGGCATCCTGGTCAAGAAGATCAAGGTGGGAAAGAGCGCGCTGAAGCTGGCGCTGCACGACGGCAAACTGGTGGCCGATCTGACCGAACTGGCGCTCTATCAGGGCAACGGCCGCGGGAAGGTGGCGCTGGACGGGGCCCAGCCCGGGGTCGGACTCGACGCCGCGTTCGTGCTCAAGGGCCTTCAGGCCGAGCCGTTCCTGAGCGATGCCGCCGGGTCCGACCGTCTGTCGGGCACCGGCAATTTCGACGTCGCCGTCGCCGGCCGGGGCAAGACCCAGCGCCAAATCGTCTCGTCCCTGGACGGCAAGGGGGCATTGTCCTTTCTCGACGGCGCCATCAAGGGCATCAACCTCGCCGCCATGGCGCGCAATGTTGCCACCGCCTTTACCGGCGGCCCGGCATCGACCGAAAAGACCGACTTCGCCGAACTGGGCGGTACCTTCACCATCGCCAAGGGTATCCTGACCAACAACGACCTCGCCCTGAAGTCGCCGCTGCTTCGGGTCGAGGGCAAGGGCACCGTCGACCTGCCCCAACGCAGCGTCAATTACCGCATCGATCCCAAGGTGGTGGCGTCGTTGCAGGGCCAAGGCGGCGGCGATGCCGGTGGGCTGGTGGTGCCGGTGCTGGTGAGCGGGCCGTGGGACAATCTCAGCTATCGCCCGGATCTCGAAGCGCTGGTCAAGCAGAACGCCCAGAATATCGGCAATGCCGTCGGCGGTCTGGTGGGTGGCGGCAAGAAGGACGCGGGTGGTGCGCTTAATCCGCTGAAGTTGTTCGGCCGCTAAGGCGCCCGGCGGCCAGAACGGCCCAGCCGACGCCCGGTTGCCAGATCGCGAAGGTCAGGAAGATGAAATTGAACCCGTGTTCCGTCGGGGCCTGAAACAGGAAGCCGGCGGGCAGGGCAAGGGTACCCAGCAGCGCGCCGGCAAGCACGACGGCCAGAAATGGGCGCGGCCCCCGGTTTGCCGGTTGGGAAAGCGCCGCCAAGCCGACCGCGAGACCGCCGATCGCTCCCGCCAGGGCGCCGGCGACGGCGAGGCCCAGCAGGGTGGGTGAAATGGCGTCGTAGACGTCTCCGCCGATCCTGTAGGCGCCATACCAGCCGGTGGTGACGATCACGACCGCGACGGCGAGTCCCGAGCGAGACAGGCGCCGGGGAAACAAAAGCCACAGCGCCACGGCGAATATGGGGCCGGGAAAAAGTACGGTTATGATGTCGCTGAGGTGATTGTGTAGCGCGGTCACCAGCCAGGGAAAGACGGCGGAACTTCCGGCTACGGAAGCCGCCAGAATCAACGCGTTTCGCTTCGAGTTCTTCATTTCGGCCGACAAGCTCCAACACACCCCCATCGGTCTGCCGTCGAAGACGGCCATCGCCCGGCTGGGGGCGAGGTGGACCACCCGGCGGTGGGGTTTGGGAGAGGCGCCGCCAACGGATGTTAGCGCCGTATCCGGTCGGCATTCAATCGGATGAACGCCGTCGCCGGTTTGGCGGCGACGCGGCGATCCCGGGCAATACCGTCTGAATGGGTCAAATGGTATAGAGGTATTCCCTTGCCCGGCGTAAACCGGGAGTGGCACTTTCATGGCGCTATTCGTCGCGGGAAAGGGGGCAGATGAACACGTGTGCGTTTTCCATCGCTTCCGATGGCGATGATGACGACATCGGTGGCTACCGCTCGTTGTTCGAGAATGCGGTCGAAGGCATTTACCGCACCACTCCCGACGGTCGCTATCTTGACGCCAATCCGGCGTTGGCCCGCATCTACGGCTATGGCGATCCGGCCGAGCTGATTGCCGGTCTGACCGATATCGCCCGTGACCTGTACGTCAATCCGGCCGACCGTGATCGCTTCAAGGCCAGTCTCGACCGGGACTCGGTGGTGCGTAATTTCGAGGCCCGGGTCTACGACAAGGACCGCAACGTCATCTGGATCGCCGAGAACGCCCGCTCGGTGCGTGCTATCGACGGTCGGATACTCTGCTATGAAGGCACCGTCCAGGACATCACCGAGCGCAAGCGGAGCGAAGAGTCGCTGCGGCTGGCGGCGGCGGTGTTCGAGACCGTGGGCGAGGCTATCGTCGTCACCGATGCCCGGCGGGTGGTGCTGGCGGTCAATGCCGCCTTCGAGCGCATCACCGGTTGGAACGCCGACGAGGTGGCGGGCCGGCCCAGCGACCTGTTCGCCATCGAGATGATCGGCATCGCCGAGATGGAACAGACCTGGCGGCTGGCGGCGACCGGGGGGGTGTGGTCGGGGGAATCCTGGGCCAGGCGCAAGGACGATGACCCGTTTCCCGTCGCCCTCACCATCACCGCCATCGCCGGCGAGGACAGCGCCGCCGACCGCTATGTGCTGTTGCTGCGCGACATCACCACCCATCGCCGCGACGAGCAGCGCATCCGCTTTCACGCCAGCCACGACGGCCTGACCCGGCTGGTCAACCGCCGCACGGTGATGGAGGGGCTGGCCGATTCCATTGCCCGTGCCGAACACAGCGGCGAGCGTCTGGCGGTGCTGTACCTGGACATCAATCGCTTCAAGGACATCAACGACAGCTTCGGTCACGCCGTCGGCGACGAGTTGCTGCGTCAGGTGGCGCGGCGGCTGAAAGCCTGTGTCCGGGCCAGCGACATCATCGGGCGGCTGGGGGGCGACGAATTCGCCGTGGTGCTGCCCAGTGTCGCCGATTCCGGTACCGCCGAGGTCTGCGTCAACAAGGTGCTCTACGCCTTCGCCGAACCCTACGGCATCAATGACCTGGAACTGTACGCCTCGACCAGCGTCGGCGTGGCGCTTTATCCCGACGACGCCGACAATGCCGAAAGCCTGCTGTCGCGGGCCGACGCCGCCATGTACCACGCCAAGCGCAACGGCCATTCCTTCAGCTTTTTCGATCCCGACATGGACCGGCACGTGGCGGAACGGGTCAATCTCGAGAACGACCTGCGCCATGCCCTGGCCGAGGGTCAGTTCCGTCTGGCCTACCAGCCCAAGGTCGATGTCACCACCCGGCGCGTCGTCGGCGCCGAGGCGCTGATCCGCTGGCGCCATCCCGAGCGGGGCGAAATCTCTCCCGCCCGGTTCATTCCGGTGGCCGAACGTGCCGGGCTGATCGGTGCCATCGACGATTGGGTGCTGGAGCAGGCCTGTGCCCAGATGGCCCGCTGGCGCGATCAGCGGCTGGCGCCGCCGTCCATCAGCGTCAATCTGTCGCCGGCCCAATTCCTTGACGGACGCCTGAAGGACAAGGTCAAGGCGGCGTTGACCGGGGCCGGATTGCCGGCCGCCATGCTGGAACTGGAGATCACCGAGACCATGATGGCCAGCGACATGGATCGCGCCATCGAGATTCTCGGGCAGTTGACCGCCATGGGGATCAAGGTGTCGCTGGACGATTTCGGCACCGGTTATTCGTCGCTGGCCTATCTCAAGCTGTTTCCCGTCACCACCTTGAAGATCGACCGCACCTTCGTCGACGATCTGCCGGACGATGCCAAGAACGGCGCCATCATCGCCTCCATCGTCGCCCTGGCCGCCAATCTCGGCTTCTCGGTGATCGCCGAGGGGGTCGAGACGCCGGCGCAGGCGGCGTTCCTGGCCGAGAGCGGCTGCGCCACCATGCAGGGCTACCTGTTCAGCCGTCCGGTGGATGCCGAAGCCTTTGGCCGTCTGCTCGACCAGGGCCTACCCGGTCTGTTGGCGGTATCCGCTCGGAAATAGGATAGTTCGGGCGGGCGCTTCTCAACGGCCGCCGACGGGGCTATTCTGGCCGGGTCCAAGGCCCCGGGCGTTCCGGAGGGTCGATGGCTGCCGTTTGCGAACAGAGGGGGGGCGGGCATCGGTGGTGATGGAGACGAACCCGGCAATCGCGACGGCTCCCGATGACGTCGGCGAACCCGGCTCGCCGTTCCGGCCGGCGACCTCCAGGCTGACGTTGATCGTCGTCGCCTTCGTTGCCGCCTCCCTGGTTCTGGGGGGGGCGGTGTTCGCCGCGTTGACCGTGCGCGACCGCGAAACCACGCTGGACGCGGCGGCGCAGACGCTGGCCGAACTGGTGACCTTGATGGAGGAACAGGTCGGCTCGGCCATCGAGACCGATGGCGTGGTTCTCAGCCGCATGGAAGACCTGATCCAGCGCCACGGCATGGCGGCGCTGTCTTCCAACCCATCCCATCAGGCCACGCTGCGGCGGATCATGGCCGACGCTCCGGCGATCCAGTCACTGCTGATCATCGCGCCCGACGGTAATCTGGCGCTGGCGTCGCAGGACGTGGCGCCGGGTGACAATGGTTTTCGTGGCGACCGCGACTACTTCGTCAGCGTCATGCCACCGGCGGCGCGGGGGGATTTCGTCAGCCCGCTGATCCGGGAACGCATGACCGGGGCCTTCGTCTTCGCCCTCAGCCGCCGGGTGGAGGACCGCTCGGGCCAGGTTCTCGCCGTGGTACAGTCGTCGATCGCCATCGACCACTTCCTTCGGCTCTACCGGCGGCTTTCCCTCGATCCGGCCCAGACCTTCGCGGTTTACAAGGCCGATGGCGCCTTGGTCATGCGCCATCCCCTGCCGGCCTTGGAAAATGTCCGCGCGACCGGCAACGCCCCATTTGTCCACCTGTCGCAGTCGCGGCCGGCGGGCACCTATGTGTCGCCGTCGGTGATCGACGGCATCGACCGTCTGCACGCTTATCGCAGCATGCCGGAACGTGGGCTGATCATCACGTCGAGTCTTCCGCTCAGTTCGGTTCTCGACGGCTGGCGGCGCCGTGCATGGCAGAACGGCGCCATGATGCTGGGGGTTCTGCTGGTTGAGATGGTGCTGGCCTATTACGCGGTGGCGGCAGCCGCCCGCGCCGATGCGGCCCGGCGCCAGATGATCGCGGCCCATCGCAGTAAATCGACGTTCTTCGCTTCGGTCAGCCACGATTTACGCCAGCCGCTGCAAGCGATGCGGCTGTTCTGGTCGGTGATCGAGCAGCAAGCCGCCGCCACGGACGACATCCTCCATCGTCAGGCCATCGCCAAACTGGGGACCGCGCTCGATGCCAGCGAGGAACTGCTTAATTCGCTGCTCGACGTCGCCACCCTGGAGGCCGGTGGTATCATCCCCCGGCTCTGTTCGTTCGATCTGCAAGACATCATCGACACCGAGGCCGGCAGTTTCGGCAAACTGGCCGAGACCCGCGGCCTGCGGGTCCGGGTGGTGACGGCCCATGTCATGGTTTACAGCGATCCGGTACTGCTGCGTCGCATCCTGCGCAATCTTCTGGTCAACGCCATCAAGTACACCGACCGGGGCGGTATCCTGGTGGGGAGCCGCCGGCGTGGGCGCTCGGTTCTGCTCCAGGTCTGGGATAGCGGCAAGGGCATCGCCGCCGACCGGATCGAGGCCATCTTCGACGACTTCTATCAGATCGAGAATTCGTCGCGATCCCACTCGGAGGGATTGGGGCTTGGGTTGTCGGTGGTGTCTCGGACCGCGCGGCTTCTCGGGCACGAGGTGCGGGTGCGGTCGCGTCCCGGGTTCGGCTCGGTTTTCGAGGTCGAGTTGCGGGCGGGCTGAGGTCGGGCTTAGAGTTTGATGCGGTAATACGGAATCAAGCTCTTAAGCCCGAGCAGCGTTTGAGCCCTGAAAAAGCGGAGCTTTTTCGTACATACGGAACGCTGGAGTGCTTTAGCTTCAAGTTGAAGCACCCTAGAAGATGAACGGGCCCCGCCGGCCGGCGGGGCCCGTAACCACCCGATCGACCTCTTACAGGCTGGATTCGACCCACTCGTAAAGTTTGCTCTTGGGCAGGGCGCCGATCTTGGTGGCGGCCACCTGACCGTCCTTGAAGATCATCAGGGTGGGAATGCCACGGACGCCGTACTTGCCGGGCGTCCCCGGATTCTCGTCGATGTTGATCTTGGCAACGGTGATCTTGTCGGCCTTGTCCTTGGAGAGTTCCTCAAGCGCCGGAGCGATCTGGCGGCATGGGCCGCACCACTCCGCCCAGAAATCCACCAGAACCGGCCCGGATGCCTTCAGCACCTCGGCCTCGAACGAGGAATCGGTCACAATCTTCATCGGTACGTCCCTTGTCGAATTCGCAAAGACAGAAGGTCCGGGCGCGCGCCGGCCCCGCTCCGGCCGCGGCGGACCTCTGCCGGAAGGGCCACTCTAGCCCGGATTTGCCGGGCTGTCACGAACCCGACGGAGCAAGGCGGCCATCGCCCCACTTTCCCCATCCTCCCATACCCCCACTTTCCCCATCCCAAGGTGTGGGATTCCGGTTGCGTTCGTCGCGGTGAATGATATCGTCCTCCGCTGTCCGGGAGCTGCGAACAAGGCCGTGGGGCGCGCCCCAGCGGACGCGCACGAGTTGATTCCAATGGGGAAAATGAAGATGACAACCGCGAAAATCATTTGGACCAAGGTCGACGAGGCGCCGGCGCTGGCGACCTATTCCCTGCTGCCGATCGTCGAGACCTTCACCAAGGCCGCCGGCGTCGCCGTCGAGACCCGGGACATTTCCCTGGCTGGGCGCATCATCGCCAATTTCCCCGAGAACCTGACCCCGGAGCAGCGGATCGGCGACGAGCTGACCGAACTGGGCGAGCTGACGCTGCGGCCCGAAGCCAACATCATCAAGCTGCCCAACGTCAGCGCCTCGGTGCCGCAGTTGAAGGCGGCGATCAAGGAGCTTCAGTCGCAGGGTTACAAGATTCCCGACTTTCCCGAAGACCCCAAGACCGATGCCGAAAAGGAGTTGAAGGCCCGGTTCGGTCGTGTGCTGGGCAGCGCCGTCAACCCCGTGCTGCGCGAAGGCAACTCCGACCGTCGCGCCGCCGCCGCGGTCAAGCAGTATGCCCGCAACAACCCGCACAAGATGGGCGCCTGGGTCGCTGATTCCAAGTCGCATGTCGCGCACATGACCGCGGGCGATTTTTATGGCACCGAGAAGTCGGTCACCGTCGACAAGGCCACCGATGTCCGCATCGAGTTCGTGGGCAAGGACGGCAAGACCTCGGTCCTCAAGGACAAGACCGCGCTGAAGGACGGCGAGGTCATCGACGCCGCGGTGTTGAGCCGCCGGGCGCTGCGCGCCTTCTATGCCGAGCAGATGGCCGATGCCAAGGCCAAGGGCGTGCTGCTGTCGCTGCACCTCAAGGCGACCATGATGAAGATTTCCGATCCCATCATGTTCGGCCATGCCGTCACCGTCTTCTTCAAGGACGTGTTCGAGAAGCACGCCGGGGTGATCAAGGATTTGGGCGTCAACGTCAACAACGGCTTCGGCGACCTGCTGGCCAAGCTGGGCAAGCTGCCCGAGGCGCAGCGGGCGGCCATCGAGGCCGATATTCAGGCCGCCTACAAGGCCGGGCCGGAATTGGCGATGGTCAATTCCGACAAGGGCATCACCAACCTGCACGTCCCCAGCGACATCATCGTCGATGCCTCGATGCCGGCGATGATCCGCGATTCCGGCCGCATGTGGGGCACCGACGGCAAGCTGCACGATGCCAAGGCGGTGATTCCCGACCGCTGCTACGCCCGCATCTATCAGGTGGTCATCGACGACTGCAAGAAGCATGGCGCCTTTGATCCCAAGACCATGGGCAGCGTTCCCAACGTCGGCCTGATGGCCCAGAAGGCCGAGGAATACGGCTCGCACGACAAGACCTTCGAGGTCGCCGGCGACGGCGTGGTGCGGATCGTCGATGCCGCCGGTAAGGTGCTGCTGGAGCAGGCGGTCGAGGCCGGCGATATCTTCCGCGCCTGTCAGGCCAAGGACGCGCCGATTCAGGATTGGGTCAAGCTGGCGGTCAGCCGGGCGCGGCTGTCCAACACCCCCGCCATCTTCTGGCTGGACAAGAACCGCGGCCATGACGCCCAGATCATCGCCAAGGTCGAGCGCTACCTGAAGGATCACGACACCAAGGGGCTCGATATCAGCATCAAGTCCCCGGAAGAGGCGATCCAGATTTCTCTCGACCGCATCCGTCAGGGCAAGGACACCATCTCGGTCACCGGCAACGTGCTGCGTGACTACCTGACCGACCTGTTCCCGATCCTGGAGCTGGGCACCAGCGCCAAGATGCTGTCCATCGTGCCGCTGATGGCCGGTGGCGGTCTGTTCGAGACCGGGGCCGGCGGCTCCGCTCCCAAGCACGTCCAGCAGTTCGCCGAGGAGGGTTATCTCCGCTGGGATTCGCTGGGTGAATTCCTTGCGCTGGCGGTGTCGTTGGAACACCTGGCCCAGACCTTCAAGAATCCGAAGGCCCAGGTGCTGGCCGATACCCTTGACCAGGCCAACGGCAAGGTGCTGGAGAACAACCGTTCGCCGGCCCGCAAGGTCGGCCAGATCGACAATCGCGGCAGCCACTTCTACCTTTCCCTGTACTGGGCCGAGGCGCTGGCGGCCCAGACCAAGGACAAGGAGCTTCAGGCTCGCTTCGCTCCGCTGGCCAAGGTGCTGGCCGACAACGAGGCGAAGATCAACGCCGAACTGATCGGCGCCCAGGGCAAGCCCGTGGACATGGGCGGCTACTATCATCCGGACTTCGACAAGACGTCGAAGGCGATGCGTCCCAGCGCAACGCTGAACGCGGCCCTGGCCGCGGTCTGAGTCCGAATAACGGTGTGGGCGGGGGATTGGCTCCCCCGCCCACTGCCGTATTGCCTGCCGTACTCAGCGGATGCGCAGTTCCCCGACGCGGCGGTGCAGCTCGCCGCCGACGCGGTCGAGTTCACCCAGCCGCGCTCGGACCGAGGCCATCAGGCCGTGGAATCTGGTGCGAAACTGCTCGATATCGAAAGCCATGCTGCCGGTCTCCCAATTGCCGGAACGGACCCCGTTCTACGGGCATTGGATAAAGCCTATCGCCGAGCGGTGAACACGGTTCGCGCGCCATGTTAATAAAATTTAAACGAATCGGGAAATTCGCCGCATTTTGTCACGGCGGCCGGAGTGCCCCTGCCGATCAAGCGTCTTTTGGCGGTCATGGCCATGGGGACATATCGGGGCCATCGGGGGATTATTTTCCTTTGCTCCACGGCCCCGGGACATAGTCACTCGCTTCAACCGAAGCTTTAGTCTATGATGTCATATGACTTCGTTGACGTGAAATCGGCGTATTGTCTTCCTATGGGGATGGCGGCGGAATGAACCGGGGCTAAGCCCCCCTTTTTCAATCGTGTCGTTAGGTTCGGGCTGGAAAGCATGGCCCTTCCATATGCAGATTCCCTTTCATCCCCCCGCGGGGAGCGGATTGGACTTCTCAAGGAAAATCGTCGGACACGATAGGGGCGCATCTTGCTTCCTGCTCCGGCACGCCTTCCGCTCCAGGGGAAGTATCAGGGGCGACACCTCGGTCTCAAGAGGGGAATACCCATGGTGATGGCAGCCTCCCCGTTGATTCCACCCGCTCGGGCGACCGTTGTCGCCTGGGGCGAGATGCTTGTGGTCGCGATCTTGATCGTGATCATCGTCGCGGCGCGCCTGCATGGCTACCCGCTGTTCCACGCGTTGGCCGAATTGTTCAGCATTGTGGTCGGGCTCACCGCATTTTCGATGGCCTGGAACACCCGCAGGACCTTGGACAGTACCTTTCTGATGGTGGTCGGTCTGGCCTTTGGCCCGGTGTCGGCGACCGATCTCATTCATACCTTGACCTACAAGGGAATGGGCGTGTTCACCAACGCCGACGCCAACCTGCCGACGCAATTGTGGATCGCCGGCCGGATGCTCGCCGTGGCCGCCATCGCCACCGCGGCCGTCGCGGGCGAGCGGCGGTTGCGTCCCTCCACGGTGTTGTCGGCATTCGTTTCGGCCGGAGCACTCCTGCTGGCGTCGATCTTCTGGTGGGGGGGCTTTCCCGATTGCTGGCGCGAGGGAAGCGGCCTTACCGCGTTCAAGATCGGTGCCGAATACGTCTTCATGGCCCTCATGGCCCTATCGCTGGCGAGGCTATGGCGGCTGCGCCAACAGTTCGCCACCGGCCTGTTCCGCTATGTCGCCGCCAGCATCGTCATGATGATCGTGATGGAGGCGTGCTTCACTCTTTACACGGATGTTTACGGTGCGCTGAACATGGCGGGGCATGTCGCCAAGATCATCGCCTTCTATCTGGTTTACGCGGGTGTGGTTCACTTCGGCTTCACCAAGCCGCAGGAAACCTTGTTCGGCCGCCTCTCCGACGATGTGCTGCGCAGCAATGAGCGGGCCTCTCTGGCTGTTGCCGCGGCGCATGGTGCCGTTTGGGAATGGGACATGCATACGCCCGACATCGTCCTGACCCCCCAGCATGCCGAGTGGCTGGGGGTGGCGGCCCCTCCCAGTTTCGATGCCTTGTCCCGCTGTCTGTCCGAGGCCGATCGCCATGCCTTGGAGCGGGCGATTGCGCCCAGGACCGACAATGACGTGCGCACGGAAGAGTTCTGCATCGACGTTCCCGGCCGATCGCCACGGTGGGTGCGGACCCTGACCCGGGTGGTCGCGCGCGAGAATACCCGCACGCCGGTGATGATCGGCTTCGACATGGACATCACCAAGGCCAAGACGGCGGCGTTGGACCGCGAGAGACTGCTTGACGCCTTGCAGCGCTCGCATTCGGAGATGCGCCGCTTCGCCGAGATTCTTGCTCATCACCTGCAAGAACCGGTGCAACGCCAACTCAGATACACGCAGAAGCTTGATCATGACTTGGCGAATGCCATATCCCCCGCCTCGCGGGAGTTGCTGCATTTTATCGTCGATGGTGGACAGCGACTGCGGGAGTTGCTGCGCGCGGTCCAGCTTTACCTCGCCATCGGCAATCTGCCGCCGCCGGCCGAGTTGTGCCCGGCGCAACTTGGCCTCGACGATGCCTGCCGGCGTCTTTCGGACCGTATCCGCGAGGTGGGCGCTGTCGTCGAGACGCAAGTGCTGCCCGAAGTCAGTATTACCAGAGAGCGGCTAACCGATCTTTTCTCCATTCTGCTCGACAATGCGTTGGAATACCGCGCCCCCGACCGCCCCCCCCGCATCCGGGTGAATGGCGCAAGCGCCAAGGACGGCGTAGAGATATCGGTGAGCGATAATGGCATCGGGATCGAAAGTCAGTACGCGGAAAAGATTTTCGGCGTGTTTGAGCGCCTGCATACCAGGCAAGAGCATCCGGGAACCGGTATCGGCCTGGCGCTGGCACGCAAGATTGTCGAGGGGGCGGGAGGGACCATAAAAGTGGAGTCACGCCTCGGAGAAGGCAGTACCTTCCATATTCGCATTCCCACGGAGACCCGGCGATGAAGAAACATCCCCATGTTGGCGCCTTCGACATTCTGCTGGCCGAGGACGAGCCGGGGGATGCCCGTCTCGTCGGCGAGGCGTTGAGTGAAAGCAAGATTCTTTGCACCCTTCACCATGTGCCGGACGGGGTGGAGGCGCTGGAGTTTTTGCACAAGACCGGCCGGTTCGCCGATGCTCCGCGCCCCGATCTCGTCCTGCTGGACCTCAACATGCCGCGCTGCGACGGGCGGGAGGTTCTGCGCGAGATGCGGGCCGATCCCAAGCTGCACAACATACCGGTGATCGTGCTGACGACGTCGGATGTCGAACGGGACGTCGAGATATCCTATGGCTTGGGAGCCAACAGCTACATAACCAAGCCCTGCGATGTCGATCAATTCTTTCACGCCATTTGCGCGATCCAGAATTATTGGTTCGGATTGGTGCGGTTGCCAGATTGAATTTGGCACGGGAAGCGCCGGAGCCGTCGCCGTGAAGTCCCTTCGCTTTTTCGCCGATCAGGCCGTTCCGGGTCCCATCTAGCTGTGGAGTCGCAAGACGTTGTCCCCGGTCAGACCGAGTCGGCTGATTGGTGTCTGCGCCTTGAGGCTACCATGGGGCCGATGCCAATTGTAGCGATGGAGCCATCGCGGCAGTTCATCGGCGCGGTCATTTGAGG
>CAIUSV010000021.1 GCA_903901915.1 uncultured Rhodospirillaceae bacterium | reverse complement strand
CCGGCTCGGCGGCGACAGCCTCCGCCTCGGGCACGGGCTCCGGCTCGGCGGCGACAGCCTCCACCTCGGGCACGGGCTCCGACTCGGCGGCGACAGCCTCCACCTCGGGCGCGGGCTCCGGCTCGGCGGCGACAGCCTCCACCTCGGGCGCGGGCTCCGGCTCGGCGGCGACAGCCTCCACCTCGGGCACCGGCTCCGGCTCGGGCACTGGCTCGACAGCCACGGGATTGGCATCCGGATACACGGTCCCCTGTGCCAGTCCCACCAACTCGGCGAGACTGGTGAAGGCAACCGCCCTTTCCTGTTCCGGCTGGGACGCCGGCGCCTCTTCCGCGTGGGGTTCCGGCTCAGCCTCGACGGCAATCTCGGGAACGGCGACGACCAAAGCCGGATCCGCGTCAACCACCGGCCCATCCTCGACAGCAGCACTCTCCGCGACGGCCGGCATCTCGATCTCCATCGGAGCGACGTCGACCACATCATCGGCAGCGGCGACAACGACCACCTCGGGGGCGGCGTCCTCGGCGACAGCCTCGGTCCGAACCGGCGTCCGCCAGATGGGCTGGGACCACCGGGTCGCGGGATCACTGACCGGCGGATGCTCGATCAACCGCGGCGGCGGCACACTGACCGAGGCTTCCGCCCGGGTGGTGGGATTGGCCGACCATGGCGACGACTCCAGCAGCGTCACCCAAATATCGCCCTGCGCCGCCTTGGCCCCGGCAACTGCCGGAGGCGGCTCGACGGTCACCGAGACGATTTCCGGAACCGGCGACACGGGCTTCTTGCGCTTCCTGTCGCGCCCGCCTTCGTCGCTGGAATTGCCCGAATCCTGATCGCGCCGATTGGTCGCCATGTCCTGCTCCACCATCACATCACAACCCAGAATTCCTGGCCATTGCGGCTGATCTTCATCAAGATCTGCTGCCCGCTGGTTGCCGCGGCCTTGATGGCGGCGTCAAGCCGGGCGGGACCGGCCACCGGCCGGTTGTTGACCTCGATGATCAGATCATTGGCCTGCAACCCCGCCAGAGCCGCGCGCGAACCGGGCAGAACCTCCGCCACCTGTGCCCCCTTGACGGCGGTGGCCGCGGCGGCGGGTGTCCCGGCCATGGTCTGGGCGGCCTGGAAGGTTTCAATCTCCATACCCATCCAATTGAATTCGGTGGGCGGCTTGGGCGGAACCATGGCGACGGCGGGGGCGCCGGGCTGCTGTTGCCCCCCCTGCTGGGGAACGACCGCGATGCCGGCCGGGGCCTGCGGCACCATCGGCATCGGCGCCGCCGCCGCCAAACCGGCTGGGCCGGCGGTCAGGGTCAGGGCGCGAACGTCGCCGTCCCGCAGGACGCCGAGACGAACCGCCCGTCCACCGGGCATGGCGGTCATGATCGCCGACACCTCGTTCGGCGCCCGGACCGGACGGCCATCGACCTTCAGCAGGATGTCGCCGGGGCGCAACCCCGCCGCCGCCGCCGGCGAACTGGGAGAAACGCCGGTGACGAACACCCCGCGACCGGCCGGTTGGCCGGTTTGCCGACTGAGATTGTCGGACATGGCGCTCAGGGCGGCACCCAGAACCGTGGTTCCCCGATTGCCGGCGACCGACTGGCTCTGCGGCCCCTGGATGTTGATCGCCAGACTGCCCGGCGCCTGGGAAAAGCGGTAGGCGCCCGGACCAGGAGCGGCGATCGCCGCCGGCCCCGCCGTGCCCAACATCTGGTGGCACGTGGCGCAGTTCATGTTCTGTCGGCCGTCGGTATGCGGCGACACCGATCCCACCGGAATCGGCGGCGGCGGCACCGCCGCCGCGATCGGCATCATCGGCTGGGTCCGGCCACCACGGACGGCGGCCGCCCCGGTACCGTTGGCAATGACCTCGTGGCAGGTGGTGCAATCCATGTTCTGGCGGCCATCGGCATGGGGGGCCGGTGTTCCGGCGATGATGGCCGGGCCGGCGGCGCCGACGCCGATCCCGCCGCCCTGGGTCTGCAGCGCCACCAACCCCATGGTCGGACCTTCGACGGTCGAAGTCGGCAGCCAGCCCACTTCATCCAGCGCGAACATACGGGCCTGATTGCTGGGAACGGCGAAGCCGATTCCGGCAAAGGCGCCATTGGGGGTGTAAATGGCGGTATTGATGCCGATGACCGTACCATTGGGCGCCACCAGCGGACCGCCGGAATTGCCCTGATTGATCGCGGCGTCGGTCTGCAACAGGTTGGAGTGGGTCACACCCTCGATCACCAGCGACTTGCGCTTGGCCGAAATGATGCCCCGGCTGACCGTCATGTCGAGACCGAAGGGCGTACCGATGGCGATCACCTCGTCGGCGACACGCACGGCGTCGCTGTCGCCCAGCACCGCCGCCGACAGCGGCGCCTTGGGAACGACCTTCAGCATGGCGAGGTCCAGCGCCTCGTCCATCTTGACGATCTCGGCGGAATAGCGGGTCGAGCCGACATCGTCCTGGACGGTGACGAACACCGAATTGGCGCCCCGCACCACATGGTAGTTGGTGATGATGAAGCCGTCGTTGCGGATAATCACGCCGGTGCCGATGTTCTCGACCGACCGGGTCGTGGGATTGGCGAAGCGCGGCAACCCATCGGGATTGGCCAGCCCCAGCGGATCGGGCATGGCCTGTCCGCCGGCCGCCGCCGACGATGCCGTCACGCTGACGACGCTGTTGCGCAACACGGTGACGACGTTGGAGAACGGCCCACCGCTGCCCGTGGGCGCGGGGCCGTAGTCGACCACCGGCGGCAAGGTGGCGATGGCACCGGCCGCGGACGGAGGTCCAACCCGCGCCGCCGCCGGCAACGGCGCCGCCGGAGCACCGGGCTGGGCGGGACCATTGGCCACGGCGCCATGGCCCTTGCCAAACTGGTCGGCCAGGGCGCTCAACCGCAGGCCGCCGGATGACGGCCCATAGATGAAGGCACCGAACAGGACGATCAGCGCGACGACGCCCATCAGCATCAGATAACGCTTCAGATCCTTGCCACAGGCCGCGTTCGAGCCGCCGTCTTCCGCATCACCGTTGAACATGGATTTCAACCATCGCTGTCAAGGTCTGAGGCCGCTCCCTTGCCGACGCGCGGCACGCGCACCGACTGGACACCGGCGGCCAGCGCCACCAGGCCAAGAACGATCAGGGCCACCGGGACGGCACCCCGCAGGAACTCGGTTACCGACCACCACCACGCGGTCATCCCCCACAACCCGAGGGCCAGCGCCAGCAGTCCGAAAATCACACTCGGCATGAATGCTACTCCAGTCGTTGTCCGAGCAAGCGGCGCGAAGCCATCGGGACATCGCCCATGGCCTCGCTCTCCCCGCCCTGGCGCCCTTCGCTTTTCAGCACGCGCAAAGCGTATGCCGATATAAGCAAATTCCCGGCCCCGGTAAACACAAATGGTGCCGGCGGCCCCACGTAGTCAAAAAGGAAACCGCCGATCTGAACGAAAAAAATAATTCCCAAACAACCAATGACGTTGAAGGCGCCAAGCACGGAACCAAGCAACTCCTTCGGTGAATGATCGACCGTCAAAATCTGCGGCGCGACGAAGCATCCGGCCTGACCGGCGGAAATCAGCAGCACCGGCACCACGATGAACCAATCGAATGGATTGACCACGAACCCCAGCATCATGAACCCCAGCGCCGACAGCATCATTCCCAGTGCCACCGCCTGAATGCGGCCGAACCGTTCGATGAATGACCGCCACACCGGGATCGACAGCATGACCACCAATCCCATCAGGCCGATCAGCATCCCGGCCTTGGATGCCGCCTGCGCCTGACCGACCTTGACCAGATCGGCGAAATAGATGAACCACAGCATCAGGAACAGACCGACGAACACCATGTCGCTGCGTGCGAACAACGAACTGGCGAACGCCAGACGCAGGCGGGGCTCGGTTCGGACCAGGCCCCAGATGCGACGCCACGGAATCGAGGTCTCGGTAGTGCGGGGCGCCACGTCCACAAGGCAATTGCGCGCCAGCCACGCCCCCGCCACGGCGATGCCGGCGGTCAGCAGCATGGTGATGGTGATGCCGGCGTGCCGGGGAATCTGCATCAGCACCGCATAGACCAGGGTCACGCCGAACGCCATCATGAAGGCGGTGTTGGACATCAGCCGCGCCCGGCTGGACTCGTCGCTGAAATCGCCGGCCAGCGCCGACAGCTGCGGCCAGACCGCACCACTGCCCAGCGACATCACCACCCGCGCCACGTAGTAGACCACCAGGGCGCCGACGGCGCCGCCGCCGATCCATGGGCTGAACGGGGCGATCACCGCCCCGATGGCGGCGACCACGAACCCGGCGACAATGATCCGGACCCGCCCAAGACGATCGGACAGATAGCCCAGATAGGCGAAAATGAAGATATCGAGAACCTCGGTCACAACCTGGACGTTGGCGTTGATCGCCCCCGCGGTATCGAACGAGATGTTGAGGACATTGCGCAGGAACAGCGGCTGTATGGCCACGACCAGAGTCATGAACACCATGCACAGCGCCGACAGGAGGTAGAGCGCGTTTCGCTGGTAAGACTCGATCACGGTAGGCGCCATGTCCGGGTTAACTCTCCGTACCCCCCCCCCCCCCCCGGGAGGGCCGAGCGGACTATAACAGCCCCCCCCAGGGAATTGACAACTTCTAAATCCACTGTGCATACGAAAGCCATTGACCCGCCGCCATCCCAGGCACATTCAAAGGATCGGCCCGGGCGAGGTCTCGGGAATTGGAGCCTTTGCGATGAGTGCCGACAGCCCCCGGGAACCGGTCCCTTCCCATCTTCCGGTTGATAACGCCGCTTTGGCAGCCGCGAAGGGACTCCGGCGGATGCGGGCCTATGCCTCCGCCCTGCTGGCGCTGTCCACCGTCGTCTTCGCCTTCGCCGAATGGGGACGGGACCGATGGCCGTGGCTGGCGCCGCTGCGGGCCTTCGCCGAAGCCGCCATGGTCGGTGGAGTCGCCGATTGGTTCGCCGTCACCGCCCTGTTCCGCCATCCCTTCGGGCTGCCGATCCCGCATACCGCGGTCATTCCGCGCAATCACGGCCGTATCGCCGCCGCCATCGGCCGTTTCGTCGCCGGCAATCTGCTGGCGTCGCAAGCGCTGGCCCAACGCCTGGAGGAACTGGACACCGCCGGCCGGCTGGGCCGCTGGCTGGCGCGACCGGATACGGCGGCGGCATTGGCCACCAGAATCGCCGGCTCGCTGCCGCCCATCGTGCTGACCATCGGCGAGCAGCGCTGGCGCGACACCATCGGCGTCGGCTTGCGCAAGGCGGTCGATACCGTCATCACCGCGCCACGCATGGCGGAAATCCTGTCTTACATGGTCGGCCACGGCTACCACCACGCCATACTCGACCATCTGGTCGGCGAAGCGCGGAGCTTCGTCGCCGGCAACCGCAAGTTCATCCGCGCCAAGGTCGCCAAGGAAT
This sequence comes from uncultured Rhodospirillaceae bacterium, assembly GCA_903901915.1. Taxonomy (GTDB): domain Bacteria; phylum Pseudomonadota; class Alphaproteobacteria; order Rhodospirillales; family Magnetospirillaceae; genus Phaeospirillum. The sequence goes on along the minus strand of CAIUSV010000021.1, from coordinate 63,109 downwards.
GTCCGGAATGGCTGCCACTGTGGGTGGAAACCCAGATCGCCCAAAGCGTGACCCACGGCATCGACGGCTCGTTGGCGGAACTGACGGCGCACGACCACCCCTGGCGACAGAAATTCGAGACCTTCGTCAGCGGAACCATCGACAAGCTGGCGACCTCGCACGAATTCGCCGGCCGGGTTGATGATATCAAGGGCCAGATTCTGGACGATCCGGCGGTAGACGGATATCTGCGACAAGTGGGAGCCGACGCCTATACCCGTCTGATCGAAGGCGAAGCCTCGATCCAGACGATGATCGAGCATACCCTGCGCGAGGCCGGTCAACGGCTGGAGCACGACACCGTCATGCGCGCCGCCCTCAACCGCTGGCTGCGCGATGCCACCGAGGCACTGCTGGTGCCCCGGCGCGAGATGATCGGCGCGCTGATCACCGATCTGGTATTGCGCTGGCGCACCGAGGTTCTGATCGAAAAATTGGAAAGCCACGTCGGCAAGGATCTGCAATACATCCGGATCAACGGCACCGTGGTGGGTGGTCTGGTCGGACTGTTGATCTATGCGGTTACAACACTGGCGGGGCGGTAGTACTTTCCGGCTCGACGGCAATGTTATCGTCCCTGACCGGCTCGGAAAGAACCGGATCGGAAACCACCGGAATTGAAACGGCATCCCTCGGGTCCTCGGCCCGCTGCGTCCACTCCACCGTGGCGACACCGCCGCACGACGGGCAGCACTCCACCCACTCCGGCTGAACCGTGCCGCAGACCGAGCAATGCCACGCCGGTGGCGGCAAGGCCTCGCGCTCCTTGCGCCGCCAGATATCGGCGGCGTTGACGGAACCGCCGGATTCCTTTTCCTCGACTTCGGCCATCAGCCGGCAGGCGAGAATATCCGGGGCGATCTTGATCGCCGCCATCAGGTGGCGCCGCGCCACCCCCCATTTGGCCGCAGCCACCGCCGCCTCGCCGGCGGCAAGGTGGCCCTCGCGATGGCCGGGATTGCTTTCCGCCAACGCCTCCATCCGCGCCAGGTGGGCAGCGGCATCGTCATCCGCCCACAGGACGGCGCAGGCATCGAGCAACGGACGCGCCGGAACCTTGCGCCATGCCGACTTCAAAGCGGCTTCGGCTTCGGCGGGACGACCAGCCGCCACCTCCAGGCGTATCAGCTGCAGTGCCGCCGGCAAAAAGCCGGGATCGGCCACCACCGCGTCTCGCGCCAGATGCAGCGCCCGCCCGGCATCACTGTCGGCGGCCTCGACCGCCTGGGCCGCCAGCACCACCGCCCGCCAGTGCGCCGCCACCGACGGCGGCAGCAGCGCGGCCACCACCGCCTCTTCCAGTCCGGCCAGGGCGGCATCCCACGCCCGGTTGCGCACTCGCTCGGCGAAAGCGGCGCGATCCTCGTCGCGCACGGTGACGGCAACGGGCGGCGGCGGCGTCTCCTCCACCGCGGTGGAGGGCGGCGGCGCGGCTTTGGGTGGGGATGGCTTAGGCTGCGGGGATGGCTTGGCCAAGGGAGCCTTCGGCGACAGGAACGAACGTTTCCGGGTCGGCTCCGGCCGGGCCGCCTCGACCGGCGGCGTCGCCGCACGCGGCATCAGCCGGTCCAGCCGCGCCGCCAGGGCGGGACTGCCGAGCAGCCGGGCCGCTTCGGCGCCCAGGCGGCGGCCCTCGCCGTTATCCCCGGATTCGGCGGCGTCCAGGGCGGCCAGCAACGCCACCATGCCTTTTTCCCGTCCCTTGGCCTGCCGCGAATGCCCCAGCCGGGCCGGCAGATCCGCCAACAGGCCCGATAGCCGACCGAGCGCCGACAGCAACAGAAACACCACCAGCAGGCCGGCCAGCAGGATCGGCATGTTGGTATCCACCCGCCATCCCAGCCATTCCACCTGGACGGTGCCGGGATTGTCGGAGAACCACAAGGTGGCGATCACCACCGGCGAAACCAGGACGAGAAGGACGATCAGGCGCAGTACCATGGCTCATTCGTCCCGGTGAGCGGCGGTGGCCAACGCCGCCGCCGACAGTTCGGACAGGGCGGCATCGGCCGCCAGACGCTGCTCCGCCGCTTCCAGCCAGGGCGCCAGCATCGCCGCCCCCGCTCCCTCGGCATGACGCAGCACCACCACGGCGCCGGCAAGATCGCCACCGGCCAGAAGTCGGCCAGCGCCGGACAGGGCCCCCTCCAGGCCGTCCTCGCTGCCATCGGCCCGCCGGACGGTCACCGCCGCGCCCAGCCAGTGCCGCAGCGTCGCCATCGCCCAGTCGGTACCGGCCAGAGCGTCCGCCCGCCGGGCCGACGCGGCGGCGGAGCGAAAACCCTCGGCCAGACCGACGCGGGTGACGATGCCGGTCGCGGCGCCGCCGCCCAGGGGGGCAAGCCGGCCGATGGCGGCCTTGTCGGCCAACGCCGCCGCCGCCCGCAGCTCGACTTGATAGGGGCCACCACGATCCACCGCTTCGCGCAACTGACCCAGCGCCGTCAGGAACAGGGGCGCTTGATCGCGTCGCTCGGCCATGCGGCGGAAGGCGGCCTCGGCCTTTTCCACCGCACCGGACAACTTGGCGGCACCACCATCCTCGCCCGAGAACTTGCGGACGGTATCCAAGTCGGTTCTCAACTTGGCGACATCCTCGGCCAGCTTGGCCAGCTGGGCCGGATCTACCCCGGCGTCGCGGCGCGGTTCGGTCGCAGCCGGCTTGCGCGCGACGGCTTCAAGCTGGGTGAGGCGTTGTTCGATATATTCGAAACGTATCGCCAACGGCGCCAACGAGGCTTCCAGCATCTCGACCCGCTCGGCCAGGGTCGGCATCGGTTGAGAGGAGTTGGCGGAAACCGCCGCGCCACGATCGCCCAGCCACGCCGCCCAGGGACCGGGAAGCCCCGCCAGCCGGGGCTGAAGCCACGGCCACGCCGCCACGCCGCCGACCACCAGCGCCAGAACCACGAGCATCGTGGAGGTGCCGCCACCACCACCTCGTGGCTGCCGAACGCGCCGGCCTGCGCCGGACGACCGCACTTCCTGCTGACTGTCCATCGGCTCCATTTCCGCCGGCCACGCGGCCTATAACCGGGCACGGGGCACCGGCCGGGGCGATCTTCCCGATCGTCCGCCCGTTTGGCAAGAACTTACTGAAAGGAAGGGAAAAGACAGGGGCGGCAGGCGTCGCCGCCCGCCGCCCCCGCCAATATCCACACCGTCAGATGCGGTCGGCCAGCCAACTGACCAGCGGCAGCTTCCAGGCGCGCTGGAACAGCACCGACACCAAGCCCAGGATGGAAAAGACCACCACCACCATGGAAACCGAACCGAACACCCACTTGCCGATCATCGGGACATGCAGCACGAACAGCGCCAGCACCCCGACCATCCAGATCACCAATCCCTGCTTGGCATGGAAATAGACAAACTCGTCGTCCCGATCCATCAGCAGGGGGACGAAACACAACACGCTGAGATAGGACAGCGCCGCCATCACCGTGCTGCGTGAACCAAGCGTGCTGCGAACGACAGCTTCAGCCATTTTCCTCTCCCCCAATTCAGGCCAGAGCCTCGCGCAGCTCGACTTCCTCGTCGTTCTGCAGGGCCTCGATATCGCGACTCTTCATGTAGGCATAGACGGCCGCCGCACCGACGACACCGATGATCACCGGCCCCCAGGCCCCCAGGCCGAGACCAAGGCCGAGACCAAGGCCCTTGCCGGTCCACAGCGACCCGCCAACCACCTTGGCCCCTGCACCGCCGCCAAGCCCCGCCTTGCCCGCGCCGGCAGCCACCTTGGCCCCGGCCCCCGGTAATGCCGCGACCTTGGCCTGAGCCGCCGGAGCAGCCTTGACGGCGGCAGCCTTGGCCGCGCCGGTCTTGGCGGTGCCGGCCTTGGCGGCGGCAACCTCGCGCTCGACTTCCCCCGCCGCCGCGGCGGCATTGGCACCGGCCGGAGCCACCATGGACGGAATAGCCCCGTTCGCGACTTGAGCAGCAGCCACCTTGATCCTCCCCTGTATGCAAAAAGTACAAGACGGGAACCAACAAACCCTATGTCGCCACAAGTGTCAATATCGCGCAGGAATAATGACGACAATATAGCGACGTCGGCGCCTAATCGCTCCGGGATGTTGCGATGTATTCTTATTTGCGAATGGTGGCGACGGCAGTCATGCCACCCGGCACGCCACCCGATCACGGCCGGAATGCTTGGCCTCGTACAACGCCTCGTCCGCCCGCCGCAGCATGTCGGTCACCTCGTCGCCCTCTCCGGACAAGGTAGACACACCGAAGCTGGCGGTAATCGCCAGGGTGGCGCCGTCGGGCAAATCGGCCGGCGCGGCCGCGACCTGCCGTCTCAGGGTATCGGCCACCGCCCCCGCCGCCGCAATGTCGGTCTCGGGCAGCAGCAGGACGAATTCCTCCCCCCCCCAACGCCCGACGACATCGCTTTGCCGCACGCCGCTCTTGAGAACCTGGGAAAATCGCCGGAGCACGGCATCACCACCATCATGACCGTGGGTGTCGTTGACCTTCTTGAAGAAGTCGATGTCCACCATGACCACCGAAAGCGCCCGGCCATAGCGCCGCGCCCGCTGAACCTCGTGCTCGGCTTTCTCGAGAAAGCTCCGGCGGTTCCACAACCCGGTCAACGGATCGGTGGCCGCCAGAATCCGCAGCTCTTCGGCCTGGCGACGCACGGTTTCCTCCATCAGGCGACGCTCGGTGATATCGGTAAAGGTGCCGATCAGCCGCTCGGGACACCCGTCGCGCCCTTGCCGCAATACCGAGCCGCGCGCCAGAACCCACCGCTCGCCACCATCGGAACGGCGCAACCGATGTTCGCAAGACAGCAACGCGCCTTTTCCGTCCAGCACGCGGCGGATTTCGTCCGCGACCGCCGCCGCGTCGTCGGGAAGGATCAACGACAACCACTGCGCCTCCACCGTCGTCGGCTCGCCCCCCGACAGGCCCAGCATCCGCCGCCAGCCTTCCGAGCAGATCAACTCGCCGGTAATGGTATTCCAGTCCCAGGCGGCATCACCCACCGCCTCAAGCGCCAACCGCAACCGTTCCTCGTTCTCGGCGAGACGACGTTCCGCGCGCAACAATTCGTGCTGGCGCACGGCGGCGGCAATCCCCTCGCCAAGCTCGGCGCTGTCGAACGGCTTGACGTAGAAGCGGAAGATGTCGCCCTGGTTGATGGCGGAAATCGCGGTCTGGCGGTCGCTGTCGCCGGTCAGCATGATGGCGACGGTCTCCGGCGACAGCGCCTTGATTCGCGCCAGGGTTTCCAGACCATTCATGCCCGGCATGTGCATGTCGCACATCACGGCGGCGAAGTCCCGTCCCGCCTCGACCGCCGCCGCCACCGCCGCCACCGCTTCCGGACCACCGCCCGCCGTCGCCAGGTTGAAGCGATCGCCCAACCGTCGCGACAACGAGGTCAACACCAGCGGTTCGTCATCGATCAGCAGTACCCGGGCGGTCACCGGTCCACCTGCGCTTCCATCATGCATCGTTGGATCAGGGGGGCAAACACGCCGCGCCGATAAAGAGCCATGAATGCCTGAACCACGTCGGGGTCGAACTGGCTGCCCGCCCCCTGCTCGATGGCTTGCGCCGCGCGGTCCGGGGTCCAGGACTTCTTATAGGGGCGGACACTGACCAGGGCGTCGAACACATCGACCACGGTGACGATGCGGGCCGCCAGGGGAAGCAGGCGCGACGGCATCTCGCGCGGATATCCCTTGCCATCCCAGCGCTCGTGGTGCCCCAGGGCGATTTCGCGCGCCAGATCGAACGACTTGTCATGACCAAGCACGGCGGCGCCGATCTCGGGATGCGAACGAATGGCATCGACCTCGGGACCAACCAGCGGACCGGGCTTGTGCAAGATATCGTCGGCGATGCCGACCTTGCCGACATCATGCAGGCGGCTGGCCTCGCCGTAGACGGCGGCCTCGTCCTCGGGAATTCCCATCTCGACCGCCAGCAGCCGGGTGTACTCGCCGATGCGCGCGACGTGATCGCCGGTGGTCTTGTCCTTGAACTCGGCGACCTCGGCCAGCATGTCGATGGCGTGGCCGAACGATTCCCGGAGATCGGCGTGCAGCCGAAGATTCTCGAAGGCGCTGGAACATTGCTGCCCCATCAGGCGGATCAACGCCATATCCTCGGGTGACAGCGGCCTCGTCGATTCGAGATAGATGTATCCGGCCGGCGCGCCCTCGTTGGTCAGGGGCACCACCAGGGAATCATTGCGCAGCCGTTCGGCCTCCTGGCGATTCAGCACCACATCGAGACATTGCCGCTTGATCTCCTCGAAGCGGGGCGAATTGTCGATCCCCCCCAAGGCGGCCTGGACGGTGACGTCGGCTTCGTCGATGGTGGCGACCAGCCCGTCGATGGTAGAAAGGATGCCCGCCTCGGACAGGTTGCACAGGCCGACCACCTGGGTCAGCACGCCCTGGAAGAACTCGGCAACCGAATGGTCGCCGAGACGATAGATTTCCGGGGCGACGCGCAGCAGCTGGGCCAGCCCCGCCCGGTTGAGGTCGATGGCCTGAAGATCGCGGAACGCCTTGATCGCCGTGCGCACCGTGGTGTACAGCCGGGTGGCGGAAAGCTCGCTCTTATCCTTGTAGTCGTCGATATCGTAGTGATCGATGACCCAGCGTTCCGGCGCCATGCCCGGCTGGCCGGTGCGGATGATCAGCCGGATCATGGCGTTGCGCTGTTCGTCGCGGATGTACTCGACCAGCTTGAGACCGGCGTCGTCGGTCTCCATCACCACGTCGATCAGCGCCATCGCGATATCGGGATGGGCGGCAAGGACTTGGCGCGCCTCGGCCGCCGATCCGGCTTCGAGGATTTCAAGCCCACGCGAGGCGAAGACGAAATCGCGCAGGCAAAGCCGCGTCACCGCGCGGACGTCCGGTTCGTCATCGACCAGCAGCACCTTCCACGCCAGCCGGGACGTGGAGGCCCCCGCGACGCCGGTATCCCTGTCGCGAACCAGCTTCTTCATGGCGGACCTTCGCTCGTGGCGGCGCCGGCATCGGCCAGCGTCACCGGAAACTCGATCTCGAAGCGCGTTCCCTCGTCGGGCGCACTCCGGCAGACGATGGCGCCCCCCAACTCCACGGTCACGATGTTATAGCACAGAAACAGCCCAAGCCCAGTGCCGCCGGTGCCGCGCGCGGTGGTAAAGAACGGCTCGAAGGCATGTTCCGCCACCTCCGGCGCCATGCCGCATCCGTCGTCGGAAAACGCGATCCGCAGGCGGCCGCAGTCAAGAGCGGCGACGACCCGGATGGTCCCGCCGCGCTGGCCATCGGCGAATCCGTGCCTGACGGCGTTGAGAATCAGGTTGGTCAGGATCTGTTCGATACGGCCGGGCACACCGTCGATCCGGATGTCGGACGGACAGTCGATCTCGACGGTAATCGGCAGGGTCTTCAACTGATCGTGCAGACAGAAACGCACGTCCTCGATCACCTCGGCCATGTCGAATATCCGGGGCTGTTCCGACGCCTGATCGACGAACGATCGCTTGAACCGCTGCACCATGTCGACACAGCGATGAAGATTGGCCAGGGCCAGCCGGTCGGCGCCCTCGATCGCGCCCAGTTCCGAGCGCAGATCGGCTTCGCTGACATTATCTTGCGCCAACATCGACCCGATCTTCCTCAGGGTGTCCAACTCGTCGGAAATCGCCGTCACGGCGACGCCGATCGGGGTATTGATCTCGTGGGCGAAGCCGGCCGCCATGCGCCCCAGAGACGCCATCTTCAGACGACGGTCGGTGACGTCGGCGTGGGTGCCGATCACCCGTTGCGCCGCTCCGTCCTCGCCACGGTACAGCACCACCCCCCGGCCCAGAAACCAACGGTACGAGCCGTCGCTGCATCGCAGACGGTGTTCGCATTGGAACATGCGATCCTCGCCGCGCAGCATCCGGGCGATCTGGGCGGCGACCATACCGGCATCCTGGGGATGAACCCGGTCCCACCAATACGAGGCGCGCAGGGAAACCGGCGGCGGCGGCACTCCCAGCATCCGATGCCAGCTTTCGGAATAGATCGCGGTATCCGACGGCACCGTCCAGTCCCACACGCCGTCGCCGACCGCTTCCAGCGCCAGCCGCCACCGCTCCTCGTTCTCGGCCAGCCGGCGTTCCGAGCACAGCAGATCGTGCTGATGCACCGCGGCGGCAAGGCCATCACCCAATTCGGCGCCGTCGAACGGCTTGTTGTAGAAACGGAAGATGTTGCCCTGATTGATGGCGGCAATCGCCGTCTGGCGGTCACCGTCGCCGGTCAGCATGATGGCGACGGTCTCGGGGGACAGCGTCCTGATTCGCGCCAAGGTGTCCAGGCCGTTCATGCCCGGCATGTGCATGTCGCACAGCACGGCGGCGAATCCCCGTCCCGCCTCCACCGCCGCGGCGACCGCCGCCAACGCTTCCGGGCCGCTGCCGGCGGTGGTCAGATCGAAACGCTCGCTCAGTCGCCGCGACAGCGAAGTCCGGATCAGCGGCTCGTCATCGACCACCAGAATCCGGGCGGCCATCAGGTCTCGACCGCCGCGTCGTGGCCGCCGTCGATGGGCAGCCGGACGGTAAAGACGGCACCTTCGCCCTCGACCCCGCCCACCGTCAGGGAACCACCGTGCTTGACCACCACCACGTCGCGGCAGATGGCAAGTCCCTGGCCGGTGCCCTTACCCACCGCCTTGGTGGTGAAGAATGGATCGAAGATCCGTTCCCGGATGGAAGCGGGGATTCCCGTGCCGCTGTCCTCGATGCGGATTTCGACCTGATCGCTGCAATGGCTGGTGGTGATGACGATGCGGCCGGGCAGTTGCTTGCCCGAGGATTCGATGGCCTGGGCGGCGTTCAGGATCAGGTTGAGAAAGACCTGATTCATTTCGCCGGTATGGCACTGCACCGGCGGCAGCATCGGATCGAAGCGACATTCGACCTCGGTGACATGCTTCCAGGCGTTACGGGACACCGTCAGGGTATTGTCGATGGCCCGATTGATGTCGGTGGCGGTCTTGGTCGTGGTACCGGGATGCGAGAACTCCTTCATCGACAGTACGATACGGGCGATCTGGGCCACGCCTTCCCGCGATTCCGCCACCGCCTGCGGCATCTCTTGCAGCAGGCGGGCGATCTTCTTGTCCGTCGCCGCGCCGCCGGCCTGGACCACCGCGCACAGCGTCCCCAGACCGTCCTCGATGTAACCGAGATTGTCGCTGATGTATTGGGCCGGGGTGTTGATCTCGTGGGCGATCCCCGCCGCCAGCTGCCCGACACTGGCCAGCCGCGAGGTCTGTAGCGCCTCGCGCTGCGCCTGCTTCACCGCGCCGATGTCGCGGAAGGAAATCACCGAAGCGGACGGCCCCCGGCCGTCGTCGCCATCCCCCATGTCGCGGAACGATATGACGGTATCGCGGCTAGCCCCGTCGCCCTCCAGCGGCGAACAGGCAACGGCCACATCCAGTTCGCCGCCAGACTGAACCACCAGCCGGGCATCGTCCCACCGCTGGGTTCTGCCGTCCGCCGCGCTGCACCACCACGACCGCCCCGCCGGAACCGTCTCGCCGCCGACCGGGGCCAACTGGGCGACCTGATCGATGGCAACCCCCTCGAGGTCGCGCCGATCGGCGCCGCACTCCAGCATACGGGCGGCGGAAGGATTGGAAAACGTGATGATTCCCGCCCCGTCGACCACCAACACCCCCTCGAACAGGCTGTCGGTGATCGCCTTGAGGCGGCTTCGCGACGCCAGCATTTCGTCGGCCACGTCGGCGAGGCGGGCATTGGCTGTGCCCAAGCTTTCCTCCCGCGCCTTGAGGTCGCGAAACAGTAGGCCGATGGGATCGCGTAATCCGGTCACCACCACGGCCTTGTAGACCAGATAAAACACGCAGATCTTGAGCAGGTGCCCGATTTCGTTGAAGACATCGCTCATCGTGGCCGACATATAGAACGTGAAGCACAGCTCCATGGCGATCATCAGAACCATCGACGTGCTGATCAGCCTGTACACCCTCGGATCGAACAGGTGCCGGCGGAGGTACAGAACCGTAAGGCCAACGGCAACGATCCCGCAAATCACAAACTCGCTGTACATCTTGAAGGAAGTGAGTCCCTTCCCCGGCACGAAGCAAATCGGAAAGGTCTTGTAGTGAAGGATCGAGGCGAGGACCGTTGCGGTCACGGCAAAATACACCACCGACAGCAACGCGATGTTGAAGCGTCGCCGGCTTCCCAGGAAAAGGAAGGCGCCGAGCATGCTGATGGATTCCATGTATCTTGCGGCGATCCACAGTTGTGGCGCATAATAATCATAGTCAGTAAAAATCGGCATACCCTTGAATGCAATAGTATGCACAAAATCCAAAACACCAACAAACAGGTACGAAACACCAATAACAATAATATATTCGTTTTTTACCAAATGCGCAGTATTTACAACAATGATGAAGACGGTTATCGCGATGAAGATGCTGAACATCTCCACGATACTGTGGAACAACAGGTAGCTGTAGTGGTGCGTGGACAGGTGCATGGCCGCCAGGGCCAGCGCCATTACCCCCACTTCGACAAGGCTGAATTCCCTACGAATTTCTGCGGCACCGGCAATATGCCTGAGTATCCGGCCCATGATTTTCGCCTCGCTTACAATCAACCCCATCACAGCGGTAGTGTAAGATCAACTCGGGGCCTCCGGAAAGTCGTTTCGGGTGCCGTCACCGGATTGGAAATTGGCAAGCCTTAGCTGGGCGCCAACCTTCCGGGAACGATTACGATATCAGCCGGTCAAAGCCATTCAGCCGCGAAATCGGCTGCCTCGGTTGCGCACTGGCGGCGGCACCGTCGGAAAGGCATTGACGCCGGCCAACCAATCAACCACTATAATTATCTAGTAGTTTTATATATTTCTGCGACGAGGAAACGAACATGGCCCGATCAGCGGCGGGACGCTTGACCCTGATTTCAGCCCGGGCGCGCGACCTTGGTCATTTCGCCGACACGGTGTGGTCGGAACTGCGCAAGGAAGCCGAAGACGCCCTGGCCAGGGCACCGATGCTGGCCTCGCTGTTCATCGAATCGATCCTGAACCAGCCCTCGTTCGAGGCTGCGGTGTTCCATCGCATCTCGGCCCGGCTGAAGACCGACGTGGTGTCGCTGCCGCTGCTGACCGAAACCTTTGCCCGCGCCGCCAAGGCGGATAACGGCATCGCCCTGGCGCTGCGTGCCGACATCGGCGCGGTGGTCGAGCGCGATCCCGCCACCGAGCGTTTCATCGAACCGTTCCTCTATTTCAAGGGCTTCCACGCCATTCAGACCCATCGCCTGGCCCACTGGCTGTGGGGCGCCGGTGAACGCGACTTCGCCCTTTACCTGCAAAGCCGGTCGTCGGATGTGTTCCAGACCGACATCCATCCGGCCGCGCGGATAGGAATCGGGGTTTTTCTCGACCACGCCACCGGGCTGGTGGTCGGCGAGACCGCCGTCATCGAGGATGACGTATCCCTGTTGCAAAACGTCACCCTGGGCGGCACCGGCAAACAAAGCGGCGACCGTCACCCCAAGGTGCGCCGGGGCGCCATGATCGGTGCCGGTGCCAAGATCCTGGGCAATATCGAGATCGGCGCCCATTCGCGCATCGCCGCCGGATCGGTGGTGCTGCGCTCGGTCGCCCCCTGTTCCACCGTCGCCGGCATTCCTGCCAAGGTCATCCGAAGTGCCGGCGAGGACGAGGACCCGCGCCGGACGGAACAACTGCTCCACACCCTGGCCTATGAGGCCTTCGACTACTCCATCTGACCGGAGACAATGACCATGTCGCCTCCCCTAGCCGCCGCCGATACCCTCGACCTTGCCGGACGGCTGATCCTCTATGTCGGGGGCCGCCACCAGCATGTCGCCCATCTGCGCCGCATGGTCGAGGAGCGTGGCGGCGCCTTCGTCCATCACGACGGCGGCGTCGAGCAAAGCATGACCAAACTGTCCAATCACCTGGAACGCGCCGATGCGGTGCTGTTCCCGGTGGGCTGCGTCAGCCATCAGGCGCAAAGCAAGGTGAAAAGCCTGTGCCGCCGCTTCGACAAGCCGTTCAAGCCGTTGCGCAGCACCGGAATCGGCGCCGTGGTCCAGGCGCTGGCGGCGGTCGCCTCCAATATGCCCACCTTTCCTCCGTCATAACGGAGGAAAGCGCATCACTCCATCGGGCCGCCCTCGGCATCCCGGCGGCGGCGCCTATGATCGCCGCAACTGGCTTTCCACCTCCCCCAAGGAGACGACCATATGTCCGAGGACACCGAGATCCGCCGCACTTTGAACGAACAGGCGGCACGGCAGCTTGCCAACGCCACCAAGACCCGCGCCCAGTGGTCAGGAATCACGCCGCGCTGGCTGGTGTCGTTCCTGCCGTGGACCCCGGTCGAGGCGGGCATCTATCGCCTGAATCGGGTCAAGGAAGCCGCCATCGACGCTTCGACCGAGGTGCGGTGCAGCCCGCGCAACGATGCCGATCTGCCCGAAACCTTCGTCGCCTACGAAGAGAACCCGCGCGAATACTCGCTGAACGCGGTCACCACCGTGCTCGACGTCCAGACCCGCGTCTCCGACCTCTATTCCCACCCCATCGACCAGATTCAGGAACAGCTTCGCCTGCTGATCGAAAAGGTGAAGGAAAAGCAGGAATACGAGCTGATCAACAATGCCGAATACGGCCTGCTGACCAACGCCGCCAAGGGCCAGCGCATCAAGACCCGCGGCGGAGCGCCAACTCCCGACGATCTTGACGAGCTGATCACCAAGGTATGGAAGGAACCCGCCTTCTTCCTGGCCCATCCCAAGGCGATCGCCGCCTTCGGCCGCGAATGCACCAAGCGCGGCGTGCCGCCGCCCACCGTCAATCTGTTCGGCACCCCATTCCTGACCTGGCGCGGCCTACCGCTGGTGCCCAGCGACAAGCTGACAATTTCCGGCAATGGCAAGACCAACATCTTGCTGTTGCGCACCGGCGAAAAGAAGCAGGGCGTGGTCGGCCTGTTCCAGCCCGGCGTTCCCGGCGAGGTATCGCCGTCGCTGTCGGTGCGGTTCATGGGCATCAACCGCAAGGCCATCGCCTCTTACCTGATCTCGCTCTATTGCTCGTCGGCGGTACTGACCGAGGACGCCCTGGGCGTGCTGGAGGATGTCGAGGTCGACCGCTACTTCGACTACGACAAGAAGTTCGCATGAGCGAGCGCGGCATCGAGACCTGGGGGGAACCGGCGGGCGGCTTCGCCGGAGCCCCCGACGCAAGGCTGATCGCCCAGATGGCCAATGCCCTGTTCTCGGCGGGGCCTGGGCACGCAATGCCGTCCATCGGCGTCGCGCCCCCCTCGGTTCCGGTGATCGAGGCGGCGCCCACCGGCGGACTGGTGCCGCCGGGCATGCCGGCGCCGCCCTCGATGGGCAACGTCACCCCGGTACCGCAGGTGCCCCAGGTAGGGCCGCTGGCCGCCGCGCCGGCGGCGCCCCCCGGTAATCCCGCCGCCTTCCCGCCTACGGTCGTTCCGGGCGAGACCGACCTGCGCAACATCGCCAACCTGCTGGGCAGCGTGGTGCGGTTGGTGCCGCCCGACCATGCCACCGCCCTTTCGGTGCGGCCGGGAACTCCCGAAGTGCCCGATAGCGCCGTCCCCGATCTGCCGCCACCACCGCAAGGACCACCCCGGCTCCACCCCGACCAGGACTTTTCCTTCATCGAAGGCGCGCGATCGCCGGCACCATCCCCGTCGGCCACCCCCGGCTCCGGCATCTTCGATATCGAATTGCGGCCCGATCTGGTTCCCGACCTCGGCGGCGCCGCCCATGGCACCAGACCGTTCGACGCCGCCTCGTTCCGGCGTGACTTCCCCATTCTTCAAGAGACGGTACACGGCAAGCCGCTGATCTGGCTGGACAACGCCGCGACCACCCAGAAGCCACGCCATGTCATCGAGCGGTTGGCCTATTTCTACGAGCACGAGAATTCCAACATCCATCGCGCCGCCCACGCCCTGGCGGCGCGCGCCACCGACGCCTACGAGGCCGCCCGCGAGAAGACCCGGCGGTTCCTCAACGCCGGTTCGACCGAGGAAATCGTCTTCGTGCGCGGCGCCACCGAGGGCATCAACCTGATCGCCAAGGCGTGGGGTGGCCGCAACGTCAGGGAAGGCGACGAAATCGTCGTCTCGTGGCTGGAACATCACGCCAACATCGTTCCCTGGCAGCAGTTGTGCGCCCAGGTCGGAGCCAAGTTGCGGGTGGCGCCGGTGGACGACAGCGGCCAGATCATCCTCGACGAGTACGAAAGGCTTCTGAACCCTCGCACCCGCATCGTCGCCATCACCCAGGTATCCAATGCGCTGGGCACCGTCACCCCGGCGGCGGAGATGGTCGCCATCGCCCATCGACACGGCGCCATCGTGCTGGTCGACGGCGCCCAGGCGGTGTCACACATGGCGGTGGACGTCCAGGCGCTGGACTGCGACTTCTACGTCTTTTCCGGCCACAAGGTGTTCGGCCCGACCGGCATCGGCGCGGTCTATGGCAAGACGTCGGTGCTGGAGGCCATGCCGCCATGGCAGGGCGGCGGCAACATGATCGCCGACGTCACTTTCGAGAAGACGGCGTTCCAACCCGCCCCCGCCCGCTTCGAGGCCGGCACCGGCAACATCGCCGACGCGGTCGGATTGGGGGCCGCGCTGGATTATGTCGAGAGAATCGGCATGGGCAACATCGCCGCCTGGGAGCACGAACTGCTGGCCTACGGCACGCGCGGACTTCTGACCGTGCCGGGGCTGCGCCTGATCGGCACCGCCAGGGAAAAGGCCGGCGTGCTGTCCTTCGTCATCGACGACTGCCGCACCGAGGACATCGGCAAGGCACTCGATCGCGAAGGCATCGCCGTGCGCTCGGGCCATCATTGCGCCCAGCCGATCCTGCGCCGCTTCGGCGTCGAGGCGACGGTACGGCCGTCGCTGGCGCTCTACAACACCTTCGAGGATATCGATGCCCTGGTGAATGCCCTGCTGCGCTTCCAGGGCGGGCGGGGAAAGCGGGGATAAGACGCGGTCACGCCCCGCTTTCGGGCGCGATCATCACCAGATAGATCAGCGCCTCGACCGGCCCATCGTTGCGATAGGCGTGGGGCAAATCGGCGTTGAAGCGGATGGCGTCGCCCCACTCCAACTGGTGGCGATCGCCGCCGACCTGGATTTCCACCCTTCCCTGCGCCACCACCAGATTCTCGACGGTGCCGGCCGGGTGCGGCTCGGCCTCCTCGACGGTCTTGGAGGCCAGCCGCACCTCGTAGAACTCCACCCGGCTGCGCGAGGGAAACGGAAACAGGGCGCGCAGGGAATAGCGGCCGTTGCGCGACGTCAGAACCTTGCCGCGGTGAGCGCGCAACACCGCCACGTCATCTCCGCCGGTCGTCGCGGTAAAGGCCGACAGCGGCACGTCCAGGCTGCGCGCGACCTTCCAGAGAACGGCTATGGTCGGCGACGACCGCCCCAGTTCGATCTGCCCCAGCATGGCGCGGCTGACACCGGACGCCTTGGCCAACCGGTCGAGCGACAGGCCGTTGCGGGTGCGCAGCCGACGCAGGTTCTCGCCCACCAGCGGGATAATAGCGGCGGCGTCCAAACCGGGCAGCGCCGCGGCCGACGCATCCATCGTCATGCCGCCTGGGCGTTCAACCGGCAAAGACGGCCTCCAAGTCTCGCCTGGGCGTCACGCACCACCGGCCAGACCGCGTCGGGCACCAACCCATCGCGCCGCATCAGCAGATGGACGATGGGGTCGGCCATCACATCGGCGATATCGGGTTCGCCGTACCGCCAGGGATCATTGACCCGCCGGCTGATCAATCGGGGGCCTTCGGAAACCCGAACCAGAATCGTCATGTCCATCGCCTCCACCGGAGCCTCGCCGGTCGAAACAGGACCGGCTGAGGGCAGCCTAGCAGAGGCGGGCGCCATGTCAATTAATTTATCTATATTTCTACTAGACTATTGCAATCATGGCCCGTCGGCCAGTTTGCGGGCCAGCCGGACGGCAGCCTCGAAGTCCGGCTGCACCGCCACGCCACCGGCGGTGAACATCAGATTATCGCTCAGCCCGAAATCCTCCACCTGCATGCCGTGTTGCAGGCAGAACACCCGGCCGTCGTCGTCGCGGTCGTGGGGAACCCGGGCGATATAGGGCGTAGTCTCCTCGCACCACGCCACCACCGGCTTGCCCAGCGCCTCGGCGTAGCCCATTTCCCAAGTGGTACCGGGGCAGGCCCCCGGCCCGCGGAATGGCGAAATACAGGCAATCACCATGTCGCAGCCGCGAATCCGGTCGATATTGCCCTGGCGAATCAGCGCCGCCCGTTCGGCGGGCGGCAATTCGGCCTGCGCCGGATCGGGCTCGAACGGACGGATGCCGTCCAGACCGTGGGCGGCACACACCTCTATCAGGTATTCAAGCAATGCCTTGGCTGCCGGATGAAATACCGCGGGGCCGGCAAGATAGACCTTGGGCTGGGTTGACATCGGCGGATCAGACCTGAAAAGTCGGGAACGGAGCGGCGTCATCATGCCCACACCGCCACAATCCGGCAAGCGCCGGGGGAACGAGGGGCGCTCCCCCGCCCCGTCTATGCGTCCCGCAAACGGAATCGCTGGATCTTACCGGTCTGGGTGCGGGGCAGAACCTCCAGAAACTTGATGTCGCGGGGATACTTGTATGGGGCGATGGCCGCCTTGACGAAGTTCTGGATTTCCTCGGCCAGCGCCTCGCAGGCTCCGGCCGGATCGACCAGCACGATGCAGGCCCGCACGATCTTGCCCCGCGCCTCGTCGGGAACCCCGACCACGGCGCACTCGGCCACCTTGGGATGTTCCAGGATGACCCGCTCCACCTCCTGCGCCGAGATGTTGTAGCCCGACGACACGATCATGTCGTCGGAGCGATCGACGTACCAGAACCAGCCGTCGGCATCCTGTTCCATGATATCGCCGGTGACGTTCCAGCCGTTCCTGACGAAGGCGGCCTGACGCTCGGGATCTTCGAGATAGCGGCAACCGGTCGGCCCCCGCACCGCCAGCCGCCCCCGGCTGCCCGCCGGCAGAGGATTGAAATCGTCGTCGAGAATGCAGGCGGAATACCCCTCCACCGGCCGCCCGGTGGACCCCACCCGCTCCTGTCCCGCCACTTCGGCGATGAAATGGGTCAGCATCTCGGTCATGCCGATGCCGTTGATCAGTTTGATGCCGGTGGCGTCGCGCCAATCCTCCCACAGCTTGAGCCGCAGGTGTTCGCCGGCCGACGAGGCCTTGCGCAGACTGCTGACGTCCCAGCGATCGATCTGTTGCAGCATGGCGTTGAAGGCAGTCGGCACCGCATAGAGGCTGGTGACGCGGTGACGCTGAATCGCCTCCAGGATCAGGTCCGGTGTCGGCTTGACCGGCAGGGCGACGGTGGCGCGATAGCGCAACGGATACATCAGGAACGCCGCCTTGCCATAGGTGAAGGCGAAGGACGGCGAACCGGTGATGACGTCGCTTTCCTCGACCGTATGGGTGCGTGGCCAGCAATCGCACACCGCCAGGATATCGCGATGGAAATGCATCGCCCCCTTGGGATTGCCGGTGGTGCCCGAGGTAAAGGTGATCAGCGCCACGTCATCGGCAGCGGTATCGACACTGATATAGCCGGCGGACTTGGTTTCGGCGCGGCGATCAAGATCGGCATCGTCGTTGGCGCGGTTCCCCAGCGCGGTGAAGTAGGAAACATGGGCGAGATCCGGCATCTGCCGGCGGGTCAGTTCCATTTCCTCGGCCAGATCGATATCGCACAGCGCGATGCGGATCTGCGCCTTGCCGATCATGTAGCTGAGTTCCTTGGCCCGCAGCAGCGGCATGGTGGTGACGCAGATGCCGCCGGCCTTCAGCACCGCCAGCCAACAGGCCGCCACCATGGGGGTATTGCCCGACCGCAGCAGCACCCGGTTGCCCGGCACCAGCCCGAAATCCTCGATCAGCACCCGGGCGATGCGTTCAGCGCGGTCGAGCAGGTGGGCATAGCTCCAGGTGCCGTCGCCGTAATGAAACACCGGCTTGGCTCCGACCCCAGCGGCCACCGCGGCATCGATCAGGGCGGTGGCGGCGTTGATGCGGTCGGGATAGCGGCTCAGATGCGGGGCGGAGTAGTCGAACACCGGCCACAGCTCCGGCGGCGGCAACAGCCGGCGGGCGAATGTATCGACGTGGCCGCTGGGAACCCCACCGGGAAGATGCATGCTCGCCCTCCAGACTGAATGATCATTCACTGAATGATTATTCATTCAGTGCGGCATGGTCAAGAGGAATGGCTGGGATACCGTCGCTGTGGCCGGGGGAAACTCCGCTCTCCGGCCACGGCGTCCCGATCGCATCGCTCCTTGGCGCCGACCAAGCCGGCATACAGCCGCCGGATCGAAATCGGCTCGTCCAGATAGACATCGACCCCGGCCGCACGAGCGATATCGGGATTGTCGTCACAGCCATAGCCGGTGACGACGACGATGGGATGTTTCGGATTGCCGGCGTTGACGACGGCACGCCGAATCCGGTGGGCGCAGTCGAGATAGCTCATGCCGTGGGTCTTCCAATCCATCACCACGACGTCGGCATCGAACGCCCCCAGCAGATCCAGTGCCTCCCCTCCATCCCCGGCCTCACGGACGTCGGCGACACCGAACGAGCCCAACACGATCCTGACCAACGCGCCGAATTGGGCGTTGTCCCTGACGATGACGGCCTTCCGCATGTCGGTGAGACGCATCTTGCCCTCCAAGCCCCAAACCGGCGGGACAGCTGCTGAAGGGAAAAGTATACAGAATGAAAGCCCCGGCCGAGGCCGTCCGTGCGGATATCCTTCTTCGGACTCCGTCTCCGAAAATTCCAGGGCATCATGGCGGATGGACTGATTCGAGACAGAAGCGGACAAGCCCCATCCCCTCGGTTGATCCGGCGGGCGCCCCCTACTCGGCCTTGCCCTCGATCCGGCCCTGATGGCGCCACCCCTTGGGGGTGAGCAGAGCCTGGGCGAAGAAATCGAAGCCCTGGCGGATGTATTCCTCCAAGTTGCACAACTCTTTCAGCCGCCAATGTTTGAGCGCCCAACTATGGGCGAAGGTCACCAGCTGATAGGCCGCCAGATCGACGTTGACGTCACGCATCAGACCGGCGTCGATGCAATCCCTGAGACAGGCGGCGATCATGCCGTTGGTTTCGATCTCGGTTTCCTTGATCAACCGGCGGCGATCCTCGGGCAGCGACTTGGTCGAGCGATAGGCCAGCACGGTGGCTTCGCGCCACTGATCCACCACCCGGCAGTAGGCGCGGTTGGCGGCCCAGAACCGCTCCAGCGGATCGCTAAGCCCGGCCAGCGCCGCCGGAATTTCGCGCTTGTAAGACTCCAGCACGCTGAGCAGGGCCAGCAGCAGCACATCCTCCTTGTCGGTGACGTACTGATAGATCAGACCGGCGCTGACGCCGGCCTTACGGGCCACGTCCTGAATGGTGGTGCGGTAGAAGCCCTGGTGCGAGAACAGCTCGACCGCCGCGGCCACGATCTGGGCGCGGCGACGTTGGACAAGCGCTTCGTCGGATACCTGGGCCTTGACGTCGTGAACCACGCGCGGGCTCCCCTCCATCACATCAACTCACCACCCGCCACCGCGATGCTCTGCCCGGTGATCGAGGCCGAGCCCGGCAGGCACAGCCACCCCACCGCCTCGGCCACCTCTTCCGGCTTGACGAGACGTTTCTGGGGATTGTGCGCCACCAGTTCGGCCAGCGCATCTTCGCGCGTCCGCCCGGTTTTGGCGACGATGTTGTCGAGGGTGGTCTCGACGATATCGGTCTCGGTATAGCCGGGGCAGACGGCGTTGACCGTCACCGGCTTGCCAGCCAACTCCATGGCCAGTGCCCGTGTCAGGCCGATCAGTCCGTGCTTGGCGGCGCAATAGGCGGAGCAATAGGCCAATCCGGTCAGGCCGGCGGTGGAAGCGACGTTGACCACCCGCCCCCACCCCGCGGTCACCATGCCGGGTACCGCCGCCTTGGCGCAGAGAAAGGCGCCGGTCAGGTCGGTGCGCAAGATGTCGTCCCACAGGGCAAGATCGGTGCGGGCGAACGGCGCCGCCTTGGCGATGCCGGCATTGTTGACCAGGATGGTAATGGGGCCGGACCGCTCGGCCGCCCGGGCAAAGCCGGACTCGATGGCGGCGGGATCGGTGACGTCGATGGCGATGCCGTTCACCCGCCCGAGATGGGTCAATCCCTCGGCGGTGACACCGAGACGGGCGGGGTCGCGCCCGGTGATGGTGACGTCGGCGCCAAGCGCGGCCAGTTGCGCCGCGATGGCGGCGCCGATGCCCCGGCCGCCGCCGGTGACCAGGGCATGACGACCGGCAAGCGGCTTGGCGTCGCCGATCATGTCGGCCCTTCCATCACCTTGCCGGCGATCACCAGCTTTTGCACCTCGCTGGCGCCTTCATAGATGCGCAACGCGCGGATCTCGCGGTAGAGCTTTTCCACCGTCATGCCGCTGACCACGCCCAGGCCGCCGAAGATCTGCAAGGCCTGATCGATCACCACCTGGGCTTGCTCGGTGGCGTGCAACTTGGCCATGGAGGCTTCGCGGGTGACGCGGCCGCCCCTGACGTCCTTGGTCCAGGCGGCGCGATAGATCAGCAGCGCCGAGGTATCGATGGCCACCGCCATGTCGGCGATCTTGGCCTGGGTCAATTGGCAGTCGGCGAGACGGGCGCCGAAGATGACGCGCTTGGCGGCACGGGCCATCGCCTCGTCCATGGCGCGCCGCGCGAAGCCCAGGGCGGCGGCGCCGACGGTGGAGCGAAACACGTCCAGCACCGACATCGCCACCTTGAAGCCCTCGCCGGGTTTGCCCAGCATGTTGGCGGCCGGCACCCGGCAACCCTCGAATTTCAGCGACCCCAGGGGATGGGGGGCGATGACGTCGATACGCTCGGAAACGCTCAGGCCGGGGGTATCGGCGTCGACCACGAAGGCCGCCAGGGTCTTGGTGCCGGATTCGTCGCCGATGCGGGCGAACACGGTGTAGAAATCGGCCAGCCCGGCATTGGAAATCCAGGTCTTGGCGCCATCGATAACGTAGTGGTCGCCGTCCAGCACCGCCTTTGTGCTCATGTTGCCGACGTCCGAACCGGCATCGGCCTCGGAGATGGCGAAGGCGGCGATGGCCTCGCCCCGGCCGACCCTGGGCAGGTAACGGGCCTGCTGCTCGGCATTGCCGAACAGGGTGATGGCGGCGCTGCCCAGACCCTGCATGGCGAAGGCGAAATCGGCCAGCCCGGCGTGACGGCCGAGGATTTCACGCGCCAGACACAGCCCGCGCACGTCGAAATCTTTGGCCCGCCCACCATGGGCCGCCGGGATGCAGGCGGAGAGAAACCCCGCCCGCCCCAGTTCCCGGACCAGATCGCGGGCGATCTGGTCCATGGCGGCACCGTGCACCTCGTCCTCGGGACACACCGAGGGAAGCTTGGTGTTGGCCCAATCCTCCAGCGCCGCGGCAAAGCTGCGGTGCGACTCGTCGAAAAAGGGCCAGCCGAGAAACGAGGTATCCACGGGTCAGTTTCCTTCAAACTTCGGAGACTGCTTGTTGGCGAACGCGATGTAGGCGCGCTCGAAGTCCTTGGTCTGCATGCAGATGGACTGGGCCTGGGCCTCGGCCTCGATGCATTCGCCAAGGCCGTGGTTCCATTCCTGCCACAGCATCTTCTTGGTCATGGCATGGCCGAAGGTGGGGCCGTCGGCCAGGGAATGAGCCAGCTTGGTGGCGGCGGCAAGCACCTCTTCCGGGGCGTGCAGCGAGTTGTAGAAGCCCCAGCGCTCGGCTTCCTCGCCGGGCATGGCGCGGCCGGTGAACAGCAGTTCGGCGGCGCGCGACAGGCCGATCAGACGCGGCAGCAGGGTGCAGGCGCCCATGTCGGCACCGGCGAGACCGACGCGGACGAACAGGAACGCCACCTTGGACCGGGCGGTACCGAGACGGATGTCCGACGCCGAGGCCAGCATGGTACCGGCGCCGGCGCAGATGCCGTCGATGGCGGAGATCACCGGCTGCGGACACATGCGCATGGCCTTGACCGCATCGCCGGTCATGCGGGTGAATTCAAGCAATTCAGGCATGTCCATCTTGGTCAGCGGCCCGATGATGTCGTGAACGTCGCCGCCCGAACAGAAATTGCCGCCCTCGCCGGTGATGACCACCGCCTTGACGTCGGTGGCGTAGACCAGATTGTTGAACAGATCGCGCAGTTCGCCATACGAATCGAACGTCAGCGGGTTCTTCTTTTCCGGCCGGTTCAGGGTAAGGGTCGCCACCTTGCCGTCGACCGCCCAACCGAAATGTTCGGCCTTGTAGTCGGCCGCCAGGAACTTTCTCATGTCTCTATCCTCTTCAAAGCGAGTGGAATGGAAGGAATGGGCGATCAGCCCACCATGGTGATGCCGCCGTTGACGCTCAACACCTGACCGGTGATGTAGTCGGCGCGGTTGCTGGCCATGAACACGATGCCGTCGGCCACTTCCTGGGCCTTGCCGAAGCGGCGCATGGGAATGACCTTGAGGAAGGCTTCCAGGAACTTTTCCGGCTCGGACTTGAGCAGCGGGGTGTCGGTCGGGCCGGGGCAGATCGCGTTGACGTTGATGTTGAAGCGGGCACCCTCGCGGGCCAGCGCCTTGGTAAAGGCGATCAGGCCGCCCTTGGCCGCCGAATAGACGCTTTCGCCCAGCGAGCCGACGCGGCCGGCGTCCGAGGCGACGTTGACGATCTTGCCGGTCTTCTTCTCGATCATCGAGGGGAAGAAGGCGCGGATCAGTTCAATCGGACCGTTGAGGTTCAGCGCCATCACCTTGGCGATGAAGGCGTCGTCATTATCGACGAAAGGCTGGATGTGGCCCCAGCCGGCGACGTTGCACAGCACGTCGAGACGGCCCTTGGTGCCCAGCACATGGTCGCGCACCGACTTGATCGACGCCTTGTCGGTAACGTCCAACCGGACGAATTCGGCCTTGCCGCCCTTGGCGCGGATCTCGGCCGCCGCCTTCTCGCCGGCGTCGGCGTTGATGTCGGCGATCAGCACGTCGGCGCCGAATCCGGCCATGGTTTGGGCCGTGGCCAGACCGATGCCGGAGGCTCCGCCGGTGACCAGGGCGACTTTGTCCGCGAAATTCATGATTCCAGGCTCCTTGACTTGATGACTTAGCGTTGACCGGAAAGGAACGCCTCGACCCGGCTACGGGTCTCGGGTTCGTGCAAAAGCAGATCGCGAGTGGCCGACAGTTCTTCCTCGTAGCCGTCGCGCGATGGATCGATCGCGGCGGCGATACAGGATTTCGAGGCGGCGACGGCGGCACGCGGCAGGCCGCCCAGCCGCTCGGCCAACGACCGCGCCTTGTCGGCAAGCTCGGCGCGCGGCGCCGACCAGTGAACGATGCCAAGCGCCGCCGCCGAAGCGCCGTCCAGGATCTCCGCCCCCAGGATCAGCCGCCGCGCCACCGCCGGACCACACAGCCGGGTCAGCCGCTGGGTGCCGCCGGCACCGGGGATCAGGCCCAGGTTGACCTCGGGCAGTGCCAGCTTGGCCTCGTTGGCGGCAATGCGAAAATCGCAGGCCAGCGCCAGTTCCAGACCGCCACCCATGGCGGCACCGCCGATTTCGGCCACGGTGGCCAGCGGCAGGGTCTCGATGCGCTTCAGCACGTTCTGAAGGTCGCGGACGAAGGAAATCTGGGTCTCGACCGAGTCGGGATCGCGCAGATTCTCGCGCATCTCGGCCAGATCGGCACCGGCGCAGAACGCCTTGCCGTTGGCCCGCAGCAGCGCCACCCGGATGCCCTTGTCGGCCTCGACCACATCCATGGCGGCGTGCAGGGCGGCGATCAGCGCGCGGCTGAGAGCGTTGACCGGCGGACTGTCGAGGGTCAGAACGACAACGGCGCCCTCCCGGACGACGGACAGAACCTGATGCGACATCGACACCTCTGACTGAATGAGCATTCAACCTGACTGAATGTTCATTCATTTTGGGGAGCGAGTCAAGCGTCGCAAGACCATGGCTCGACCAAAAAAAAGGGCATCGCGGATAGCGGATTAACCGGCACAACCTTCACGTCGGCAGCCGGTCGAGTAATCGTCAGCCGCCCTTCTTGGCGACCTCGTCGCCCCAATCCTCGATCAGCTTCTTCTGCACCGACTTCAGGGCATTGACCCGGCGCTGGCTGCTGGCGGCAAGAAAATTCGCCACCGCCGGAGGCATGACGGTATAGAGGCCATAGCCGATGGCGGCACAACCGTAGGCGGTCATCAGCATGATCGGATCGGTCAGCATGCGAAATGCCTCGTCCAGGGTATGAACCCCGAACCACAGACCGAACAGGTAGGGAAACACCCCGGCGAAGTTAAGCCCGCCGACGCACAGGAAAGCGTACTTGTTGGGGCCCTTCTCGGTCGCCCATGAGACCAGGGTCGGCAGCATGGTGAAGAAGACCACCACCACCGTCGGCAACGAGAACGGCACCAAAGCGGCGATGATCACCAGGACCACCGCCTTGTTGACGCCGGGTCCGCCTCCGGCCTTCTTGGCCGCCGCGGCGGCCCGGGCCTGCTCCACCGCCGATACGGGTTTCTTCGCCATGGCGGAATCATGGCATTCCGGGCGCCGATTGGCAATGCGGCAAAGGAAAAGGCGGCGCTACCGATCTTCGAGATAGGCCCGGATCACCGCGTCGAATTCGCCGTCACCCCTAAAGCCCAGCGCCTCGGCCCGCGCGGTATCCCAGCCGCCCGGCCAACCGCCGACGATGCGGGTGATGGTGGCGTCGGGTTCGTGTCGGATACGCGCGGCCACCTCGGCGCCGGCCACCCGCGAGAGGGCGTCGATCATCTCCCTGACCGTCACCGACAGACCCGGCAGGTTGACCGCCCGATCATCGCCCAGGGCGGCGCCGGCGAGGTCGTGCCCGGTGAGCAGGGCCGCCACCGCCCGGCGCGGCGACAATAGCCACAGTCTGGTGTCGAGCGGCACCGGGCAGACCGCCTCCTCGCCATTCAGCGGTTCGCGAATGATGCCGCTGGCAAAGGAAGACGTCGCCTTGTTGGGCTTGCCCGGCCGCACGACGATGGTGGGCAACCGCAGCACCCGGCCATCGACATAGCCCTTGCGGGTATAGTCGGACAGCAGCAACTCGCCCATGGCCTTCTGCACGCCATAGGACGACCGGGGGGTAAGTGCGGTGTCGTCGCGCACCAGGGCGGGCAGTTCGCCGCCGTAAACCGCCACCGAGCTGGTGAATATCACCCGGGGACAATGGCCGGCGGCGCGACACGCCTCCAGCAGATGGCGCGAGGCGTCGAGATTGACCCGCATGCCCAGGTCGAAATCGGCTTCCGCCTGTCCACTGACCACGGCGGCGAGATGAAACACCGCACCGACATCGGCGTCGATCACCCGGCGCAGCAGGACCGGATCGGCGATATCGCCCTGGATCGCCCGCAGGCGCGGATCGGACAGCCCGCCGGCCGCCACCACGTCGAGCAGAATCAGTTGATCAATGGGAAGAGGCGAACCATCCGGACCGGCCAGGGTTCCCTTTTCCAGCAGGCGGATGGCGAGACGCCGGCCCAGGAAGCCGGCGCCACCGGTGATGACGACCTTCATCACACCATATCCTTCAGCCAACCGAGGCCATCTTCGGTGCGTCCGCGCGGCCGGTATTCGCAGCCGACCCACCCGGCATAGCCAAGTTGGTCGAGCAAGGCGAACAGGTAGCGGTAGTTGACCTCGCCCTCGTCCGGTTCGTGGCGGTCGGGAACGCCGGCGATCTGGACGTGACCGACATGATCCGCGTATTTACGCAAGGTCATGGCGATATCCCCTTCGCTCACCTGGACATGGTAGAAATCCATCTGAATTTTCAGGTTCGCCTCTCCCACCTCGTCCCGGATGGCGTGGGCCTGGGCCTGGCCGGACAGGAAATAGCCCGGCATGTCGCGATGATTGATCGGCTCGATCAGCAGGGTGCGGCCGTGCTTGGCCAGCTCGCGCGCGGCGAAGCGCAGGTTGTCGATGAACACCGCCCGATGCCGCCCGGCATCGCCACCGCCGGGCAGCAGCCCGGCCATGGCATGGATGCGGGGCGTCCCCAACGCCAGGGCATAGTCCAGGGCCTTGGCGACACCGGCCCGGAACTCGTCCTCGCGGCCGGGCAGCGAGGCGATGCCGCGTTCTCCCGCCGCCCAGTCGCCCGGTGGCATATTGAACAAGGCATTCTCCAGGCCATTATCCGCCAGCCAGCCGGCAACCTCGGCCGGAGCGTGGTCATAGGGAAACAGGAACTCCACGGCCTTGAAGCCGGCCTTGGCGGCACGGGCGAAGCGTTCGGGAAACGAAACCTCGTTGAACATCATGGTCAGGTTGGCGGCGAATTTCGGCATTGGACGGGTTCCCTCAGAAATCCAGCTTGAAGACGGCCTTCAACTCGTCGATCTGCTCCGGGGTCAGCGGACTGACCGGTACCCCGCGCAGCAGCAGGAACAGCTTGGCGGTCTCTTCCAACTCCTCGGTGGCGTAGACCGCCGCCTCCAGGCTGGTGCCCGAAACCACCGGACCATGGTTGGCCAACAGCACAGCGCTGTTGCGCCCCGCCAGCCCCCGGATGGCATCACCCAGCCCGGGATCGCCCGGCCGGTAATAGGGGATCAGCGGCAGCCGGCCGATCTTCATGACGTAATAGGCGGTCAGCGGCGGCAGGCAGTCATGGCAGTCGAGACCATGCATGCACGACACCGCCGCGGAATGGGTCGAGTGCAGGTGGACGATGGCGCCGGCGCCCATCCGTTCCTCGTACATGGCACGATGCAAGAAGGCTTCCTTCGAGCCCTGATCGCCGGAAAGGTGGTTGCCCTGCCAATCCAGCTTGGCGATACGGGCGGGGTCGAGGGTACCGAGACAGGCGTTGGTCGGCGTCAGCAGCCAACCGTCGTCGAGACGCACGCTGATGTTGCCGCTGCTGCCGGCGGTCAGGCCGCGATCGAAGATGGACCGGCCGAACCGGACGATTTCTTCCCGCAGCCGATTCTCGTCACGCTTGCTCATTACAGACGATCCCATGCCTTGAGGAAGAAATCGGGGGTGCCGAAATTGCCGGATTTAAGCGCCAGCGCCAGCGGCCGGTCTCCACCCAACGCCGCCGTCCACGGCACGCCCGGATCGATTTCCGGGCCGATGCGCAGGCCCTTGACCCCCAGCGCCTTGACCACCGCCCCCGAGGTCTCGCCGCCGGCGACGATCAGCCGCCCCACCCCCAGGGCAACCAGTCCCTTGGCGATGGCGGCCAGGGCATCCTCGACCAGGGCGCCGGCCTTTTCCACCCCCAGCGCCGCCTGCGCCGCCTTGACCTCGGCGGGATTGGCGGTGGCATAGACCAGTACGGGGCCATCGATCAGCTTGGGTGCCGCCCAAGCCAACGCCGCGCCGACCACGTCGGCACCCTTGGCAAGATCCAGTGGATCGACGGTGAAGGCGGGGTGCTGGGCGCGCATGGCCGCCACCTGCCCCAACGATGCCGTCGAGCAACTGCCGGCGACCACCGCGCGCAAACCGCCAGTTGGTGGCAGGGCCGCCGCCCGCGAGCCGCTCGCCGCCAATTCGGGGAAGTTCTGCGGCAGCCCCAGGGCGATGCCCGACCCGGCGGTGACCAGCGGCAGCCCGGCGCAAGCGGCGCCGATGCTGATCAGATCATCGTCCGACAGGGCATCGACCACGGCAAAGCCGATCCCTTCAGCCTTCAGCGCGGAGAAGCGGGCACGAATGGCGGCGGCGCCCCGGTGAACCACGTCATAATCCACCAGCCCGACCTTACGCTTGGTCTGGGCTTGCAGCACCCGTACCAGATTGGCGTCGGTCATCGGCGTCAGCGGGTGATGCTGCATGCTGCTTTCGTCAAGCGGCACATCGCCGACGAACAGCCGCCCCTTGTAGATGGTGCGCTTGTTGGCGGGAAACGCCGGGCAGGCGATGGTGAAATCGGTGTCCAAGGCCGTCATCAGCGCCTCGGCCACCGGCCCGATATTGCCCTTGGGGGTGGAGTCGAAGGTCGAGCAGTACTTGAAATAGAACTGCCGGCAACCGGCCTTTTGCAGCCAACGCAGCGCCGCCAGGGATTCCGCCACCGCCTCGTCCACCGGGTTGGTGCGCGACTTCAGGGCGATCACCACGGCGTCGATACCGGGTGGCAGCGGATCGGTGGGTACGCCGATCATCTGGACGGTACGCATGCCGGCCTTGACCAGCATGCCGGCAAGATCGGTGCCGCCGGTGAAGTCATCGGCGATGCAACCAAGCAACGGAGCCATGGTCGCCCTCCCCTAAGCCGACTTGGGACGAGGCAGGTCGATGCCCGGAAACACCTTGATGACGGCGGAATCATCCTCGCCGCCATGGCCAGCGGCCGATGCCTGCATGAACATCTGATGGGCGGTGGCCGACAGCGGCAGCGGAAACACGCTTTTCTTGGCGTAGTCCAGCACGATGCCCAGATCCTTGACGAAGATGTTGACCGCCGACAGCGGAGTGTAGTCCCCAGCCAGGATGTGGGCGCCCCGGTTCTGGAACATCCACGAGCCACCGGCGCTGTTGCAGATCACTTCGTAAAGCTTTTCCGGATCGGCGCCGGCCTTGATGCCCAAGGCCATGGCCTCGGCGGTGGCGGCGATATGCACGCCGGCCAGCAACTGGTTGATCATCTTGACGGTGGAGCCTTGTCCGGCCTTGTCACCCAGGCGGTAGAGATTGGCGGCAATGGCCTTGAACAGGTCTTCGCAATCGGCGAAGGCGTCGTCGGGACCGGACGCCATCACCGACATCTGACCGGCTGCGGCCTTGGCGGCGCCACCCGACACCGGGGCATCGATGAAGCGCAGCCCGGCTTCGTTCAGCCGCCGGCCCAGCGCCTCGGCGAATTCCGGCGATACCGTGGCGCTGGCGATCACCACCGATCCGGGCGCCAGCGCGGTGGCGGCGCCGTTCTCGCCGAACAGCACCGCCTCGGTCTGTTGGGCATTGACCACCAGGATAATGACGGCATCCACATGCGGCGCCAGGGCGGCGGGCGTGGCGTGGCCATGGCCACCGGCATCGACGATGGTCTTCACCGCCTCGGGACGCACGTCACAAACGTGAACATCCAAGCCGGCACGAACCAGGGACCGGGCGACGCCCATGCCCATCGCCCCCAAGCCGATCACACCCACACGCCGCGCCTGCTTTGCCATGTTTTCCTCCTGGTGTTTAGCTTTTCTCGGCCAGTCGGCGGGCGTATTCCCCACCTTCCCTGGTCCAGAACTCGTGATCGGCGGCAGCCACCCGCTCGGCGGCGCGCTGCATGTGGTCGGTGGCGGCGGCGCGGGCGGCAGCCGGGTCGCGACCGACGATGGCATCGACGATCCGGTCGTGCTCGGCCTTGACCTCCAGGGCAAAGTCGGCCCGCCGGGCCTCGTTCGCCCGGGTGACGGCGATGGCCGAACGGATCTGGTGAGTGAACATCTCCACCAGCTTCACCCAATAGTGATTGCCGGTGGCGCGGGCGATGGCGAGATGAAAGCCGACATCCTCGTCGACGCCGTCGCCTCCGGCGGCCACCGCCTCGTCGATCCTTGCCTTGGCGCGACGGATGTCTTCGACCTGCGCCGCGTCGCGGCGCAACGCGGCCAGCGATGCCACCTCGGATTCGATGCCGCGACGAACCTCGATCAATCCCAGCAGGTTGCTGATCGACTTGGTGGTCAGCGGATCCATCAGGAAGGAACCGTCATTGACCGGACGGCGGACGAAGGCGCCCCGTCCCTGGTGGGTTTCGACCACGCCCTCGGCCTTGAGCGTCATGATCGCCTCGCGGATCACCGTGCGGCTGACGCCGAAATGCTGCGCCATGGCATTCTCGGTGGGCAATCGCGCCCCCGCCGGAAGATTCTCGCCTTGGATCTTGTTGAGCAGCACGGTAGCCACCCGGGCCGAGAGACTGGCCCCAGCCATCACACCTTCATCAATATCCGCCGCACCGAAGCCGAAGCCCACCTTGGGTTCCATTCCTTTGATCTCCCGTTCAGCCGCCCCCAAGCGCGCCTATGGCATATGGGTGTAGTTGTCGGGCAACCATACATCATTTTTTGGGTCGCAAAATCGACTTGCCACGACCCTTCTTTATATGGTTATCATACAACCAGACAACAGGGGGAAGCAACCCCGTAAAAACGGCGAACCCGAAAAAAGCAGGAAACATGCGGCGGCGACGAGCCGTTCCCCGTAACCAGCAGCAACGAGGAAATGTCCATGAACCATCATTCCACCAGCGCCGTCGGCGCGCCGCCGGCGGACGTATCCGCCGCCGAAGAAGCCGCCACCTACCGCAAGGTCGCATGGCGGATCATTCCGTTCCTGATGCTGTGCTACATCGTCGCCTATCTTGACCGGGTCAATGTCGGCTTCGCCAAATTGCAGATGCTGAGCGACCTCAAGTTCAGCGACACCGTCTTCGGCCTTGGCGCCGGTATCTTCTTTCTCGGCTACTTCTTCTTCGAGGTGCCCAGCAACGTCATCCTCCACCGGGTCGGCGCCAAGGTCTGGATCGCCCGCATCATGATCACCTGGGGCATCGTTTCCGGGGCCTTCATGTTCCTCAACGGCGAGATGATGTTCTATGTCATGCGCTTTCTTCTGGGCGTGGCCGAGGCCGGCTTCTTCCCCGGCATCATCTTGTATCTCACCTATTGGTACCCGTCGGCGCGGCGGGCCAAGATCATCGCCGCCTTCATGACCGCCATCCCGCTGGCGGGGGTCGTCGGCGGCCCGCTGTCCGGCTGGATCATGGACAGTTGGGCCGGCGCCAACGGCTGGGCCGGCTGGCAATGGATGTTCCTGCTTGAGGCGGTTCCGTCGATCCTGATGGGCGTGGCCACCCTCGCCTACCTGGACAACGGCATCCGTTCGGCCAAGTGGCTGAACGAGCGCGAGAAGCAGATCCTGGAGGGCGCCATTCTCCACGACACCAAGGAAAAGGTGGAACACCCCTCGCTCGGTGCCGTATTCGGCGATATCCGCGTATGGTGGATGAGCCTGATCTACTTCAGCTCGGTGATGGGCCTGTACGGCCTGAGCTTCTGGATGCCGACCCTGATCAAGGCCGCCGGCGTCAAGGGAGTGCTTCAGGTCGGCCTGTTGACCGCCATTCCCAACGCCGCGGCGGTGGTGGCCATGCTGTATTTCGGCCACAGCGCCGACAAGCATCGCGAGCGCCGCTGGCACATGGTCATTCCCATGCTGCTGGGAGCGGTCGGCCTGATCGGCAGTACCCTGGCCGCACAGAATACGGTGGTCGCCATCGCCTTCCTGTCCCTGGCTTCCGCCGGAGTGATCACCTCGCTGCCGCTGTTCTGGAGCCTGCCAACGGCCTTCCTGACCGGCGTGTCGGCGGCGGCCGGAATCGCCGTCATCAACTCGGTGGGTAATCTGGCCGGCTTCGCCGCTCCCTACCTGATCGGCTGGATCAAGGATCTGACCGCCAGCACCGACATCGGCATGTATGTTCTGGCGGGCTTCCTGGTGGCAGGCGTCGCCCTGATCCTTAGCGTCCCGGCCAAGCTGGTCAACCGCTGACGGTGTCCCCGCTGGAGAGTGTTGGTTCCCTCCCCTGCTCCGGCAACCTTCCCCACGGGCGACCCGCCCGTGGGGTTTTTCCCCCTTTTCCGCCGCAGCGAGACCTCCCGATGAGACAGCAGCGCAACACCCGTATCGTCGCCACCCTGGGACCCGCCAGTTCCGGCCCCGAGATGATCCGGGCGCTGTGGGAGGCGGGGGCCGACGTGTTTCGCCTCAATTTCAGCCATGGCAGTCACGCCGACCACCTGGAACGCTTCAAGGAGATCCGCCGCCTGGAGGCCGAAAAGGGCCGCCCCATCGCCATCCTGGCCGATCTGCAAGGGCCGAAGTTGCGGCTGGGCGTATTCGGGAGCGGCAAAGTCGTTCTGAAGCCCGGTCAGTCCTTCCGCCTCGATCTGTCGCCCGAGCCAGGGGACGATACCCGCGCCCCCCTGCCCCATCCCGAGATCCTGGCCGCCCTCACCCCCGGCTCGGATCTGCTGCTGGACGACGGCAAGATCCGCCTGCGGGTCGAGATGTGCGGCCCTGATTTTGCCCAGACGGTGGTGATGGTCGCCGGCCCGCTGTCCGACCGCAAGGGAGTGAACGTTCCCGATGCGGTGCTGCCGCTGTCGCCACTGACCGACAAGGATCGCCACGACCTCGCCTTCGCCCTGGACCTGGGCATCGATTGGATCGCCCTGTCGTTCGTGCAGCGCCCCGAGGACGTCGCCGAGGCCCGCGCCCTGATCGGCGGCCGCGCCCGCATCCTGTCCAAGCTGGAAAAGCCCTCGGCCATCGACCGCCTCGACGAGATCGTGGCGCTTTCCGACGCGGTGATGGTGGCGCGCGGCGATCTCGGCGTCGAATTGCCGCCCGAGGACGTCCCCGGCCTGCAAAAGCGCATCATCCGCGCCTGCCGCAATGCCGGCAAGCCGGTGGTGGTGGCCACCCAGATGCTGGAATCCATGATCGAGGCCCCGACCCCCACCCGCGCCGAGGCCTCCGACGTCGCCACCGCCGTCTTCGCCGGCGCCGATGCGGTGATGCTGTCGGCGGAATCGGCCTCGGGACGCTATCCGATCGAAGCCGTCGCCATGATGAGCCGCATCATCTGCCGGGTGGAAAGCGACCGCAACTACCACGCCGGCATCGGCAGCGGCGACGCCAAACCCGAGGCCAACGACGCCGACGCCATCAGCGCCGCCGTCTGCCAGGTCACCGGCATCCTGTCGGTCGGCGCCATCGTCGCCTACACCACCTCGGGCTTCACCACCTTGCGCATCGCCCGCGAACGCCCGGAAGCCCCCATCCTCAGCCTGACCCCGAATGCCGCCACCGCCCGGCATGTCTCGCTGGCCTGGGGCGTCCATTCCGTCCATACCGAGGACGCCGCCAATGTCGAGGACATGGTGGCCAAGGCATCGGGTATCGCCACTCGCGAAGGCTTCGTCCGGGATGGCAAGCCGCTGGTGATCATCGCCGGAATGCCGTTCGGCACCGCCGGATCGACCAATCTGCTGCGTATCGTCCGCCTTCCCGCCAACCGGGTCTCGGGCTGAGGCGAAGGCCGGGGCCGCACCTGACGCGGATCAGCCATGCTGCGGAGTGGCTGGACGAACGCTGGTCATTTGGCTATACCGTCCAGCCGGTACAGAACCGTCCGGACGGTATAGCGGGACATGAGCACCAGGGACAAAATCATTGACGCCGCCATGACCATCGTCCGCGATGCCGGGGTGGGCAAACTGACGCTGGACAAGGCCGCCACGGTGGCCGGGATCAGCAAGGGCGGCGTGCTCTATCACTTCCGCAGCAAGGACGATCTGATCCGCGGCATGGTTCAGCGGCTGACCGACCAATGCGACCAGATCAATCAGTCCTACTACGCCCAGGAGCCGGAAGGCCCCTATCGTTGGGCCCGCACCCTGGTAAGGGCCTGCTTCGATCCCAACGGCCCGGCCAACGATCCGGTCGGCGGCGCGCTGCTGGCGGCGGTGACGCTCAATCCGCTGCTGATGGAGCCGATCCACGCCATGTACGCCAAGTGGCGCGAGCGCCTGAGCAGCGACAGCCCCGACATCGTACGCGCCGGCCTGGTCTGCACCGCCATGGACGGCCTCTATTTCCAGCGCCTGATGGGCATCCACAGGGGCGACCAGGGCGATGCCCGCCGGCTGATGGAATTCGCCCTCACCCTTCTTTCCCCCTCCAATCCGGGAGCCGCGCCATGAAGGCCAAGCGGATCATCCTCATGCTGATCGCCAGCGGCGTCGTGTTCGGCGGCGTGTTCGGTTTCGTCGCGTTCCGCAACCACATGATCAAGCAGTACTTCGCCACCTTGGCCAAACCGGTGGTGGCGGTAACCACCGCCCAGGCCGAGGCGGTCAACTGGCAAGGCGTGGTCGCGGCGGTCGGGACCCTCCAGGCCCAGAACGGTGTCGATATCAGCGCCTCGTTGTCCGGCCTGATCAAGGAAATCAGCTTCCAGTCCGGCCAAGAGGTCAGGCGCGGCCAATTGCTGGTCCGCCTCGATGCCGAGGTGGAACTGAGCGACCTGCGCAGCGCCCAGGCCGATCAGGATCTGGCCCGCATCACCTATGACCGCTCCAAGGCGCTGCTGCGCTCGGACACCGTCAGCCAGTCGGCGGTGGACAAGGCCGAGGCCGAGTTCAAGGTCAAGGCGGCCAAGACAGCCGGTCTGCAAGCTCAGATCGCCAAGAAGTCGGTGTTCGCCCCCTTCGACGGGGCGCTGGGGATGCGCAAGGTTGATCTCGGTCAGTACATCCAGCCGGGCCAAACCATCGTCAATCTTCAGGACCTGTCGCAGATGCTGTGCGACTTTTCGGTATCGCAAAAGGATCTCGGTCTCATCGCCGTAGGCCAGAACGTGCGGATGACCACCGACGCTTGGCCGGACATGACCTTCATCGGTGAAATCGCCGCGCTGGAACCGCAGGTCGAAGCCAAGACCGGCATGCTGGCGGTCCAAGCCCGCTTCCCCAACGCCGAACGGCGCCTTCGCCCCGGCATGTTCGCCAAGATCGATATCAACCGGCCCGAGACCGAGCCCGTGATCACGGTCCCTGCCGCCGCCATTACCTACGCCCTGCACGGCGACGCGGTATTCGTGGTGCGGGAAGAGGCCGGTGCCGATGGCAAGGCGATTCTCAGGGCCGAGCGGGCGGTGGTCGAACTGGGCGAACGCCAGGGCGGCCGGGTGGTGGTCCGGAAGGGCATCCGAGCGGGCGACGTCGTGGTTACGTCCGGTCAGGTCAAGCTGGAGAACGGCAGCCTGGTCCAGATCGCCGCCGAGGACCCGCTCAAGCTTCCGGGCAAGACGGTGCTGCGCTAGCCCTTGGTGGTCGAGGAGACAGCCACATCATGTTCGACATCTTCATCAAGCGGCCGGTGCTGGCCTCGGTGGTCAGCCTGCTGATCCTCTTCGTCGGCCTGCGGGCGCTGATGAGTCTGCCGGTACGGCAGTACCCCGAAATGACCAACACGGTCATCACCATAACCACCACCTATCCCGGCGCCGATTCCGACCTGATTCAGGGCTTTGTCACCCAGCCGCTGCAAAAGGCGGTGGCCACGGCCCAGGGCATCAACTACCTGACCTCGCGCTCCTTGCCCGGCATGAGCGAGATCAAGGCCTACATCCGCCTCAACGAGGACCCGGAAACGGCCATGACCGAGGTCATGAGCAAGACCAACGAGGTCCGCACCCTGCTGCCGCGCGGGATCAACGATCCGGTCATCAAGAAGGAGACCGGCCAGTCCTTCGCCTCGGCCTACCTCGCTTTTTCGTCGGACCGTCTCAGTCAGCAGCAGATCACAGATTACGTCATGCGGGTGATCCAGCCCAAGCTGGCCTCGGTGCCCGGCGTAGCCAATCCGGAAGTATTCGGTGGGCAGAAGTTCTCCATGCGGGTCTGGCTCGATCCGGAGAAACTGGCCCAATACGGCATGGGACCCGACGATCTCAGCCGGGCGTTGACCAGCAATAATTTCACCTCGGCCGCCGGCGCCACCAAGGGCTCGTTCGACGTGGTCAACACCCAGGCCGACACCGATCTGAAGACGGTGGAGGAATTCCGGCGTCTGGTGGTCAAGCATGACGGTTCCCGCCTGGTGCGCCTCGGCGACGTCGCCAAGGTGGAATTGGGGCCGGAAAGCGAGGATATGAGCGTGTTCGCCAGCGGCGAGCGGGCCATCTTCGTCGGCATCTACACCACGCCGGAAGCCAACCCCCTATCGGTGATCCGTCAGGTGCGCGAAGAGACGTTGCCCCAGATCAAGGCGCAACTGCCGCCGGGGCTTTCGGCCAAGGTCGCCTATGATTCCACCCTGTTCATCGATTCCGCCATCCACGAGGTCGCCAGCACCATCGTCGAGGCGGCGTTGATCGTCATGGTGGTGATCTTCTTCTTCATGGGCAGCGTGCGTTCCGTCGCCATCCCGGTGATCACCGTGCCGCTGTCGCTGGTGGGTGTGGCGGTGCTGCTGCTGTCGCTGGGCTTTTCCATCAACCTGCTGACCCTGCTGGCCATGGTCCTGGCCATCGGGCTGGTGGTGGACGACGCCATCGTGGTGGTGGAAAACGTCCACCGCCATATCGAAGAGGGACTATCGCCGGTGCAGGCCGCCCTGGTCGGGACGCGCGAGATTTCCGGCCCGGTGATCTCGATGACCATCACCCTGGCGGCGGTCTACGCCCCCATCGCCTTCATGGGCGGACTGACCGGATCGCTGTTCAAGGAATTCGCGTTGACGCTGGCGGGATCGGTGGTGGTGTCGGGCATCGTCGCCTTGACCCTCTCGCCCATGATGTGCTCGCGCATTCTCAGGCACGACAACGACAAACGTGGCCTGCCCGCCCTGATCGACCGCAGCTTCGACCGGGTGCGGGCGGTCTACGAACGCTGGTTGGCGGCATCGCTGGCCGACCGCCCGACCACCTTGCTGTTCGCCGCCATCGTAATGGGCAGCCTGCCCTTCCTGTTCCTGGCGGTGCCGACCGAACTGGCACCCGAGGAAGACCAGGGAGTGGTCTTCACCGCCTATACCGGTCCGGCCTCGGCCAATCTCGACTTCATGGAAGCCTTTTCGCGCCAGATCAACGCCAAGCTGGCGTCGTTCCCCGAAACCCGCGACGTCTTCCTGATCAACGGACTGGGCTCCAACAACAACGGCTTTGGCGGCGCGGTCCTCACCGCCTGGGAAGGACGCAAGCGCGCCGCCAAGGCCCTGACCGCCGCCTTCCAGATGGCGTTGAACGAGGTGTCGGGGGTCAAGGCTTCGGTTTTCCCACCGCCGTCGCTGCCCGGCGTCGATGGCTTGCCGGTGCAGTTCGTGGTCTCGGGCACCAGCGATTACCGCGAATTGCAGGACATGCAGGCGGAAATCCTGCGCCGCGCCCAAGGCTCGGGGATGTTCGCCTTCATCGACGGCGACCTCAAGTTCGAGAGCCCGCAGACCAAGGTGGACATCGACCGCGACAAGGCCGCCACCTTCGGCATTTCCATGCAGCAGATCGGCGAGGCGTTGGCAACCATGACCGGCGGCAATTACGTCAATCTGGTCAGTCTGCAGGGCCGCTCGTATCAGGTGATTCCGCAGGTGCCGCGGGAATTCCGCCTCGACCCGGCGCAGCTGGGGCGCTTCCATGTGCGCGCCGCCGACGGTACCGCCATTCCGCTGTCATCGCTGGTCACCCTCGGCCACGCGGTGCGACCGGTGTCGCTCAACCAGTTCAATCAGTTGAATTCGTTCACCATCCAGGCATTCCCCATGCCCGGCGTCACCCTGGGACAGGCGTTGGAGCAATTAGACCGGCTTGCCGGCGAGGTGCTGTCCCAGGGCACCACCATCGATTACGCCGGCCAGTCGCGGCAATACAAACAGGAAGGCAACGCCCTGGCGTTGACCTTCGTCTTCGCCCTGGTGGTGATCTTCCTGGTGCTGGCGGCGCAGTTTGAAAGCTTCCGCGATCCATTGGTGATCATGGTGTCGGTACCGCTGTCCATTTGCGGCGCCCTGATCCCGCTGGCGCTGGGCGCGGCCAGCATGAACATCTATACCCAGGTGGGGCTGGTCACGCTGATCGGCCTGATCACCAAGCACGGCATCCTGATCTGCGAGGTGGCGCGCGAGTGCCAGGAACAGCAGGGCATGAGCCGCCTGGAGGCGGTCAAGGCCGCCGCCGGCCTGCGACTGCGCCCGATCCTGATGACCACGGCGGCCATGGTCACCGGCCTGATCCCGCTGGTCTTCGCCAGCGGTGCCGGCGCGGCGTCGCGCTTTTCCATCGCGGTGGTGATCGTGTCGGGCATGAGCATCGGCACCCTGTTCACCCTGTTCGTGCTGCCGGTGATCTATACCTTTATCGCCGCCGAGCGCGGCGTCGTTGCCGGACGGGCAGAAGCCCCGGCCGAGTGAACCGCCAAGCGGCCAAAGGCGGCGTACCAACCGGTACGCCGCCCGTCACGGTCACAGCGTCTTGTGACGACCGTCGCAAAACGGCTCGTTGCCGCTATGCTTGCAACCGCACAAATATGCCGTTCCGCTTTCCTGGGCGGTGAATGCCTTTGGGGTGAATTCGCTTCCCTTGTGGCTACCGTCGCAGAAAGGCTGGCCGGCACTTTTGCCACATGTGCAATAATAATAGGTCTTGCCGGCCTCCAGCTCGACGGCATAGGGGGCTTTCTGAGCGATGACGGGAGCCATTCCGATGTCCTCTACAGGTTGTTCCTGGGGAGAAAATTAGCCCCTGTTGGCGCCCGTTCCAATCCCCCCAGCGCGGAACTCATTGTTCATCGATACGAAACAGTAGACTCCCGTGCACCAAAACTATCCTCCGTTCAGCGCCGGATAGTCGGTGTAGCCGCCCGGCCCCTGGGCGAAAAAGGTTTGCGGCAAAGGCTCGTTCAGCGGTGCATCCAGTGCCAGACGGCGAGGCAGATCGGGATTGGCGATGAACAGTTTCCCGAAGGCCACCGCGTCGGCCTGGCCGGATTGCAGTTCCACATCGGCCGTTGCCTTGGTGAACCCTTCGTTGGCGATGAGCACGCCGCCGAACGCCGCCTTCAACTGCGGACTGAGGCGGTTCCCGCCCAATGACTCGCGGGTGAAGATGAAGGCGATACCGCGCCGGCCCACCTCGCTTGCCACATAGCCGAACGTCGCCGCCGGATCGGAATCGCCCATGCTGTGGGCATCCCCGCGCGGTGCCAGATGCAACCCGACGCGATCGCCCCCCCATACGGCGATGGCGGCGTCGGTGACTTCGAGCATCAGGCGGGCGCGATTCTCGATGGAGCCACCGTAACGATCGGTTCGGTGGTTGGTACGATCCTGCAGGAACTGGTCGAGCAGGTAGCCGTTGGCGCCATGGATCTCGACGCCATCGAAACCGGCACGCAGGGCGTTTTCGGCAGCCTTGCGATAATCGGCGACGATGCCGGGGATTTCCTCGGTAGCGAGGGCGCGAGGCGTCACGTAGGGACGCTCGGGGCGAACCAGACTGACATGGCCTTCGGCGGCAATGGCGGAAGGCGCCACCGGCAGGGCGCCATCAAGAAACACCGGATCGGATATCCGCCCCACATGCCAGAGTTGGAGAACGATCCTACCCCCGGCGGCATGAACCGCCGACGTAACCAGCTTCCAGCCTTCAACCTGATCCTCCGACCAGATTCCCGGGGTCTCGGCGTACCCCACGCCCATGGGGGTCACCGACGTCGCCTCGCTGATGATCAATCCCGCCGACGCGCGCTGAACGTAGTATTCCGCCATCAATCGGTTGGGGACACGGGCGGCCCCCGCCCGGCTGCGCGTCAGCGGCGCCATGATGACACGGTTGGGAAGGTCAAGCGCACCTATGGTGATCGGATCGAAAAGCGTCGGCATGGCAGCAACCTCATCTCGAAAGCGGATGCGCAGCATGGTACACCGGCGCACCTGCCGCTAAGGCATGCCGTGTTTGGCGGGCAGATGCGCGGTCTTCGGACGGGAGGGGACGTCTCTCGCGGCGTCCTGACGGAAACGCCCCCCTTCTTCGACATCTCAATATTGACGCCCTTGACCACCAGGTTCAGGCGATCCGGGTGAACTTTTCCGCCTTGGCCTTGCACACCGGGCACTGATCCGGCGCCTCGCCGATCACCGTATGTCCACAGATGGCGCAGACATGGATGGCGCCCTCGGGCAGATCATGCCCGGCTTCCACGGCGGCCAAGGCATCGACGAACAGGCCGTGGTGGACTTTCTCGACCTCCAGGGCGTGCCGCATCGACAGAGCCGCCAGCTTGGCCCCTTCGGCCTCGGCGGTGGCGACAAAAGCCGGATACATCGTCTCGAACTCGTGCTTTTCACCGGAAATGGCGGCCTTCAGATTTTCGGCCGTCGCCTTGACCCCACCCATGGCACGGAGATGGGCATGGGCGTGTATGGTTTCCGCCGCCGCAACCGCCCGGAACAATTTGGCGACCTCGGGCAGGCCATCCTTAGCGGCGGCATCGGCATAAGCGAGATATTTCCGGTTGGCTTGGCTCTCTCCGGCAAATGCCTCGGCAAGATTTTCGTTGGTCTTCATTCCTGTCTCTCCCATGCCATCATCCGAACGCCCCGGATCGGGCTGATACGGCAGGCATGCTATCTTAGAGCCGGCGCCACGAGAATACGGATCAATCGCCATTCGCGGCATTTCCGACGGCCCGTCAGGCGCTCCGACATAACAGCATGTTCATGGCGGTAAAGCTCATCACGACGGCGTCAGATTGGTTCAAGACCTCGACGAAGGACGTGACAAGACCTCGGTCGGGCTTTGACCGTGACCGCCGGGCACCCTTGACGGTTATGCGGATGGAAAGACTGTCACCCGGTCGGACCGGCTGTATCCAGCGCAGTTCGTCGATTCCCGGCGAGGCGAGACTGGCCACCGCCGACAGATAATGCTCGCAATAAAGACGCATCATCAGCCCGGCGGTCATCCAGCCGCTGGCGATCAGGCCCTTGAAAGGACCGTGGCGCGCGGCCTCCGGATCTGTATGGATCGATTGGGGGTCATACCTTGACGCGAAGGCGATGATTTCATCCTGATCGACGGCGATGGACCCGAACCGGTGAACCACCCCGGAAATGTAGTCCTCGAAATACCGTTCCTGGACAGATGTCGCGAAATTTGTGGTGTTCATTATCCCTCCGCCTTGATCAGACCAACATCCATCGGCTCCCCAAACCTCCACGACCGGATCAGACGCCGATATGGCGCTTGAGGATTTCGGAATCGGGCGTCAGATCGGATCCGTCATACACCACCTCGCCCTTGACCAGAATGACGTGCCGGTCAGCCAGGCCGAGCAGGACATTGACGTTCTTATCGACGATGATGCTGGCGATGCCGGTGTCCTTGATCGAGCGGATGACGTACCAGATTTCACGCCGGATCAGGGGCGCCAACCCTTCCGTCGCCTCGTCGAGGATCAACAGATCCGGGTTGGTCATCAGTGCCCGGCCCACGGCCAACATCTGCTGTTCGCCCCCCGAAAGATGGGTTCCGAGACTGCCCAGGCGCTCGGCCAATCGCGGAAACGTCTCCAGGATGCGCTCGAAACTCCAGTCCCGCCGTCCGTCGACGCCCGGCCGTGCCGACATGACGAGATGCTCGCGAACCGTCAGGTTGTGAAACATCCCCCGCCCCTCGGGCACATAGGCGATCCCCCGGCGGATGATGGCATGGGTATCGGCACCGGTAACATCGGCGCCATTGATCCTCACCTTGCCCTGGCGGGGCCTTACGACGCCAAGCAGGCTTTTCAGCAACGTCGATTTGCCCATACCGTTACGCCCCATCAACGCCACCGTCTCGCCCCGCCGGACCGCGAAGTCGATACCGTGGAGAACATGGCTGGAGCCGTAGTAGGTGTGGAGGCCGGCGCCTTCGATAAACGTGGTCATCAGTAGGCCTCCGCGCCATCGCCGAGATAGGCGTCCTGCACCGCCTTCGACGCCCGGATGATCTCGACCGGCCCACTTTCGAGCACGGTGCCGTTGACCATCACGGTCAGAACCTCGGCGATGGAGAAGACGGCGTCCATGTCGTGCTCGATCAAGATCAGGGTAAAGTGGCGCGCCAGATCCTTGAGCAGTCCGACCATTTTCTCGGACTCCTCCTTGCCCATGCCGGCCAACGGCTCGTCGAGCACCAGGACTTCGGGATTGGTTGCCAGAACCATGCCGATTTCAAGCTGTCGCTGCTCTCCATAGGACATGGTGCCGGCAACCCGGTCACGGCGCGATCCCAGCCCGCAAAGCGCCAGCGCCCGGTCGGCCTGCTCATTGACCTCCTTGTACCTCCCGGCGGGGCGCAGGAAGCGCATCGAGGACGGCAGTTGCGCTTGCGCCGCCAATCGACAGTTCTCGAAGCAACTGAACACCGGAAAGACGTTTGTCTTCTGATAGCTTCGTCCCACCCCCAGCCGGGAAACCTTGTGGGCAGGAAAGCCGGTGATCTGCTGCCCCTTGAAGAGAATCTCGCCGCCGGTCGGCGGAAAATGTCCCGTCAACAGATTGACGAAGGTGCTCTTGCCGGCACCGTTGGGGCCGATGATCGCGTGGGCCTGGCGCTCGACGAAACGATAGTTCGCCGAGTTGACCGCCACCAGACCACCGAAGGACTTGGTCAACCCGCGCGTTTCCAGCACCACTTTCGGCTCGCCGGTCATTGCCCATCCTCCACCTTGGACCGCGCGGAAAACACTTGAAGCAGGAATCCACCGATCCCCTTGGGCAGAACAAGCACGATAGCGATGATCATCGCCCCCATCGGCAACAGCCAGTGGTCGGTCATGGCCTCGAACCCCATCCGCGCCAGTTCAAAGACAAAGGCGCCGATGGCAGGCCCGAACAACGTCCCCATACCCCCCAGAATCACCATGACCAGCGCCTCGCCGGAATGGTGCCAGGACAGGGTGGCCGGGTTGACGAAGCCGTATTGGATCGCGGCCAGAAACCCCGCGAGCCCGGCGATCGTCCCGCCGATGGTAAAAGCGACCAGCTTATAGACGACCGGGTCGAAGCCCAGTCCGCGGACGCGGTTCTCATTGACCCCGATGGCACTGACCACCCGGCCGAAGGGTGACGCCAGCAAGACACGCAGCAGCAGATAGACGCCGACCAGGGTGCCGAACCCGACATAATAAAGAGTTCTCTTGTCGCCAAGATTCAGCACGGATACGCCAAGGATCTCGACCGCGGGCTTGACCATGATGTAGGCCCCGTCGGATCCCCCGGCGAACTTTGAATCATTGAAGAAGTAGAACCCCATCTGGCCAAAAGCCAGAGTCACCATGATGAAATAGATACCCGAGGTGCGAATCGACAGGTAGCCGACGATTGCGGCGGCGAAAGCGACGGCGATCAGTGTCGCCGGCAGAACCAGCCACAGGTTGGCCGCCGCATATTCCGGCGAGAGCATCGCCAACATATAGCCGCCCAGACCGAAGAACGCCGCATGTCCCAGGCTGACGAGGCCGGCGACCCCGACCAGAAGGTCAAGGCTCATGGCCATCACCGCCATGATCATGATGCCGGTGAGCTTTTGCATCAGGAAGGCGTGTTTGTTCGGAAACACCACTTGGCCGAACACGGGATAAAGGGCGAGCAGAACAACCGAGAGCGTCAGCACGACGGCAAGCGAGCGAGGAAGGCGGCTCATGCGAACAGCCCCCTCGGCTTGACAAGCAGCACGACGGCCATCACCCCATAGACGGAAAAACTGGCGAAGTCCGGGGCAAGAACCTTGCCGAAGGTGTCCGCCAGACCAATGAGGAGGGCACCGAGGAACGCGCCCTTGATCGAGCCCACCCCGCCGATCACCACCACCACAAAACAGATGATCAGAATGGAATCCCCCATGCCCGGCCCGATGGAGTTGATGGGAGCGGCGATGGCGCCCGACAGAGCCGCCAGCACCGCCCCCACCGCGAAGACCGCGCCGAACAGCAGCTTCACGTTGATGCCCAACGCGGCGACCATGTCCCGGTTCGAGGCTCCGGCCCTGATCCACATGCCGAATCGGGTGCGTTGAATGACCAGATACATGCCGCCGGCCAAGGCGGCGCAAACCGCCGAGAGGGCGATGCGATAAACCGGATAGCTCAGGGTCTCCGTCAACCGTATCGACCAATCGAGGCCGCCAGGCACCTTGATGCCATGGACGTCGCCCCCCCACAGCATACGTTGCGCCTCGTTGAAGATCAGGATCAGGCCGTAGGTCAGCAGCACCTGATCCAGATGGTCACGCCGGTAAAGGACACGGACAAGCAACGCCTCGATCAAATAGCCGACCGCCGCCGAGATCGGCAGCGCCAGCAAGATCGCCAGAAACAGGCTGTCCACGGTTTGCAGAAGCCAGAACGTCAAATAGGCTCCCAGCATGTAGAACGATCCATGGGCAAGGTTGATGATGCCCATGATGCCGAAAATCAACGTCAACCCGCTGGCGACGAGAAACAGCAAAAGCCCGTACTGAACCCCATTCATGACCTGAATCAGGAAGAACCAGATATCCATTGCGGCGCCCCCGGGGCATGGCGATGGAGGAAGGGCCCGGCACATCCGGCAGGGCCCTTCCTCCGCTCATCGACTAGGCCGACTTGCAGCCCTTGGCGGGGTCCGCCAAGGCCTTGTGCGCGACGCCCAGCACGATCTCCTGCCCGTTCTTGACCTGACGCAGATAGATGTCCTGAACCGGATTATGGGCTTTGGACAGGGTGAAGGCGCCTCGGGGGCTTTTGATCTCGGCAACCTCCATGGCCGCGATCAGAGCGGCCCTTGACCCGGCGGTGGTGTCGCCCTTGACCGCGTCCATGCCGATGGCGAGGAGCTGGCCGCCATCATACCCCTGC
This sequence comes from uncultured Rhodospirillaceae bacterium, assembly GCA_903901915.1. Taxonomy (GTDB): domain Bacteria; phylum Pseudomonadota; class Alphaproteobacteria; order Rhodospirillales; family Magnetospirillaceae; genus Phaeospirillum. Next base: position 18,441 of record CAIUSV010000021.1, on the reverse strand, counting down.
ACCGCGTAGACGTCGGCTTCCTTGCCGGAAAACGCCTTGAAGTCGGCGCGGAATTTCTTGTTATCAGGCGTGTCGAGAGCATCGGCGTAATGCAGGGTGGTCAGCACCCCTTCCGCCGCCTCGCCCTGCCCGGCCAGGACACCATCGGTCAGGAACCCCGTGCCCATCAAGGGAATGGATTTCAACCCGGCGGCGGCATAGTCCTTGACGAACTTCAGCGCGCCCGAGCCGGCAAAGAACGCGAATACGCCGTCGGGCCTCAGCGAGGCGATCTCCGTCAAATTGGCCTGAAATTCCTCGTTGGGGAAAGGCAGCAAGATCCGCTTGACGATCTTGCCCCCCCGCTGGGTGAAGCCCTCCTCGAAGCCGCCCAACTGCTCTTCGCCGGCGCCGTACTTCCAGGAAATGGTGACGACATTGCGCATGCCGCGATCCCAGGCGACCTTGCCCATGGGATAGGCCGGCTGCCAGTTGCTGAACGAGGTGCGGAAGATGTTCGGCGCGCACATCGGTCCCGTGGCGGCGCCAACACCAGCATTGGGAATGATCAGCATGGCGCCGGTATCGGCCGCCACCTTGGCCATGCCCAGAGCAACCCCGGAATGGACGGTACCGACCAGAAAGTCCACATGGTCACCGGCGATCAGCTTGCTGGCATTCTCCGGCCCTTTTCCCGGATTGGATTCGTCGTCCAGAAGAATGTATTCGACCTCACGCCCACCCAATTTTCCACCACGGGCATCCACCGCCATCTTCAAGCCGCTGGTGATCGCCTCACCCAGCCCGGCATAGGTGCCCGAATACGGCAGCATCAGGCCGACACGCACCTTCGCGGTTTGACCGATGGCAAAGCGGGTCGGCATCAATCCGGTAGCAGCAACGGCAGCGCCGGCCAGCAGCGCGCCGCGGCGAGATATCCTGGTCATTTTGACCTCCCTTGACGTTCGCATCCCTCGGGGCAAACCACTTGCGGCACCCCATTTTGCCGCCGCTTGAAGGGCATGCCCCTGCGGCGTTATGGCGCAACAATCTCATGAGATTGCATTTAATGCAACGGCATTTATTTTTTAACCGGCCGGCGATCGTGTGTTTTCCGGCGTGATCAGGCAGCAATATTGCTGCATCGCACAAAAATTTCCGTCGTTTAATGCTGTTGCATTTTATGATTTTGCATTTAATAATCCCGGAAAATCAGGGCGGCGTGACCGCCGATACAAACAAGGGAGGTCGTCATGTTGTCAGGCTGCACCCCGTGGCCGGATGAGTTCGGGCGCGCCTATCGCGCCAAGGGGTATTGGGGTGACCGAACCATCCCGCAGTTCTTCATGGCGCTTGCCGAGGCGCGCCCCGACCATGTGGCGGTGGTTGACGGAGCCACGCGCTTGACTCTCGGCCAATGCTGGAATGACACGCAACGATTGGCGGCCCATTTCCATGGGCTTGGTCTTCGCAAGGGCGACCGCGTCGTCTTTCAGATGCCCAATGGGGCCGACTTCTTTTCCGTGTTTCTCGCCCTGACGCGCATCGGCGTGATTCCGGTGATGGCGCTCCCCCCGCATCGCGAGGAAGAGCTTACTCATTTCGGCTCATTTTCCGGCGCCACGGCACTGTTCATACCCGAGAGAGTCCGCGATTTCGATTTCCGGCCGATGGCCGAGACCGTCAAGGCCGAGGTCCCATCGCTAAAGCAGATCATGGTGCAGGGCGAAGCGCTGGACGGACAGGTTTCGCTGACCACGCTGCTGCGGACCCCTCCGCGCCAGGCCGATCTCGACGCCGTCCAGGCCATCGTGCTCGATCCGGAAGATGTCGTCCTGATGCTGTTGTCCGGCGGCACCACGGCGCTGCCGAAGCTGATTCCCAGAACGCACAACGACTATATCTATAATTTCAGGCGAAGCGCGGAAATCGCGGGGTTCGGTCCCGATACCGTCCTGCTGGCGGCGCTGCCGCTGGCGCACAACTACACCCTTGGCTCGCCCGGCGCCTTTGGCGCGCTTGCCTGGGGCGGGCGGGTGGTGATCGCGCCCAAGGTGGATTGCGAAACGGTCTTCACCCTCGTCGAGCGCGAGAAGGTCACCGCCATTCCCGCTGCCGTCCCCCTGGTCGTCAACTGGCTGAACGATCCGAAACTCGACCAGTTCGACAAGAGTTCACTGCGGGTCGTCCAGAACGGCGGCGCCCGCCTGTCGCCGGAACTGCGTGACCGCCTGCGCAAGCGGCTCGGCTGCCAATTCCAAGAAGTCTACGGAACCGCCGAGGGATTGCTCAACCTGACCCGCCTGGATGATCCGGATGACAAAATCCTCGAAAGCTCGGGCGCGCCGATCTGCGACGACGACGAGATCAGGGTGATCGACCCCGAAGGCAACGACGTGCCCGATGGCGAGGCTGGCGAGCTGATCGTTCGCGGCCCCTACACCATTCGCGGCTACTACAATGCCCCCGAGGTCAACGCCAAGGCCTTCACCCCCGACGGCTTTTATCGCATGGGCGACATCGTCAGGAAGTCTGGTCGCTATGTCGTCACCGAAGGGCGTAAGAATGATCTGATCAACCGGGGCGGGGAAAAGATCAGCACCGACGAATTGGAAAACTACATCCTCAAGCATCCCTCGGTTCACGGCGTCGCCGTCGTCGCCATGCCCGACAAGGTCTTTGGCGAGAAGGCATGCGCGTTCGTCACCTTGATGCCCGACCAGAAACTGACCTTCGACGGTCTGAAGGAATTCCTGTTGGCACAACGAATCGCCAAGTTCAAGCTGCCGGAACGGCTTGAAATCGTGCCTGAATTTCCCCTCTCGCCGGCGGGAAAAATCCTGCGGCGCACCTTGCGTGAAACGGTCACCGCCCATTTGGCGGCCGAAAATAATCAAGCTTAGGAGGTTGGTGTCATGACCCGTCCGGGTGAATCGAAGCTCAAGACCCTGTTTTCACCGACCACGTTCGCGGGACGGCAGATCAAGAACCGGGTCAAATACGGGGCCTGCTGCGTTTCCAACTACAACACCCGCGACGGCTTCATCACGCCGCGTGAATTGGCCCGGACCAGGGTAATCGCCGAAACGGGATGCGGCATCATCACCAACCAGGGGGCCTATCCGGACCCCCTGGGCGAGGGCAAAGCCTATTTCCGCCAGGTCGCCATCTTCGACGACAAGTTCCTGCCGCAGTTCGAGATGATCGCCCGCATGATCAAGGACAATGGCGGCATGGCGATCCAACAGATCCTGCATGCCGGCCGTTATGGCGGCATCGACCTCGGTTACTGCATCCAGCCCTCGATCGTCCCCCAGACCCTGCCCCACTTCCGCGCCCCCCGGGAGATCACCAAGGACCAGATCAGGCAGACCATCAAGGAACACGCGGAAGCCGCGGTACGCTCGATCAAGGCCGGGTTCGACGGCACCGAGATCACCAGTTTCATGGGCTATCTGCTGGCGACCTTCAATTCCAAGTTCACCAACCAGCGCACCGACGAGTATGGCGGTTCGGTGACCAATCGCGGCCGGTTCATGCGCGAACTGATCGACGCCATCAAGCAGGCGACCCCCGACCATCCGCTGATCGTCCGCCTGAACGGCACCGAGCTGATGGACAAGTGGGGCGGCAACACCGAGGACGAGTGCTTCGAGCTGATGCAACAGGCCGCCGATTGCGGCGTCGACATGATCAGCGTCACCGTCGGCTGGCAGGAGGCCCCTGAATCCTCCATCGGTCGCGACATTCCGCCGGGCCATTGGAACTACCTCGCCAAGCGGGCCAAGGACCTGCTCCCCAACGTCCCCATCGCCTTCGGGCAGCGCCTGCCCAATCCGGCCGAGGCCAACGCCTGCCTGGACGGCGGCGTAATGGACTTCTGGGAGGTTTGCCGCCCGCTGCTCGCCGATCCCCAGATGCTGCACAAGGCGGCCGACGACCGCATGGACGAGGTGCGCCGCTGCGTCGGCAGCCTTAACTGTCTGTCGCGGCTATTCCGCGATCTGCCCTACACCTGCACCATGAACCCGGCGCTGGGTCATGAGGTCGAGCCCGAATACAACATCACCCCGGCGGCGGTGAAAAAGAAGATCATGGTGGTGGGGGCCGGTCCCGCCGGCATGGAATGCGCCATCACCGCGGTCCAGCGTGGCCACGAGGTGACCGTATTCGACCGCGAGGCCTATATCGGCGGCTCGCTTTACGGCTACGCCCACAACGACATCGCCAACCGCGACGACATGCTGTCGGTGCTGAAATACTACGAGGTGATGGCGAAGAAGCTGGGAATCGAGGTCCGGCTCAACACCTCCGTCGATCCGAAGCTGATGCGAGAGATGCTTCACCTCTACGACGTGGCGGTGATCGCCGCCGGCGCCCGGCTCGACAAGACGGCTAATCCGAAATGCGAGGATGGCGCCATCATCCTTGACGCCAAGGCGGTTGCCGCCGGCAAGCACGAAGTCAAGGGCCGGGTCGTGGTCCTCGGCGGCGGCAAGGTTGGCCTGACCCTCGCCGAGAATCTGGCGACACGAAAGCACGAGGTAACCATCGTCGAGGCCGAAAAGCGTCTGGCGGGAGACGTCATGCCATCGTGGAAATGGCGCCATACCTCATGGGTGGACGAACTGGAAATCACCGCCGTGACCGGAGCCAAGGTGACCAAGGTAGCCGCCGATGGCGTTCATGTCGTCGATTCCAAGGGCGAAGCCAGGGTAATTGCCGCCGACACCGTCATTGCCGCCCACAGCGCGGTACCGGCCCAGGAACTGGTCCACGCCTTTGAATGGATGGTCGACGAAGTCCATCCCGTCGGTGACGCCGTCACTCCGCGCGGCCTGGGCATGGCGATTCAGGACGGCTACCGCCTCGGGTGCCGGATATGACGCCGCTTCCGCCCCCGTCCCGTTGGCAGCGGTTGCTGGATCGCCACAGCACCCTGTTCGGCGAACTCGACGATGGGTGCCGCATCGGCATCGCCCGAAGGGCCGACGTCAATCAGCCCGGTGCGGCGATGGTGGTGTGGGAAGCGGTGGGAGGTCGCCTGGTGGCGGGCGACCGTCCCTTCCCCGGCTACCGCGATGCCGGGGTCGATGTGCTGCTGGTCGGCGACGACGAGGCGATGACCGAGATTGCCGGGGAATTGGAGGGCGACGCCCTGCCGGTGCTCAAGCGTCTGGTCCGGCGCGGCAATCTCGTCTGCTACGTGCTCAAGCGCCAGTGCGAACTGATCGAGGCCGGCTACGAGGACGTCCTGCAGTCCATGGGGGTTGCCTTCGCCGGGGCGTGCCGCTGATCCAGGAGGCTTGAATGATCTTCCACAATCCCAGAGGCGGCCCGGAACTGGGCTGCGATGAATGCGGATGCCGTTGGTTCGATCGCCACTCCAACACCTGTTACGAGTGCGGCGCGACCGTTTCTTCCGAGGAAATTCGTGCCTATCAACAGGTTCTGGCGGATTTCCACAAAGAAAAAGGCATCACCGTCAACGCCATCCCGAGTTAGGCGGCTTTTTCCGGCACCCGGTTGCCGAGTTGGCTCTCCGGCAACCATCCTCCCGCGACACGCTTCAGCGGGTATCTCCCACCGAGCCCACCTCGGCCGGGCCTTCGGGTCCGGCCTCATTTCTCCCCTTGCGGGCCACTTATCCTATTCTGCTTGGAAAGCTTGGATCAGCGTGGCATTAGCCTTTGAAATCAACCTCTCTCATTCCTAGTGGCGGACCATGTTCGACCTGAATCGCTTCCTTCCATATCATCTGAATCGAACCGGGGTCAGATTGGCCACGGCATTCACCAAGGAATTGGAGCGCTTTAACCTGACGCTGCCCATGTGGCGGGTTCTCGCCGTGCTATGGCACCATGGCGAGCTGAAGGTCAGCGACATTACTGTTGACACGACGATTGAGCAGTCAACGCTATCGCGCATGCTGGTTACCATGGATGATCGCGGCCTGATCACACGAGAGCGGAGCAAACTGGATGCCCGCACGGTGGTGGTGAATCTAACGCCGGCGGGCCGGAAAATGACCAAGACGCTTATCCCCTGGGCGCTGCATTTCGAGCGCCTGGCGTTGAAGGGATTTTCCGAAGAAGAAATCAGTACTCTCTACGCGATGCTGACCAGAATATTCGAGAATTCAGCCGACCTGTTTCCGTGAGTTTTCGACATCACTCGGAGGGATAGGGCGGGCCGTGAATATCACGCGTCATCCGTCATGGCCTTCGGGCGGAGGTCCCGAACAACAGCTCGGCACCGTTGATGACATCAAGCAGTTCCTCGGTGATCTGTTCCTGACGCAAGATGCGTTCCTGGTTGCCCAGATCGTCCAGCTTGCGCTGGATATTGTCGCCGGCGGCGGTCATCGCCTCCAGCCGGGCGGCGTTCTCGGCCGCCAGGGATTCGGTCGCGGCCAGGACCAGATCGGCCAGCACATGTTCCTCGACGATCCGGGCCAGCAGCTCGGGGGCCGGCAGATGGTGGATCGGCGGGTCGTCAGCGACCGAGCCATTGCGAAAACGCCCCAGGTCGGGGGGAAACAGTGCCTGGCGGACGATGCGCCAGCGGGCGCCGTCCTCGACCTGTCCGTGGATCACGTCGAGATGAGTGAACTCGTCGGCGGCAAGGCGACTGGCTAGCTCGTCGGCGATCCGGCGGGCCACGTCGGGCAGACCGCCGGCATGAGAGGCCATCGGCAACACCCAATCGAGTGATTGCCCGGCATCGATCAGCGACTGTGCCCCCCTGTTCCCCACCGCCAGCATCACCGCCGGTGCCGCCGCCCGTGCCGCCTCGGTCACGGCTTCGGCATAACCGCCGACAAAGCCATGCTCGGCCGAGAACACCAGCAGGGCGCGGCGCGGCCGGAGAGGCGGCGCGGACGGACCGTCGCCGGCCAGCAGCAAGGCCTGCTTCAGGGCGGCGGCGACGATATCGGCATAACGCCGGGCACCACCGCGTATCTCGGCGGCCTGCTGCATACGCAAGGCCGCCAGCGAGCGCATGGCCGCCACCACGTCCTGCAATTGGGCGGCGCTGTCGATGCGCGCCCTGATGGTTCCGAGCCGTTCCATCAGCTGGGCAGCCCGGCGACAAAGCGTTTGAGCCGCGCCACCAGGTCGGAGCAGGCGGCAGAGTCGAGGTCGCCCTCCGCCTCGAGGCGCCCGACGAGGTCGGAGCACTCGCCGGCCAGCCACGCGGCCAATCCGTCCTTGAAGGCCAGCACGGCTGCCGGAGGCAGTGGATCAAGCAGGTTTTCACCAAGGGCCAGCAGGCCGGCGACCTGCTCGGCCAGCGGCCGCACCTGGGTGTTGCCCTGGATCAGCAACGAACGGATGCGCCGCCCATGCTCGACCACCCGTCGGGTGTGCTCGTCGGCCATGGCGCCGAACCGGGTAAACACCTCCAGTTCGAGGAACTGGGCGTAGTCGAGACGAAGCGACCCGGCCAGACGTTGCAGGATGGGAGGTTGCGCCTTGGCCCCCACCCGCGACACCGACAGCCCGACATTGACCGCCGGCTTCTGGCCTTCGTAGAACAGCTTGGGGTCGAGGATGATCTGGCCGTCGGTGATGGAGATCAGGTTGGTGGGAATATAGGCGGTCAAATTGCCGCCCTGGGTCTCGGCGATGGGCAAGATGGTCAGCGAACCGCCGCCCAGGCTGGCGGCGCGCCGCGCGCCGCGCTCCAGCAGGCGGGACTGGGCGTAGAAGATGTCTCCGGGATAGGCCTCGCGCCCGGGCGGACGGCGCAACAGCAGCGACACCTCGCGGTGGGTGGCGGCGTGGCGGGTAAGATCGTCGATCACCAGCAGGACATCCCTGCCCTGCTCGCTGAAATACTCGGCCATGGTACAGGCGGCATAGGGTGCCAGCCACGCCAGCCCCGGCGGTCCGGACGCCTCGGCGACGACGAAGATGGTGCGCTCGCGGGGGCCATGACGGGTAATGGCGTCGATCAGACGGTTGACCGACGAGGTTCTCTGGCCGATCGCCGCCCACACGCAAACGACGTCGCTGGTTTTCTGGTTGATCACGGCGTCGGCGGCGATGGCGGTTTTGCCGGTCTTGCGATCGCCGATGATCAGTTCGCGCTGGCCGCGACCGATGGGGATCATGGCGTCGATGGCGGTGATGCCGGTCGCCAGCGGCCGGGAAACGAGGTCGCGATCGACGATGGCCAATGCCGGCCTCTCGACCGGCTCGGTCCGGTGGCAGAGCGGCGCGGCGAGAGTGTCGAGCGGGCGGCCCAGCGGGTCGATCACTCGCCCCAGCAACGCATCGCCCACCGGAACCCGCACCACGTCGCCGCTGCGCTCCACCCGCGAGCCGGCGGCGATTCCGTCCCAGGGCGACAACATCACGACACCGATACGGCCGGGGTCCAGGGTCACCGCCATGCCCAACCCGCCTCCGGCGAAGCGCAACATCTCGTCCTGACGCGCGGTCGGCAGGCCATCGACGATGGCAACCCCGTCGCCGATCCGCACGACACCGCCCAGTTCGCGCAGATCGGGCTCGACCGTCACCCGGCCGGCGTCGGCACTCGCCTGTTCGGCCCAATGTACGATGTCGTCAGTCAGGTTCGGCATCGCCCGCCATTCCTTCCCGCGCCCGCGCCAAAGTGTCGGCCCAACTGACCTCCAGCGCCGCCGACGGCGTCGCCAGCCGCACCCCGGCGATCAGTTCGGGGGCATCGACGAAGCTTACGTCGCCAACATATTCGGCCAGACGGCGGCTCCAGTACTCCTGGGCTTCGGCCGGCAGCGGCGGAGCGATCTCCACCCGCGCCATGTCCTGGCCCAGCAATGCCCGGTCAGCCGGCGCCATCACGGCAAGCCGATCGATCAGCCGCGCCAGAAACGGCGCCGCCCCCACCCCCGGCGCCACCACCTCCAGCATCCGTGTCGCCAACACCGTCGCAACCCCAGCCGCCTGCGTCCGGAGATCGGCGGCGGCGGCGGTCCGTTCGGCATCGATGGTTTCCCGCGCCTCGACGCGAATCCGATCGGCCTGACACCGGGCTTGCGCCATCACCATCTCGGCACGGCCCCGCGCCTCGTCCTCCGCCTCGCCGCGCAGGCGGGCGGCGTCGATCTCCAACGCCTCGGCGCGGCGCCGCCACTCCCGCTCGGCAGCCTCGGCCTTGTGCTCGGCCTCCAACGCGCGATCGTGAAGACTCTGGGTTTCGGCGCGGCGACGGTCGATCACCGCCAGAACCGGGCGGTAAAGGAAACGTTGCAACAGCCAGACCAGCACCAGGAAGTTGACCGTCTGCAGCGCCAATGTCGACCAGTCGAGGTTCATGGCGCGTGAACGGCGAACGGATTGGCGTAGAGCAGCAGCAAGGCGATGACCAGGCAGTAGATCGCCATGGTTTCGATCATCGCCAGACCGACGAACAAGGTCCGAGACAGCATCCCCGCCGAATCGGGTTGACGGGCGATGGCTTCCATCGCCGCCACGACCGCCTTGCCCTCGGCCAGGGCGGGACCGATGGCACCGAACACCACGGCGACGACCGCGCCGATGATGCTGCAAATGGAAATGATCTCGGTGGGCATGGATCGTTCCTCCTTCAAGCGGCTTCCACCGCCCCGATGGCGGCTCCCAGGAAGACCGCGGCGAGAATGGCGAAGATATAGGCCTGAACCGCACCGATCAGCATGCCCAGCGCCATGATCGGCACCGGCACCAGCAGCCCGGCGAGGCCGAGCACCACGGCGATCACCAGTTCATGGCTCATGATGTTGCCGAACAGACGGATCATCAGGGCGAAGGTGCGGGTGAATTCCGACAACAGCGTCAGCGGCAGCAGCAGCGGGTTGGGTTCCAGGTAATGGATGAGATAACGTTTCAGTCCACGTCTGCGAATGCCAAAGACGTGGCCGGCGAAGAACACCACCAGCGCCAGCGCGGCGGTGGTTTCCAGCCGGGCGGTGGGGGCCTGAACTCCCGGCAGCAATGGCGACAGGTTGGCCACCAGCACGAACAGAAACAATGTGCCGAGCAGCGGCAGATAGGGCCGAGGCGGTACCTGCATGGTTTCCTCGATCTGACCGCAGATCGCCTCGACCACCAGTTCGAGCCCCGCCTGTACCCGTCCCGGCCGCAGCCGCCATGTGGTCAGTCCAAGACCGACGGTCAGGGCCGTCATGATGCCCCAGGTGGTCACCACCGCCCGGCCGATGGCAACCGGACCGAAGCGGAACAGCACCTGGGGGGCGAAGGGGGCGGCGTCGATCATCGGGCACTCCACACCATCAGCCAGCGGCCGGCGACAAATCCGCCCAGGGTTGCCATCAACGGCATCGCCCCGGCCTGGGCGACCGCCCAGAATACCGCCGCCACCACGGCCAGCCGGACCACCGAAGTCATCCCCAGCACCAGCGGCCGGTCGACGAAGCGCAGCCCAGCCTTCAGCAGGGCGAAATAGGTGAGGCCAAGAGCAAGACCAAGCAGGGCGTAGAACGCGATCATGGGTGATGAATCCTTCGCCAGGCGAGACGGCAGCCAAAGCCGAGGCCCGCCAGCAACAGGGCGCCGGTCCACATGATCCCGCTGCCAAAGCGGCCATCGAGCCAGCGCCCCAATCCCAGGCCGCCGAGCATGGGCAGCACGATCATCCAGCCCAGCCCGCCGATGATGCCGAGACTGCGGAAGAACGACCGCTCTCCTTCAGCCGCCGCTTTCTGGTGGCGGCGACGCCGGGCGACACCGCGGATCAGGGGGCCGTGGTTGTTTTCCGGCATCATCGTCCTCCCCGTGCCGCTTCGAGATAGCGCTGGAGATGGCGGATAGCCGCCGCCTCAAGATGAACGAGACCGGTCCGTGCCTCGGCCCGGCTGTCACGGTCGGCGGCAATGGCGGCGGACAATTCGTCTTCCAGGGTATCGAGGTCGGTACCGACAAAGGCTTCACGCGTCGCTACCTCCACCAGGGTACCGTTCCGAACCGTCAGAACGCCGCCGCGCACCGCGGCGAAACATTCGACATCGTCGGCGCAGACCCAACTCATCACCGAGGGTTGCAGCACCGTCAACAAATCGGCATGCCCCGGCCGCACCCCAAACCAGCCGCTGGCATCCTCGGCCCGCAGCGACCGCAGGCAATCCACGTCTATCATCACCTGAACCGGAGTGGTGACCACCAGCCTCATGGCGCGCTCCCTTGCTTGTCGCGCTCGCCCACCTCGTCCAGGGTGCCCGCCATGTAGAACGACTGCTCGGCCCAGGCGTCGCCCTCACCATCGAGGATGGCGCGGCAGCCCGCCAGGGTGTCGGCGATATCGACGCTCCGCCCCGGCTTGCCGGTGAACGCCTCGGTCACCATGAACGGCTGCGACAGAAAGCGGATCAGACGGCGGGCCCGACCGACCAGTTGACGATCGGCGCGGCTCAGTTCCTCGATCCCCAGCAGGGCGATGACTTCTTCGAGATCGCGGTAGCGGGCGATGGCCTGGCGCACCGCCTGGGCCACGGCGTAATGCTCGGCCCCGACCACCGCGGTATCAAGCAACACCGATCCCGAGGCCAAGGGATCGATCGCCGGATACAACCCGGCGGCCGCCTGTTCGCGCGACAGCACGATGGTCGAGTCCAGATGGGGGAAGGTCTCCGCCACCGCCGGATCGGTGAAGTCGTCGGCCGGAACATAAACCGCCTGGATGGCGGTGACCGAGGACTGACCCACCGAAGCGATGCGTTCCTGCAATTCGGCGATTTCGGTGGCCAGGGTCGGCTGATAGCCGACCCTGGACGGCATCCGTCCCAGTAATCCCGACACCTCGGCACCGGCCTGGACGAAGCGGAAGACGTTGTCCATCAGCAGCAGCACGTTCTCGCCCCGCTCGTCGCGAAAGTACTCGGCCACCGCCAACGCCGCCATGCCCACCCGCCAGCGGGCGCCGGGGGGTTCGTTCATCTGGCCGAACACCAGGCTGGTTCGGGCCAGGACACCCGATTGACGAAGCTCCAGCAGCAACTCGTGCCCCTCGCGCGAGCGCTCGCCGACACCGGCGAAGACGGAGATGCCGGCGTACCTTTCAACGGTGGTGCGGATCAGCTCCATGATCAGCACCGTCTTGCCGACACCGGCACCGCCGAACATCGCCGCCTTGCCGCCCTGGGCCAGCGGCGCCAGCAAATCAACCACCTTGATACCGGTCCAGAACACCTCGGAGGCCCGACCCTGGCGGGCCAGCGGCGGTGCGGCGCGGTGAATGGGCCGGCGTGGCGTGTCGGGAGGAAACGGCCCCAGCCGATCGACCGGCTCGCCGATCACGTCGATGATCCGCCCAAGCACCGCCTCACCCACCGGCACGGTAATCTGCCCGCCGGTGGCGCGGACGGGCGAGCCGCGGGCCAGGCCGCTGGTGCTCTGCATGGCGACGGTGCGCACCAGCGACGACGACAGGTGCTGCTGCACCTCAAGCACCAGCCGAGACCCGCCTTCGAGTCCGGCTTCGATGGCCTCGCCGAGCCCAGGCAGATCCTCGCCGGAAAAAGCGACGTCGACCACGGACCCTGCAATGGCGGTAACGGTCCCTTCCATGCGGAGTATCCTCCAGGGAACCTGTTCAAGAACGATAGCATGGCCGCCTAAGAGCCGGCCATGGCGAGAAATACTTACGACCGGACGATTTGCTCGGCGGCACCCCAATCGATGATGAGATCGTGTGGCCCAAATTGGCCCAAGGTTTTTTCGCCGGAGCAGCCATGCGCCGGGGCCGCGCCCTAATCCCCACCCAGACCTTACGGACTTTACCCCCGACGCCGGAGCGCCTCGACCAGCACGGCGAACGCCGGCGTCGGCTGGCGCCGGCTGGTGTAGTAAAGGTGGTAGCCGGAAAAGGGCGGGCACCACTCGTCCAGTACCCGGACCAGCCGTCCCTCGATCAGGTGCGGCATGACCAGATCCTCGGGAAGATAGGCCAGCCCAAAGCCGGCCAATGCCGCCGTGAGGATCTGCGGAATGGTGTTGAAGGCCAGTCTTCCCTCCACCCGTACAGCCAGTTCACGGCCTTCCTTTTCAAACTCCCAGGCGTAGAAGCCGCCATAGGTGGGCAGACGCATGTTGATGCAGTCATGGCCGGTCAAGTCCTGTGGCGTCCTCGGTCGGCTCCGCCCACCGAGATAAGCGGGAGCTCCCACCACCGCCATCCGCACATCGGGACCGATACGCACGGCGATCATGTCCTTCTCGACCTGCTCGCCAAAGCGGATACCGGCATCGTAACGGCCGGTAACGATGTCGGTCAGACCGTAATCGATGATCACCTCCACGTGGATGTCAGGATAGTCGGGCAGCAAGCGCGCCAGGGTCGGCCACAGGATGGTGTCGGCAGCGTGTTCGCCGGTGGTGAGGCGGATGGTGCCGGCCGGCTTGTCGCGCAGGTCGCTGAGCGCCGCCAGTTCACCGTCGATCTCGTCGAACTTGGGGCCGACCGAGCCCAACAGACGTTCACCCGCCTCGGTCGGCGCCACCCGTCGCGTCGTGCGGGTCAGCAACCGAATGCCCAGGCGCTCCTCCAGTCCGCGGATGGAATGGCTGAGCGCCGACTGGGAAACGCCCAGCTTGGCCGCCGCCTTGGTAAAGCTGCCCTCGCGAGCGACCGCCAGGAAGGCCAGGAGGTCGCCGAAATCCGGACGGGCCATTCATGAGTCCTATTCATTACTTCATGCGATTTTACCCATCTAATCGCATGACCACGCAACGGCTAAATTGCCGTCCAACGTCATTTGGCAGGAAAGATCCCGCCCATGAAGATCAAGCGTAGCGGCTCGCAAGCCTCCAGCCCCGGCCCGGCCAACTATTTCACCGGTACCGTCCGGATCGACTCGCCGTTCCAGGGCACCGCCCCCGCCCGCATCGGCGGCGCGGTGGTCACCTTTGAACCCGGCGCCCGTACCCATTGGCACAGCCATCCCCTGGGCCAGACCCTGATCGTCACCGCCGGTGGCGGCTGGGCTCAGGGCGAAAGCGGTCCGGTTATGGAAATCCGTCCCGGCGACATCGTGTGGTTCGGCCCCAACGAGCGACACTGGCACGGCGCCGCCGCCACCGCCGCCATGTCTCACATCGCCATCACCGAATCGGAAAACGGCAACGTGGTTGACTGGGCCGAACCGGTGGCCGCCGAACACTATCAGGCGCCCTAATCCAAGGAGACAGATGATGCAAAAGCGCAAACTGGGAAGCAGCGGCCTGGAGGTTTCGGCCATCGGCCTCGGCTGCATGGGCATGAGCTTCAGCTACGGGCCGCCCAAGGACAAGGCGGAGATGACCGCCCTTCTGCGGGCGGCGGTGGAAAAAGGCGTCACCTTTTTCGACACCGCCGAGGTCTACGGCCCCTACCTCAACGAGGAACTGGTGGGCGAGGCCCTGGCCCCCTTCAAGGGCAACGTGGTGATCGCCACCAAATTCGGTTTCGAGCTCAACCCGGACGGTTCGCCGGGCTGGCGGGGCCTGAACAGTCGTCCCGACCACATCAAGGCGGTCGCCGAAGCCTCCTTGAAGCGTCTTCGTATCGACGTCATCGACCTGTTCTACCAGCATCGAGTCGATCCCGATGTGCCCATAGAAGAGGTTGCGGGAGCGGTGAAGGACCTTATCCAGGCCGGCAAGGTCAGGCATTTCGGCCTATCCGAGGCGGGAGTCCAGACCATTCGCCGCGCCCATGCGGTGCAGAAAGTGACGGCATTGCAAAGCGAGTACTCCCTGTGGTGGCGCCGCCCCGAGGCGGAGATCATCCCCACGCTCGAAGAGCTGGGCATCGGCTTCGTCCCCTACAGCCCGCTGGGCAAGGGATTCCTGACCGGCCAGATGACCGAGACCACCACCTTTGAAGGCAACGACTTCCGTTCCACCCTGCCCCGCTTCACCCCCGAGGCGCTGAAGGACAACCAGGCCATGGTCGATCTCTTGAAGACCATCGCCTCCGCCAAGAAGGCCACACCGGCCCAGGTGGCGCTGGCCTGGCTGCTGGCGAGCAAGCCCTGGATCGTTCCCATTCCCGGTACCACCAAGCAGCATCGTCTCGACGAGAATCTGGGCGCCGCCGTCGTCGAGCTGAGTGCCGTCGACCTGGCCGATATCCAGGCCGCCGCCGCCAGGATCGTCGTCCATGGCGACCGTTATCCCGAAAAACTGGAACAGATGACCAATCGCTGAGAAGCGACCACGAGGAGAGCCCCCATGACCGTCAAAGCCTATGGCGCCCACGCCGCTCACAAGCATTTGGAGCCCATGGACATCCGGCGCCGCGCGCCCGGCCCCCACGACGTCCAGATCGAGATCGCCTATTGCGGCGTCTGCCATTCCGACCTGCACACCGTGCGCTCGGAGTGGGAGGGCACCTTGTATCCATGCGTTCCCGGCCACGAGATCGTCGGTCATGTCAGCGCCGTCGGCGCCCATGTCACCCGCTACAAGGCTGGCGATACGGTAGGCGTGGGCTGCCTGGTGGACAGTTGCCAGACCTGCCCGTCCTGCGGCGAGGGCCTGGAGCAGTTTTGCGAGACCGGCTGGACCGCCACCTACAACTCGCCGACGCCGGACGCCCCCGGGCATACCCTCGGCGGCTACTCCCAACAGATCGTCGTGCATGAGCGGTTCGTGCTGAAGATCCGCCACCCCAAGGAGCAATTGGCGGCGGTCGCGCCGCTCCTATGCGCCGGAATCACCACCTATTCCCCGCTGCGCCATTGGGGCGCCGGGCCGGGCAGGAAAGTTGGCATTGTCGGCATCGGCGGACTGGGCCACATGGGCATCAAGCTTGCCCACGCCATGGGCGCCCATACCGTCGCCTTCACCACCTCCGAATCCAAGCGGGCCGATGCCCTGAAACTGGGCGCCGATGTGGTGATCATCTCGAAGAACCCGGACGACATGGCCCGCCATGCCGACAGCTTCGACTTCATCCTGGACACGGTGGGATCAAGCCACGACCTGGACGCCTACACCAATCTGCTGAAACGCGACGGCACGATGTGCCTGGTGGGCGTGCCGGAACACCCCCATCCGTCACCTAGCATCCAGCCGCTGATCTTCAAGCGCCGGTCCATCGCCGGCTCGCTGATCGGCGGCTTGCCCGAAACCCAGGAGATGCTGGATTTCTGTGCCGAGCGGGGTATCGTCGCCGATATCGAGATGATCCGCGCCCAGGATATCGACAAGGCCTATGACCGTATGGTGAAAAGCGACGTCAAGTACCGCTTCGTCATCGACATTGCGTCGCTGGGGAAATGACTTTCGATGGGGCCCCGGACACGACGGCGGGCAACTGCCCGACTGGCCTCGCCCCGATCAAGCGGAAGGGTCTGCGATTTTGGCGCCCAACTTTAATCTGGCGCCAAAGCTACAACAGCAGGGGACGTCTGACACGCCCGATTTATCAGCGTTGCTCTGAATTGGCGTCCCCATGGGGATAAAAATGGGCACCGCTGGGAGGCGCGGATACCCATTTGATCTCTGATCTGGCAATGGGGGAGTCTCGGTCTATTCCGTAGTGTTCCAAAGATATGCCCGCAGGACGATACCGTCGTGTCACACAGGCCATACTGGCCGTTTTTGTGCGATACCCCGAGCTATAAAGTCACAGTCTTGTCACGGCATCCTCACCCTCAGATCACGGCTGGCGGCGCATCCTTGTTCCCATGTATCAAGGAGCCTCGCCATGATCCCCAGGATTTTTTTGATTTCCACCCTGATGGTTGGCAGTCTCTCCCTGCCGGGATGCGCCGGTGGAGTTGGCCTCACCATGCTGGGGATCGGCGGCGGCACCGCTGCCAATGTGGGGGTGGAGCACACCTTAAACGGCATCGCCTACAAGACCTTCACCGCTTCGCTGGATCAGGTCTATGCCGCCAACCAAATGGCTCTGGCCGACATGTCGGTCAAGATCACCGATGATGCCAAAACCGAGAGTGGACGCCAGGTCATCGCCATCGCCGCCGACCGCGAGATCGAGATCCAATTCGAGCGCCTTACTCCGCGTATGACCCGCATGCGGGTGGTCGCCGCCGAGAACATGCTGTTCAAGGACAGCGCCACCGCCACGGAAATCATTCTTCAGACTGCCGACCACCTTGAGAGCAAGACGGCGGCCACCGCTCGCCGTTAAGGAGGTTTCGCCATGCAAACCCTGAAGACCATTGGAATCGCCGCCATCGTGTCGGTGCTAGGCCTGAGTGGCACGCTGGCCCAGCAGGCCGCCACCGCACCCGCCAACATTTCCGGCGCCTTCGACACCCTGCCACCCGGTAACAAGTCCATCGCCGAGTCCCTCTACAGCGCTCAGACCGGCCCCACCTACTGGACCCGCGACCAGATCGCCACCGCTAAGATGTCGGGTGACGGTTGGGGCGAGATCTTCCACGAAATGAAGCGCGACGGCCTGATCTCAGACAAGTCTCTGGGACAGGTCATCCGCCGCGATGCGAATCCCCCGGCCGCCATCCATCGCCAACGCGGCAACTTTTCGCGTCGTGAACTCACCGTGACCACGGCCAGCGGCGTCACGCGGGTGGTCAGTCCCGGCAACGGGCATTTCACTCGTAACAGCGGTGCCGCCCTGACCACCGGGACCAACTCGCACGGAGCCTCCTCCGCTTCCTCCACCCTGGGCGGTGGCCTCGCGGCAAACAAGCCCGGTGGCCAGGGGGGAGAGCACGGCAATGGTGCGGCCATGGGCCATGGCCATTGATCGGAACGTTTCCCCCGTTGTGCCGCGCCCTCTGTGACCCAAGTCATACCTGAGTATTCCTGTATGGATTAGGATGCCGACGGGTCATTCACGGGAGTGCCGAAGGTGGTGTGGCGGGTCGTGACGATTATCCTGATGATGGGGTTGGCGGCCTGTTCCTCTAAGCCGCCTCCCCCCATTGCCTCGCCGACAGCGACCATCCCCAAGCCGCCGCCGCCTCGTCCCGATCCGCCCCGCTCCGCTCCTCCCTCCCCCGTCTCACCCGAAAGCCTGAGCGGCCTGAGCCGCGACGACGCCCGCGCCTTGCTGGGCCGTCCGGCCAGCGAGACGGTGCGCGCCATGGGCACCATCTGGCACTACCGCCGGGGCGATTGCGCCTTGTCGCTGGTGTTTTATCCCGAGGTGGAATCCGAGGTCGAACGGGTCCTCAGCTACGAATTCGAAGGAGGCAAGGATGCCGGCATCTGCTTCAAGCGCCTGCGCGATGCGGGAGGCCGCAATGGAAAATGATCCCACGCTGATCGGCATCGTCGATGACGACCCGCTGTTCCGCGAAACCTTGGCGGGCAATCTGGGCGATACCGGCTATGGCGTGCGGGCCTGGGCGTGCGGCGACGACTTCCTGGCCGCCATGGAGAGCGAAAAGCGGCCTGATCTGCTGTTGCTGGACTGGAAGATGCCGGGTATCAACGGCATCGAGGTGCTGCGCCGCATGCGGGCCGCCCAGATTACCTTGCCGGTGATCTTCCTGACCGTGCT
>CAIUSV010000020.1 GCA_903901915.1 uncultured Rhodospirillaceae bacterium | reverse complement strand
GCCTGGGGGAATAGGGGGGCGATTTGCGGTGAAAGGCGTTGCCGCCATTGCGGCGGCCTTCGGGTTTTGCGATGATCCGCCGCCGGCCAAGACGGGCGCCGGCGCGCGTTAGGGAGTGGCAGGGCATGGGTAGCTGGAGTATCGGTCATTGGATCATCGTTCTGGTCATCGTGCTGCTGCTGTTCGGCGCGAACAAGATTCCTAAGTTGATGGGCGACATGGCCAAGGGCGTGAAAGCGTTCAAGCAGGGCCTCAAGGACGAGGATGAGCAGCAGGCGGCTCCGGCCCAAGCCCAGCCGCGGGTGACCGACGGCGAGGCGGCCAAGCCGGCGGCAAGCCACGACCCCGCCCCCAAGGTCTAGCCGATGTTTGATGTCGGCTGGGACGAGATGGCGCTGATCGCGGTGGTCAGCCTGATCGTTATCGGACCCAAGGACCTGCCGGTGGTGCTGCGCCAGATGGGGCGCTGGACCCGCAAGGCGCGCGAGATGGCGTCCGACTTCCAGCGCGGCGTCGACGACATGATGCGCGAGTCCGAACTGGGCGACCTCAAGAAGCAGGTGGCCAAGGTCGCCGAGCCCAATCTGCTGCGCCAGGAAATCGACAAGGCCATCGATCCCACCGGCGAGATGGCCAAGGCCATGGAGTTGCCGCCACTCGATCTGAATAGCAGCACCGAGACGCCGGAGGCGGTCGCTCCCATCGCCGCCGATTCGCCGCCGCCGCGACCGCCGGAGCCATAGATTTTGAGCGAGGCCACCGAAGACAAGACCATGCCCCTGCTGGAGCACCTGATCGAGCTGCGTACGCGGCTGATCTGGTCGGCGGTCGCCTTCGTCTGTGCTTTCGTCATCTGTTATTACTTCTCCAATCAGATCTATGAATTCCTGCTGGAGCCTTATGCCAAGGTGGCGCTGGCCAAGGGCGGCACCCGCCGGCTGATCTACACCGCGCCGACCGAGGCGTTCTTCACCTTCATGAAGGTGTCGGCCTTCGCCGCCGCCGCCCTGTGTTTTCCCGTGTGGGCGGGGCAGTTGTGGGCGTTTGTGGCCCCGGGCCTCTACAAGCATGAAAAGCAGGCGTTCTTTCCCTTTCTGATCGCCACGCCGGTGCTGTTCATCGCCGGCGCTTCGGTGGTCTATTTCATCGTCCTGCCGGGGCTTTACACCTATCTGCTGGGGTTCGAGAACCTGTTGGCCGGTCCCAACACCCTGCCGATCCAACTGGAAGCCAAGGTCAACGAATCGTTGTCGCTGATCATGACCCTGATCTTCGCCTTCGGTCTGGCCTTCCAGATGCCGGTGCTGCTGACGCTGCTGGCGCGGGTGGGGCTGGTGACCGCCCAGGGGTTGGCCGAAAAGCGTCGCTTCGCCATCGTTGGCAACTTTGTTTTCGCCGCGGTGGTGACGCCGCCCGACGTGCTTAGCATGTGTTCGCTGGCGATTCCCATGGTGTTGCTCTACGAGGTGTCCATCGTCTCGGCGCGCTGGGCCGAGAAGAAGCGGGCCGAGGCGCTGGGCGAGGACGAAGCCGTCGACGATGCGACGGTGGACGAGACCGATTTCAACGAATAGCCGGACGATTCTTCATGCATGACCTCAAGTCCATTCGCGACAACCCGGACGGATTCGATGCCGGCCTGAAGCGCCGGGGGCTGGAGCCCCGGGCCGCCGCGATTCTTGCCCTCGACAGCCGCCGTCGGGCGGCCCAGACCGCCTTCCAGGAAATGCAGGCCCGCCGTAACGAAGCCTCGAAGCAGATCGGTGCCATCAAGAAGCAGGGCGGTGACGCCGGTGCCCTGATGGACGAGGTGGCGGCGCTGAAGGAGCGCATTCCCGCCGCCGAGGAAGAAGATCGCGCCCTGGGC
Organism: uncultured Rhodospirillaceae bacterium; assembly: GCA_903901915.1. Lineage (GTDB taxonomy): Bacteria > Pseudomonadota > Alphaproteobacteria > Rhodospirillales > Magnetospirillaceae > Phaeospirillum. The sequence continues at coordinate 61,015 of CAIUSV010000020.1, read as the reverse complement.
GCCGAGATCGACGCCATTCTGGCCTCGATCCCCAATCTGCCCGCCGATGATGTTCCCGAGGGGCCGGACGAAAGCGCCAATGTGGAACTGCGCCGCTGGGGTGTTCCCAAGGCCTTCGACTTCACTCCGTTGGACCACGACGCCATCGGTGCCAAGTTGGGTTTGATGGATTTCGACGGCGCCGCCAAACTCTCGGGGGCGCGTTTCGTGGTACTCAAGGGCCAGTTGGCCCGGCTGCAACGGGCCATCGGCCAGTTCATGCTTGATCTCCAGACCGGCGAGAACGGCTATACCGAGATCGATCCGCCGCTGATGGTCAAGGACGGCGCCGCTTTCGGCACCGGCCAGTTGCCTAAGTTCGGCGAGGATCTGTTCAGGACCAACACCGGCCACTGGTTGATTCCCACCGCCGAGGTGCCGCTGACCAATCTGATTGGCGATCAGATCCTTGACGAAAAGCAACTGCCGCTGCGGATGACGGCGCTGACGCCATGCTTCCGTTCCGAGGCGGGGGCGGCGGGCAAGGATACCCGCGGCATGATTCGCCAGCATCAGTTCCACAAGGTCGAGATGGTCTCCATCGCCCATCCCGACCGCTCGGGCGAGGAACACGAGCGCATGACCCGTTGCGCCGAGGCGGTGCTGCAACGCCTCGGGTTGCCGTACCGGGTGATCGTGCTGTGTACCGGCGACATGGGATTTTCGTCAATCAAGACCTATGATATCGAGGTCTGGCTGCCGGGGCAGGGGCGCTATCGCGAGATTTCGTCTTGTTCCAACTGCGGCGATTTCCAGGCTCGGCGCATGAAGGCGCGCTTCCGTCCCGAGGACGGCAAGGGGAACCGTTTCATCCATACCCTCAACGGTTCGGGACTGGCGGTGGGCCGTACCCTGATCGCGGTGATGGAGAATTATCAGCGCGCCGACGGGACCATCGAGGTCCCCGAGGCGTTGCGCGGCTATATGGGCGGGCAGGGGGCTATCGGCTAAATGTTCCCGCCCGTCGCCGATCTATCCTCGCTGCGTATCCTGATTTCCAACGACGACGGCATTAACGCGCCTGGGATCAAGGTACTGGAGCGTATTGCCCACACCCTGTCCAAGGACGTCTGGGTGGTGGCGCCCGAGCATGAGCAAAGCGCCGCCGGCCATTCCCTCACCATCCGCCGGCCGCTGCGGGTGCGACAGCTGTCGCGGCGGCGCTTCGCCGTCGATGGCACTCCCACCGATTCGGTGCTGCTGGGGGTCAACCACGTCATCAAGGGCCGCAGGCCCGATCTGGTGCTGTCGGGCATCAACCGGGGCTCCAACCTGGGCGAGGACGTGACCTATTCCGGCACCGTCGCCGCCGCCATGGAGGGCACCATTCTCGGCATTCCCTCCATCGCCCTCAGCCAGTTCATCACCCATCCCCATCCGGTGAAGTGGGCCACCGCCGAGCATTGGGCGCCCGGGATCATCCGCCGGGTGCTGGCGGTGGGTTGGGGCCGCAATGTACTGATGAACATCAATTTCCCCGACGTGCTTCATTCTCAAGTCACCGGGATCGAAGTCACCCGTCAGGGCAAGCGCAAGATCGGCGACAGTATCGTCGAGCGCGCCGATCCGCGCGGCGAACCCTATGTCTGGATCGGCGCCCAGCGATCGGAAGAGCGCAACACGCCGGGAACCGATATCGAGGCGGTTTATCGCGGCGCGGTGACGGTGACGCCGCTGTGCTTCGACCTTACCGACCGCGATACCATGCGGGCGCTGGAGACGGTGTTCCCATGAGTCGGAGCGGAGCGAATGCTCGGCGTTTGGGGACGCAATGAGTCCAACCGAACCGCGCGTCATCCGATTGTTGATGGAATTGCGGCGGCAGGGAATCGCCGATACCGCCGTGCTGTCGGCGATTGAACGCACGCCGCGCGACATGTTCGTCGCCGAACCCTTCCTCGATCAAGCCTACGAGAACACCGCCCTGCCTATCGGCTGCGGCCAGACCGTCAGTCAGCCGCTGGTGGTGGGGCTGATGACCCAGGCACTGGCGGTGGGCGACCGGATGAAGGTTCTGGAGGTCGGGACCGGCTCGGGCTATCAGTCGGCGGTGCTGGCGTTGCTGTGCCGCCGGCTCTACAGCGTCGAGCGCTACAAGCCACTGTTGGCGCAGGCCGAGGATCGCTTCCGGCGGCTGCGGTTGCACAACATCACCTGTCGGCTGGGCGACGGCTCGCGCGGGTGGCCCGAGCAGGCGCCGTTCGATCGCATCATGGTGACTGCCGCCGCCCCCGACGTGCCGCCGGCCCTGGTCGAACAGCTGAAGCCCGACGGCATCATGGTGCTGCCGCTGGGCGATTCCGCCGGTATCTGTCAGGAACTGGTACGGATCACCAAAACCCCCGACGGCATCGACATCCAGCCGTTCCTGCCGGTCCGTTTCGTTCCACTGGTGGAAGGCCTGCCCGAGGAGTGATTGCTCCGGGCCGCCGCCCGTGGCTATAGTGTGGTTCATGAAACGCGGCATACTTTATCTAGCGAATGCTCTGGGACTCGTCGGCCTGTTGGCGGCGTGCGAACCGACATGGGATTCGCGGGTACCGGTTCAGCATGGAGCGGACGGTCCGGTTCGGGCCCAGCGGCCTGCCACGGTGACGGTCTATGCCGGCGATTCCATCTACTCCATCGCCCGACGCTATTCCCTGTCGGTTCGCGATCTGATCGACGCCAACTCCCTGCAACCGCCCTACCAACTGGCGCCGGGCACGGTGCTGCGCCTGCCCGGAGGCGGATCGGAGTACGTGGTACAGAAGGGCGATACCCTGTCGGTGCTGGCTCGGCGGTTCAAGGTGGACTTCAACTCCCTCGCCGCCACCAACAGCAAGAAGCCCCCCTATGTGCTGCATGTGGGCGAGCGTCTGACCCTGCCGGGTGGTGCCGCCAAGGCTCCGGTAATCGTGGCTTCGCCCAATGCCGGGTCGGCTAGGCCGGAGCCGCCGGCGGTGGTTCCGGCACCCGGACAGCCTCAGCCTCAGCCGCAGCCGCAGACCCAGACCGAGACAGCCATGTCGCCGCCACCGGTCGCCCCCCCGCCGGGGAGCGTGGCGGATGCCGTGGTGCCGCCACCGCCGGCCCGTGCCGCTGGTGGCTTCCTGTGGCCGGTCAAGGGCGAGATGTTGAACGAATTCGGCCCGATGGCGGGCAAGGGCCAGCACAACGACGGCATCAACATCGCCGCGCCGCGCGGCACTCCGGTGCGGGCGGCGGAAAACGGTGTCGTCGCCTATGTCGGCAATGAACTCAAGGGCTTCGGTAACCTGCTGCTGGTCAAGCATAGCGACGGTTGGATCACCGCCTATGCCCATAACGAGCGCCTGATGGTCAAGCGCGGCGACAAGGTGCGCCGCGGCCAGACCATCGCCACCGTCGGTTCGTCGGGCAGCGTCACCTCTCCGCAACTGCACTTCGAGATTCGCCACGGCACCGAGGCGGTCAATCCCACCGACTATCTGCGCGACAGCGTCGCCTCAGCCCAGTGATTTGCCCAGACGGCCAGCCAGGTCCTGGATGAACTGCCAGGCGACCCGGCCGGAACGCGAGCCGCGGGTGACCGCCCATTCGTTGGCCTCGCGGTGCAGATCGTCCGTGGTGATGGGCAGGCGGTAGTGGGCGACATAGCCTTCGACGATGGCAAAGAAGGTGTCTTGGGCGACATGATGGAAGCCCAGCCACAGCCCGAAGCGGTCCGACAACGAGACCTTTTCCTCGACCGCCTCGCCGGGATTGATGGCGGTCGAGCGTTCGTTGTCGATCATGTCGCGGGCCATCAGATGGCGGCGGTTGGAGGTGGCATAGAACACCACGTTGGTGGGGCGGCCTTCGATACCGCCCTCCAGCACCGCCTTCAGCGATTTGTAGGCGTCGTCCTGCTGGTCGAACGACAGGTCGTCGCAGAATAGGACGCTGCGGCGGCCGCTATCCTTGAGAATGCGCAGGCAGCGCGGCAGCGACGGGATATCCTCGCGGTGAATCTCGACCAGCGCCAGTGATGCCGGGGTCTCGGTATTGATGGTTGCGTGTACCGCCTTGACCAACGAGCTTTTGCCGGTGCCGCGCGCGCCCCACAGCAGGGCGTTGTTGGCCGGCAGGCCGGCGGCGAAGCGCCGGGTGTTATCCAGAAGCTGTTCGCGCTGATGCTCGATACCTTGCAGCAGGCCGATATCTACCCGATTGACGTTGGAGATCGGCTCCAGCCGATCGGGATCGGCGTGCCAGATGAAGGCGTCGGCGGTGGCGAGATCGGCGGCGGCCTCGGGCTTGGGTGCCAGACGCTCCAGGGCGTCGGCGATACGGGCGAGGGCGGAGACGGCTTCGGCGGGGATCATGGCAACGGTCCGGGGTCGGGGGGGAGTGGAGGGCGGAGCGTACCACTTTGCCTCCTTGCCGCAAGGCCTTCACTTCACGTTTGCAACCACGCGCGGGACCGCTATAGTCCGGCTTCGATTCGCACTGTGGACATTTTCCAGGAGACCTAGATGTTCGTGTCGCCCGCCTACGCCCAGACCGCCGGCCTTTCCGGTGGGTCGATGGCCGCACTGGAACAGTTCCTGCCCTTGGTGTTGATCTTCGTGGTGTTCTACTTCCTGCTGATCCGTCCGCAGCAGCAGCGGATGAAAAAGCATAAGGAGACGCTGGGGCAGTTGCGTCGCGGTGACCGGGTGGTCACGTCGGGCGGCATCATCGGCACCGTTAACAAGCTGGTGAGCGATACCGAGGTCTCGGTCGAGATCGCCGACAACGTCCGCGTCCGCGTGGTGCGGTCCACCATCACCGAGGTGCTGACCAAGACCGAACCGGTCGCGGCCACCAAGGATGATACCGAGACGCCCGCCGGCAAGTGAGCGGCGGTGAAGGCGTGAACATTCGATCGCGGGCCTCTACATGAGTCATTTCCCGACCTGGAAGATCGCACTGGCGATAGCGGCGACGGTACTCGGCGTCGTCTTCGCCTTTCCGAACGTACTGAGCCGCGAGCAGGCCGACCACCTGCCGGCCTGGTTGCAGCCGGTCAGCCTCGGGCTCGATCTTCAGGGGGGGTCGTACCTCCTGCTTGAGGTCGATACCGGCTATGTCGTTCGTGAACAGATGTCGTCGCTGGTCGAGTCGGTGCGCACGGTGTTGCGCAAGGACAAGATCAAGTACTCGGAACTGGGGGCCAAGGGCGACACGGTGAGCGTCCGTGTCATCGAGGTCGCCGACCGCGAGAAGGCCCGCGATCTGTTGCGCAAGCTCGATCCCGACGCCGCGCTTGAGGTCAAGGATGACGGCGCCATGGCGCTGCGCTATTCGGAACAGGCGGTGAAGCAGCGCAAGGCGTCGGCGGTGGAGCAGTCGCTGGAGATCGTGCGCCGCCGTATCGATGAGTTGGGAACCCGCGAGCCATCGATTCAGCGTCAGGGCGAGGACCGCATCGTCGTTCAGCTGCCCGGCGTCAAGGACCCTGACCGCATCAAGGCCCTGCTGGGCAAGACTGCCAAGCTGACCTTCCATCTGCTCGATGATACCACCACGCCGGAAGAGGCGCTGCGGGGTCGCATTCCGCCCGGCTCGATGCTGGTGCCGTCGGCCGAGAAGGAACGCGGCCTGCCCGAGAACTACGTGGTGCGCAAACGGGTCGAGGTCGGTGGCGACATGCTGACCGATTCCAAGGCGACCTATGCCGACGGCCGTCCGGTGGTGAGCTTCCGGTTCAACGCCGCCGGCGGCAAACGGTTCGGTGACGCCACTCGCGAGAATGCCGGTAAGTTTCTCGCCATCGTCCTGGACGACAAGGTGATCAGCGCGCCGCGTATCAACGAACCGATCCTGGGCGGGTCGGGCATCATTTCCGGCAGCTTTACGGTGCAGCAGGCGCAGGATCTGTCGCTGCTGTTGCGCGCCGGTGCGCTGCCGGCGCCGTTGCAGGTGCTGGAGGAACGCACCGTTGGTCCCGACCTGGGGGCCGATTCGATCCGCGCCGGTACCGTCGCCAGCGTCCTCGGCCTCGCCTTGGTGGTGGTGCTGATGGTGGTGGTCTACGGCATGCTGGGTTTGCTGGCCGATCTGGCGTTGACGTTGAATCTGCTGCTGTTGCTGGCGGCATTGTCGTCGCTGGGGGCGACACTGACGTTGCCCGGTATCGCCGGCGTGGTTCTGACCATGGGCATGGCGGTTGATGCCAACGTGCTGATCTACGAACGCATGCGCGAGGAGCAGCGCAACGGCCGCAGCATCATGTCGGCGGTCCAGGCCGGCTATGAGCGGGCGTTCGGCACCATTTTCGATGCCCACGTCACCACGTTGGTCGCCGGGGCGTTGTTGTTCCAGTTCGGTTCGGGGCCGGTTCGCGGCTTCGCGGTGACGCTGACGCTGGGCCTGCTGGCATCGCTGTTCACCGCCGTGTTGGTCAACCGCATGCTGGTGGTGGGCTGGGTGAGGTGGCGCCGTCTCAAGGCGCTGCCGTTACATTGAGGGGCTGGACATGAGACTGATCGAACGCATCCTGCCCCATGGCACCAAGTACGACTTTATCCGCTATCGGCTGTTCGCCTTTGGGCTGACGGCTTTCCTGATCCTCGGGTCGATCACGTCGGTCGCGGTCAAGGGCTTCAACTTCGGCATCGATTTTGCCGGCGGCATCCTGATCGAAGCCCAGGCCAAGGGCGAGCGCGCCGATCTTCACGCCATGCGCGAGACGCTGAACGGGCTGGGGCTGGGCGAGGTCAGCCTGCAGGAGTTTGGCACCACCGGTCGCGACGTGATGATCCGGGTCCAGCGCCAAGAGGGGGCGGAAAAGGCCCAGATGGAGGCTCTGGCCAAGGTCAAGGACGCGCTGGGACCCGATTTCACCTATCGCCGGGTCGAAATCGTCGGACCCAAGGTGGGCGGCGAGTTGGTGCGCGACGGTGTCCTGGCCGTGGTGTTGGCATTGCTGGCCATCGCGGTCTATGTCTGGTTCCGCTTCGAGTGGCAGTTCGGGGTCGGGGCTCTGATCTCGACTTTCCACGACGTCATCACCACCTTCGGGCTGTTCTCCATCACCGGGCTGGAATTCAACCTGACCACCGTGGCCGCCATTTTGACCATCGCCGGTTATTCGGTGAACGATACCGTGGTCGAATACGACCGGGTGCGCGAGAATCTGCGCAAATACAAGACCATGTCGCTGTACGACCTGCTGAATCTGGCGGTCAACGAAACCCTGGCGCGGACCATCCTTACCGTATCGACGGTGTTCGTTACCGTGCTGGCGCTGTTGTTCTTCGGCGGCGAGGTGTTGCGCGGGTTCTCCATCGCCATGCTGTGGGGGCTGGTTATCGGCACCTATTCGTCGGTCTATGTCGCCATGCCGATGCTGATCTATTTCAATCTGCGCACCGGCAAGGAAAAAGCCGCCGACGAGGCCGCTGCCGCCCAGGTGGAATAGGGCGGGGCGGACATGGACATCAATCCCCTGATCCCCGCCGGCCGCCAAGTCGTCATGGGCTATGGCGACGGTGGCTTCACCATTACCCGGATTCGGTGGGAGGGGTCGGTCCTGGTATTTCCCGAACGTACGACGGCCTGGGCGCCAACCTCCATGGCCGAGGTCACCGCCGAGGCGTTGGCGGCGGTTCTGGCCGACGAAGCCCGACCGGAATTGCTGGTCCTCGGCTGTGGCCGGTCGATGGTGGCGGTGCCGGGGCCGCTGCGGACGGCGCTCCGTGAAGCGGGCGTCAAACTGGAAGCCATGGATACCGGAGCGGCGTGCCGCACCTACAACGTGCTGTTGATCGAGGGCCGCTCGGTGGCGGCGGCGCTGATCGCGGTATAGTCGTCGGCTGGTGGTGTTGCCGGCAAGGTGAAGGTGAAGGTAGAACCTTCTCCGGGGACCGAGACCACCCAGATACGGCCGCCGTGGCGCTCGGCGATGCGTTTGCAGATGGACAGGCCGATGCCGGTTCCCTCATAACCGCTTCCGGTGCCGTGCAGGCGCTGGAAGATCTCGAAGATCCGTTCGGCGTACTGCGGATCGATTCCGATCCCGTTATCCGTCACTGTGAAAACCCATTCGTCACCTTGGGGGCGGGCGGCGATGTCGATCGTCGGAGTCCGGTCGGGACTGCGGTACTTGATGGCGTTGCCGATCAGATTCTGGAACAGGCTGGCGATCTGGTGCCGGTCGATGTCCAGACAGGGAAGGGAATGAACGTGGACGACGGTGCCGCTTTCGTCGATTCCCCGAACGAGATTGCTCATCGCCTCGGCCACCGCGTCTCTCACTTCGGCGCGGGCGAGGGGGGCGCCCTGCGTGCTTACCCTTGCGTAGGCGAGCAGATCGACGATCAGTTCATGCATGCGCCGGGTGCCATCGACGACGAAGCCGATGTAATCGTCGGCTTCGGCGCCAAGTTTGTCGCGGTAGCGATGTTGCAGCAGTTGGACGAAGCTGGTCACCGTGCGCAGGGGTTCCTGAAGGTCGTGGGAGGCGATGTAGGCGAACTGTTCAAGATCGGCGTTCGAGGCGGCGAGTTGGCGGGCGCGCAGCTCGGCTTCGGCCTGGGCTTGGGCCAGATGACGGGTACGTTCGACGACCTGGTCCTCAAGATGGTGGCTTTGCGCCTCCAACCGGCGGGCGAGACGGGCACAGGAATGTTCCCGGAAGTCCGACATGGTGGCAAGGCGGTACAGCGCCGCCGCCAGACCGGTCACGACCAGGATCACCCAGGCGGTTTCGGCGCGGAACGCCGCGAAGGCGGTGTTCTCGGTGATACCGACGGTTGCCACCAACGGATAATGGGCCAGGGTGCGGTAGGCGACGATCTTGGCATTGCCGTCGGTGACCGAAACGAAGCGGGCGATGCCGGTTTTGGCGCGGGGGATGAACTCGCGAAACAGCGGGCTGGCGGCGGTGGAGCGGCCGAACGATCCGTGCTGGTCGGGCAAACGGGCGAGGAATATGCCGTCGTCACGGATCAGCGAGATGCCGCCGGCATCCTCGATCAACAGGCGCTCAAGGGCGCCGACCAGATAGCTGGGGTCGATACCGACGGCGACGATGCCCCGGAAGTTACCGCCGGAATCGATGATGGCGCGAGACAGCGGGATGCTCGGTCTGCCGTTGATCCGGCCGGTGACCGGGTCGCCGATCACCATCCGGGCGGGAGTGGGGCGGTCGCGCTGGGCCTGGAAATAGACGCGGTCCGAAAGATCGACCCGGCCTCCGACCGGGCCGTCGGCAGACAGACCCGTGCCCTGTGACCGGCCATCGGTGCCGGTCACCACCATGTTGGTAGCTTCCGGAAATGCCGCCAGCCGGCTGGCGAACCATTGGCTTAAGGCCGGCTCGGGCCATTTGGCCGGGTCGATGCGCTGTGCGGCTTCCATAAGCAAACCGTCGATGCCGCGAAAGCTGACCTCGGACTGATATTCCATGGTACGGGCCAACGCCATCGCCATCCGTTCGGCGGCGGCATCGGCGGCCTGCCATGCGACGATTTGGTGCCAAACCGCGAGCGCCACCATCGCCACGATGAGGGCGAGGGCGGCCCGGCGGGCCTTGGTCGGCGGATCTGGCGATGGCGTTGGCTGCCCTTCGCCGAGGAGGTCGGATCTGGTGGCTACGGGAATCAGGCAACCGTCCATAGGCCTCACCCTGAAGGAATGAGGAGAACGCCTCCTCATCCATCCAATAGCCCTATCCCTATCCGTAACGTATCATGGTCGAGGCGGTAAAAAAAGTACTGCATATACAAAAGTTTGGTATTGGAGTATAAGATTTTAATTGTAATAAAATAAATGTGTTCAAAGGACGTAGTCTGCTTCAAGCAAAAACCCTCTCCCGTTCGGGAGAGGGTTTCCGGAAGTGTTGGCGAAAAGACGGTGCCGACCTTAGCCGAGATTGGCTTCGACGAAGTCCCAGTTGACCAGATGATCCAGGAATGCCTGGACGAAATCGGGACGGCGGTTCTGCCAATCGAGATAGTAGGCATGCTCCCAGACATCGACGGTGAGCAGCGCCGTCTGGCCATGGGCCAGCGGCAGATCGGCATTGGCGGTCTTGACGATCTTCAGCTTGCCGCCGTCGAGAACCAGCCAGGCCCAGCCCGAGCCGAATTGGGTCACCGCGGCGTTCTTGAAGTCTTCCTTGAACTTGTCGAATCCACCCAGGTCGGCGTCGATCCGCGCCAGCAGCTTGGCGCCGGGCTTGCCACCACCGCCCTTCTTCAGGCAGTTCCAGAAGAAGGTGTGGTTCCACACCTGGGCGGCGTTGTTGAAGATGCCCTGCTTGGCTGGCAGATCGGCAGCGGCGATCTTGATCACCTCTTCCAGGGACTTGCCGGCGAGATCGCTGTCCTTGGTCAGATTGTTGAGATTGGTAACATAGGCGGCGTGATGCTTGCCGTGGTGAAACTCGAAGGTGCGGGCGGAAATGTGGGGTTCCAGCGCATCGGCGGCGAAGGGGAGCGGCGGAAGCTCGAAGGCCATAATTCACCTCACTTGGTCAAAAGTTTCATTCGGGATTGGAAATCGTCTAAAACGATGGACCCAACATAGGGAGCCGGACGGCGGATGTGAAGTGGCATATCCGCTTAATCGAACGCCAGGTCACGGCGCCCCAGCGCCAGTCGGGCGGCGGCAAGGCCGCTCGATATGGCGGCTTCGATGGTACAGGGCCAGGGCGACGCGATCCAGTCCCCGGCCAGGAAGACGTTTTTGGCTGCGGTGACGGGGGCAGGGCGACGGGCGATGGTATCCCGGTCATGAGCCAGGGTGGCACGCCGTTCCTTCATGATGCGTGTCGGCGGTGTCGGGGTGATATCCAGGCCGAGGGCACTGGCCGCTTCCCGCCACAGCAGCGTGGCGATATCGTCGGCGGAGCGCTCGGCCAAGGCATCGGCGGCCGAGACGGTGATCGACAACACGTCGCCGCGCAGGAACAGCCAATGCCCGGTGGCATTGACGAGGCCGAGGAAATGGGAGCCGCCCGGCAGGGCGATCTGGCGGTCGAGGCGGAAATGGGCGTTGACGATGGTTCGCGTCGCCATTCCGCCACCGGTTCCGGGCAGAATCGCATCCAGGACCCATGGCGGCAGCGCCAGGATCACCCGGTCTTCCGGCCCCAGCTCGACGGTGGTGACGTCGAACATCAATCGGTTGGCTTCGATGGCGAGCAGGCGGCGGCGGAAATGGACTTCGGCGCCGAAAATGCCCAGGGTTGCCAGTGCCGGGGCGACCAATGCCGCCGACAGACCGGCGGGAAAGACCCAGGGCGTCAGGGCGGAGGCGCCCCCCAACAGCGCCTTGCGCATGGTCCAGGCGAACATGCCGGCCGAGGCGTCCTCGGGCGCGGTGTTCATGATCGCCTCGCACAACGGCAGCCACAGCCGGACGAAGGACGGCGTGCGGCCCAACCGGCTGGCGACGGTTTCGTCCCGTCGGGTCCACGGTAGACCCAGGGCGGTCAGAATCTCGCCCAGCCCGGCCGGTGGGCGCCGGGGCGTCACCGTCCAGCGGGCGCCCGAGGCCAGATCGACAAAGGGAAAGCACGGCTCGGCCGCCACCATGGCCTCGAGCCCGCCGGTGGCGCGGGCATAGGCCAGGGCGGTGCGGTTGGCCCCCAGCACCAAATGGCTGCCGTTATCGATGACGCGGTCAAGGCGGTCGTCGTGGAACGAACGGCAGCGGCCGCCGGCATGGCCTGCCGCCTCGTGCAGCACCACCCGTGCGCCGGCACGGGCGGCGGCGACGCCGGCGGCAAGGCCGGCAAGGCCGGCCCCGACCACATGCAGGGTTCCGGCCGTCACCTCGTCAGGCCGCGCAGGATGCCGGTGGCGAACACGACGGCGTAATCGAGGGGGCCGAGCACCACCCGTCCGGCGAGCGGATCACCGACCCGCAGGCGCCGTGACAGCTTTTCCGCTACCCCCAGGGTAACGGCGGTCTGTGCCCTTAACCGGCGGTTTCTGATCATGCCGGGCAGCGGCCGGGCCAGTTCGATCAGGCCGTCGGTGGCGTCAAGCATCATGTCCAACACCGCCCGCAGTCCCGGCGGCGTCGATTCCCCCTCCAGCACCCGGTTGGTCAGGCCCACGGCCAACAGCCAGTCGCGGGGGATATAGACCCGCCGCAACTCGCGATAATCCTTGCCGCAGTCCTGGAGGTGATTAAGAACCTGAAGCGCGGCGCACAGGGCATCGGCGGGGGGAAAGGTATCATGGGATTCGCCGTGGAGGTCGAGCAGGAAGCGCCCCACCGGTGCCGCCGAATAGCGGCAGTAGGTCATCAGATCGCCCCAGTCCTCGCAGAAGTCGCGCACCGAATCGCGGCGAAAGGCATGAAGCAGTTGGGAGGCGTGCTCGATCAGGCCGGGATCGCCGCCAACCGCCTCGCGGTAGGTGGTTGCCAACTCTTCCGCCGGCGAACAGTCCCGTCCTTGAAGGGCGGCGTCGAGGGCATCGAGGCGGGCTACCTTGTCCTCGGGCGCCAGGGTGGCGGAATCGGCGATATCGTCGGCATGCCGGGCGAAGTGGTAGTACGCCATGATGGTGGCGCGCTTGGCGGCGGGCAGCAACAGGGAGGCGACCGGGAAATTTTCCTGGGTCGCGGTCTTGCTGGCGGCGGGCAACGACGCGGCGGCGACGGACAAAATGGCTCCTTCCATTGGGGCAACGGCAGGAAAGGGCTATATATGCCATGTCCGCCGATGTCGCATCCAGGAGAAACACAGCTTTCATGTCCGCCGTGCCATCCCTGTCCCACGCCGCCCGTCTGGTCCGCGATTTCGACCGCGAACGGTTCCTTACCGCTCTGTTCGCCCCCTCCGAGCGGCGCGAGGCGTTGCTGACCGTCTATGCCTTCAATGTCGAAATCGCCCGGATTCGTGAAAGCGTGCATGAACCCGTCGTCGGCCTGATTCGGCTGCAGTGGTGGCGCGATGCCCTGGCCGCCGCCGCCGAGGGCCGCCCGGGCGATCGCCATCCCATCGCCGCACCGTTGGGGAGCATGATACGAAGCGGTGCGGTGTCAGGGGCGCTGGTCGAACGTCTTCTGGCGGGGCGCGAGCGCGATCTTGATCCCGCCGGGCCGGTCGATCTGGCCGCGGCCGAAAGCTATGCCGAAGAGACTTCGGCCACCGTCACCGCCCTGGCGCTGGCTGCCCTGGGCGCCGACGGGGAGGATGCGGCGGCGGCGGGTCGCCATGTCGGTATCGCCTGGGCATTGGTGGGGCAGGTGCGGGCCTTGGGCTTTCATCTGTCGATCGGGCGGCTGACGCTGCCCGAGGACATGTTGCGCCGGGCGGGGACCGATGGCGAAACCGTCCTTGCCGGCCGCGCACCGGCCGCCGCCCTGGCCCAGGCGGCACGGGGAATGGCGGACCTGGCCCGCCACCATCTCGGCGAAGCCCGTCGCCGCCAACGGTCGATCGGTCGCGCCGCCTTGCCCGCCCTGCTGCCGGCGGTTCTGGCCGACGGCCATCTGGCGACGTTGGAGCGGGCAGGGTGGAATCCCTTCGACGGCAGGGTTCAGGCGGCCCGGCCGCGGCCGCTGCGGCTGGCCTGGGCCAATCTTCGCGGGGTGTTCTGAGAGGCGGTGGCCGAGGAATGAGGAAGATGCATGGCCGCCCATCGTTGCCTAGGTATTGATCAGAGGTAAAATACACTGCCTAATTGGCGGACACAGGCGCGGAGGGGGCGGAACGGCATGGCTTTCGACGAGATGAAATCCCCGGATGGCGGCGTTCGTCCGCCTTATCGGGCGTATGAGAACTGGCTGCTGTCGGTGCCTCCCGATCTTTTGCCACGCAAGAATGAGCAGGCCGATGCCCTGTTCCGGCGTCTCGGCATTACCTTCGCGGTGTATGGCGACAAGGAGGGGACCGAACGTCTGATCCCGTTCGATCCCATCCCCCGTATCATCGCCGCCAAGGAGTGGGAGCGGTTGTCCGAGGGCTGTTGCCAGCGGGTGCGGGCGCTGAATGCCTTTCTCAAGGATCTCTACCATGGTCAGGAAATCATCAAGGCCGGGGTGATTCCCAAGACCCAGGTGTTCGGCAACGGTCTGTACCGGCCGGAAATGCAGGGTCTGGACGTCGCCCGCGACGTCTATATCCACATTTCCGGCATCGACGTGGTTCGCACCGGCGAATCCGAGTTCTATGTGCTGGAGGACAATCTGCGGTCGCCGTCCGGGGTCTCCTACATGCTGGAGAACCGGGCGATGATGATGCGGCTGTTTCCCGACCTGTTCACCCGCCACCATGTGGCGGCGGTGGAGTCCTATCCCGACCAGTTGTTGAAGAATCTCCGCTCGGTGGCGCCCGCCGCCTGCGACGGCGATCCCACTGTGGTGCTGATGACGCCTGGCTATTACAACAGTGCCTATTTCGAGCATGCCTTCCTGGCCGAGCAGATGGGCATCGAACTGGTCGAGGGGCGTGACCTGTTCGTCAGGGACCGGCTGGTCTACATGCGCACCACCCACGGGCCGAAGCGGGTGGACGTGATCTATCGCCGTATCGACGATGATTTCCTCGATCCCGACGCCTTCAATCCGGATTCGGCGCTGGGGGTGCGCGGACTGATGGAGGCCTACCGCGCCGGCGGGGTGACGCTGGCCAACGCCATCGGTACCGGCGTCGCCGACGACAAGGCCACCTATACCTATGTTCCCGACATGGTGCGGTTCTATCTGGGCGAAGAGCCGATCCTCAACAACGTTCCCACTTGGCGGCTGGACCGCAAGGACGATCTGAAATACGTGCTGGAGCATCTGTCGGAACTGGTGGTCAAGGAGGTTCAGGGCGCAGGCGGCTACGGCATGCTGGTGGGGCCAACCTCGTCCAAGACCGAGATCGAGGAATTCCGCGCCCGCATTCTCAAAACCCCGGATAACTACATCGCCCAGCCGACGCTGGCGCTGTCGACGGTTCCGACCCTGGTGGAAAAGGGTATCGCTCCCCGGCACGTGGATTTGCGCCCCTATGTCCTGATGGGCGAGACCGCGACCCTGGTGCCGGGCGGACTGACCCGGGTGGCGCTGCGCCAAGGGTCGCTGGTGGTGAACTCGTCGCAAGGCGGCGGCACCAAGGATACCTGGGTGCTGGAGGATGACCCATGCTGAGCCGCACCGCTGACCATCTTTACTGGATGAGCCGTTATATGGAGCGGGCGGAGAATATCACCCGCTTCCTCGAGGTCGCCAATCGGATGGCGCTGTCGGCGGGACGCGACCGCGCCTCCCACTGGCGGCCGGTACTGACCATCGCCGGCGGCGAGGCGTTGTTTGCCGAGTGTTACGGCGAGCGGTCGGCGGTGTCGGTGATCGAGTTCTCGGTTCTGGACCCGTCCAATCCGTCGTCGATCTACTCCAGCCTGCGCTCGGCGCGCGAGAATGCCCACGCGGTGCGCAGCGTCATCCCCGCCGAGTTGTGGGAATCGCTCAACAGCACCTGGCTGGAGGTCAAGGGGTTGGATGGACCGCGGCTGCGCGACCAGGGACTGAGCAGCTTCTGCGAGTGGGTGCGCGAGCGTTCCCATGTGTTTCGCGGCACCACCTACGGCATCATGCTGCGGGACGAGCCCTACCAGTTTCTTCGGCTGGGGACCTTCCTGGAACGGGCCGACAACTCGGCCCGATTGCTGGGTGTCCGCGCCGCCGGGGTCAGGGCCGGCAACTCCGAGGTCGATGCCGACGACCAGTTGCACTGGTCGGCGGTGCTGAAGTCGGTGGGGGCGTTCAAGGCCTTTCGTACCATCCACGGCGACAATCTGACGCCGATGACGGCGGTTGACCTGCTGGTGATGCGTGACGACCTGCCCCGGTCGCTGCACGCCTGTCTCGATCAGGTCAGCATCATCCTGGGCAACCTCAATCCGGGGGCCGAATGCGCCCGGCTGGCGGGGGCCGCTCATGCCCAACTGCATTTCGGCCGGCTGGACCACCTGCTGGCGCGCGGCCTCAGCCGCTTCGTCGGCGAGTTCGTCACCGCCAACAATGCGTTGGGCGCCCGCATTCACGAGGACTTCCTGATGGAATGAGCAGACCGCCCGGCGTCTGAGGGCCGGATAGCAAGCGTCAGTCGTGGCGGGTGCTGATGCCCAGCATCGTGTAGGCCGGGCACCAGCCCAGCGCGGCGGTGATCACCGGCACCAGCCCCAGCCAGCCCCAGGGGCCGATGACATAGGTGGCGGCCAGCGCCATCAGGATGGCACCGACAATGGCGCGAATGACCCGGTCGATGCGGCGCAGGTTGCAGGGCATGGCGGGTCTGGTCATATCGCCTCGGTGTGGCAGGACAGATTCAACTCGCCGGCGGTGTTGGCGATGGTGGCGAGGCAGGTATCGGCTCGGCCGGGCGGAATCGCAACCGAGAAACGGGTAACGTAAAGCCCCTGGTCCGGCAATTGCTGGGCATCCATGCGGACGATGTTGGCCTGGAACTCGCCGAAGACCTCGGACAGGCGGGCGACCAGACCGGGGCGGTCGCCACCAGAAACCACCACCCGGTGGGTGATGCGTCCCAATTGACCGTGGGCGGCGTCCAGCTCGAACGGCCGCACCGTGATGCGGGCGCCAGTCAGTTCGGGGAGGGCCGCGAGGTCGCGTTCGATTTCGGCCAGTGGAATCGCCGGGGGGATGTCGCAGACCGAGGTGAATTCGGCCCCGGTTCCCAGCATGGCGAAGCTGGTGTCGCCGAGATTGACCCCCAGGTCGAACAGCCGTCCGGCGATGGCCGCAACCAACCCGGTGCGGTCGGAGCAGAAAACGGAAATGAGCGCGGTGGACATGAGGACCCTCGTGGTTGGCGTCGGTCAGCCCTCCATCATGCTCCGGGCGCGGGCGTTTGTTAACCCAAAGACATCCGGCTATACTCACCGGCTTCTGGAGGCCGGGATGAAGCGTTGGCTGTGGGTGGGAGTGCTGGGTGTCGGGACGGTGGCCGCCGCCGTCGCCGGCTGGTCGTGGTGGTGGCGTGGGGCCAACACCATCGATCCCGATGATCCGCGTCAGGTTGCGGCCGGTCGTGCGCTTTATGCCAAGTATTGCGCCGAATGCCACGGAGCCAATCTGGAGGGAGAACCGAATTGGCAGACGCGCAAGCCCAGCGGCGAATTGCCATCGCCGCCCCACGATGCCAGCGGCCATACCTGGCACCACGCCGATGAACAGTTGTTCGCCATCACCAAGCATGGCATGGCCCGCTTCGCTCCGCCGGGTTACAAGACGGCGATGCCGTCGTTTGTCGGAGTCCTGAGTGATTCCGATATCCGGGCGGTACTGGCCTTCATCGAATCCACTTGGCCTGTGGAGATAAGGCAGCGCCGTGCCGCCATGCTGAAGCGTTGAACGGGGGAAACTTTGGCAGCCAAGATCAAGATCGGCAATTACGGTTATACCTGCCAGCCGCGCTGGGGGTTCGGTTCGCCCACCCATCCCCGTCTGACCGAGATCGTTGGGCGTGGCCGTGCCGATTACGCCCGCCAGATCGACCGCTGGGTGAATGAGCTGACGCCATTATTCGCGGCTATCCCGCGTGAGGCCCCCGACGAGGCGCCGGGGCCGCGCTGGATGAATCCCTGGTTCACCGCACTGGATGCCGTTGCTCTGACCGGCATGCTGGCCCGCCATGACCCCCGGCTGCTGATCGAGATCGGCTCGGGAAATTCCACCAAGTTCGCCCGCCACACCATCCGGGAACGCAATCTCAGGACCCGGATCGTCTCCATCGATCCTCAGCCTCGCGCCGAGATCGATTCCCTGTGCGACGAGGTCATTCGCGCGCCGGCGGAGTCCGTCGATCCGACGGTGTTTTCGCGGCTGAAAGCCGGCGACGTGCTGTTCATCGACAGTTCCCATCGCAGCCTGGAGAATTCGGACGTCACCACCTTGTTCCTGGAGATCCTGCCCGAGTTGCCGCCGGGGGTGCTCGTCCATGTCCATGACGTCTACCTGCCCTATGATTACCCGCCCCAGGCCGAGGGCCTGATGTACAACGAGCAATATCTGCTGGCGGCGCTGCTTCTGGGCGAGGCCAGGTGGCTGGAGCCGGCCTTTCCCAACTATTTCGCGGTGCAGGACCCCCAGTTGTCCCCCCGGCTGGCGCCGATCTGGCAGGCCATCGGCACCAACGCCTTTCCAGCGGCGAGCAATTCGTTCTGGCTGCACATCAAGAAGCGTCGCTAATGCATTGATTTAATGTATATGTCGTCGGGCTTTTTTCCCGAGGCATGGCGCTGCCACATCGCGTCCAATCCGGCTTCCATATGACGGGCGAAGCGGGCAGGGTCGAACGCGGTTGCGCATGGCAGCAACGTGGCAAGGCGGTGGCGTACCTCGCCGAGGCGGGAGGGATCGCGCCCCAGCTTCACCGCCAGTCGGAACATCGCTTCGGCATCCTCGGCGATCAGGTCCGCCATGCCGATGGCATGGAGCAGCGACGCCGCCACCCGCGCGGCGAGCCGTTCGCCGGCCACGGTCACCAGCGGTACCCCCATGCGGAGCGCGTCGGCGGCGGTGGTGTGGGCGCCGCATATCAGGGCGTCGATGAACAGGTCGGCGGCGGCGATGCGGTCCAGGTGTTGCCGGCGCGGCAACACCGGCGCCCATATCAGCCGGCTGGGATCGATTCCGGCGTCGTCGGCGGCGTGTTCCAGGCGCTTGCGCGCGGTTTCGGGCGGTTCCAACTGCCACAGCACCGCCCCCGGCACGGCGGCGAGCACCCGCAGCCACAGGGCGAAGCTGGCGCGGTCGAGTTTGCGATGGCCATTGAACGAGCAGAACACCACGCCCTCGGCCGGCAGCCCCAGGGCGGCGCGGGACGGTGGCGGGGTGGGCGGCGTCCACGCCTGATTGGCTTGGTAGGTCTCGGGCAGGAACACCAGCTTTTCCGAGAAATGCGCGCGGTGGGCCGGCGGCACCAGCACCGGATCGACGATGGCGTAATCCAGCCACGGCGCCCCCGAGCTGGCGGCGAGGCCCAGCCACACCGCCTGGACCGGTGCCGGCCGCAAGGCGGCGATGCCCGGGCGGGCGTGGCGGGTGAACACCGACATATCCACCAGGATATGGATGCCGTCGGCGGCGATGCGGCCGGCGGCGGCACGGTCGCCCGACGCCGCCAGATCGACGAAGGCGGTGCAATCGCCAGCCAGTCGTTCCCGCCAGCCTGAACCGTCGTCGGGGCCGACCGAATAGGCGATGGCCTTGATCCGCTTGCGGTCATGATTGCCGAACAGGTCGCCGGCCAGATGCATGGTGGCGTGATCGCGGAAGTCGGGGGAAAGATAGCCGACTACCAGAGGCGGCGGAGCCTTGACCTCGGGCCGTGTCACCGGACGCGGCGGCACCGGCACCCGGAAGGCGGCTTCGGCGGTGGCGATGCGGCGGATTTCGGTCCCGGTGAAGGGATAGAAGATGGCGTCCTGGGTGGCGAGCGCCAACTGCCGGCGCTCGGCGGCGGCGGCAAGACCGGCGCGGATTTCGACGAACAGCGCTTCCTCGGCATCCCAGTCGGCGGCCTCGCGGTAGGCGCGCAGCAGATGCCCCTTGGGCGGCGCCAGGGTGGGATCGATGGCCAGCGCCTGCTTCAGACGGGCGACGGCATCGTCGAAGCGTTCCAGCCGCAACAGGGTCTGGCCCAGCATGGCTTGCAGTTCAGCGACACGCGGATGGTGGCGTACCGCCGTTTCCAGGGCCGGCAGCGCGTCCTCGGGGCTGCCGCCCGCCAGCAACAGACCGAGGTTGATGTGGCCGCCGACATGGCCGGGGGCCAGTTGGGTCAGGCGACGAAAAACGTCGATGGCCTGGGGAATGCGGTGCAGCGCCCGAAGGGCGTTGCCCAGCGCCAGCAGGCTTTCGGCGTCGCCGCCGGTGGCAAGGCGTTCGAGAATCGGCAGCGCCTCTTCGGCGCGATCCAGCGCCAGCAGCCCCTTGGCCTTGCTGAACAGCGACGGCTGATGACCGGGCTGTACCGCCAGGATACGGTCGAGGTGGGGCAGGGCCTCGGCATGGCGGCCGGCCATCAGCAGGAACAGCGCCAGATTGTAGCGCACCGCCACCGCGCCGGGGGCGGCGGCGACAAGGCCATCCAGGATGGCGATCGCCGGCTTCAGCTTGCCCGCCTGGGCCAGCTTGACCGCCTTGGCCATTTCCTGATCGATGTTGATCCTCATGGGGTGGTTGTGGCCGAGCGGGCGGATCGAATCAAGGCGGAAACACATGCATGGGGCGGGGAATCATCCGCCATGCCCCGGCGTACTTCTCGAACCAGTGGTGGCGCACCGTGTGGAACACTTCGCCGCTCCAGCCCTGGATGCCGATTTCCATGTGGTTGCCGTCAAGGCGGACCAGGCAATAGCCGTTGGAATCCTCGCGCAGTCGGGTGGAACAGGCGGTGGTGGCCTGGACCAGCACCAATGAACCGCCCTGCACGCCGTTGATCAGTTCGACATGGGCATGGTGGACGTGGCCGGTCAGAACCAGATCGATGCCGTGTTCCACCAGAACCTCGTACGGATGGCCGGAAAACGCGGTCGAGGGCGGATGGTGCAGAAACACCACCCGTGCCGCATGCTGGGGGGCGTTGTCCAGGGTCTCTTCCAGGTGGTCCAGGTGGGCGCCCTTAAGCGCGCCGGATTTCCAGCGTAGCGAGCGGGTGCTGTCCAGGCCGATGACCATCACCTCGGGGTCGGTCCACACCGGTAGTTCGTCATGTCCCGGCAGGTGGTGGCGGAACTTGGCGCGGGGGCGGAAAATGCGGGAGAACGGGCGATAGAGCGGCGACAGGTCGTGATTTCCCGGCACCACCAGCGCCGGCGCCGGCATGCGTTCAAGGAAGGCGCGTGCCTCGGCGAACTGGTGCGAACGAGCGCGCTGGGTGAGATCGCCGGAAATGATCACCTGATGGGGGCGGTGCCGCTCCAGGTCGGCGAGCAGCGCCGCCACCACCTTTGGATCGGTGCGGCCGAAATGGAGATCGGAGAGGTGGGCCAGAACTCTCACGCCGTCTCCTTGTGCCGGGGGACCAGAACCCTGAGTGCCTTGGGGTTGATCTTGAAGATCAGTGGCGAGTTCAACACCGTCACCTCGCCGTCCAAAGACACCATCATGCGGTGCTTGCGGCTGGTGACGCGGACCTCCTCGGCGGAGAAGGTCTGAAGCCGGCTGCTGGCGCGCCAGTGGCCGAGAAAGGTTTCAGCCACCAGCCGCAACAGCGACAGACGTCCGCCGCAGGCGGCGACGTGGATGCTGAGATGGCCGGAATCGAGGGATTCCCGCGCCAGCGGCGGCCGCTGTTCCCGCCAGGAGTTGTTGGTGATGAACAGCATCGGCGTCGATACCGCCAGCGATCCTTCCTTGGTGACCAGGGTGACGTCGATCATGGGGTAGCGTTTCAACGCCCGCAATGCCGCCAGCAGCATGGCGCGGCGCTTGCCCATTCCGTCGCGCTGGAGATGATCGCGCCGCCGCACCACCCAGGGATGCATTCCCAGCGACGCCCAGATGGCGAACGGTAGGCCGTTGACTTCACCCAGGTCGATATCGGCCGGTTCGGCGGCGGCGAGAACCCGGGCGGCCTCGACCGGGTCGAGCGGCAGGCCGAGGTCACGGGCGAAAAGGTTGAGAGTTCCCAACGGCACCATGCCAAGCGGCGTCCTCCGCCCCAATCCGGCCAGCACGGCGGTCATCATGGTGCCGTCGCCACCGCCGACCACGACGGCATCGAGGTCGCGCCGCTCCGCCATGGACGACAGGGCACCGGCAAGGTCGCGGCGCCCGACCAGCACGGTCTCGACCGTGTGCCCCGCCTCGGCCAGCGCGGCGGTGACGGCGGCGACGGTATCGTCGAGCGGCAAGGTGCGAAAGCTGCCGGCCGAGCGATTGATGACGAGAGATAGTCTCATGCCCTAGACAGCACCGCGCCCCGGTGCCGCTGTCAAGGGCGATGGCAAATGCCGGTTGAAATGCGGTGGGCGTGGTCTCATGCTCTCGGGCAACGGGGAAGCGGCCGTCGGTTCGCCAGCCTCACCGGGATCATCAAGGGGAGAGACTAGAGATGTCCGGCGCCAATCCTTATGAGATGCACCTCGACAAGAATGCCGCCAATTACATGCCGCTGACGCCGTTGGGATTCCTGGAACGGTCCGCGTCGGTGTATCCCAAGCGGATTTCGGTGATTCACGGCGACCTGCGCTTTACCTGGAGCGAAAGCTACGATCGATGCCGCCGGCTGGCATCGGCATTGGCCAAGCGAGGCATCGGCGTCGGTGACACGGTGGCATTCATGGCCGCCAACACTCCGGCGGCGTTCGAGGCGACCTTCGGCGTTCCCATGATCGGCGCCGTGCTGTGCGCGTTGAACATCCGTCTCGATGCCGAAGCCATCGCCTTCATGCTTCAGCATGGCGAAGCCAAGGTGCTGTTCACCGATCGCGAGTTCTCGCCGGTGATCAAGAAGGCGCTGTCCCAGATGCCCAAGCGGCCGCTGGTGATCGATATCGACGACCCGCAATATGTCGGCGGCGAGCTGCTGGGCGAGTGCGATTACGAGGCATTTCTTGCCGGTGGCGATCCCAACTACGCTTGGCGCTGGCCGGAGGACGAATGGGAAGCCATCGCGCTGAACTATACCTCGGGCACCACCGGTAATCCCAAGGGCGTCGTCTATCACCACCGCGGTGCCTACATCAACGCCCTGGGCAATGTCGTCAACTGGGGGATGACGGGACATCCGGTCTATCTGTGGACCTTGCCCATGTTCCACTGCAACGGCTGGTGTTTTCCTTGGACCATCACCGCGCTGGCGGGTACCCATGTCTGCTTGCGCCGGGTCGACGCCGCCGGCATGTTCACGGCGATCGAGGATCACAAGGTCACGCACATGTGCGGCGCTCCCATTGTCATGGGGATGCTGATCAACGCGCCGGAGAAGGATCGCCGGCCGCTGCCGCATCAGGTTCAGTTCATGACCGCGGCGGCGCCACCGCCGGCGGCGGTAATCGGGCGGCTGGAGGGGCAAGGGTTCAAGATCACTCATGTCTACGGCCTGACCGAGGTGTACGGCCCCGCCACCGTCTGCGCCTGGCACGAGGAATGGGATGAGTTGCCGTTGGACGAGAGGGCACGGCTGAAGTCCCGTCAGGGGGTGCGCTATATCAACGAGGAAGACATGATGGTGGCCGACGCGGTGACGCTGAAGCCCGTGCCCAAGGACGGCCTGACCATGGGCGAGGTGTTCTATCGCGGCAACGTGGTAATGAAGGGATACCTTAAGAATCCCAGCGCCACCCAGGAGGCCTTTGCCGGTGGCTGGTTCCATACCGGCGATCTCGGCGTGTGGCATGCCGATGGCTATATCGAGCTGAAGGACCGCTCGAAGGACATCATCATTTCGGGTGGCGAGAACATCTCGACCATCGAGGTCGAAGGGGTGCTCTACCAGCATCCGGCGGTGGGCGAAGCCGCCGTGGTGGCGCGGCCCGACGAGAAGTGGGGCGAGACGCCGTGCGCCTTCATCGGCCTGAGAGAGGGCGCCAGCGCCACCGCCGAGGAACTTATGGCCTTCTGCCGCGAGCGTCTGGCCCATTACAAATGCCCGCGTACGGTGGTCTTCACTTCACTGCCCAAGACCTCCACCGGCAAGGTGCAGAAATTCGTGCTCCGCGAGATGGCGAAGAAACTCAACGACTGATTTTGCCGCCAGCGGCCCGATTCGACGGATCAGGCCGCTGGCAGAAGAGGTATTCCAAATGATCCTTTGACCGCTTCTAAACCGATGCTATAGAAGGGGCGGCGGATGTCGGCGGCCTGCCGCAATGCGGCGATTTGGGGATCGAGGGGCGTCGACGGTTCGGAAGCGGAGTGTCATCGTGAGGTCCGACGGCGCGGTCCATGCCGCTGATTCGTCCATGCACCAGGGGCTGGCCGAGCGATTGGTCCGCCTGCATCGCGAGGTCAAGGGAACCGGCGAGCTTACGGCGGTCACCCGCATTGCCGTAGCGCTCTATGACGAGCGCACGGACATCCTCAAGACCTTCATCCATTCCAGCGATGGCGGCAGTCCGCTCGACCATTCGTCGGCGCGGCTGGACCGGATTCCCGGGCTGCACCAACTGGCGCTGAACGGTATGCCCCGCGTCATCAACGACCTGGATGCCGTGGCGCTGTCGGGCCAGGAGCACGCGACCCGTCTTGCCGCCGTCGGTTACCGGTCAAGTTATACCGTGCCGATCCGGACCAAGGGGCAATTTTACGGCTTCCTGTTCATCAACGCCTCGGAAAAAGACTTTTTCACCCCCCAGGTGACGCAGCGCCTGCACCCTTATGCCGAGCTGATCGGGCAGATGGTTATGCGCGAACTGGACGCGGTGCACATGATGCGGGCGGCGGTCCGGGTGATTCGGCGGGTGTCGACGGTTCGCGACGAGGAGACGGGCGCCCATCTCGCCCGCATGGCGCGGTATGCCCGCCTGGTGGCGCAGAAGCTGGCCGGGAAATTCGACCTGAGCGACGAGTTCGTCGAATATCTGTTCCAGTTCGCGCCGCTTCATGATGTCGGCAAGATCTCGGTGCCCGACCATATCCTGTTCAAGCCGGGAAAACTGACCTTTGAGGAATTCAACGTGATGAAGACCCATGTGGTGCATGGCATCGACATCACCGACATGCTGATTTTCGATTTCGGGAGCCAGTCGCTGCCCCATTTCGATCTATTGCGCAACGTCGTCGCCTATCACCACGAGGCATTGGACGGCAGCGGTTATCCTCATGGTCTCGCCGGGGATCGGATCCCCCTCGAGGCGCGTATTGCCACCGTCGCCGACGTTTTCGACGCCCTGACCTCGGTGCGGCCCTACAAACAGGCATGGACCAACGAGGCGGCATTCGACCTGCTGCGGCGGGAGGCGGGCATCAAATTCGATCCCGAATGCGTCGCGGCACTTTTGGACAGCACCGCCGAGATCGAGGCAATCCAGGTGCGGTTCGAGGAAACGGTGCTGGATTGATCGCGCGGGCGTTGTTGCTGGCTGTTCTGACCGTGGCGTTCGCTGGCCCGGCCGAAGCCGGGACGGACTGGGCGGCGGTCGCCACGCCCGCGCCGGGGCAGGCCGAGGTGATCGGCTCCGCCGCCGCCGGCTGCCTGAGGGGGGCGGTGTCGCTGCCGCTGGAGGGGCCCGGCTATCAGGTGTTGCGGCCGTCCCGCAACCGCCACTGGGGGCACCCGACCATGGTGGCGTTCGTCCGCGATCTGGCGGCGACGGCGGCGCGGGAGGGTATTCCCGGCTTGCTGATCGGCGATATGGCCCAGCCCCGCGGCGGTCCGATGGCATCCGGCCACGCCAGCCACCAGAACGGCCTTGACGTCGATATCTGGTTCCGGTTGACGCCGCGACGCCTGGGCCGGGCGGAGACCGAGGCGCCAAGGCCGCTTGGCATGGTGCGTTATGCCGCTCTCGACCAGGGGGCGTGGACGCCCGATCAGGCGCGATTGCTTGAGTTGGCGGCCCGCGCCCCCGAGGTCGAACGAATCTTCGTCAATCCGGTGATCAAGCGCGAGATGTGTCGCGCCGCTCCGGCGGCCGACCGGGCTTGGCTGGCCAAGTTGCGGCCGTGGTGGGGCCATGACGAGCATTTTCATGTCCGTCTGGCCTGCCCGTCGGATAGTCCGGACTGTCAGATCCAAAAGCCGTTTCCCGAAGGTGATGGCTGTGGTGCAGAACTGCTGTCGTGGCTGGACAAGCCGACTTGGCCGGCGCCGCCCGACAAACCGCATCACCAGTCCCGGCCGCTGCCGGACGCGTGCGCAAGCGTGCTTCGACGTTAATACGCGCCGAAGGCACTTGCAAATCCAGGTGGGTGGGCGTATTAACCCCGCCACCAATCCGCACGCGGGATCGCGGCGGCGGTACGGATGTGCCGCTCGTTCGCTCCGGTGTTGGGCTTTGCCCGACTACTCCCGCGGAGGTTCAACCGGAGAAGCAAAGGACTTTCCGATGGCTCTGCCCACGTTCTCCATGCGTCAGCTCGTCGAAGCCGGCGTCCATTTCGGTCACAACACCCGCCGCTGGAACCCGAAGATGGCTTCGTACCTCTTCGGTATCCGCAACGGCATCCACATCATCGACCTGCAACAGAGCGTGCCGATGCTGCACCGTGCCATGCAGGCGGTGCGCGACGTTACCGCCGGTGGTGGGCGTGTGCTGTTCGTCGGGACCAAGCATCAGGCGTCGGACATCGTCGCCGAGGCGGCCAAGCGTTGCGGCCAATACTATGTCAACCACCGGTGGCTCGGTGGCATGCTGACCAACTGGAAGACCATCTCCAACTCGATCAAGCGGCTGCGTGAACTGGACGAGCAACTGTCCTCGGGCGCCCTGGCCGGCCTGACCAAGAAGGAACAGCTGGTGCTGTCGCGCGAGAAGGACAAGCTCGATCGCGCCCTTGGCGGCATCAAGGAGATGGGCGGCCTGCCCGATATCCTGTTCATCATCGACACCAACAAGGAAGCGCTGGCGGTCCAGGAGGCCAACAAGCTGGGCATTCCGGTGGTGGCGATCCTTGACTCCAACTGTGATCCGCAGGGCATCACCTATCCGATCCCCGGCAACGACGATGCCATCCGCGCCATCCAGACCTACTGCGATCTGATGGCCGGGGCCGTACTCGACGGCATCCAGGCCGAGATCACCCGTGGTGGTGGCGACGTCGGCGCCAGTGTCGAAGCCCCGGTGGAGCAGATCCCCGAGGTCCAGGCCGAGGCTGCCGCCGCGGAAGCCCCCGCCCAGTCGGTCTAAACCTTCACCTAGCGTCCGAATGGCGGCGACGAGCGTTCGCCGCCATTCGTTCGTTGATCCACGATTACGATTCCGTCCGAGAGAGGATTAGCCATGGCCGAGATTACCGCTTCGCTGGTCAAGGAACTGCGCGAAAAGACCGGCGCCGGCATGATGGACTGCAAGAAGGCGCTGGGTGAGACTGCCGGCGACATCGAAGCCGCCGTCGACTGGCTGCGCACCAAGGGCCTTGCCGCCGCCGCCAAGAAGGCCGGCCGCGTAGCCGCCGAGGGCTTGGTCGGCATCGCCGCCGCCGGCACCAAGGGCGTTGCCGTCGAAGTCAACGCCGAGACCGATTTCGTCGCCCGCAACGACCAGTTCCAGGGTTTTGTCGCCGCCGTCGCCGGTGTCGGCCTGGATAAGGGTGGCGATCTGGAGGGCATCAAGGCCGCGCCGTTCCCCGGTGCCGGCAAGACCGTCGCCGAACAGTTGACCGCGTTGATCGCCACGATCGGCGAGAACATGAATCTTCGTCGCGCCGTGCGGCTCGAAGTGCCCCATGGCGTCGTGGCCTCCTATGTTCATACCGCCATCGCCCCCGGCCTGGGCAAGATCGGCTGCTTGGTTGCCCTGGAATCCACCGGTGACGCCGCCCGTCTCGGCGAATTGGGCAAGCAGCTTGCCATGCATGTCGCCGCCGCCAACCCGCAGTTCCTCGACCCCAGCGCGGTCGATTCGGCGGCGCTGGAGCGCGAGAAGGCCGTGCTTACCGAGCAGGCCCAGGCGTCGGGCAAGCCCGCCAACGTTATCGAGAAGATGGTCGAAGGCCGTATTCGCAAGTATTACGAGGAAGTCTGTCTCTCCGAGCAGATCTTCGTGATCGACCAGGAAAGCAAGATTTCCAAGGTGTTGGAGACGGTGGGCAAGGAGATCGGCGCGCCGGTCAAGTTGGCCGGTTTCGTCCGCTTCGCCCTCGGTGAAGGCATCGAGCGGGAGGAAAAGGACTTCGCCGCCGAAGTCGCCGCCCAACTCGGGCACTGATCCGCGATCGGTGACGGGCCGCCCGGTGACGGGCGGCCCCACAACAGGCGCGACAGTGGGGCGGAATGGTGTATGATCGCCGCCGCCCCGGCTGAAACCGTCGTCAGCGGGGCCACCAAGCCTGGGGAAGTCCATGGGCAGCGACGCCAAATTCCGCCGCGTTCTCCTCAAGATATCGGGCGAAGGCCTGATGGGCACGCGGGAGTACGGCCTTGATCCGGCCACGGTTGACCGGGTTGCCGGCGAGGTCAAGGCTGTCCGCGATCTCGGCGTCGAGGTCTGCGTCGTCATCGGCGGCGGCAACATCTTTCGCGGCGTCTCTGGTGCATCCACCGGCATGGAACGGGCGGCGGCGGACAACATGGGCATGTTGGCCACCGTCATCAATTCGCTGTCGGTGCAGAACGCGCTGGAGAAGGTGGGGGTCCAGACGCGGGTGCAGTCGGCCATTGTCATGCCGACGGTCTGCGAGTCGTTCATTCGCCGCCGCGCCATCCGCCATCTGGAAAAGGGCAGGGTGGTGATTTTCGCCGCCGGTACCGGCAATCCATTCTTCACCACCGACACCGCCGCCGCGCTTCGCGCCGTCGAGATGGGCTGCGACGTGTTGCTGAAGGCGACCCAGGTCGATGGTGTCTATTCCGCCGATCCCAAGAAGGTGAAGGACGCCACGCGGTTCGATCGCCTGACCTTCAACGAGGTGCTGGCCCGTGATCTCGCGGTGATGGACACCTCGGCCATCGCGTTGTGCCGCGAGAACCGGGTTCCCATCGCGGTATTTGACCTGCATCGCCCCGGCGCTTTTGCCGAGGTGGTTTCCGGCCGTGGCCTGTTCACCATTATCGCCAACGACTAGGAAGGGGGGTTTGTCTTTTGTCCGCTCCGACCAAATGGAATGATCTTAGGAAGGATATCGGCCGCCGCATGGATAGTGCCGTCGAGGTCCTGAAGAAGGAGTTTTCCGGCCTCCGCTCCGGTCGCGCTTCCATCAACCTGCTGGATCCGGTGGTGGTGGAGGCTTATGGTCAGGCCATGCCCATCAGCCAGTGCGGTACCGTTGGTGTTCCCGAACCGCGTATGCTGACCGTTCAGGTGTGGGACAAGGGATTGGTCAAGGCGGTCGAGAAATCCATTCGTGACGCCGGCCTTGGTCTTAATCCGCAGGCGGACGGCCAGATGGTGCGGGTGCCGATTCCGGCCCTTAACGAGGAACGACGCAAGGAACTTCAGAAGGTTGCCGGTAAATACTCCGAGCAGGCCCGGGTTTCCGTGCGGAACGTTCGCCGGGACGGCATGGATACGCTGAAGAAGATGGAGAAGGATGGCCATATCTCGGAAGACGAGATTAAGAAGCATGAAAAGGACATCCAAAGCATCACCGACGACACCATCAAGAAAATTGACGAGCATTTGGCTCATAAAGAAAAAGAAATAATGCAGGTGTAATGGAACCCGCCGCCGCCACGTCCGACATTCCGCCGCCGCCGGTGCACGTCGCCATTATCATGGATGGCAACGGACGCTGGGCCAAGGCTAGGGGGTTACCCCGTACCGCTGGCCACAAGCGCGGCGCCGAGTCGGTGCGTCGCACTGTCGAGGCCGCCCGGGAATTGGGGGTGTCTTACCTGACGCTCTACGGGTTTTCTTCGGAAAATTGGAAGCGTCCGGCTGGCGAGGTCGCCGACCTGATGGGCCTGTTGCGGCTGTACCTTCGCAACGAAATCAACAATCTTCACAAAAACGGTATCCGCCTCAAGGTGATCGGCGATCGCGAGCGGCTGGGTGTCGATATCGTCCGGTTGATCAATGAAGCGGAGGCCAAGACCGCTGGCAATACCGCCCTGACCCTGGTGCTGGCGTTGTCTTATGGCGGCCGGCAAGAAATCGTCGAAGCGGCCCGGCGCTTGGCCCGCGAGGTGGCGGCCGGCCGGATCGCACCCGATGACGTCGATGACGGCATGCTTGCCGACCGGCTTTTCACTGCCGGCATCCCCGATCCCGACCTGATCATCCGGACCAGCGGCGAAAAGCGGATCAGCAATTTCCTGTTGTGGCAGAGCGCCTACGCCGAACTGGTGTTCATCGAGACTCTCTGGCCGGAATTCGGCCGTGCCGAGCTGGAGGCCGCCATTCGCGATTTCCATGGCCGCGACCGCCGCTATGGCACCGCCAGGTGATGGCGGGGTGTTGAAAACCCGCGCTCTTTCCGCCTTGGTTCTGGCTCCACCGGCCTTGCTGGCGGTATGGTTGGGCGGTTATGCCTTTGCCGCGCTGGTGGCGGTGGCGGTGGCGCTGATGTGTTGGGAATGGCATCGCATGATTACCGGCGGTGGCTTCGCAATATCCGGGCGTGTCGCCGCGTCGGGCTGTGCGGTGGCGGCGCTGGTGGCGGTAGCTCACCCCGAAATCGCCGTTGGGATGGTGTTGGTCGTCGCTGTCGTTTCCACGCTGTTGGGCGGTGGCGGTCGTGGCTGGGTTGCCGTCGGGTCGCTTTACGCCGGACTGCCGTCGATAGCACTGGTGTGGTTGCGCGGCACCCCCGATATCGGTGGGGCAGTGGTGGCATGGCTGTTGCTGGTGGTATGGTCCACTGACATCGGTGCCTACGCCTTCGGCCGCATGATCGGGGGACCGTTGCTGTTGCCGGCGGTGAGCCCGAAGAAGACCTGGGCCGGGCTGCTCGGTGGTATGTTGTGCGCAGCCCTGTTAGGTTCGGTCGTGGCCTGGAGCATGGACTTCGAGGTCAGCGGCGCGGTGGTGGCGGGGGCCGGCGCTGTCATCGCCGTGGTGGCGCAGATCGGCGATCTGTTCGAGTCCTGGGTCAAACGTCGTTGGGGCGTCAAGGATTCGAGCGGTATCATTCCCGGGCATGGCGGCGTTCTCGATCGCGTCGATGGCCTGCTGATCGCGGCATTGGCGGTGGCCGGAGTGCTGTTGGTGAACGGATGAGCCGTCGTGGCTTGGCAGTAAAGGGGGCGTGATGAGCGCAAGGCGTGGTGTCACCATTCTGGGTTGTACCGGCTCTATCGGCTGCAATACCGTCGAGTTGGTCGAGGCGCGACCAGACCTGTACCGGGTCGAGGCGTTGGTTGCCAATTCCCGGGTGGACGTTCTTGCCGATCAGGCGAAGCGGCTGAAGGCCCGCATGGCGGTGGTGGCGGACGAATCCGCCTATCCTGCACTGAAGGAAGCCCTTGCCGGTACCGGCATCGAGGCTGCCGCCGGTCCTGCTGCGGTGGTCGCCGCCGCGGAATTGCCGGCCGAGTGGGTGATGGCCGCCATCGTTGGTGCCGCCGGTCTGGCTCCGACCCTGGCTGCGGTCCGGCGCGGCGCGGTGGTTGGTCTGGCGAACAAGGAGTGTCTGGTCTGCGCCGGTCAGCTGATGATGGCCGAGGTGGAGGCCCATGGGGCGACCTTGCTGCCGGTCGATTCAGAGCATTCCGCCATTTTCCAGGTATTCGACTTCGACCGTCACGACGCGGTGGAAAAGATCATCCTGACCGCCTCGGGGGGGCCGTTCCGCACCAAGACCCGCGACTTCATGGCCGGCGTTACCCCCGAGCAGGCGGTTGCCCATCCCAATTGGTCCATGGGGGCCAAGATTTCGGTGGATTCCGCCTCGATGTTCAACAAGGGGCTGGAACTGATCGAGGCCCATCATCTGTTCGCCATGCCCGAGGATCGGATCGATATCGTCGTTCATCCCCAGTCGGTTATTCACAGTCTGGTGGCGTATATCGATGGCTCGGTGCTGGCGCAGTTGGGGTCGCCCGACATGCGCACCCCCATCGCCTATGCGCTGGGCTGGCCCAATCGCATCGACGCGCCGTCGCCGCGGCTGGATCTTGCCGCCATTGCCACGCTGACCTTCGAGCAACCCGACGAGATCCGTTTCCCATCGATGCGGCTGGCTCGGGCCGCGCTTCGGGCCGGCGGGTCGGCGGCGGCGGTTCTCAATGCCGCCAACGAGATCGCTGTCGGCGCGTTCCTCGACCGCCGCATCGGTTTCCTCGACATTGCCGAAGTGGTCGAGCGGACCATCGAAGGGGTCGATCACTGCCAACTCGGCAGCATCGACGACGTACTGGCCCAGGACCGCGAGGCGCGCAAGTTCGCGTCCGACGTGGTCCGCCGCGCCTCCTGATCCCGGAGTACCATGGACCTTTCCGCACTTCTGTACAGCGTGATCCACGGCGTTTGGTACTACGTGGTCATCTTCGTGATCATCCTGACTGTGGTGGTCTTCGTCCACGAGGCTGGGCATTTCCTGGTGGCGCGGTGGAACGGCATCAAGGTGGATGTGTTCTCTATCGGCTTTGGTCCCGAGGTCTGGGGCCGCACTTCGGCCGTCACCGGTACCCGCTGGCGGATCAGCCTGTTGCCGCTGGGTGGCTATGTGAAGATGTTCGGTGATGCCGATGCCGCTTCGGTGACCGCCGAGACCCGGCCGATGACCGACGAGGAAAAGGCGGTCTCGTTCCGGCACAAGCGGGTGGGACAACGGGCCGCGGTGGTCTTCGCCGGTCCCGCCGCCAATTTCATTTTCGCCATTCTCGGGCTGGCCGCCATGTTCATGGTTCTCGGCCAGCCGGTAACCGAGCCGACCATCGGCAGCGTCCACCCTGGCACCGCCGCCGAGGAGGCGGGGTTGAAGGCGGGTGATCGTATCGTCGCCATCAATGGCCAGGCGGTGGACCGGTTCCAGGACATCCAGCGCGTGGTGCGGATGGAAATCGAGCGGCCGCTGCTGTTGTCGGTTCGCCGGGGCGGTGAAACCCTCGATATCGAGGCGCGCCCGCGCGTGGTTCAGCGCAAGGGCGTGTTCGGCGATATGGAGAAGGTGCCGGTGCTGGGTATCGCCGCCGACATTTCCAGCACGCGCATCGTCCACCACGGCCCGGTTTCTGCCTTGGTCGAGTCGCTGCGCGAGACCGAGGGCATGGTGGTGTCCACCTTCGTCGGTATCGGCCAGATGATCAATGGCAGCCGTGACAGCGACGAACTGGGCGGGCCGATCCGAATCGCCAAGGGAGCAGGCCAAGCGGCGCAGCTTGGGTTGAGCAGCGTAGTCTTCTACACAATCCTGCTGTCGCTGAACCTGGGACTGATCAATCTTTTCCCTATCCCGGTTCTGGACGGGGGCCATCTTCTTTTTTATGCATGCGAGGCGATCCTTGGGCGTCCCCTGGGAGAGAAGGCCCAAGAATATGGTTTCCGAATCGGGCTGTTTCTGGTATTGGCCTTGATGGTCTTCGCTACCCGGAACGATATCGTCGCGCTCCCGGTCTGGGACATGGTGAAGCGAGCGTTTTAGCGACCTGGGTTCGTCGATCGTAGAGGCGGGCTCCAAGGGGGGATTGATGCGTTTCGTGCTGTGGACCGCGATGGTGTTGGGCCTGCTGATCGGAGCTTTTCCGGCCGCGGCCCAAGATAGCGGCCGAGTCCACGCCATCGTCGTCCAGGGGGCACAGCGCATCGAGGCCGAGACGGTCAAGACCTACATGGCCATTGCCGAAGGCGACCTGTACGACGCCGACCGGGTCAACCGTTCGATGAAGGCGTTGTTCAATACCGGCTTGTTCAAGGACGTCGCCATCCGCCGCGAAGGCGACCGGCTGATCGTTCAGGTGGTCGAGAATCCGATCATCAATCGCATCGCCTTCGAGGGCAATAAGCGGATCAAGACCGATCAGCTTCAGACCGAAGTGCAATTGAAGCCCAGGACGGTCTATACCCGCACCAAGGTTCAGGCCGACGTCAAGCGTATCCTTGAGCTTTATCGCCGCAACGGGCGTTTCGCCGCCACCGTTGATCCCAAGCTCATCCAGCTGGAGCAGAACCGGGTCGATCTGGTCTATGAGATTTCCGAGGGGCAGCCGACCTATGTGCGGCGCATTTCCTTCGTCGGCAATCACCGCTATGACGAAGACAAACTGCGCGAGGTTCTGCAGACCAAGGAAGAGCGGTGGTATCGCTTTCTCACCACCGACGATACCTACGACCCTGATCGGGTAACTTACGACCGTGAGCTGCTGCGGCGCTTCTATCTGAAGCGCGGCTTCGCCGATTTCAAGGTGACCTCGGCCATTGCCGAGCTGACCCCTAATCGCGAGGGGTTCTTTATCACTTATACTATCGACGAGGGCGGGCGATACAAGTTCGGAAAATCGACCATCAATGCCAACCTCAAGGATCTCAAGGTCGAGGATCTTCAGCCGCTGGTCACCAGCGAGGAGGGCGATTGGTACAACGCCGATCTGGTGGAGGACATTGTCCAGAAGCTGACCGATGCGGTGGGAACCAAGGGGTATGCCTTCGTTGACGTGCGGCCGCAGGTCAACCGTAACTTCGACGCTAAAACCATTGATATCGTTTACGATATCCAGGAAGGACCGCGTGTTTTCGTCGAGCGGATCGAAATCAACGGCAACGTTCGCACCCTCGACAGCGTCATTCGCCGCGAATTCCGTCTGGTGGAGGGCGATGCCTTCAACACCGCCAAGCTTCGCCGTTCGCGTCAACGTCTGAAGGATCTCAACTTCTTCGAGAAGGCCGAGGTCACCAATGTGCCGTCCGAGACCGCTCCCGACCGGACCATCATCAAGGTTGAGGTCGAGGAGAAATCCACCGGTGAGTTGACTTTCGGTATTGGCTGGTCCACGGCGGTCGGGCCGATGATCGAGGCGTCGATTCGCGAGCGCAATCTGCTGGGACGTGGGCAAGATCTGGCCTTGTCGGGCATGCTGGGAACCAAGCGCACGTCGGTGACGTTGTCCTTCACCGAGCCGTTCTTCCTGGAACGGGAGATCGCGGCGGGCTTTGATCTGTTTGTCACCGACTCCAAGTTGCAGCAGTACAGCTCGTACAATGCCAGTTCCATTGGCGGTGACGTCCGCATCGGCTATCGGCTGACCGAGCCATTGCGGCAGGACTGGAAGTACACCCTGAAGCAAGATACCGTAAAAAGCGTTGTCACCACATCGCCCTACGTCCTTGATCAGTTGGGTACGACGGTTACGTCGTCGGTGGCGACGTCCCTGCTGTATGATAAGCGCGACAGCCGAATTGATCCGTCCGAGGGCTTCTTCCTTCGGGGCTCGTCCGAGGTCGCCGGTCTGGGTGGCGACGTTCATTTGCTTCGGGTCATTGTCGGCGGCGGTCAGTATTTCACCCTCGCCGAAAAGACAGTTCTCGGGATCACCGGCACGGCTACCCAGGTGTTGGGATTGGGCGAGCGGATTCGCATCAACGATCGACTGTTCCTGGGCGGCGACAGCCTGCGCGGCTTCGCCACCGCCGGTATCAGCCCTCGTGATATGAATACCTCCGACGCCATCGGCGGAACTTGGTCGATGTACGGATCGGCCCAGGTTAAGTTCCCCATTGGGTTGCCCGAGGAGTTCGGGGTGTTGGGCGAGGCGTTTACCGATTTCGGTGCCATCGGGCCGACCGATGTGGCCGACATGAGCGCCGTTCAGCAATCCAGCGCGCCGCGCGTGTCGGCCGGCATCGGTGCGTCGTGGAAATCACCCATGGGGCCGGTGGCTATCGACCTGGGCATTCCGTTGATGAAGCAGTCCTACGACAAGACGGAATTGGTCAAGTTCAACTTCGGCACCAAGTTCTAGTGGTCCGGTCCTGACGTCCGGGATTCCGGCGTCGGTTGAGTCGGTCCACCAATTGAATGAATCGGGAAGACAAATCCGGTTTGCGCGGAGCGCGAATGTTGGATTTTCCGTCAGGCACGGTCCGACCGGTATCGGTTGCCGGGAAGTGGAGTCATTGATCTATGTTGCGGATCGGTAGGGTTGGGCACGATGGGACGGCTTGTATTCGCACCGCCGTCTTGGTGATGCTGGTTACCGTCGCCGGTCTGGTCGTGTGCGGTCGTGCGCAGGCCCAGCATCAGACGCCCAGCCCAGTGGTGGCGATCATTGTCGACGTGCAGCAAGCCCAGCGGGAGTCCTCGGCCGGAAAGGCGTTGATCGCGCAGCGCGACAAGTTCCAACAATCCCTCCAGGCGGAGTTCAACGCTACCCGGCAGAATTTGCAGGCTAGTGATCAGGAACTGGCCAAGTTGAAGGGTACCATTGCCCAGTCGGCATTCGACGAGAAAGCCAAGGCGCTGGAATTACAGGTCGTGGCATTCCAGCGCCGAACCCAGGTGGCTGTTCGCGCCCTGGAGAAATCGACCGAGATCGCCACCGCCGAATTGATGAACGGCATTCTCGGCATTACCGGCGAGATTGCCAACGAGATGGGGGCCAATCTGGTGCTGCCCAAGCAGCAGGTGGTGTTGCACCAACCCCATATGGATGTAACCGGCCAAGTGATCGAGCGGCTTAACCGTCGCCTGCCGACCATTATTTTCCCCGTGCCTGTGGTCGACGAGCCCTCGGCGCCGCCAACCCCAGCCAAGCCCGCCAAGAAGTAGGACCATGGCAGATCCCCGATTTTTCAAGCTTGCCGGGCCATTCCGACTGGATGCCCTGGCCGAGATATCCGGTGCCACTCCGGCCGGCGGCGCCAGCCCCGACGCCGTGTTCGCCGACGTGGCTCCGTTGGAGAGCGCCGGAGCGTCCGATGTATCGTTTCTCGATAACCGCAAATATGTCGCGTCGTTCCAGACCAGCGGGGCCGGTTTGTGCGTGGTCGCGCCGGAAATGGCGGACAAGGCTCCGGCCGGCATGGCGTTGCTGCTGTCGCCCGATCCCTACCGGGCCTACGCCTGCATCGCTCAGGCGTTCTACCCCGTGGTGGCGCCCGAGCCGTGGGTAGCGCCGACCGCCTGGGTCGATCCCGCCGCCACGGTAGCCGAGGGATGCCGCCTTGAGCCCGGCGCGGTGGTGCAGGCGGGGGCCGTAATCGGGCGGCGGTGCAGGGTCGGGGCCAACGCCGTGATCGGCGTTGGCGTGGTTTTGGGCGATGATTGCACCGTCGGGGCCAACGCCACCATTTCCCACGCCTTGATCGGCTCCAGGGTTGTCCTGTATCCCGGTGTCCGCATTGGTCAAGACGGATTCGGCTTCGCCATGGGGCCGCAAGGGCACCTCAAGGTGCCACAGCTGGGGCGGGTGGTGATCGGCAATGGCGTCGAAATCGGCGCCAATGCCACCATCGACCGCGGCGCCGGTCCCGATACGGTGATCGGTGACGGCTGCATGATAGACAATCTGGTGCAGATTGGGCACAACGTTCAGCTGGGACGAGGGTGCGTGATCGTTGCCCAGGTCGGTATTTCCGGTTCGACCCGGCTGGGTGATTTCGTCGCCGCCGGCGGCCAAGCGGGAATCACCGGCCATCTGCGGATCGGGGCGGGGGCACGGATTGCCGCCCAGGCGGGAGTGATGCGCGATATCGCCCCGGGTGAGACGGTCGGCGGTGCCCCGGCGGTGCCCATGACCGATTGGCTGCGCCAGACGGCCATCCTGGGCAAGATGGCGCGCAAGAAGGGCTGATTCGACCAAAAGGGATAGAAGGCAGGACGCGAATGGATACCACTTCCAACGATCTGGATAGCGGCCAGGGTAGGGTCATCGACATAACCCGGATCATGGAGATGATCCCTCATCGCTACCCTTTCCTGATGGTGGACCGTCTGGTCAACGTCGTCGCCAGTCAAAGCGCCGTCGGCATCAAGAACGTCACCATCAACGAGCCGTTCTTTCAGGGACATTTCCCCTCGCGGCCGGTGCTACCGGGCGTTTTGATCATCGAGGCCATGGCCCAGACCGCCGCCGTGCTGGTGGTCGAAACCCTGGGGCCGTCGGCCGAGGGTAAACTGGTCTATTTCATGAGCGTCGAAAACTGCCGGTTCCGTAAGCCGGTCGGCCCCGGCGATCAGCTCCACATCCATGTGTTCAAGGAACGCAGCCGCGGCAATGTCTGGAAGTTCCGGGGCGAAGCCAAGGTCGACGACACCCTGGTAGCGGAAGCCACTTTCGCTGCCATGATTCTGGACGAGAAATGACCAATATTCATTCCACAGCAATCGTCGATCCCAAGGCGAGGGTCGCAGAGTCCGCGGTGATCGGTCCCTATTGCGTCGTCGGTCCCGACGTGGAATTGGGTGGGGCGGTGGAACTGCTCTCCCATGTGGTAGTCGCCGGAAGAACCCGGATCGGCGACGGCACCCGCGTCTTTCCCTTCGCATCCATCGGCCACCGGCCGCAGGACCTGAAATACAAGGGCGAAGCCTCGACCTTGGAGATCGGCCGCAACTGCCAGATTCGGGAACATGTGACTATGAATCCCGGCACCGAGGGCGGTGGCATGGTGACCAAGGTCGGCGACGACTGCCTGTTCATGGCCAGCGCCCATGTCGCCCACGACTGCATTCTTGGCGACAATGTCATCATGGCCAACAATGCCACCCTGGCCGGTCACGTTCTGGTCGGCGACTACGCCTTTCTCGGCGGGCTGTCGGCGGTGCATCAGTTCGTCCGCATCGGCAAGCACGCCATGATCGGTGGCATGTCGGGGGTCGAGGCCGACGTCATTCCCTTCGGCATGGTGATCGGCAACCGTGCCTACCTCAACGGGCTGAACATCATCGGGCTGAGGCGCCGAGGGTTTTCCCGCGACGACATCCACGTTCTGCGCAACGCCTATCGGCTGCTGTTCGCTCCCGAGGGCACGTTGCAGGAACGGTTGTCGGACGTGGAAGAGCAGTTCAAGGACAATCCGGTGGTGATGGAAATAGTCGCTTTTATCCGTTCGGATTCGTCACGCTCTCTCAGCACGCCAAAATTCGGCGGCGATGGGGCCTAAACTCGGCATCGTCGCCGGAGGGGGCGAGCTTCCCGGACTCGTCGCCGCCGCTTGCCGGGCGGATGGCCGTCCCTTTCACATTCTGGCGTTGAGCGGTCACGCCGATCCGGCGGTGATCGGCGACGCGCCGCAGGATTGGATTCGCCTCGGCGAGGCCGGGACGGGCTTCGATCTGTTGCGGCGGGCCGGCGTGGTTGATGTGGTGATGATCGGTCCGGTACGCCGCCCGACGCTGTCCGAGCTTGCCCCAGATCTTCGTACCGCCCGCTTCTTCGCCCGCGTCGGCCTCAAGGCGCTGGGTGATGACGGATTGTTGCGGGCTGTGGTGGCGGAAATGGAGCAGGAAGGGTTTCGGGTGGTCGGCGTTGACGAGGTGCTGGCCGGCAGCCTGGCCGTCGGCGGCATCTATGGCCGACACCAACCCGATGACCAGGGCGAAGCCGATATCCAGCGCGGCGTCGAGGTGGTACGGGGCCTGGGGGCGCTTGACGTCGGGCAGGCCGTGGTGGTGCAGCAGGGGCTTGTCCTGGGAGTGGAGGCCATCGAGGGCACCGACAGTTTGCTGGCGCGATGCGCTGGCCTGGCCCGTCAAGGGCCGGGCGGAGTGCTGGTGAAGATCAGGAAGCCGGGGCAGGACCGCCGCGTCGACCTTCCCACCATCGGCACGACGACGGTGGCCGCCGCAGCCGCCGCGGGCCTGCGGGGGATCGCGGTCGAGGCGGGTGGCACCCTGGTGCTGGGACGCGATAAGGTAGCCGCCGAGGCCGACCGTCTAGGACTGTTCGTCACCGCCGTCGTGATTCCGCAATGAGGTCGGGTCCGCTCATCTATATCATCGCCGGTGAACCGTCCGGCGATCTGCTGGGCGGCAGGTTGATGGCCGCGTTGAAGCGGCGCGGCGACGTTCGGTTCGCCGGCATCGGCGGCGAGGTGATGGCGGCGGAGGGCTTGCACAGCCTGTTTCCCATGACCGAGTTGTCCGTGATGGGGCTGGTGGAGGTCCTGCCCCGCATTCCCCGCATCCTGAAACGTATCGCCCAGACGATATCAGATATCCAGGCCAAGGCTCCGGATGCGGTGCTTTCCATCGATTCATGGGGATTTAACGGCCGTATCCATACCGGATTGAAGGCTTGTGGTTCGCCCATCCCCCGCATCCATTATGTGGCGCCGATGGTATGGGCCTGGAAGGCGGGACGGACCAAAACCCTGGCGCGGGTGCTCGATCTGCTGCTGACCCTGTTGCCCAACGAACCGGAATGGTTCGAGCGCGAGGGCTTGCGCACAGTCCATGTCGGACATCCGGTGATCGAAGGCGCGGCGGGGAGGGGGGATGGGAGCGGATTTCGTGTCCGCCACGGCATTGCCGCCACCGCCCCGGTGATCTGTGTGCTTCCGGGCAGCCGTCATTCCGAGGTGGGCAGGCTGTTGCCGCCGTTTGCCGGGACACTGGCGCTGTTGGCGCGGCGTTACCCCGGACTGATTGCCGTGGTTCCGACGGTGGAGACGGTGGCCGAGCAGGTCACCCGGGCGGTGGCGGGGTGGTCGGTACCGGCGGTGGTGGTCCGGGGCGCGGCGGAGAAACGCGATGCCTTTGCCGCCTGCGACGTCGCCCTGGCCGCATCGGGAACCGTGGCGCTGGAATTAGCCATGGCGGCTCTACCCACTGTGATCACCTACAAGGTGTCGCGGCTTTCGGCCTTCATCGCCACTCGGTTTCTCGGCCTTAATCTTAAATTCGTCACCCTGGTCAATATCCTGGCCGACCGCGAGGTTATGCCGGAACTGTTGCAGGATGACTGTCGGCCCGAGCGGCTGGCGGCGGCGGTCGATCGTCTCCTGAGCGATTCTTCCGCACGTCAGGCACAAGTGGACGGGACGCATATCGCCCTGGAAAAACTGGGGTTGGGGGGGGACCATCCCAGCGATCGGGCCGCCGCGATCGTCCTGGATTTCATCTCCGGAACCAAGGAAAACTCCCATGAGTAGCGTCGACACCGCCGGTTGGCGGTTCCTGCACACCATGATCCGGGTAGGCGACCTGGAGCGTTCCATCGATTTCTACACCCGCCTGTTGGGCATGAAGATGTTGCGGCGCAAGGAGTTTCCCGACGGGCGCTTTACGCTGGTTTTCGTCGGTTATGGCGGCGAGGATGATCATACCGTAATCGAATTGACTCACAATTGGGACACCGGCGCCTATGATCTCGGCGACGGTTTCGGCCATCTGGCGTTGGCGGTACCCGATATCCATGCCGCCTGTGCCGCATTGGCGGCCGAGGGCGTCAAGGTGGTGCGGCCACCGGGGCCGATGAAACATGGTGGTACCGTCATCGCGTTCATCGAGGACCCCGACGGTTACCGCATCGAACTGATACAGAAAGCCTAGGGCGGACGGGGGTAACTACGGCGAACCCCTTAGGGTTTGTAAATTGCTTCCATTTAGTGTTAGCTTCCGCTCCGGAAGCGGTAGCAAAGCCGTCTCTTCGCCGGTTTTGGGGCGGCGACGCGCGGACGTCCGGAGAAGGGTTGGCTTTCCATGACCATATGGGACATGGCCGTGAACGATGTTGTTCTGGTGGTGCTGGC
The DNA here is from genome assembly GCA_903901915.1 of uncultured Rhodospirillaceae bacterium. Classification (GTDB taxonomy): domain Bacteria; phylum Pseudomonadota; class Alphaproteobacteria; order Rhodospirillales; family Magnetospirillaceae; genus Phaeospirillum. The sequence goes on along the minus strand of CAIUSV010000020.1, from coordinate 19,844 downwards.
TTTGGCTGGCTTGAGCTATCTGGGTCTGTCCCTGCGGCATGTGCTTTCATTCCGCCAGCAAACCGAAGTCCCGGATATCGCAATTCTGCCACCGGTTTCCGTCCTCAAGCCGCTTTGTGGCGCTGAACCCCGGCTCTATGACTGTCTGCGTTCGTTTTGCGAACAGGACTACCCCGATTTCCAGATCGTATTCGGTGTCCGTGAATCCGGTGATCCGGCCGTGGCTGTGGTCGAGCGCCTGATCGCGGAGTTTCCTCACCGCGACATCGCTTTGGTTTGCGACGCCCGGCTTCACGGCGCCAATCTCAAGATCAGCAACGTCATGAACATCCTGCCGTCTTGCCGGCATGACATCCTGGTGGTGTCGGACAGCGACGTGGCGGTCGGTCCTCATTGTCTGCGAGCGCTGGTTGCCGACGCGGTGGCCGATCCGCTGGTCGGTGCGGTGTCTTGCATTTATCGCGGTGTTCCCACCCAGGGGTGGGCGTCGGTACTGGGGGCACTCAATATCAACGCCTGGATTGTCCCGTCGGTACTGCTGGACAAGGCTTTGAATGGTGTTGATGCCTGTCTCGGCCCAGTGTTGCTCCTGCGTCGCAAGGCGCTTGACAGCGTGGGTGGCTTCCAGCCGGTCGCGAATTATCTCGCCGAGGACTACGAGATCGGCGAGAGGCTGAAGCAGGCGGGGTGGAAGGTTCGGCTCAGTGCCTTCGCCATCGACACCATGGTCGACGAGACCGCGCTCGGTGCCCTGTTCCGCCACGAGGTCCGCTGGGGCCACACCGTGCGCGCCGTGCGTCCGGCCGATCACATTCTGTCGGGGGTGACTTGCGTTCTGCCGCCCCAACTGGCTCTGTGCCTCGCCCATCCGACGTGGTGGGGGGGTGGTTTAATCGTGGCTTATCTGGCGTTGCGCTTGGCCCTGACCAAGGCGGTGGAGCGGCGTTTCACCTTGGCTTGCCGCGCTCGCTGGTGGCAGGTGCCGGTGCGCGAGGTTCTGTGTTTCGCGGTTTGGGCCTACAGCCTATTCAGCCGCGCGGTGGTCTGGCGCGGCCAGCCGTTCAAGCTGTTGTCCGGTGGACGCATGGTTCCGCTGGAGGCCCCCGATCAGCCGGTTTCCGGCGACCTGATCGCCGCCAACCAGTCCAGCCATGGCACCAGCTCGTTACGGGCACGGGACGAATAGAGCTTCTTGCGGTCCCTTCCCTTGATCCGTCGGCCGTTGTCGTCGCGCTCCGGCGGCGGCGGGAATAATCCGAAATTGATGTTCATCGGCTGGTAGGTGTCAGCCTCACCCCCACCGGTGACATGGCCGAGCAGGGCGCCCAGTGCCGTGGCTTCAGACGGTACCAGCGGCGGGCGACCCAGCCGTTCGGCGGCGGCGAACAGTCCGGCCAACAAGCCGATGGCCGCGCTTTCCACATAACCCTCGCAGCCGGTGACCTGCCCGGCCAGGCGCAGCCGCGGCGCTGCCTTGAGGCGCAGACCACGGTCCAGCACCCGGGGGCCGTTGACGAAGGTATTGCGGTGCAATCCGCCAAGCCGGGCGAATTCCGCCCCCTCCAGCCCCGGAATGGCTCGCAGGATGCGGGTCTGCTCGGCATGGCGCAGCTTGGTCTGGAAGCCGACCAGATTGAACAAGGTGCCAAGCGCGTTATCCTGCCGCAATTGCACCACCGCGAAGGGCTTGGGGCCGTTGGGGTTGGTCAGGCCGACCGGCTTCATCGGGCCGAACGCCAAGGTGTCGCGACCACGTTCGGCCATGACCTCAATGGGCAGGCAGCCCTCGAAATAGGGGGTGTCTTTTTCCCAGTCGTGGAACCCCACCTTGTCGCCGGCGATCAGGGCATCGACCAGCCCATAGTACTGGTCGCGATCGAGCGGACAATTGATGTAGTCGGACCCGGTGCCCTTGTCATAGCGAGACTGGAACCAGGCCTTGGAAAAGTCGATGCTGTCCTTGACGACGATGGGGGCGATGGCATCGAAAAACGCCAGCGAATCCACGCCGGTCAGCCCCCTTAATGCTTCGGCCATGGCCGGGGAGGTCAATGGCCCGGTGGCGACGATGACATTGTCCCATTCGGGCGGCGGCAGGCCGGCAATCTCTTCGCGGACGACGGTGACCAGCGGGTGACCGTCCAGCGCCGCCTGCACCCCGGCGGAGAAGCCGTCACGGTCCACCGCCAGTGCGCCGCCGGCCGGGACCTTGCGGGCGTCGGCGGTGGCCAGGATCAGCGAACCCGAGCGGCGCATTTCCTCGTGCAGCAGGCCGACGGCGTTGTAGTCGGCATCGTCGGAGCGCAGTGAGTTCGAGCACACCAGTTCGGCCAGTCCATCGGTGCGATGGGCCGGGGTGGTGCGCACGGGCCGCATTTCATGAAGAATGACGGGGATGCCGGCGGTGGCGAGCTGCCAAGCGGCTTCCGCCCCGGCCAGCCCGCCGCCGATCACGTGAACGGTGTTGCTCATCCCGTGGGAGATATCGCGAACCGGACGTCAAGTCCAGCGGACTAATACTTCTGGGACTGAGAGGCCGCCAGTTGGGTTAACCAGCCGACATTGCCGCCGGTGGCCGACGAAATCGAGCTGCTGCCGGTGACGGCACCTTTGCTGCCATAGACATCGGCCCCATTGTGGGCGTCGGGTAGGTCCAGTGGGCCGAAGGCATAGGACGAAAAAGCCGAGGCCGCCCCGGTCTTGGCCGGGCGGGTGGAATGATCGGCCGGATTGTCCTTGCGGTTCAACAGCAAGTGGGCGGGACCGGCGGAAATGGCTTGCATGGCGCTTCTCCAAGCGAAGGTAGGCACAGGATCACCTGCATGGCTCGTGCCAAGACCTATCCGGCGGAATTCCGCCTTTTCGCTGCCGCAGACGCGGCAATTCATGCCGGGTGCTGGGCGCTTCCTGCCCAGTCAATGCAATTTGAATTGATCTAAACTATTTCCTGGAATTGCTCGCGGCTTCGGGCTATTCCGAAGACTAATTGGTCAATTCAGGGGAGCTGTCGTCATGTCCCACTATCCCAACAAGTACCATGCCTTCGTGTGCGGCCAGCGGCGGCCGGAGGGGCATCCGCGCGGCTGTTGCACCAGCAAGGGCGGCGGTGCTCCGTTGTTCGAGCGGCTTGCCGCATTGGTCAGCCAGAATAATCTGTGGGAGAAGGGGGTCGGCATCGCCCAGTCGAGCTGCCTCGGCTTCTGCAACGCCGGCCCGCTGATGGTGGTCTATCCCGAGGGTGTCTGGTACAAGCTGGAAACCGTAGCCGACGTGGACGAGGTGGTGACGTCACACTTCGTCAACGGCAAGCCGGTGGAGCGCCTGATGGTGACGCCGGGCAAGTAGGCGCTTTCAGCGTTGCCTGGTGGTCAGGCCGTCCCTGATCAGTCCGAAGAACACCCTGGGTTCGGTGCTGCCCTCGTAGCGCCAGCCCAGGTGCGCATCACAGGCTCGGCAAGCGACCAGACGCCAGAGATAGCCGCGGAACCAAGTGAAGTTGCCGGTGGCGGAGCCCAGGGCCTCGGCGCCGGGTGCTTCCTTGAAGCACGCCAGCAAAAATGCCAGTCCGGCGGGATTGGTGAAGGTGTGTTGGTGACCGCCGGCAAAACTCATCTCCCAGCGGCCACGAGTAATGACAGCGCCACAGCGGACGCAGCGGTATTCGATGTCCTTTTCCCAGGACCCTACATCGACGGTGGTAGATGGCGCGTCGCGGGGCATGGCCGTCGTTTACTCGGCCCGTTGGGCGGCATGCAAAGCTTTATAGGGCAATTTACCGAACTCCCATTCCAACCGACCGCGACCAAACAGGGGCGGAGGGAACCCGCCTAGGCATTCGGTCCGCCCCCATTCCCGCACGAGGACCGCGAAAAATGGATATCAACGCGGACGCCCGGACCATTGTCATGCAAACTAACCCGCATGCCGTGGAGGTCGGCGATGGCCGCCACCAGACTGAGGCCGAGGCCGCTGCCCGGAGTCGAGCGGCTGCTGTCCATGCGATAGAAGCGCTGAAACACCTTCTGGCGTTCGGCGGCGGGAATGCCGGGGCCGCTGTCGGCGACCATCAGGTGGGCCTCGCCGTCCATCGCCGACGGGGCCAGACTGACGCCGATGCCCGACCCCGCCGGCGTGTGGGTCAGCGTGTTCTGAACAAGGTTGGCCAGCAATTGACAGAGCAGGTCGTGATCGCCGCGCACCCAGATGCCCGGGGCCACATCGGAATCAAACGGCCGCCCCTGGTCCTCGGCTACCGGCACGAACGTCTCGACGATGGTCAGCGTCAACGCGGATAGGTCCACCGGACCGAACCGCCCCCGCCGCGCGCCGGACTGGATCTCGGCGATACGCAGCAGGGCGGAGAACGTTTCCAGCAGGCTGTCGGTTTCCCTGATCGCCTGATCGACCGTCGTTTCGTAATCGGTGAGGTTGGCGGCATGCAACCGGGTCCGCTCCAGACGTTGGCGTAGGCGGGTCAACGGCGTCCGCAGGTCGTGGGCGATGTCGTCGGTGACCTGACGCAGATTGCTCATCAGCATCTCGATCAGATCCAACATGCCGTTGAGGTGGGCCGAAAGCCGGTCGAATTCGTTGTTGCCGCCGCGCAAGGGGATGCGTTCAGATAGGTTCCCGGCCATGATTTCAGTGCTGGTGCGTTCGATCGCCTTCAGTCGTCGCATGAATATCGAACTGATCAGTCCGGCTCCCAGCAGGGCGATGAACAGGGTGACGAGCAGACCTCCCGCATAGGTATCAAATATCATCTCTTTGGTGACGTTGAAGTCGTAGATATCGCGGGCGACGACGAAATAGGAGCCACCAGCCAGAACGATGCCCAGCCCGCGCAGCGAATGGTCGTCGCGGTCGTCTTCCTTCCGCAGCACCGCCACGTCGGGCAACGGCAGATCGATATAGCCCGCGTGGGGGGGCATCGGCGGAATGTTTCCGGCAACGACGCGCCCGTCGGCATCCTGCAGCAAATAGAAATAGGCCCGCGCCGTGACCACCTCGCTGGTGCGTCTGACGATGGATGCCGCGATCTCGTCGGACCCGCCGAGCGCCAGCAACTGCGTCGCCCGGTCCGCCAGCGACTCGTCGATTTCCTTGGTGATCTGGGAGTTGGCCATTCGCGCGCCGACGGTGAACGCCAGCAGCGCCGCGACGCCGACCACCACCGCATACAGCAGCGTCATCCGAAAGCCCAGGGAGGAAAGCACCCTAATCCGGAGCACGGAGGCAGTATCCGATGCCGCGCACGGTATGAAGCAGTTCGACGGCAAATCCTCCATCCACTTTCTTGCGCATCCGGCTGACATGGGTTTCGACCACGCCGGTTCCCGGATCGAAATTGAAGCCCCAAACCCGTTCCAGCAACATCGCCCTGGTCACCACCTGCCCGGCGTTGCGCATGAAGAATTCGAGCAATCGCCACTCCCTGGGCAGAAGGTTGACCGGAACGCCGGCCCGCCGAACGCTGCGCCCGACCAGATCCATCTCCAGATCGGCCAGGGTGAGGAGGCTGGCGTTCTCGGCGCGGCGGGCCAGAACCTGGACCCGGGCAATCAATTCGGCGATGGCGAACGGTTTGACCAGATAGTCGTCGCCGCCGCCTTCCAAGCCATCGACCCGGTCGGCGATAGCGCTCAACGCGGTGAGGAAGATGACCGGGGTCCGCTGCCCGGCGGCCCGGACCGCCTTTACCAGCGACAGGCCGTCCAGTCCCGGCAGCTTGCGGTCGACGATCAGAACATCGAACCGCCCCGATCCGGCCAGGACGAGGCCGTCGCGGCCGTTCGCGGCCAAGTCCACCGAATGCCCGACTTCCCGCAGGCTGAGCACCAGATGCTCGGCCGTCTCGACATCGTCTTCGACTACCAGGATGCGCGCCATGTCAAACTCCCCGGACGCCGATATTAACCGACATTGGCAATCGCCCTGCAATCGGCTTCCTTCATGTGAGGAAGCAGGCGTGACGACACCCATTTCTCCAGGGTATCGGGAATGCCATCGACGAAGCCGATCATCTTCTCCGCCCAAAGAGCGCACAGCTCACGGGACAGTACTGCGTGCTCGCGTCGCTGGCATGCCAGCATGGGAGACTTGATCCGGACAAGAAAATCCTCCTCGTCGCGAAAATGATCAGAACAGTATTTGTTGAGCGCCCTGAACGCTTCCAGGATGACATCCTCGCCACGGCCGAGTGTGATCGCCTCGTGCAACAGATTGGCGAACATGATCAACTGCCTGTGTTGGCCGTCGATGACGGCATTTCCGGTTTCAAGGGACTTGTCCCACCTGAAGAACGTCATGGGGATCTCGCAATGTTTCTCGCCACTCGCGAACGGGTTGTGCGGAACGCTACAGGGAAACTCGGGGATCCGTAGCTGACAAATTTGTCAAGGTTGGTGTTTCGACTCCCGCCGACCGAATTCGCCACGCATAATTCGCCCGGGTTTTGGGGCAGGGTGCGGAGCCGGGTTCATGTGCCTTCCGGTTCAGAAGACGAGGAAGCAAACATGTTTGGAACTGTTGGCGCAAAGCTGTTCGCGATGGTGGGGGGGATGACGGCGGGGATGGCGCTGATGGTCGGCGTCGGTGCATATGCGTTCTCCGCCTATTGCGAGTTGGCCCGAATGTCCAATGATGTCGTCGAAATTTCCGATCACGTTCAACATGTGCGCCGCCACGAAAAGGACTTCCTCGCCCATAAGGATCCGCAGGATGTCGCCGAGTTCGACGAGCATCTCACCGCCGTTGACGCCCTGATCGGCAACCTGCGCGCCAGCGCCGTCGCCACGGGTCTGGACGCGGTGGTCTCCGGCTTGGACGTTGTCGGCGCGGATATTCACGGCTACGCCAAGATATTCGCCGAGGTCTGCGCCCTGGAGACCGAGGTCGGCCTCGACGAGGAATCGGGGCTGCTCGGCGCGCTACGCCTAGCCGTCCACCACGCCGAGGCGATCTTTGCCGAATTCTCCGACGACCGGCTCGCCAAGGATCTGCTGCTGCTTCGCCGTAACGAAAAGGATTTCCTGCTGCGCCGGCAGGCGAAGTACGTCGAGGCCTTTGACAAGAACTACGCCCTTCTGGTGGCGGACCTCAGGGCGTCCGACCTGCCGGCGGAACGCAAGGCCAAGGCCACCGAGGACATGGCCTCCTATCGCCAGTCCTTTCACGGTCTGGCTGATGCCATGGTTCAACTCGGCCTGCGCCCTGATGCTGGGGCGCTGGGGCGGATGCAGAGCGCGGCGGATGCCGTCGAGAAGACCCATGCGGCATTGAACGAGGCGGCGCAGGTGTCGGTTTCGGCGGCCCGTACCCGGCTTGGCCTCGTCATGGCTGCGTTCGTGGTGGCGATCACCGCGGTGTCTCTGATTGCCGCCAATCTAATGGTCAGGATGCTAGGACGGCGCTTGCGGGCCACAACCACCGCGCTGGGGCGGCTGGCGGAGGGTGACTTTGAACTTCCCCTGGCCGAGGCGCTGGGTAACGACGAGATATCCGAGATCGAACGCGCGATGGTCGTTTTCCGCGACAATGGCCGGCGTGGCAGGGAAATGGAGGCGCGCGAACGCGAGCAATTGCTTCACCAAGCAAGGCGAACCCAGACGATTTCCGATCTGGTTGCCGCCTTCGACCGCAAGGTGACTGCCGCCCTGGCTGCCGTCAATACCGCGGTGGAAAGCCTGGAGGGAAGTTCAGACATCCTGTCCGCCAAGGCTGAGGAAACCCACAGCCAAAGCACCACCGTTTCGGCGGCGGCCCAGCAGGTGACGGCTAACGTCGAGTCGGTCGCTTCGGCCGGCAGCCAACTGCGCGACTCCATCGCCGAGATCGCCCTGCGGGTCGGCCAAGCCGCCCAGACGGCGGCCGCGGCCCAGAATGAAGCCGTCGATTCCATGCGTCGGGTGGCGTCATTGGTCGATGCCGCCAAGCGAATCGGCGACGTGGTCAACCTTATCAACGATATCGCCAGCCAGACCAACTTGTTGGCCTTGAACGCCACCATCGAGGCCGCCCGCGCAGGCGAGGCCGGAAAGGGCTTCGCGGTGGTCGCCAACGAGGTCAAGACCCTGGCCAATCAGACCGCCCGTGCCACCGAGGAGATTGCCGATCAGGTTCGCGCCATCCAGGAGGAAACCTCGGCGGCGGTCAGCGCCATCACCACCATCTCAAACACCGTCGGGAATTTCAACGAGATGGCGACCGCCATCGCCTCCGCCGTCGAGGAACAGAGCGCGGCGACCACAGATATCGTTAACAACGTCGAGCAGGCGGCTGCCGGGGTGCGAGAGGTCAGCACGAACATCGACAGCATCGCCCATGTCGCTTCGGATACCAGCGCCACTTCGGGGAACGTACATGAAGCGGCCCAGACGGTGCTATCGCAGACGTCCATCGTCCGTCTCGACATCGAAAGCTTCATCACCGAGGTGCAGGCGGCCTGAAGCCCTTTGAAGGGGGCTCCGGCCCAGCTTCTGATGACGGAAGTTACCCATATGGGCGAACGTGTCCAAATGAGACACTTTCACCCATATGGCTGAATTTGGGTTTTAGCGGATGTTAGCGAACGCTGGTACTACTCGGTCCGCTGGATCAGGTGGAAACCGAACGGAGTTTCCACTACCGCACTGACCTCGCCCGCTTCCAGGGCGAAGGCGGCGACCTCGAATTCCGGTACCATGGCGCCCTTGGGAAAGCGCCCCAGGTCGCCCTCTTCCTCGGAGGAGGGGCAGTCGGAATATTGCCGAGCCATCTGGCCAAAATCGGCGCCTTCCTTGATCTCTTCCAGGATCTCGGAGATGGCGGTACGGGCCTCGTCCTTGGTGCGGCTGGCCTGGGAGCGCATGGCGCCCTTGTACATCAGCAGGATGTGGGACGCGCGGATTTCGGAGGGCATGGGAAAGGCTCCAGGGCGTTGCGGGAACCCGCACTGTAGCCCGGTCGCGCCGCCGCCGTCACCGGCGAAATTCCGGGCTACGCCAGCGGTGGCGAACCGGCCCCGGCATCAACCGACACCGAGTGGAACGGCGGCTCGGGCGTCGCCGATGAAACGGCCGGCGGCGCCATGTCTCCGTCGCTGGGGGTGTTCAGAGAAATCTTGCCCGGAGCCTCCCAGGTCACCTCGACCCGGCGGTTGCGCGGCTCCTTGACGTTGTTCTTGGTGGGTACAACCAGCTTTTCCTTGCCGAAGCCGGCGACTTCGACCGTGGCAGCTTCGATGCCAAGCTTTTTCAGCTGGTCGGCCACCGCCTGAGCGCGGCGTTGGGACAGGGATTTGTTGAAAGGCTTGCCGCCCACGGTATCGGTGAAGCCATGAATGCGAATCACCGCTGGCTTGGCCGCCTTGAGCGCCGGAGCCGCGTCATACAGAGTTTGCATGGTCGAGGCGGTGATGTCGGCCTTGTTGAAGTCGAAATGCAACACCAGGGGCTGAACCAGCGCCGGGGCGGCGGCCGGTTCGATTGGCGCCGGCGGCGGCTTCAGCTTGGGTTCGGTGGCGCGGAAGGTGTTCTTGCACTCGGCATCCGCCTCGCGCTCCCACTCTTCCTCGACCCAGCAGTCGAACGAGGCCTGGGCCTTGGCCGCTTCGGCCGGTACCCGCTCGCGGGCGCCCTTGTCAAAGTCGTCGATCAGGGTCGCGCGGGCGCCGTTGAGATCGTGAAGGGATTCGGCGGCAATGCCGTCCCAATCGGCGGGATTCTCCGGCTGAACCAATTCGCCGCCGGCGGCGCGGTTGGCCTTGCGGGCGTAGATTACGGCATGGCGCCACTCGTACTCGGCCAGCGCCTCGTGCCCGGCGGCTTGGCGGTATTCCTCGAACAGCGCCTTGGTGAAGGGCGAACCGGTGGTTGGGGCGGGAGCGGCGATGGTGTCTTGCACCTCGGCCACCTGCATGGGCGTCGCGCAGGCCGAGACAGCGGCCAAGGCTGCCAATGCGGTAATCAGGCGGACGATCTTCATGGGCCGGTTCCCGTCGGACATAGGGCGGATCCCTGGTGTTTAAACCACGGATATACGATCAATGTCTCAAGAACAGAGTCAACTGTCCAGTGCTTTTACTGCAATCGATCGCGTTGGACTCAAGTAAGGAAAAATTTACCGGCGGAACAGACTCAGGATTGCATCAAAAACACTTAAGTCACCGTCTTAACCCAAGACCGCACCCATAAGGCATAGTTTGTTGTTAATCAATATGTTACGGTGACGTCCTGGAGCGCCTGCCCAGGATGGCGGAGAGGTAGTGGCCGGTGTAGCTTTCGGCGCATGCCGCCACATCTTCTGGAGTCCCGGCGGCAACGATGCGACCGCCGCCATCGCCGCCCTCGGGACCGAGATCGATGATCCAGTCGGCGGTCTTGATGACTTCGAGATTGTGTTCGATCACCAGGACGGTGTTGCCGGTATCGACCAGGGCCTGGACGACCTCGAGCAACTTGCGGACGTCCTCGAAATGCAGGCCGGTGGTGGGTTCGTCGAGAATATATAGGGTTCGGCCGGTGGCGCGGCGCGACAGTTCCTTGGCCAGCTTGACCCGCTGCGCCTCGCCCCCCGACAAAGTGGTGGCCTGCTGGCCGAGATGGATGTAGTCCAGCCCCACCCGTTGCAGCGTCACCATCTTGTCGCGAATGGCGGGGACCGCCTTGAAAAAGTCGGCGGCCTCCTCGACCGTCATGTCGAGAACATCAGCTATGCTCTTGCCGCGAAATGTTATTTCCAGGGTTTCCCGGTTATAGCGTTTGCCCTTGCAGACGTCGCACTGGACGTAGACATCGGGCAGGAAGTGCATCTCGATCTTGATGACGCCGTCGCCTTGGCAGGCCTCGCAGCGGCCGCCCTTGACGTTGAAGGAAAAGCGTCCGGGCTTGTAGCCGCGCGCCCGGGCCTCGGGCAATTCGGTGAACCAGTCGCGGATCGGGGTGAAGGCCCCGGTGTAGGTGGCAGGGTTCGAGCGGGGAGTCCGGCCGATGGGGCTTTGGTCGATATCGATGATCTTGTCGAGGTGTTCGATGCCGTCGATATGGCCGAACGGCGCCGGCTGCTCGCGCGCGCCCATCAACCGCCGCGCCAGCGCCTTGTAAAGCGTCTCGACCACCAAGGTGGACTTGCCGCCACCCGACACGCCGGTGACGCAGGTCAGCGTTCCCAGCGGGATTCGGACATCAATGTCCTTGAGGTTATTGCCCCGCGCCCCGGCGATGCCCAGCCCGGCGCCGCTGCCGGAGCGGCGCTGCGCCGGAATGGGGATGTGGTCCTTCCCGGTCAGGTAGCGGCCGGTCATGCTGGCGGGATCAGCCATCACCTCGGCGGGGGTACCGGCGGAGACAACCTCGCCGCCGTGGATACCGGCGCCCGGCCCCATGTCGATGAGGTGATCGGCGGCCCGGATGGCGTCTTCGTCGTGCTCGACCACGATGACGGTGTTGCCTATGTCGCGCAACCGCCTCAGGGTGGCGAGCAGGCGGTCGTTATCGCGCTGATGCAGCCCGATCGAAGGCTCGTCCAGGACGTAGAGTACTCCGGTAAGTCCCGAGCCGATCTGGCTGGCGAGGCGGATACGCTGGCTTTCTCCGCCCGACAGCGAACCAGACCCCCGCGCCAACGTCAGGTATTCCAGGCCGACATCCACCAGGAAGCCGAGGCGATCGTTGATTTCGCGCAGAATTCGACGGGCGATCTCGCGATCCTTGGGCTTGAGGTGAGCGTCCATGTTGGCGAACCAGTCACGGGCGGCCAGGATGGAAAACTCGGTTACTTCCGACACATGCAGGCCGCGAATCTTGACCGCCAGCGCCTCGGGCTTGAGCCGGGCGCCGCCGCAGGTTTCGCACGGGGCGGTGCCTTGGAAACGCGACAACTCCTCTCGTACCCACGACGAGTCGGTTTCGCGGAAACGCCGCGCCATGTTGGGAATGACGCCCTCGAACGATTTCTCGGTGTGATAGCCGCGAAAACCGTCTTCATAAGCGATGCGGATTTCCTCGGCGCCGGAGCCATGCAGGATCACCTCCCGCGCCCGCTCGGGCAGCTTGCTCCATGGTGTCTCCAGGCTGAACTTGTAGTGTTCGGCCAAACCACGAAGCGTCTGGACATAGTATTGCGAGGTTGATCCGGCCCACGGCGCGATGGCGCCATCGCGCAAGGAAATGTCTGGGTTAGGGACTATCAGTTCGGGATCGAAATAAAGCTTTACCCCCAATCCGTCACAGGATGGGCAGGCGCCGAACGGGTTGTTGAAGGAGAACAGCCGTGGCTCGATTTCCTCGATGGTGAACCCGGATACCGGGCAGGCGAATTTGGCCGAAAACACCGTACGTTCGCCCGAATCGGCATTTTCGGCGATACACAGGCCATCGGCCAGCGCCAGCGCGGTTTCGATGGAATCGGCAAGGCGGTTACCCAGCCCCGGCTTGACCACCAGGCGGTCCACCACGACCTCGATGTCGTGCTTCTTCTTCTTGTCGAGCGTCGGCACTTCGTCGATCTCGTAGAGAGAGCCGTCGACCTTGACCCGCTGGAAGCCCTTTTTCTGTAACTCCAGAAGGTCCTTGCGGTACTCGCCCTTGCGGCCGCGCACATAGGGGGCCAGCAGGTAGAGCCTGGTGCCGTCCTCCATGGTCTCGACCCGATCGACCATCTGACTGACGGTCTGGCTTTCAATGGGCAGACCGGTGGCGGGCGAGTGGGGCACACCGATGCGCGCCCACAGCAGGCGCATATAGTCGTAGATCTCGGTGACGGTGCCGACGGTGGAGCGCGGGTTTCGCGACGTGGTCTTCTGTTCGATGGAGATGGCCGGCGACAGGCCCTCGATGCTTTCCACATCGGGCTTTTGCATCAGTTCCAGGAATTGGCGGGCGTAGGCCGATAGCGATTCGACATAACGGCGCTGGCCCTCGGCATAGATGGTATCGAACGCCAGCGACGACTTCCCCGATCCCGACAGGCCGGTGATGACCACCAGCCGGTCGCGGGGACTGTCCACATCGACGTTTTTCAGGTTGTGCTCGCGGGCGCCACGCACCCGGATGAAACCACTCATTGGAAAAGTGTCCCTGGCCATCTGATCAGGCGCGGGATGTTAGAGAGTTTCGAGAGTCGGATAAAGGGTCGCTTCAGCCTCGACGGGCTTCGGCGCCGCCGCTGGCCGGCTCGGCATGGATCACCACCCGGGCGATTCCCGGAATGGCGTCACGCAGGCGATGCTCCAGCCCAACCGTCGCCCGATGCACCTCGCCGACCGTAGCGTGGTCGGGAAACAGGCAGTGGAACGAGACGTAAAGCCCGTCGTCACGCTCCTGAACCTCAAGGTGATGCACCACCTGCACCAGTCCGTCGGTGGCGGCGACACGCGACAGCGCAGCGGCGACATCGGCCAGACGCTCGTCCGCCGGCGGGGAACCGGAAAAAAGTTCGGCCCGGCGAGGGTCGATGTGGGTATCGATCACCACGTCGTCGCCCAACTCGGCCGCCAGCGCGGCCTCCAGCCCGGAAGCGACGGCATGGGCGGCGGCGATGGACAAGGTTCCGTCAACCTCGATATCGAAGCTGAGATGTGGTTGGCCGCCGATGGTGGTGACCCCCAGGTGATGGATCGTAAGTCCGTGGGCGGCCGCCAGCACCCGTACCGTCTCGGTGATGCTTTCGTCGTCCATCGCCAGCGACTCGGCGATAACCACCGGCTGAACCTCGGGCAGTTCGGCCCCAAGACGATCGACCACGGCGTGGCGCAAGGCCTGGACCTGCTCGAAATGCAGGGTACGCCCGACCTTGATGACCACTTCGGCGAATACGGTGGGGCCGGCGGGACGGGCGCGGACCCGCTCGACCCGGGCGACACCCGGCACCGCCGCCGCCACCTGTTCGACCCGTTCGGCGAGGCCCTGGGGCGCTGCGTCCACCAGCACGTCGATGGTACGGCTGCCCAGGCGCCAGCCGGCAAGTAAGACGAAACCGGCGACTCCCAGCGCCGCCACCGCGTCGCCCTTGGGCCATCCCAGCCATACCAGCCCGAGCCCGACCAGCACCGCGATCGAACTGAGGATATCGGAGGAGAAATGCAGGGCATCGGCCTCCAGCGCCTGGCTGCCGGTCTCACGCGCCACCTTGTACAGGGCGCGTGACCGCGTGATGTCGATGGCGATGGAAATCAAGATAACGCCGACCGACCACCATGTGGTCTCGACCTCGACGGTGGCAGCCATCAGGCGCACCACCGCCTCGTGGACGATCCAGGCGGCGGTGACGAACAGCAGGCCGGTCTCGATCAGCGCCGAAACGCTTTCCACCTTGCCGTGGCCATAGGGGTGGCCTTCGTCGGGTGGCTGGTCGCCGATGCGCACGGCGAACCAGGTGAGCACCGCCGCCCCCATGTCGAGCAGGGAATGCGCGGCCTCGGACAACACGCCCAGGCTACCGGTCATCAGCCCAACCACCAGCTTCATCGCCGTCATGGCGGCGCTGGCGAAGACCGAGCCGAGGGCGACACTGGATTTGCGGTTGTCCGGCATGGACCGACTCCTTGCTGATTGCCTATCAGACAGCTAACCCGGTTCGGCGGCACGATGAAAGTGAAATTATCGTTTTAACGCAAGGCATTGTTGGCGTCTTTTGTGAGTTGCATTCATGGCATGGCATGACTAAGGTCCGGCCTCATTCCTAAAAGTGGGGCGCAATGGAAACCTTCTTGATCTCGCTGTCTGTGGTGGCGATCGCCGAGATCGGTGACAAGACCCAATTGCTGGCCCTGCTGTTGGCGGCCCGGTTTCAAAAGCCGGCGGCGGTGGTGGCCGGTATCGCCGTGGCGACCATACTCAACCATGGCGTTGCCGCCGGCTTCGGAGTGTGGGTGGCGGAGTGGTTGGGGGCGGATGCCCTTCGCTGGACCGTCGGGGTTTCGTTCCTGGCCATGGCGGGTTGGACCCTTATCCCGGATAAGATGGACGATCAGCCCAGGATGTGGGAACGGGCCGGGGCGTTTCTCGCCACCGCCGTATCATTTTTTCTGGTCGAAATCGGAGACAAGACGCAATTGGCGACAGTGGCCCTGGGGGCTAGGTTCGGGGACGTAGCCCTCGTCACCGCCGGCACCACCATCGGTATGCTGGTGGCCGACGTGCCGGCGGTGTTCATCGGTGGCGCCATGGCCGGCCGGCTGCCCCTGCGCCTGATTCGCGGTGTTGCCGCCGCGTTGTTCGCCGTTTTGGGCGTCGCCGCCCTAGCCGATGTGGCATTCGGACGCTGACAAATGAATCGGATTTCCACAGGTTGTCGCGCGGCGTGACGGGGGAGTAGCGTATCGGACAACTGAAGGGGCGGTTCGACAACGGCTACACAGTCCGTTCGAGCCGGCCGGTAACATTCCAGGGAGGTCCGCCAAATGTCGATCAGTCGGCGACTGATGCTGTGCGCATCCATTTCCATGATGATTGTGGGCTTTGGTTCGGGGGCATTTGCCGCCGATTTCGGAACCGCCGAAGAAGCCAAGGCAATGGTGGCCAAGGCGGCGGCCTTCTACAAGGCCAACGGCAAGGAAAAGTTTCTGGCCGAGGCCAGCAACCCCAAAGGGCAGTTCGTTGATCGCGATCTCTACGTCGTCCCTTATTCGATCGATGGTATCCGTCTTGCCCATCCCTATAATCAAAAACTTGTCGGCAGCTCCGTTCTTGATGCCGTTGATTTTGACGGCAAGGAATACGGCAAGGAAGAGGTTGCCCTGATCAAAACAAAGGGCAGCGGCTGGGTCGATTACAAGTTCACCGACCCGACTACCAAGAAGTTGGCCGCTAAAAGCTTCTACGTCGAAAAGATCGACGACCAGATGTTCCTGGGCTGCGGCGTCTATAAGCACTAGACGGGCAGGGGCCGGGTTGTCCGTGAGAGGGCGCCCCGGCAAGACTCGCGGCGGCGAGAGGCGAGGAAACCGGGAATGATGGCGTATTTCCGCGACATGCGGCTGAAATGGAAGCTCGCGGTGGCGCCGGTGCTGATGGTCGCTGCCGCCTTGACCCTCGGCGTCCTTACCCTGCGGCTGGCCGCCGGCCAGGAACGGGCGCTTGACGTCCTCTATCACCAGGGCCTTCGCAAGCAGCAGATGGTTTCCGACCTGGGGGCCAATCTGGTGGGTATCCAAGCGGCGTTGTATCGCTCGATCACCTGGCAGAATGCCGAAGTCGGTGAGGCGCAGGTCAAGGAGTCCATCGATGCTACCGTGCGGCTGATCGAGCAGGTGCCGGCCGATCTCGATGCCCTTGAAATGGCGGTGGGAGATGACGATTCCGGCAAGCTCCTGATGACCGAGGTCCGATCCTCTGCCACCGCCTATGCCAAGCAGGCACGACAGGCGGTAACCATGGTCGATGCCGACCCCAATCTGGCGATGGCGTTGCTGCGTCAAGCCGAACGGCTTTACGCCAAGGTGGAGCGGTCGGTGGCCGGCTGGTCGGAGGCCCAGAAGCGGGCCAACCAAGGGCTGTTCGAGGGGGCGCAGCAGGACGCCCGCCAGTCGCTTGTCCTGCTGTTTGTCATCATGGCGGCCGCCTATGGCGCGGCCATCTCGGTCATCGTGGTGGTCGGGCGTGAAATCGCCATCGGTGTCAACACCGTGACCCGGGTGATGTCCCGGTTGGCGGAAGGCGACAAGACCGTCGATATCCCAGAACAGGAACGCCGCGACGAAGTCGGTGAGATGATCGCCGCCATTGCCGTGTTCAAACGCAATGCAGAGGAACTGGATCGGCTGGCGCAGGAGCACGAGGTGGAGGAGCAGGCCAGCAAGGAGCGTCTGCGCGCCATGGTTCTTGGCCTGTCCAATGCCCTCAGTCACGAAATCGAAACCGCGGTGATGGCGATCACCGGTCGCAGCGGTCATCTGCTTGGCCTGTCGGTGGATATGCACAATTCGGTCGAGCGGGTCGACACTCAGTCCGAGATGGCGGCAGGAGCCTCGCACGAGGCGTCGGAAAGCGTCCATACCGTCGCGTCGGCGGCGGGCGAACTGACCTCGTCTATTTCGGAAATAGCCCGCCAAGTCGCGGAATCAACCATGATTTCCGGTAACGCGGTGGTCGCGGTCGAACGCGCCAACGGCAAGATGGGGGGGCTGACCGACGCCGCCGCCAGGATCGGCGAGGTCTTGGGACTGATCTCCACCATCGCCCGGCAGACCAACCTGCTGGCGCTTAACGCCAACATCGAGGCGGCCAGTGCCGGTGAAGCGGGTAAGGGATTTGCCGTAGTGGCGATCGAAGTCAAAGAACTGGCCAACAAGACCGCCGCTGCCGCCGGCGAGATCGCCGGCTATGTCACCGGCATCCGTCAGGCGACCGACGAGGTTGTCGGCGCTATCGGCGAAATCGGCGGCACCATCGCCAAGGTCAGTGAAATCGCCACCGCGGTCGCCTCGGCGGTCGAAGAGCAGTCGGTGGCCACGGCCGAAATCAGTCAGGCTGCCGGCATGGCCGCGTCCGCGACCAATCTGGTCAATGACGGCATCGCGGCGGTTCAGAAAGAGGCGACGACCAGCGGCGGAATGGCCGAGTCGGTCAGCACCACCGCCAAGGAACTCGTCGGTGCCATCGAGGACCTGAAGACCCGCCTCACGCATATTCTGGCCCAGGCCCATGCCGATAGCAGTGGCGTCGATAGAAATGGGGCGGATGTGGCTGAGGTGGACGAGGGCGATAAGCCCTTTATCGCCCTGGCCCAAGGCCGCGCCGCCGATATCGGCCGGTTGTTCGAGGCAGCGGTGGATAAAGGCGATATCTCCCTTGATGACCTCTTCGACGAGGACTATCGCCGGATCGACGGCACCGATCCGGCACAGTATCTGGCGCGCTTCACCTCGCTGGCCGAACAGCTGCTGCCGGGCCCCCAGAATACCCTGCTCGATGGACACGACAGGATCGTCTTCGCGGTATCGGCGGATCGCAACGGCTATCTGCCGGTGCACAATCCGGCGTATTCGCAACCCCAGGGGCCGGATGCGGCCTGGAACAACGCCCATAGCCGCAATCGCCGTATTTTCGACGATTCCACCGGCAAGGCCGCCGTCGTCAATCGCAAGCCCTACCTGCTCCAGACCTATATGCGCAATCTGGGGGGGGACAAGATCATGATGATGCGCGACGTTTCCTCCCCGATTTCGGTCAAGGGGCGTCATTGGGGTGGATTCAGGATCGGGTATTACCTTTAATCGCCGCCTCCATGTGATTTCGATGTTCGTTCCTCGGCCTTTCGGACGAGAGTCTTGAGTTTGGCGAACTTCATCTCGATCGGGTTGATGTCGGGGTTTTCCAATGGCCGTGGAGAACCTTGGCGAGCCGGGCTTTCCCAGCCACGCAGGCGCGTCATATTCAGATAAAGCGGATTTCTCCGAAGCCCCTGCCTCCGGCGGCATAAGCCGCGCGTCGCCTTGCTCCGAACCAAATCCAGACGAGTTTCTCGCATCGGGATTTGGTTTCAGTCCTCAAATGGGGATGCGCCCACCTAGTGACATAGGCTAAACGTATGTCGCGGGGCGGGGAATTGGTTGCCGCCCGGGATACGAGCGGCGGACGTCTTATATTCATGTGGTATGGCCCCAAATCCCTCCGGCTATTCGTGATTGCTGCCGTAATGGTGGTGAATGGGTTTGCCGCCAGCCTGCTGCTGTATGCTCTGGATTTGGCCAGAGAGCAGCACGAGCAGGAGGCTCGCTCTACCACCAGGAATATCGCTCTGCTGGTGGATCAGACCATCAGCGAATCGGCCCTGAAGATCGACCTGTTGCTGCGCGAGATTGTCCACGAGTTGGAGAGTGATCTCCGGCGGGAGGGGCGTCTCGACGCGGTGGCGGTCGATGCCCTTTTGAGCGACCGGCGGCAGTGGCTGGCGGAACTGGCCAACTTTCGCGCCACCGATGCGTCCGGGGAGGTGCTATTCGGGCCGGGTGTCGATCCGGGTAGTAGCGTCAACTACGCCGACCGCGACTTCTTTGTCATCCATCGCAGTCGAAGCGACGCGGGAGTGATCGTCACCAATCCGATCTTCGGGCGATTGACCAACGGGTGGCTGATTGCCTTCACCCGTCGCTACAACCATCCCGACGGCAGCTTTGCCGGTGTGGTTTCAGCTTCTATTCCGGTCAGCCATTTTACCGCCATCCTGTCCGAGTTGGCCCTGGGGCCACATGGCGTGGCGCTGTTGCGCGATTCCGACACCGCGTTGATTACCCGTTATCCGGCGTCCGGGGTGGTGTCCCAACAGATCGGCACCAAGATCTTTTCGAGAGAGCTGTCCGATATCATCGCCTCCGGAGTCCGGGAGCAGACGTTTCACGTCTATCGGACCGGCGACAATGTCGAGCGCATAAATTCGTATCGCCGACTGTCGGCGGTGCCGTTTCACCTCGTGGTCGGAATGGGGGCCGACGATTATCTCGAGCAGTGGCGGGAAGGGGCGCGCAAGGCGGCGGTGGTGATGGTGATTTTTCTGGTGATTACGGCCGGCTCGGCTTGGATGGCCGTACAGTCGGTCTCCCTGACCCGGAAAGCCAGCGACCGGCTGAGGACCTTCATCGACTGTGTTCCGCAACACATCGCCGTACTCGATGCCGAAGGAAAAATCGTCCTGGTCAATAATGCCTGGCGCAACTTCTCGATCGCCAATGGTGGTGCCGGGGATGGGTATATCGGCCTTTATTATGGCGGAGTGTGTGGCGAAACCAAGGAAGGTGGATGTCCTTCAGCGGTTCTCAGTATGGGCTTGCGCGGGGGTATGAGGTTTCGGGACGGCGGTGAGCTGTGGGGTTGGGCGGCTCAAGGTGGCTGCGGGGGCGGCCTTCCGGTTCGTATTGTTCGCAAGAG
>CAIUSV010000019.1 GCA_903901915.1 uncultured Rhodospirillaceae bacterium | reverse complement strand
CTGCGTCTCCAGGTCGATGGTAACGACGGCGTTGGCGCCGCGGTTGGCGTCGTCCATCAGCTTGTCCACCTGCTCCTGCGGCAGCTTGATCGGCAGGATGCCGTTCTTGAAGCAGTTGTTGTAGAAGATGTCGGCGAAGCTGGGGGCGATGACGCAGCGGATGCCGAAATCGGCGATGGCCCAGGGCGCGTGCTCGCGCGACGAGCCGCAGCCGAAATTGGCGCCGGCCACCAGGATGCTGGCCTTGCGCCACGCCGCCTGGTTCAGCACGAAGCCGGGGATTTCCTGGCCGTCCGGGGTATAGCGCATCTCGTCGAACAGATTCTTGCCCAGGCCGGTGCGCTTGATGGTCTTCAGGAACTGCTTGGGGATGATCATGTCGGTATCGACGTTGATCATCGGCAGCGGCGCGGCGACGCCGGTGAGAACGGTGAACTTGTCCATGTCCGTTTCCCCCTACAACGAGCGAACGTCGGTCAGCCGGCCGGTGACGGCCGCCGCCGCCGCCATGGCCGGGCTGACCAGATGGGTACGGCCGCCGCGGCCCTGGCGACCCTCGAAATTGCGGTTCGAGGTCGAGGCCGAGCGCTGGCCGGGCTTCAACTGGTCGGCGTTCATGGCCAGGCACATGGAACAACCCGGCTCGCGCCATTCCGCCCCGGCGGCGATGAAGATCTGGTCCAGGCCCTCGGCCTCGGCCTGTTCCTTGACCAGGCCGGAACCGGGCACCACCAGCACCTGGACGC
Source organism: uncultured Rhodospirillaceae bacterium (assembly GCA_903901915.1). GTDB lineage: Bacteria > Pseudomonadota > Alphaproteobacteria > Rhodospirillales > Magnetospirillaceae > Phaeospirillum. The sequence goes on along the minus strand of CAIUSV010000019.1, from coordinate 75,487 downwards.
CGGTGGCGACCTTGCGGCCCTTGATCACCTCGGCGGCGGCGCGGAAATCCTCGATGCGGCCGTTGGTGCACGACCCGATGAACACCACGTCGATGGCGATGTCGGTGGCCTTCTGGCCGGCGGTAAGCCCCATATAGGCCAGCGACCGCTCGACCGCCTTGCGCTTGCCCTCGTCGGCGATGTCGGCCGGATCGGGCACGGTGCCGGTGATGGGGATGACGTCCTCGGGGCTGGTGCCCCAGGTGATCTGGGGAACCAGGGCGGCGGCATCGATGGTGATTTCGCTATCGAAATGGGCGCCTTCGTCGGTGACCAGGGTCTTCCAGTAATTGACCGCGGCCTCGAAGGCGGCACCCTTGGGGGCCTTGGGCTTGCCGGCGACATAGGCGAAAGTCTTGTCGTCGGGGGCGATCAGTCCGGCGCGGGCGCCGGCTTCGATGGTCATGTTGCAGACGGTCATGCGGCCTTCCATCGACAGCTCGCGGATGGCCTCGCCGGCATATTCCACCACATAGCCGGTGCCGCCGGCGGTGCCGATCCGGCCGATGATCGCCAGGACGATGTCCTTGGCGGTGACGCCGGCCGGCGCCTTTCCGTTGACGGTGATGCGCATGTTTTTGGCCGGCTTTTGCACCAGGGTCTGGGTCGCCAGCACATGCTCGACCTCGGAGGTGCCGATGCCGAAGGCCAGCGCCCCGAAGGCGCCGTGGGTCGAGGTATGGGAATCACCGCAGACGATGGTGGTGCCGGGCAGGGTGAAACCCTGTTCGGGGCCGATGATGTGGACCACGCCCTGGCGAATGTCGTCCATGCCGTAGTATTCGACGCCGAACTTGCCGGTGTTGGCGGCCAGGGTTTCGACCTGGATGCGGCTTTCGGTGTTCTCGATGCCCTTGGAGCGATCGGTGGTCGGCACGTTGTGGTCGGCTACCGCCAGGGTCAGCTCGGGATGGCGAACCTTGCGCCCGGCCATCTCCAGCCCCTCGAACGCCTGCGGGCTGGTCACTTCGTGGACCAGATGGCGGTCGATATAAAGCAGGCAGGTGCCATCATCGGCGACGTCCACCAGATGGGCGTCCCAGATCTTGTCGAACAGCGTGCGAAGCTTGGCCATGGGAGTGTTCCCTAACAATCTTGCAATTGCCCCGTCACCCCCGCGACAGCGGGAGTCCATAGGGGGGGCGGCACCATGGATGCCCGCTTGCGCGGGCATGACGGCAAAAAGGCGGCGTAAGCGGCCGGAAGGCCGCCTACTCCTTGCCCTTGGCGGCCTTGACGGCGGCGGCCTCGGCACGCTCGGCGGCGGACACCTTGCCGGAATGGCCGGTGGTCTGCTCGGCGATACGGGCCGACTTGCCGCGACGGTCGCGCAGGTAATACAGCTTGGCCCGGCGCACGTCGCCGCGGCGCACCACCTCGATGGAGGCGATGTTGGGGGAGTAGAGCGGGAAGATACGCTCGACGCCCTCGCCGTAGGAGATCTTGCGCACCACGAACGACGAGTTCAGCCCGTCGTTCTTGCGGGCGATGACCACGCCTTCATAGGCCTGGACGCGCTCGCGGTTGCCTTCGATCACCTTCACGTTCACCTTCACCGTATCGCCCGGAGCGAAGCTGGGGACGCCGCGTTCGGCGGTCAGCTTCTCGATCTGCTCCTTTTCGAGCTGCTCAATGATGTTCACCATGGCTCAACCCTCACTCACGTTCTTGGCCCCGAGGTACCGATCCCACAGATCGGGCCGCCGTTGCCGGGTTATGTCCTCCGCCTGACGCTTCCGCCAGGCGCGTATCTTCTCGTGGTGGCCGGAAAGCAACACCTCCGGCACCGCCCGCCCCTCCCAGGTCTGGGGGCGGGTATAGTGGGGATATTCCAGCAATCCCCACTCGAAGCTTTCCTCCGCCAGCGAGTCCGCCGTCCCGATCACCCCGGGCAACAGCCGCACGATGGCGTCCAACATCACCAGAGCGGCGGGCTCGCCGCCCGACAGGACGAAATCGCCCACGCTTACCTCAAGCGCCCCGTGAGCATCCAGCACCCGCTGATCGACGCCCTCGAACCGCCCGCACAACACCTTCACTCCCGGCCCCGCCGCCAGTTCGCGGACCAGCACCTGATCCAGCGTCCGGCCGCGCGGCGTCATGTACACCAGCGGCCCCGGCGCCGGAGTGCCGCGGATGGCGGCGTCCAGCACGTCGGGACGCATCACCATGCCGGCACCGCCGCCGAACGGCGAGTCGTCCACCGAGCGGTGTCTGTCCAGGGCGAAGCCCCTTATATCCACCGCGTCGAGGGACCAGATGCCCTCTTCCAGCGCCCGGCCCGCCAGGGACAGCCCCAGCGGCCCGGGAAACATCTCGGGGAAGATGGTGAGCAGGGTCGCCCGCCAGGGCTGCCTAGCCTTCTCCTCCACCGTTCCCGTCCTCCTCGCCGGTGGCGCAAAGCGGCGGAATCACCACCACCCGCCCACCCGGCACATCCACTTCCGGCACCGCCGCCTTGGTGAAGGGCACCATCAGGCTGCCCTTCGGCAAAAGCGCGATGTCCAACATATCGCCGGCCCCGAAATCATGCACCGCCACGACGGTGCCCAGTTTCCGGCCGTCCAACCCCTCCGCCGCCAGTCCGATCAGGTCGGTGTAGAGGAACTCGTCCTCCTCCGTCCTCGGCAGGCGCTCGCGGGCCACCCATAGCTTGGTGCCCTTGAGCGCCTCGGCGGCGTTGCGGTCGCCAACCCCCTCCAGCGTGGCGATGACCAGGCCCTTGGCCTCGCCGGTCACCTTCAGCCGAAGCTTGCGGCCGCCGGTCTCGTCCTCCACCGGAGAGTAGCGGCCGATATCGGCGGCCACCTCGGTGAAACTCTTGACCTTGACCGCACCCTTTACCCCATGGACGCCGACGATGACGCCGACGCAGACACGGGGCGTCATGGGCGGCTACTCGCCCGCGGCCGCTTCGGCGGCGACGGCGGCGTCGCGCTCGGCCTGCTCCTTGGCGCGCTGCTGGGCCTTGGCCTTGGGCTGCGGCTTCTTCGACTGCTCGGGGCGGGCCGGCTTGGCCAGCAGGCCGCGATCGGCGAAGAAGCGGATCAGACGGTCGGTGGGCTGGGCGCCGACCGACAGCCAATGCTTCACCCGCTCGTCGTCGAGCACCCAGCGCTGCTCGGACTCGACCGGGAGCATGGGGTTGTAGGTCCCCACCTTCTCGATGAAGCGGCCATCGCGGGGCGAACGCGCGTCGGCGACCACGATCTTGTAGAACGGACGCTTCTTGGCGCCGCCACGGGAGAGACGAATCTTCAGAGCCATTGTTGGGTCATCCTCTCAATTCAAACCATAACCGGGCGGCGTTACCGCCCAAACTTTTCATGTCGCCCTCAATCGCCGGGCGCCCACTCCGTGGGCTTGGCTCCCGCGGCATAAGCCGCGCCGGGCCTTGCCCGCAACTCCGAACGAACGACTGGCGTCCTTCGTTCGTCGATATCAAACCATAACCGGGCGGCGTTACCGCCCGAACCTTGCGCCGGGAGGCAGCAGACCGCCGATGCCATGACGCATCAACCCCTTCTGACCCAGCTTGCCGACCTTTTTCATCATGTCGGCCATCTGCATGTACTGCTTGAGCAGCTTGTTGACGTCCTGCACATCAACCCCGGCCCCGGCGGCGATGCGCTTCTTGCGCGACGCCTTGATCAGGTCGGGATTCTTGCGCTCGGACTTGGTCATGGACAGGATGATGGCTTCCTGGCGGGCCACCATCTTGTCGTCGATATTGGCGTCCTTCAGCGCGCCGGCCATCTTGCCGATGCCGGGCAGCATGCCGAGGATACCCTTGAGATCGCCCATCTTGCGCACCTGGGCGAATTGCTTGCGCATGTCGTCGAGGTCGAACTTGCCCTTCTCGATGCGCTTGGCGAGCCGCTCGGCCTCCTCGGTCTCGATGGTCTCCATCGCCTTCTCGACCAGGCCGACCACGTCGCCCATGCCAAGGATGCGACCGGCGACCCGGTCGGGATGGAAAACCTCCAACGCGTCCAGCTTTTCGCCGGCGCCAAGGAACTTGATCGGGCGTCCGGTCACGCTGCGCATGGACAGCGCCGCGCCGCCCCTGGCGTCGCCGTCGATGCGGGTCAACACGATGCCGGTGACGCCGACCTTCTCGTTGAACTCACGCGCCAGGGTGACGGCGTCCTGGCCGGTCATGGCGTCGGTGACCAGCAGGGTCTCGGTCGGCTTGACCGCGTCGCGCACGTTGGCGACCTCGGCCATCAGTTCCTGATCGATGTGCAGCCGGCCGGCGGTGTCGAGAATGACGACGTCGTAGCCTTCCTTGCGGCCGGTATCGAGGGCGCGGCGGGAAATCGCCACCGGCATTTCACCCATGACGATGGGGAGCGAGCCGACCTCGGCCTGACCGGCGAGAATCTGCAATTGCTGCTGCGCGGCGGGACGGTAGACGTCCAGCGAGGCCAGCAGCACCTTCTTGCGCTCTTTCCTCAGCTTGAGCGCGATCTTGGCCGAGGTGGTGGTCTTGCCCGAGCCCTGAAGGCCGACCATCAGGATCACCACCGGCGGCACGGCGTTGAGGTTGAGTTCGGTACCCTTGGTTCCCAGGGTGGCGATCAGTTCGTCATGGACGATCTTGACCACCATCTGGCCGGGCGTGACCGACTTGACCACCTCGTGGCCGACGGCGCGGGCCTTGACCCGGCCGATGAATTCCTTGACCACGGACAGGGCGACGTCGGCTTCGAGCAAGGCGACGCGCACTTCACGCAAGGCTTCGGTGACGTCGGCCTCGGTCAGCGCGCCGCGCCCCGTCAGCCGCTCGAACACCTTGCCCAGTCTGGAACTCAGGCTCTCGAACATAGCATCCCAAAAACAGTTTCACGCCGGTGCGCGAACACTCGCGGACCGGCGGGCCTCCTCGGAGGCGGTGGTCTCCAGCGGACTGAAGAGGGGGGTTTGTAGCCCCGGACGCCCGAAAGAGTCAATCGCGAACTGTTCTCGCCCAGGGCAATCGCTCGAAAACGATTGCCCTGGTTTGTTCACCGCCCTCAGTCGCCGGGCGGGCGCCTCCGCGCCCTTGGCTACGCTCCACTATGCGCATTTTGCTCCGCGAAATGCCCGTTCCGCGGGGCCGCAGTGGCCCGGGGACGAAGGAAGACGGCTTCAAGCGATTGCTCTTTGTCCTCACCCCATGGCGCCATCGCTTTGCCACGAAGATCGAGTCATATATGGTGAGCCTTCGGAGAAACATGTCATGGGCGCACCGTCGCGCATTCTGCTGGCCATCGATGATCCCCTGCTGCGCCAAAGCGTGGCGGAGCATTTCGGCGCGGTCGTCGGCATGGCGGTGGACGAGGCCGCCGATGTCGAGGCGACGCTGGCCTTGGCCGGCGGTCAGGACCTGATCGTGGTGGACGAGGCTTTGGGTGGTCTTCAGCTTTGCCGCCGTCTGCGCGACCAGGGCGTCGCCGTGCCGCTGCTGCTGCTGGCGACCGCCGGGTCCGGCGGCTGTTGCGCCGTCGATGCCGTGGTCGCCAAGCCGTTGCGGCTGTCCACCCTGGCGGCGCGGGTCGGCGACCTGCTGGCGCGGCACCCCGATTCGGCCGGGGTGCGGATGGGGCCGTGGCTGTTCGACGCCGGCCGTCGCCGCCTGGAGGACGCCACCGGCGCGGCGGTGCAGCTGACCGACAAGGAGGCGGCGATTCTGTGCCGTCTCGGCCATGCCGGCGGCGGCGTGGTGACCCGTGACGTGCTGCTGGCCGAGGTTTGGGGCTATTCGGCGGCGATCGCCACCCATACCCTCGAGACCCATATCTACCGCCTGCGCCGCAAGATCGAGACCGCCCCGGCCGGGGCCGGGCTGCTGCTTACCGAAAGCGGCGGCTATCGCCTTGCCATCTGATCAGATATCCAGATCGACCATCACCGGGACATGATCGGACGGCCGGAGCCACGATCGCGCCTCGCGGGCCACCAGGGTGGCGCGCAGGGCCGGTGCCAGCGCCGGAGTCACCCAGACATGATCGAGGCGGCGGCCGCGGTCGTTGGCCTGCCAATCGGCCGAGCGGTAGCTCCACCAGGTGAACAGCTTTTCCTCGGGCGGCACGAAATGACGAACCGCATCGACGAAGGGTACCGCCGCCTGCCACCGGTTCAGCAGCTCGACCTCGACCGGCGTGTGGCTGACCACCGACAGCAATTGCCGGTGCGACCACACGTCGGTGGGAAGCGGCGCGATGTTGAAATCCCCGGCCAGGATCACCTTGTCCTCGGGCCGCACCTCGGCAGCGTACCAGTCGGTTATCTGACGGACGAAATCCAGCTTGTGAGCGAATTTGGCATTGATGTCCGGATCGGGAATGTCGCCGCCGGCCGGCACATAAAGGCAGTGAACCTCGACACCGCCGGCAAGGCGGACCGCCAGATGGCGACGGTCGTCGCGGTCGCACCACGACAGGCGCCGTTCCGCCTCGATGGGCCGGCGCGACAGCACGGCGACGCCGTTGTAGCCCTTCATGCCGTGAAAGGCGACGTGGTCGAACCCCATGGCCCGGCACTCGGCCAGGGGAAACAGCGGGTCATCGACCTTGATCTCCTGTAGGCACAGCACATCGGGCGCCATGACGGCATCGAGCTGGCGCAGAAGATCGATGCGCAATCGAATCGAATTGATGTTCCAGGTGACAAGGCGCAAGGCGGGAATCCCTATTGACATGAAAAGGGCGCCCGGTCAGGGGGGTAACCGGGCGCCCGATCGCTCCGGTGAAGGAGCCGTGGGGTGGGCAGGGGAGACCAACCCCACCGGCCGGACCGTTGCGGTCGCAGCCGTCATCCGATCCATGTGGGGGGTGAATCGTCCCTTCCCAGGCGCTCTATATGCATATGCGCCATGCGCACAGTGCATGGCTCGACCTCAGCCGGCGCCGGTATTGAGCTTGGGCTTGATGAAATTGGGGTTCTGAAACTCGAACAGCTTGGGATCGAGGGTCAGTCCGGTCTGAGCCTCGAACAGCGACACCGTCGTCACCTGGTTCTGCGGATCGCGCACCTGCCATTGCCGCAGCGCGAACGGCCGGTCGGAGAACACCAGGGTGATTTCCCCCGCCGCCGGATCATCGGCCGCCACCACCGCGACCCGGACCACGCCGGGCAGGCGGACGACGCGGGTGACGGCAAGGTCGGGACCGTCCAGCTTGACCCCGGGGCGCACCAGGATACCGGCGGGGGTCGAGCCGAGCGGGATATAGCTGGGCTCGCCCAACTGGCGGTCATGGACGATGAGAAAGTCGCCGTCGGCCACCACCAGCAACGGGCTAGGCGGATCGTACTGCATGCGCAGGCGTCCCGGCCGCGACAGAAAGGCGTCGCCCTCGACGGATGCGCCGTTGGGCGATACCTGGAGGAAGCGGGCCTTAAGGGTGGTGATGCCGTTGAGATAGCCTTCCGCCCGCTCGACATCGGCCTTGTCGGCGGCCGACAGCGGTTGGCGATGGACTTCGGCGGCGCTCGAGGCCGCCGCCCATGCCGCCACCAGAACCACCAGCAGCGCCGACCCGAACCTGACCATGATCGTCATGACTGGCATTTCCTAATACTCGCCGCCGCCGCGGCCCAGAACTTCGCGCTTGCCGACATGGTTGGGCTTGCCGACCACGCCCTCGGTCTCCATGCGTTCGATCATCCGCGCCGCCCGGTTGTAGCCGATCTGGAGATGGCGCTGTACGAAACTGGTGGAGGCTTTGCCTTCGCGCAAGACCAGCGCCACCGCCTGATCGTAGAGATCGTCGCCGGACCCGCCGCCGCCGGAATCGCCGCTGGCGCCGAATTCGCCGCCTTCCTCTTCGGTGACGGCCTCGACATAGGACGGCTCGCCCTGGCCGCGGAGATGCTCCACCACTTGCTCGACCTCCTCGTCGGAGACGAAGGGGCCGTGAACGCGGGTGATGCGGCCACCGGCGGCCATGTACAGCATATCGCCCTGGCCAAGCAACTGTTCCGCCCCCTGTTCGCCAAGAATGGTGCGGCTGTCGATCTTGGAGGTGACCTGGAACGAGATGCGGGTGGGGAAGTTGGCCTTGATGGTGCCGGTGATGACATCGACCGACGGCCGCTGGGTCGCCATCAGGATGTGGATGCCGGCGGCGCGGGCCATCTGGGCCAGACGCTGCACCGCCGCCTCGATGTCCTTGCCCGCCACCAGCATCAGGTCGGCCATTTCGTCGACGATGACGACGATGAAGGGCAGCGGTTCCAGCGCCAGGGTCTGGTCCTCGTACAGCGGCTTGCCGGTATCGGGGTCGAAGCCGGTCTGCACCGTGCGGGTCAGCACCTCGCCCTTGCCGCGCGCTTCCAGCAGGCGGTGATTGTAGCCGGCGATGTTGCGCACCCCCAGCTGGCTCATGGCGCGATACCGGTCTTCCATCTCGCGCACCGCCCATTTCAGCGCCACCACCGCCTTGCCCGGCTCGGTCACCACCGGGGCCAGCAGATGGGGGATGCCGTCATAGACCGACAGTTCCAGCATCTTGGGGTCGATCATGATGATGCGGCATTCTTCCGGCGTCAGCCGGTAGAGCAGCGACAGGATCATGGTGTTGATCGCCACCGACTTGCCCGATCCGGTGGTGCCGGCGATCAGCAGGTGCGGCATGCGGGCGAGATCGACCATCACCGGGCCGCCGCCGATGTCCTTGCCCAGCACCAGGGTCAGCCGCGCCGGTGCCTTCTCGAACTGCTCGGCGGCCAGCAGTTCGCGCAGGTAGACGGTCTCGCGCCGGGAATTGGGCAGCTCGATGCCGATGACGCTGCGCCCCGGGATGGTGGCGATGCGCACGGAAAGCGCGCTCATCGACCGCGCGATGTCGTCGGCCAGGCCGATCACCCGGCTGGTCTTGGTTCCCGGCGCCGGTTCCAGCTCGTACAGCGTCACCACCGGGCCGGGCCGCACCTTCACCACCTTGCCGTTGACGCCGAAATCCTCCAGCACCGATTCCAGCAGCCGGGCGTTTTGGGCCAGGGCATCCTGGTTGATGCGCACCCCGCCCGAGTCCGGCGGCAGCGACAGCAGCGATAGCGGCGGCAGTTCGTAGCGGCCGGCGCCGGCGGGAGGAGTGCCGAGATCAAGCGTCCCCTGGCGAGTGGCGCGTTCACGCTTGCCCGGCGCGGCCGGTGGCCGCTTGGGCTGAACCAGTGACGTCGGCGGCGGACTCTCGGCGGTCAGCGGCGGCGGCACGAACGGATCGTCTCCCTCTTCATCCTCCGCCTCGTCTTCGCCTTCCGGGTCGCCCATGGCCGGCGGCGGAGTGGGGCGCAACGGCGGCTCGACCCGTCGCCGCGGCGGCGCGTCTTCATCGGAGCCGTGCCGACGCAGCGCCGAGGCGGCCGACCCGGTCGCCACCGCCATTTCCAGCGAACGGCGGCCCAGACTGGCCCATTCCCCACCGGTCAGACCCAGCACGAAGACGGTGGCCGCCAGGGCCGCCACCAGGGTGGCGGGTCCGGCGATCCAGGCGATTTCCGGCGGCGTCACCAGCCCCAGCCCGGCCAGAACCAGTTGTCCCAGCGCCCCGCCGGGTCCGGCCGGCAGCGACGGCATGTTCGGCAGCGGCAGCGCCGCCAGCGCCACCGCCCACACCACCATGGCCGGCGGCAGCACCGCCAGCCGCCACGGCCAACGCGCCGGCAGACGGACGCGAACCGCCACCATCAGGCCCCACACCAGCTCGGTCATGACCAGGGCGGCGGCGCCCCAGCCCACCGCCTGGAACAGGAAATCGGCGAGGAACGCCCCCGGCAGGCCCAGCGCATTGAGCACCTGACCGTCGGCGGCGGTGTCGAAACTGCGATCGTGCGGATTGGCGGTCATCAGCGCCGTCGTTGTCGCCACCCCGGCGGCGAACAGGCCGACACCACCCAACTGGACCAGCCGGCGGCGGAGGAATTCCACCGCGCCCCGCGGCAGGAATCCGCCGTTTATCCTGGCCTTGCGCGACGGTGCCGCCATGACTGCGCCTAGCCCTCCAGCACGTCGGGGAAGCGCCGTAACGCCGCTTCGGTGGTGGCGATGTCGTGAACCAGGGCGACCCGGATGAAACGGCGGCCGGGATTGATCCCATCGGTCCCCTCGGCGGCGAGATAGGCCCCGGGCAGCACCCGGATGCCGGCTTGGCGCCACAGTTTCACCGCCGCCGCCTCGCCATCACCGACGTCCAGCCACAGGAAGAAGCCGCCCGCCGGCCGGACGAAGCCGAAGCGTCCGCCCAGCAGCCGTTCGGCCACGTCCAGCTTGGCGCGGTAGAGATCACGATTGGCCGCCACATGGGTCTCGTCGCGCCACAATGCCGTGGCGGCGGCCAACACCGGCAACGGCGTCGCCGCCCCGCCATAGGAGCGCAGGCGGGCGAAGGCCTTGATCACCCGGGAATCGCCGACGACGAAGCCCGAGCGCAGGCCGGGGACACTGGAGCGCTTGGACAGGGAGTTGAACACCACCACGTTGTCGAGGCCGTCACCCAGGGCGGCACAGGCGGCCAGGGCGCCGGCGGGTGGGGCGCGATCCCAGATTTCGGAATAGCATTCGTCCGAGGCCAGCACGAAACCGTGGCGGCGGGCGGCGTCGACGGTGCGGCGCATCAGGGCGGCATCGGCCACCGAGCCTTGCGGATTGGCCGGGCTGCACAGATAGGCCAGGGCGACGCGGTCCAGCATGTCGGGGGGCAGGGCGGCGAAGTCGGGCTGGCCGGCGGGGCCGTCGGCACCGGGCACGAACACCGGTTCGGCCCCGGCCATGACGGCGGCGCCGGCATAGACCTGATAGAACGGGTTGGGCAGCAACACCAGCGGCCGTTCGCCGCCGCGTTCGCCGCACGCCGTCTGGGCGATCAGGTAGAGTGCCTCGCGGGTGCCGGCCACCGGCAGGATGGCGGAATCGGCATCGACCAGACCCGGCGGCAGATCGTAGCGCGTCCGCAGCCAGTCGGCGACGGCGGCGCGGAACTCGGCGGATCCGTTGGTGGGGGGGTATTTGCCCCACAGACCGGCATGGCGGGACAGCACCTCCGCCACCATGGCCGGCGGCGCGTGCTGCGGTTCGCCGATGGACATGACCACGGACGACGGCGCCGCCGGGCCACCCAAGAGCTGGGTAAGGCGGTTGAACGGATAGTCCGGCAGACGGTCGAGACGGGCGTCGAGGACGGGAGGCTTCACCTGAACTCCGGCAAACATGGGCGTTCGTCCGAGTTTTACCGCATTCGCCGCCGCTTCCACAGGGGAAGTTTCGTCCCGAAGGCGGACAGCGGCCCTAGTCCAGCTCGAAGGCGTTCTTGTAGTCGAGCTTCAGGCTTTCGTCCTGGTCTTCCTTTCTGAGGAAGCAGTTGCCCACCACCAGCACCTCGATCTCGCTGCCCATGAAGCAGCGGAAGGCGTCCTCGGGGGTGCAGACGATGGGTTCGCCCCGGACGTTGAAGCTGGTGTTGACCACCACGCCGCAGCCGGTGCGCGCCTTGAACGCCGAAATCAGGGCGTGATAGCGCGGATTGGTCTCGGCGTGGATGGTCTGGACCCGGGCGGAATAGTCCACGTGGGTCACCGCCGGAATCGCCGAGCGCGGCACGTTGAGCTTGTCGATGCCGAACAGTTTCTGTTCGTCCTCGGTCATGGTGCGGCGGTGCTTTTCCGCCACCGGCGCCACCAGCAGCATATAGGGCGAATCACCGTCCAGATCGAACCACTCGGCCACGTCCTCGCGGATCACCGACGGCGCGAAGGGGCGGAAGCTTTCGCGGTACTTGACCTTGAGGTTGAGCGTCTTTTGCATGGTGGGCGAGCGCGGATCGCCCAGGATGGAACGGCCGCCCAGGGCGCGCGGGCCGAACTCCATGCGGCCCTGCATCCAGCCCACCGCCTTCTCGGCGGCCAGGGCGTCGGCGGTGGCGTCGATCATGGCGTCGTCGGCCAGCACGGTGAATCTGGCGCCGGCCTTGGTGAGGCGCGCCTCGATATCGGCCTGCTGGTAGACCGGGCCGAGATAGGAGCCCTTCATGGCGTCCTTGCCGGCGGTGACGGTGCGGGGCTGGCCCTGGAACAGGTGATAACCGGCCAGGGCGGCGCCCAGGGCGCCGCCGGCGTCGCCGGCGGCCGGTTGGATCCAGATGTTGTCGAAGATGCCCTGGCGCAGGATCTTGCCGTTGGCGACGCAGTTGAGCGCCACGCCGCCGGCCAGGCAGAGGTTGCGCGCCCCGGTGTCCTTGCGGATGCCCTGGCACAGCTTCGAGACGATGATCTCGGTCACATCCTGGATCGAGGCGGCGATATCCATGTGGAACTGAGTCAGCGGGTCCTTGTCGGCGCGGCGCACCGGCTGGCCGAACAGGGCGGCGAACCGCTCGTTGGTCATGGTCAGGCCGGTGCAATAGTCGAAATAGGACTGATCGAGCCGGAAGCTGCCATCCTCCTTGAGGTCGACCAGATGGTCGAGGATCTGCCGGGAGTATTTGGGCTCGCCGTAGGGCGCCAGCCCCATCAGCTTGTATTCGCCGGAATTGACCTTGAAGCCGGTGTAGTAGGTGAAGGCGGAGTAGAGCAGCCCGAGCGAATGGGGGAAATGCAGCTCCTTATGGATTTCCAGCTTGTTGCCCGAACCCATGGCCACCGAGGTGGTGGTCCACTCGCCGACACCGTCCATGGTCAGCACCGCCGCGTCCTCGAACGGCGACGGAAAGAAGGCCGAAGCGGCATGGGACAGATGGTGTTCGGCGAACAGCAGCTTGCCGCTCCAATCGAACCGCCGGGAAAAACGCTTCAGTTCGCGGGCCAGCAGGTCCTTCTGGAACAGCTTTTCCTTCAGCCACACCGGCATGGCGGTCTTGAACGAACGGAACCCCCGGGGGGCGAAGGCGACATAGGTTTCCAGCAGTCGCTCGAATTTCAGGAACGGCTTGTCGTAGAACACCACGTAGTCGATGTCGCCCAGCTTGACCCCGGCCTCGGCCAAGCAATAGCGGATGGCGTGCTCGGGAAAACCGGCATCGTGCTTCTTGCGGGTGAAGCGTTCCTCCTGGGCGGCGGCGCGGATGACGCCGTCCTCGATCAGGGCGGCGGCGCTGTCGTGATAAAGCGCCGAGATGCCGAGAATACGCATCAGAACAGGGTGTAGATGAAGGGAGCCACTGCGGACCCCTGCGACAGCACGATCAGTCCGCCGAACACCACCATCATGAACAGGATCGGCAGCAGCCAGAATTTCTTGCGGATGCGCAGGAATTGCCAGAGTTCGATCAGAAAGCCCACCTCTTACGCTCCTAGAACTGACGGCGCATGGTGTCGGGTTCGGGACCCGGCGGCTGGCGCACGATCCAATAACTGGCGCTGCCGTCGTCGCGCTTGAGGCGCAACGGGTCCTTGCCCCGCGCCCGCATCACCAGCGCGATGGGCGTGACGGTCAGGAAGAACAGCAGGCCCATCACCACCGGCGTTACCACATAGTGCAGCGCCATTCCCACCAGGAACCATACGCGGTTGAACGGCCTGAGCAGATCGGGGGACGCCATGGTCACCGCCATGATCAGCCCCGCCACCGCCGCCGCCCACAGGCGCGGTTCGCCCCCATCCTTCAGCGGCAGCAGCCAGATGACGGCGAACACGGCGGTGAACACCAGACCGAACGAACGGTCGGAACCCATCTCGACCTTGCGGCCGTGGGATTGACTGTCGAAAGCGCCTTCGGGTTTGCTCATGGCGGCGACTTCTAGCATACGCCTCGCGGCGAGGCAAATTCCTCAAGACAAACGCCTAATCTTGCCCGCATCGCCGTCGCCAGACGGCGCGATACAGTCGTTCGAGCCGCCGGGTCCAGGCGGCGGTGTCGCACAGCGACGACGACCGGAGACGATCGCGGATTTCGCTTCGCCGCGATCGCCACGCATCGACGGACCGCGCCGCCGCCACGGCGACGGCGGCGTAACCGTCCCGATCGGCGGCGATCAATTGCGGCAGCCGCACGGCGCGAAGCATGGACGCGGTCCACCGGCCCGCCATGCGATCGCCCATCAGGGTGACGACGGGCACCCCCATGGCCAACGCCTGAAAGCTGGTGGTGGAACCGCTGAACGGCTGGGTGTCCAGCGCGATGTCCACCGCTTCGTAGCGGGCGAGGAAACGGCCGTAATCGTCCTTGTCGGCGATGAATTCGACCTGAGCCGCCGCCGCCCCGGCCTGGGTCAACTCGCCCAGCAGGCGCGAACGGAGCAGGGGCGAGCCATAGGCCTGATGATACTTCAGCACCAGCCTGGCCTCGGGAAGGGCGGCGAGAACCGCTCCCCATATGGCGGTCACCGTCGGCGCGATCTTGGCCGGATTGTTGAAGCACCCGAACACCGCCGGGCCATGGCGTGGCACGGCGGGAACGGGGGGAAGCCCGACCGGAAGGTCGGCGATGGGAAAGCGGGGCAGCCGCAGGCGTCGCTCGCTGAACCACTCGGTGGCGGGACGCGCCAGCAGCGTTCCGTCACCCAGGATGTAATCCATCTCGGCCAGCCCGCTGGTGGCGACGTCGTGGGTGGCGATCTGGACCGGCGCGGCGCGGTAGCGGCAGATGCCCGGACGGTTGAGGTCGAACCGTCCGGCCAGACTGACCAGGATGTCGATGCCGTCGGCCCGGATACGTTCGGCGGCCTGGCGGTCGCTCAGTCCGATAATGTCGTGCCAGCCGTCGGCCAGGGCGCGGAATTCATCGGTGTAGCGGTCGGGCTTGAGGACGTGGGCATAAAAGTGGATCTCGAAGCCGGCGCGGTCGTGGCGTTCGATTATGGGAATCAGGTTGCTTGCCACCGGGTGGTTGCGCAGGTCCGATGACAGGTAGCCGATCCTGAGCCGGCGGTCCGCGTCGGCCGGGTCGGGCTTGGCCATGGGCGGCCCGGCCAGGATTTCCGAGGGAAAGGCGCGGCCGTAGCGGCGATGAACCTCGGCGATGGCGTCGTTGTCGAGATCGTCGCGGTAGATGGTGCAATTGAGCAGATTGCCGAACGCCAGCTCGTGCTCGGGATGGCGGTCGATGACCCGGTCATAGCAGGCGGCGGCGTCGGTCGGCCGCCCCAGCAGTTGCAGCACGGTGCCGAGGTTGATCAGGGCGTTGGGCAGGTCGGGTGAAAGATCCAGCGCCCGCCGATGGGCGGCCATCGCCTCGTCCAGCCGCCACAGCGCCTGGAGCGCCGAGCCCAGCGCGGTGTGACCCCGGGCGAGGTCCGGGCACAGCCGTATCGCTGTCTCCAGCGCCGCTGTCGCGTCCTGCGGCCGGCCGCTTTCGGTCAGGGTGATGCCGAGATTGATGTGGCACTCGGCGAAATCCGGGCGCAACCGCAACGCCTCGCCATAGGCGACAAGGGCTTCGTCGGGTCGCCCGGCCGCCTTCAAGGCGTTGCCCAGGTTGCTGTGAGCCAGGGCGTAATCGGGCTGCAATCCGATGGCGGCCCGCTGGCACGCCACCGCCTCGTCCAATCGCCCCAGCTTCATCAGCGCCAGTCCAAGATTGCCATGGGCCGGCGCGAAGCCGGGCGCGGCGCGGACGGCGCCCTCGAGGACGGGAAGGGCTTCTTCGCCCCGCTCCAGCTGGCAGAGGGCGATGCCGAGCGAGACGGCGGCAAGGACATGCTGCGGGGTCAGGGCCAGGGCGGCCCGCAGAACGGTCGTCGCTTCCTCCAACCGCTGGCTTTCGGTCAGGGCGATGCCGAGGTGAGCCAAGGCCTCGGCGTGGTCCGGCCGGGCCGCGATGGCGTGCCGGAAGGCGGCGATGGCGTCGTCGCGTCGCCCCTGCGCCCGAAGGAGAAGGCCGAGGTTGTAATGCGCCTCGGGAAAATCTTGCCGCCATGCGATGGCCTGGCGATAGGCGGCTATCGCCTCGTCGGCGCGGCCCATCACCTTGAAGGCGTTGCCGAGATTGTTGTGGGCTTCGGGGAAATCCGGCTGGATGGCGATGGCGCGGCCGATCGACGAGACCGCCTGATCCGTCCGCCCGGTCTGTAGCGCCAGCACGCCCATGAGATGAAGCGCCTTGGCGTTGTCCGGCTGTCGCCCGAGGACCTCGCGGTACAGCGGTTCGGCGGCGGCGAAAGCCCCCGCCCGATGGAGTTTCAAGCCCTCGTCCAGGAGTTCTTGCGCCGACATCCCAATCCCCGAAATCCGCCGTGTCGTCTTGTCCCACGGGTGTTGCGCGGGCGCAAGCGGCTTTCCCGCGGGCGCAATTTGGCGATGTTGACCGGGCAAGCGGCTTTCCCGCTTGCCCGGGAAGGGCCATCCGTTGCATGCTCCGCCTGTGGCGCCGGCCGGTTCGGCGCCGAGGGGTGACGCGTTGCCACCATGGGACCGCGCGGCCGGGCGCGGCGGGACGAACAAAGTGACTATGATCAGCAGGAATTTCGCGGGTGTTGTCGCCGTTTTAGCCATTTTCGCGGCGACCATGGTGCTGTCGGCCTGCGACCAGAGCCAGGCGGTCTTTCCCACCAAGGACAGGGGCGACACCGCCCCCCGTATGTCCAACGAAAAGCGCGATACCATCTTCGGCTCGGAAGGCATGTTCGGCAAGAGCAAGCCCGAGGGTGAAGGCGCCGGCATCGGCGTCAATGCCTTCCTGTGGCGCGCTTCGCTCGATACCATCTCGTTCATGCCGATCACCACCGCCGATGCCTTTGGCGGCACCATCATCACCGACTGGTACCAGCTGCCCGAGACTCCCAACGAACGCTACAAGGTCAACGTCTTCATCATGGATCGCGCGCTGCGGGCCGACGGCGTCAAGGTTGCCCTGTTCAAGCAGGCGAAGGACGGCACCGGCACCTGGGTGGACGTCAAGGTCGATCCCCGCATGGCGGTTGATCTCGAGAACTCGATTCTGACCCGGGCACGGCAGTTGCGCGTGGTCTCGACCGAATAGGCCGCCGCCCCGACCACCAATTTCCATACCATCAGCAACGGACGACGCCATGTCGCGTGCCGACGAGCGCTATAACGTCAAGGAAACCGAGGCCAGGTGGCAGCGTGTCTGGGAAGACCGCGGCTGCTTCGAGGCCGGCGAGGACCCATCCCGCCCCAAGTACTATGTGCTTGAGATGTTCCCCTATCCCTCGGGGCGCATTCACATGGGTCATGTCCGCAACTATACCCTGGGCGACGTGGTGGCGCGCTACAAGCGGGCCAAGGGCTTCAACGTCCTGCACCCCATGGGCTGGGACGCCTTCGGCCTGCCGGCGGAAAACGCGGCGATCCAGAACAACGTCCATCCGGCCAAATGGACGCGCGAAAACATCGCCGCCATGCGCGAGCAGCTCAAATCCATGGGGCTGTCCTATGACTGGCGCCGCGAGGTGGCGACCTGCGAGCCGGAATACTATCGCCACGAACAGAAGATGTTCCTGGATTTCCTCAAGGCCGGTCTGGTCTATCGCAAGGAATCCTGGGTCAACTGGGACCCGGTGGAAAACACCGTGCTGGCCAACGAGCAGGTGATCGACGGTCGCGGCTGGCGCTCGGGCGCGCTGGTGGAAAAGCGGCTGCTGTCGCAGTGGTTCCTGAAAATCACCGCCTATGCCCAGGACCTGCTGGATTCGCTGACGACGCTGGAGCGCTGGCCCGACCGGGTACGGCTGATGCAAGAGAACTGGATCGGCCGGTCCGAGGGCGCCCGGCTGATGTTCGATCTGGCGGCCCCCCCTGGCGGCTCCGCCGCCGAATCGCAGGCGAAGCCTGCGGGCCGGCTGGAGGTGTTCACCACCCGGCCCGACACCCTGTTCGGCGCCAAGTTCGTCGCCATCGCCGCCAATCATCCGCTGACCGCCGAATTGGCCAAGGACAATCCGGCCCTGGCCGACTTCGTCGCCGAATGCAATCGCATGGGCACCTCGGAAGCGGCCATCGAGACCGCCGAGAAGAAGGGGATCGATACCGGTATCCGCGCCGTTCATCCCTTCGACTCCGGGTGGACGCTGCCGGTCTATGTCGCCAATTTCGTGCTGATGGATTACGGCTCGGGCGCCATCTTCGGCTGTCCCGCCCACGACCAGCGCGACCTCGACTTCGCCAACAAGTACGGCCTGGGCTACACCCAGGTGGTTCAGCCGACGGCCGGACAGGACGAGGTCGCCGCCGCCATCGCCCGCGGCGAGGCCTATACCGGCGACGGGGTGGCGATCAATTCCCACTTTCTCGACGGGCTGGCGGTGGACGCCGCCAAGGCCGAGGCCATCGGCCGTATCGAGGCGATGGGCCGTGGCGAGCGCACCGTCAACTATCGCCTGCGCGACTGGGGCGTGTCGCGCCAGCGCTATTGGGGCTGTCCGATTCCCGTCATTCACTGCCAATCCTGCGGCGTGGTGCCGGTGCCGGTGGAACAGTTGCCGGTGCGGCTGCCCGAGGACGTCACCTTCGACAAGCCGGGCAATCCGCTCGACCATCATCCCACCTGGAAGCACGTCGCCTGCCCCGCCTGCGGCAAGCCGGCGCGGCGCGAGACCGACACTTTCGACACGTTCTTCGAGTCGTCGTGGTACTTCGCCCGCTTCACGTCGCCCAATCGCGCCGACGTGGCCTTCGACCGCGCTGCGGCCGATTACTGGATGCCGGTGGACCAGTATATCGGTGGCATCGAGCATGCGGTGCTGCACCTGCTCTATTCCCGTTTCTTCACCCGGGCGCTGAAGGATTGCGGCTATCTCGGGGTGAAGGAGCCGTTCGCCGGCCTGCTGACCCAGGGCATGATCTGCCACGAGACCTATAAATCGGCTGACGGCCAATGGCTCTATCCCACCGAAGTGACGGCGGGGGCGAACGGTGGACTGGTCCACGTCGAGTCCGGCGCCCCGGTGATCGGCGGCCGCTCGGAGAAGATGAGCAAGTCCAAGAAGAACGTGGTCGATCCCGCCGGCATCATCGACGGCTACGGTGCCGACACCGCGCGGCTGTTCATGCTGTCGGACAGCCCGCCCGAGCGTGACCTGGACTGGACCGAGGCCGGCATCGACGGCGCCTGGCGCTATGTCAACCGGCTGTGGCGCATGGTGGTGACGGCCGAGCTTCCCGCCCGTGGCGCCGCCATGCCCGAACTGGGCGCCGACGCGGTCAAGGCCCGCCGTCTGGTCCATCGCACCATCGCCCAGGTGGGCGAGGATCTCGAGCGTTTCCACTTCAACAAGGCGGTGGCCCGCATCCGCGAGATGACCAACGGGCTGGCCGAGCTTCCCGTCGGCGCGGCGGGCGGGGCATGGGTGCTGCGCGAAGGGCTGGAAACCACCGCCCGTCTGATCGGGCCGATGATGCCGCACTTGGCCGAAGAGTTGTGGCGCGAATTGGGTGGCGACGGCCTGTTGGCCGAGGCCGCCTGGCCCGACGCCGACCCGGCGTTGCTGGTCGAGGATTCGGTGACGGTGGCGGTGCAGGTCAACGGCAAGCTGCGCGCCACCATCGAACTGCCCAAGGACGCCGATTCCGCCCTGGCCGAGCAGACGGTGCTTGCGCAAGCGGCGGTGATTTCGGCAATGTCGGGGAAACCTGCCCGCAAGGTGGTGGTGGTGCCCAATCGGATCGTCAATGTGGTGGTCTAAAGCCCTTCTTCTGCTGGCGGTCCTGGCGCTGGGGCCGGTGGGCTGCGGTTTCCGGCCGCTGTATGCCCGTGGCGGCGATGACGGCGGCGGACTCGGCGCCGGCGTCGAGTCCGAGTTGGCCCGTATCCGCATCCAGCCGATCAAGGACCGGCTGGGGCAGCAGATGCGCAACGCCCTGATCCAGCGGCTGACGCCGCGCGGCGAGCCGGGCGATTACGACTACACCCTGACCATTACTCTGAACGAAGCGTTCGCCGACATGGGCTACCGCAAGGATACCCTTGCCACCCTGGGCAAGATGACGGTTTCGGCGAGCATTTCCCTGGTCGGCAACGGCGTCGGAATTCTCAGCGACAGCGCCAGCACCATCACCAGCTTCGACTATGTCGGACCGCGCTATGCCAGCGTCGCCATGGAACGCGACGCCGAGGAACGGGCGATTGTCCAGTTGGCCGACGATATCCGTAGCCGGGTGGCGGTGGCGGTTTCCCGCTACAAGGCCAGTCCCAACGACGCCCGCTATCGCCCCCTCCAGGACCCGTTCTCGGGGATCGTTCCCATCGACGCGGCGCCACGGGCCGGCGCGGCTAGGCCGGCGGACCGGCCGTGAAGCTGTCGGGGGCGCGGGTCGAGCCGTTCCTCAAGGCGCCGGCCCCCGCCATTCGCGCCGTGGTGGTTTTCGGTCCCGATCTTGGTCTGGTGCGCGAACGGATCGAGCGGCTGATGCGCTCGGTGGTTCCCGATCTTTCCGATCCCTTCCGTGTCGCCGAGCTTGGCCCCGCCGCCCTCAAGGCCGAGCCATCGCGGCTGGCCGACGAGGCCGCCGCCATGGCGCTGGGGGGAGGACGCCGCGTGGTGGTGCTGCGCGATGCCGGCGACGGCCAGACCGCGGCGGTATCGGCTTTTCTTGCCAATCCCATGGGTGAGTCCCTGGTTCTGATCGAGGCCGGCGAGCTGGGGCCGCGCTCGTCCCTGCGCAAGCTGGCCGAGGGCGCCGACAACGCCGCCGCCCTGGCCTGCTATGGCGATGAAGGCGGGTCGCTCGCCTCGGTGATCGCCGAGGAGTTGAAGGCCGCCGGCCTGATGGCCGAGCCCGAGGCCATGGCCTATCTCGCCGACCATCTGGGCGGCGACCGCCGGTTGACCCGATCCGAGCTGGGCAAGCTCGCCCTTTATATGGGCGGGCCGGGCCGGGTCCGGCTGGAGGACGCCGCCGCCTGCATCGGCGATACCGCCGCGCTCGGCCTGGACGACCTTGCCCTGGCCACCGCCGATGGCGATCATGCCGGGGCGCAGCGGGTGCTCGACCGCCTGCTGCGCGAAGGATCGCAACCGGTGGCCATGCTGCGTTCGGTGGCGCGGCATTTCCAGCGCCTGCATCTGGCCTCGGGCCTGATCGGGCAGGGCAAGTCGGCCGACCAAGCCATGGCGGCCCTGAAGCCGCCGGTGATCTTCAAGGCGGCCGACCGCTTCCGTCGCCAGTTGTCGCGCTGGCCGGGCGACCGCCTGGCCAAGGCTCTGGACGTGTTGACCGAGGCCGAACTGGGGTGCAAGACCACCGGCATGCCGGCACCTGAAATCGCGTCGCGCGCCCTGATGATGATTGCCCGCGCCGCATCGCGGCGCTGACAAAACGCCGCGCCGTTCTCACCGAATCGCCTTGCCGAATTCCGCCCCCGGCCCCACCTTTGGTGTAAGGGTGCCGATCAAGTGCCGGTGGGGAGGGACGGGGCTCATGGACTTCGCGACTTTTCTCGAACGCCGCATCGCCGATCTTCCGGCGCCGCTGGCCCGGGGCGGCGCCGAGCGGCTGATCCGCCAGGTCGTTGCCGGCATGTCGTCCGCCGACCTTGCCCGATCCGATCCCGAACTGCTGTGGGCCGCCGCCCTGGGGTTGTTCGCCTTCGCCCGCGAACGCCGCCCCGGCCATCCCGCCGTCAGGGTGTTCGACCCCGACCTTGACCGCCATGGCTGGGTGTCCAGCCACACCGTGATCGAAATCGTCAATGACGACATGCCGTTCCTGGTGGATTCGGTGGCGATGGAGCTGGCGCGGCGCGGTATCGGCGTCCATCTGCTGGTCCATCCGGTGGTCACGGTAAGCCGCGACGCCGCCGGATCGCTGGGCGAGATCCACGGCAACGGCATGGTGGACGGGGCGTTACGCGAATCGATCATGCACATCGAGGTCGATCGTCAGCCGGTGGCGGCGCAAGCCGGTCTGGCCGAGGCGCTGAGCCGGGTCCTGGCCGAGGTACGGGCGGCGGTGCGGGATTGGCCGGCGATGCTGGAGCGCATGCGCGCCGCCATCGCCGAATTCTCCGCCACGACGATCGGCGGCACGGCCGCCGACGATCGCGCCGAGGCCCTGGCCTTCCTCGATTGGCTGGCCGACAACCACTTCACCTTCCTGGGCTATCGCCGCTTCGGACTGGAAGACGACGGTTCGGTCTCCACCGAGGCCGACCATGGCCTCGGCATTCTCGCCGACGCCGACGCCCATGTCTTCGACGATACCGTTGCCCTGGCCGCCATGCCGGCCGACCTGCTGGCGTTTCTCAAGCGTCCCGACCCGGTGATGGTGACCAAATCGGCCCACCATGCCACCATCCACCGGCCGGTGCGCATGGACATCATCGGGATCAAGCGATTCGGCAAGCGCGGCCGGGTGGTCGGGCTGGACACCTTCCTCGGTCTGTTCACCTCGTCGGCCTATACCGACCGGCCGGCGGAGATTCCATTGCTGCGCCGCAAGATCGGCCGGGTCGAGGCCCGGGCCGATTTCACTCCGTCGGGGCATGACGCCAAGGCGCTGGTCAATATCCTGGAGACCTATCCTCGCGACGAGCTGTTCCAGATTTCGGAACCGGCGCTGTTCGACACCGCCATCGGCATCCTGCGCCTGCAAGAGCGCCAACGGGTGGCGGCGTTCGTGCGCAAGGACGAGTTCGAGCGGTTCGTCTCGTGCCTGGTGTTCGTGCCGCGCGACCGCTACGACACGCCGCTGCGCATGGCCGTCACCGCCATCCTGGAGGAGAGCTTTGCCGGCACCCTGGACGCCTTCTATACCCAGGTGGCCGATCAGCCGCTGGCGCGGTTGCATTTCGTCATCCGCACCACTCCCGGCGCCATACCGGCGGTGGAGCTGCCGGCGCTGGAAGCCCGCATCGCCGAGGCGTCGCGGACCTGGCCGGAACAGTTGCAGGCCGCTCTGCTTCAGGCGCACGGCGAGGCCGCCGGCCTGGGGCTGTCCCACCGCTGGGGCGCGGCTTTTCCCGCCTCGTACCGCGAGCGGCACGGCGTTCTGACGGCGGTGTCGGACATCGACCGCATCGAGGCGGTCGAGGCCGACGGCGGTATCGGTCTCAACCTCTATCGTCCCATCGACGCGGCGCCGCATCAGGGCCGGCTCAAGCTTTACCGCGCCGGCGACCCGGTGGCGCTGTCGGCGGTGCTGCCCTGGCTGGAGGCCATGGGTCTGATGGTGATCGCCGAGGTGCCGCACCAGATCGAACCGGTGGCCGACGGCGTCAAGGCGGTATGGATCCACGATTTCGAGATTGAAAGCGCCGACGGTTCGGCGCTGGCGGTGGCCGAACGTCGCGACGCCTTTCACGATGCCCTGGCGGCGGTATGGCGGGGCGAGGCCGAAAGCGACGGCTTCAACCGTCTGGTGCTGTCGGCCGGCCTGGGCTGGCGCGAGGTCATGGTGCTGCGGGCCTACACCAAATACCTGCGTCAGACCGGCGCCACCTTCAGCCAAGCCTATATCGAGCAGGCCCTGACCGGTAATCCGGCCATGGCGGCGGCGCTGGCGCGGCTGTTCCTGGCCAGTTTCGACCCCAAGGGCGGTTCGGGCGATGCCGCCGCCGTCCTGGCCGGGCTGCTGGCCGGGCTCGACGCCGTGATCAGCGCCGATGACGACCGCATCTTGCGCCGTTTCCTCAACCTGATCCGCTCCACCCTGCGGACCAACTATTTTCAGGCCGCCATTGACGGCAAACCCAAGCCCTATCTGTCGTTCAAGCTGGATTCCCGCCAGGTGGACGATCTTCCGGCGCCGCGACCGCTGGTCGAGATCTTCGTCTACAGCCCTCGGGTCGAGGCGATCCATCTGCGCGGCGGCAAGGTGGCGCGCGGCGGCATTCGCTGGTCCGACCGGCGCGAGGACTTCCGTACCGAGATCCTGGGCCTGATGAAGGCACAAATGGTCAAGAACGCGGTGATCGTGCCGGTGGGCGCCAAGGGCGGTTTCGTGGTCAAGAAGCCGCCGGCGGCCGGTGGCCGCGAAGCGGTACTGGCCGAGGGCATCGAGTGTTACAAGATCCTGATGCGCGGCCTGCTCGACCTGACCGACAACCTGACGCCCGAGGGGGTCAGGCCGCCACCGGACGTGGTGCGCAAGGACGGCGATGACCCCTATCTGGTGGTGGCGGCCGACAAGGGCACCGCCACCTTCTCGGATATCGCCAACGGCATTTCGCTGGACTATGGCCACTGGCTGGGTGACGCCTTCGCCTCGGGCGGCAGCCAGGGCTATGACCATAAGAAGATGGGCATCACCGCCCGCGGCGCCTGGGTGGCGGTGGAACGCCACTTCCGCGAAATGGGCGTGGATGTCGCCGGCCAGGACTTCAGCATGATCGGCGTCGGCGACATGTCGGGCGACGTGTTCGGCAATGGTCTGCTGCGCTCGCGTCATGCTCGCCTGGTGGCGGCGTTCAACCATGCCCACATCTTTCTCGACCCCGACCCCGACCCCGAACGGAGCTTCGCCGAGCGCCAGCGGCTGTTCGACGCGGCCAAGGCATGGTCCGACTACGACGTTTCGACCATTTCCCGAGGCGGCGGCATTTTTCCACGCAGCGCCAAGACCATCGCCATCAGTCCCGAGGTCAAGGCCCGCTTCGCCATCGAGGTTGATCACCTGACCCCCGGCGAGCTGATCCGGGTGCTGCTGAAGGCGCCGGTGGATCTGCTGTTCCTCGGCGGTATCGGCACCTATGTCAAGGCGTCGGGCGAAACCAACGCCGAGGCCGGCGACCGCGCCAACGATCCGGTGCGCATCGACGGTGCCGAGGTGGCGGCGCGGGTGGTGGGCGAGGGTGCCAATCTGGGCTTCACCCAGCTGGGCCGCATCGAATACGCCCGCAAGGGTGCCGGTGGTACCGGCGGGCGCATCGATACCGACGCCATCGACAATTCCGCCGGGGTGGATTGTTCCGACCACGAGGTCAACATCAAGATCCTGGTCAACGATCTGGTGGCGGCGGGCGACCTGACCCCGAAGCAGCGCGACCGCCTGCTGGTGGAGATGACCGACGAGGTCGGCGCCCTGGTGCTGCGCGACAACTACCTGCAGACCCAGGCGATTTCGGTAATGGAGGCCCAGGGCGCCGATCTGCTGGACGCCGAGGCCCGCTTCATGCGGTTGTTGGAGAAGGTGGGACGGCTGGATCGCGCCATCGAATTCCTGCCCTCGGACGAGACCCTGACCGAGCGCGCCGCCGCCCGCCAGGGTTTCACCCGCCCGGAACTGTCGGTGTTGCTGGCCTACGGCAAGATCTGGCTGTACGAGCATATCTTACAATCGGATCTGCCGGTCGATCCGTTCATGGAGACCGATCTCAGCCACTACTTCCCCACCGCGCTGCAAACCCGCTTCGCCGCCGAGATATCCCGCCACCGGCTGCGGCGCGAAATCGTCGCCACGGTGGTGACCAATTCCATCGTCAACCGGGTCGGCGGTTCGTTCGTCGCCGAACTGATGGAGACCACCGGCCATCCCCCCGCCCAGGTGGCGCGGGCCTATATCGTGGCGCGCGATGCCTTCCGCCTGCGCGAGGTGTGGCGCGAGATCGAGGCTCTCGACGGCAAGGTGGCGGCCTCGGCCCAGATTGCCATGCTGGCCGAGGCCAACCGGCTGGTGGAACGAGCCACCCTGTGGGTGCTGCGCTCGATGCCGTCGCCCTTTGCCCTGGGCGCCGGGATCGGCGAGTTGGCGCCGGGTGTCGCGGCGCTGGAAGCGGCGGTGCCGGCGGTGCTGCCGCCCGACGCCGCCGGTGCGGTAACCGCGCGCATCCGCTATTTCGCCGATCAGGGCGTGCCCGAACCGCTGGCGGGGCGGGTGGGCAACCTGATCGTGCTGGCCTCGGCCGCCGACATCCTGCGCATCGCCGCCCGCCAAGACATCGCCATCGAGCAGGCCGGGCGGCTGTATTTCGCCGTCGGCGCCCGCTTTTCGCTGGGCTGGCTGCGCGCGTCGGCGGAAAAGCTGTCGGGGCGGGGCCATTGGCTCAAGCTGGCGGCGGCGGCGGCGATCGAGGATCTCTACGGCCACCAGCGCGACATTACCATGGCGGTGGCGGCGGCGCAGCCCGGCCGACCGGCCGAGGAGGCGTTGCCCGCCTGGGCCGACGGCCATCGCGCGGCGGTGGAGCGCGCCGAGGCGCTGCTGGCCGAACTGAAGGCGTCATCGCATGTGGATCTGCCGATGATCATGGTGGCGGGCAGGCAACTGCGGACGCTGACCGAATCAACGGGGACCGAATCAACGGGGACCGAATCGACGGTCAGGTCAGTCGCCCATGGAGCGCAGCGACTATGCGCGTTGAGCGCGCCGCAGCGTTGTCGAGAGCGTAGCGAAGACAAAAGCGAGGACAGCCAACCGACCGGAGGGGGGGCCGGCGCTTGAGGCGCATGGATGAACCGGGCCAATCGCATATGGCGATTGGACCGAATCGACGGTTGCTCCCGCCGCCGAGACCGGCTAAGGACAATCCAGTCATCGTCACCAGGGGCATGCACGCCATGGAATACGCCGCCTTTCTCGACAGCCAGATCGCCGAGCATGCCGAAACGCTGGCCCGTACCGGCGCCGCCGTGCGCGAACCGTTCCAGCGCCTGACCGAAGCCTGTCTCAAAAGCCTGGCGGCGGGCGGCAAGATCTTGCTGTTCGGCAATGGCGGCAGCGCCGCCGACGCTCAGCATCTCGCCGCCGAACTGGTGATCCGCTATCGCTACAACCGCAAGGCCCTGGCGGCGGTGGCGCTGACCACCGACACCTCGACCCTGACCGCCTGCGCCAACGATTTCTCGTACGAAGAGATTTTCTCGCGCCAGATCGAGGCGCTGGGCCGGCCCGGTGACGTCGCCATCGGCATCACCACCTCGGGCAACAGCCCGAACGTGCTGACCGCCCTGGCGGTGGCCCGCGACATGGGGCTGGTGGCCGCCGGCTTTGCCGGGCGCGACGGCGGCAAGATGATCGGCCTCGCCGACCCGCTGCTGATCGTGCCGTCCGGCGTCACCGCCCGCATCCAGGAAATGCACATCCTGATCGGCCATGCGTTGTGCGACCGGGTCGAAGCCGTGGCGGCGCCGGCGGCATGACCGTCGGCGATGATCATAACCCGGCCTCCGCCCCGGTACCGCCGCCGGCGTTCGAGAACGGCATGGTGCGGATCAGGCGCTGTCGCCACGGCAGCTTCATGTATCTCGCCTCCGACATCTATGTCGGACTGTCGCTCGAACTTTACGGCGAATACAGCGAGACCGAGGTCACCTTTTTCCGCCAGGTGATCCGGCCCGGTGCCGTGGTGGTGGATTGCGGCGCCCATATCGGGGCGCTGACGGTGCCGCTGGCCCATCTGGTGGGGCCGCAGGGCCGCGTCGTCGCCTTCGAGCCCCAGCGGCAGCTGTTTCAACTGCTGTGCGGCAACGTCGCCCTCAACAATTTCGCCAACGTCTATTGCTATCAGCGCGCGGTGGCCGAGACCGAGGGTTCGGTGGTGGTGCCACTGGTCGATTATACCCAGGCGCAGAATTTCGGGCTGGTGATCATGGGCAACGACGGACCCGGCGAACGGGTAATGTCCCTGCCCATCGACGCCCTCAACCTGCCGGCCTGCCACTTCATGAAGATCGACGTGCAGGGCAACGAACTGGGGGCGCTGAAAGGCGCGGCCCGCACCATCGCCGCCCATCGCCCGGTGCTTTATGTCGAAAACGACGTGGCGGACAAATCCGACGCCCTGATCGCCCACCTGCTGTCGCTGAATTACCAGCTGTGGCGGCATACGCCGCACTTTTACGACCCCGGCAATTTCTTCGGCCGCGTCGAGAACGTGTTCGGCAATCGCGGTTCATTCAACCTGATCTGCTTTCCGGCGGAACTCAGGGCCTCGGTCGGCGGCCTGCCCCCGATCCGCCGGCCGTCGGATTGGGAAATGCCGACCTAAGGCCCGTCCCCCTCTCCCGCCGGGAGCGTCAGCCGGCACTGTGGCATCGTTGCCACACTGCGCATGTTTCGACACAGCCCCCGCCCCGGCTCGCTTGACCTTTCCCGGCGGCCATGGCGTCATGCATCAGTTCGTTCATTTGGATTGCGGGGTCGGCCATTGGGGGTCGGTGCTCCGAGACCAAAGAGAGGAGATACCATGAAGAAGATTCTTTTCGCCAGCACCGCCCTGGTCGCTGCCGGCATGATGAACGCCGGTGCCGCCGAGGCCGCTGACAAGATCAAGATCAATATCGGTGGCTTCAGCAAGTGGTACGTCGCCGGCATCTTCCAGGCCGACGAGTTCCAGAGCGTCGGCGCCGGTGGTGGCACCGCGGTCAACGCCAACATTGCCGCCCAGACCAACGGCTCGGGCCACAAGGCCAACGTCAACGTCCTTGGCGACAACGAGATTTGGTTCTCGGGCGACACCACCCTGGACAACGGCCTGAAGGTCGGCGTGTTCGTCAGCCTGGAAGCCGGTGGCCACACCGATCTCTCCACCGACGTGATCGACGCCAGCTACGCCTGGGTCGAGGGCGGCTTCGGTAAGGTCATGCTGGGCACCCACAACAATGGTACCGCCCTGCTGCATGTCCAGGCCCCCGACGTGTCGGCCATGGCCGGCGCCGGCGGCCTCGCCGGTGGCTATCTCGTCTCCCGTCCCAGCAGCGTGATGGGCCCGAACGGCATCGTCGGCTGGACCGGCACCCTGCAGACCACCGCGATCGTCACCGACGACAAGGCGGAAAAGATCACCTACGTCGCCCCGTCGTTCTACGGCTTGACCGTCGGTGCCAGCTATGTCCCGAACGTGACCCGTCAGGACGTGCGCGTGAACACCGCCGACCGTGCGCAGGCCGCCGGTGCCGGTGCTCTGTATGCCAACACCTTCGGCCCCGTCGGCCTCAAGGTGTCGGCCGGTGTGGTGTGGGCCGATCTGGGTGCTGGCGGCGTGTACGCCGAAAAGGCCCTGGTGCAGCAGGCTTATGGTACCAACGTGTCCTATGCCGGCTTCACCCTGGGTGGTTCGTACCAGCGGGCCGCGCAGGATCATGGCGGCCAGAAGCCCGGCAGCGTTGCCGGTACCGCCCTCAACACCTCGCTGTTGAGCGCCGCGGGCGATACCCGTGGTGGCGTCGTTGCCCTGAGCACCGTCAAGGGTGGCAATCAGATCGACTTCGGCGGCTATGCCTACGATGCCGGCCTGTCCTATGCCAGCGGCCCGTACTCGATCGGCTTCACCTACTTCCACTCCTCGACCATCGGTATCGTCAACTCGACCATCCGCAATGGCAAGGACGACACCATCGATGCCTACTCGGTCGGTGGCAAGTACAACCTCGGGCCGGGCGTCGACCTGGTTGGCCTCGCCGGCTATGTCGACTACAAGGACCAGCGCAAGGGCAGCGGTGCCAATGCGCAGATCGACAACGCCTACGAGAACAGCGGCTGGGCGGTTCTGTCCGGTGTTCAGCTGACCTTCTAATCCAAGGTTGGTGCGTTTTGAGGAGAGGGCGGCTTCGGCCGCCCTCTTTTTTTGTGTGGGTATCGAGATGAAAACATGACCCCGCCAGCCGGCGACATCGACGACATCCTGCGCCGTGCCGAGGGCCGGCTTCGCGCTGGCGATACGGCGGCGGCGGCGGCGTTGTACCGCCAGGCGGCCAAGCGGCGGCCCGACGATCCGCGAGTGCTTCGCCTCGGCGGCATGACCGCCTATATCACCGGTAAGACCGCCGAGGCGGTGCGGCTGCTGTCGCGCTATGTCCAGGTGGCCCCCAGCGATGCCGGTGGCTGGGTCAATCTGGGGAACGCCCGCCAAGCGCTGGGCCAATCGGCCGAGGCGGCGGCGGCGTTCCGCGCCGCCCTGCCCCTCGCCCCCGGCGCCGCCGCCATTCATTATAATCTTGGCAACGCCCTGAGGGATTGCGGCGACGGCGAATCCGCCATCGCCGCCTACCGTCAGGCGCTGGCGCTGCAACCCGCCTATCCCAAGGCCTTGTCCAATCTGGGGGTGGCGCTGAACGATGCCGGACGGGTGGTCGAGGCGGTGGCGGTGTTGGAACGCGCGGTGGCGCTGGACCCCGGCTCCGCCGACCATCACGGCAATCTCGCCACCGCGCTACAGGGTCTTGGCCGCTTCGACGAGGCGATCGCCGCCCACCGCCGCGCCATCGCCCTGGCGCCGGAACGGGCGATCGCCCATTTCAATTTGGGTAACGCCCTGCGCGAGGCTGGCCGGGGCGAGGAGGCCGCCGGGGCTTTCCGCGCCGCCCTTCGCCTTCAGCCCGATTTCGCCGAGGCCCACGCCAATCTTGGCCGCGCCCTTCAGGCGATGGGGCGGCCGGCCGAGGCGATGGCGTGCTATCAGGCGGCGCTGGCGGCGGAAAAGCCCGAGTCCAGCGCCTATATCCACCGCAATATCATGGGCTGCGCCGTTTATCGCGATGATCTGGACGCGGCGGATTTGCGCCGGCTTCACCAGGACTTCGCCGCCCGGTTCGGCGCCTCGGGGGAAAGGGAGGAGGAGAGGGGGAGGGAGAGGGGGCGAATTCGCATCGGCTATCTGTCGTCGGATCTGCGCGACCACCCGGTGGCCGGCAACATGATGCCGGTGATCCGCGACCATGACCGCGCCGCCTTCGCCATTCATCTTTATTCCCTCGGCGTTCGCCGCGACGCCGTTACCGACAGACTTCGCGCCCTGGCCGACGGCTGGCACGACGTCGCCGGTCTGTCCGACGAGGCCATCGCCCGCCAAATCCGCGCCGACGGTATCGACATCCTGGTCTGCCTGGCCGGACGGTTCGACGACAACCGGCTGTCGGTGTGCGGCCGCCGCGCCGCCCCGGTCCAGATCAGCCTGCACGATGTCGCCACCAGCGGTCTGGCCGAGATGGACTACATCATCGGCGACCGCTGGTTGCTGCCTCGCCCGGACGGCGAGTATTTCAGCGAACGGCGGTTGCGGTTGCCGCAATTCTACCTCGCCGATCCGCCGGCCGACCTGCCGCCGCCACCGGCCGTGCCGCGCCGGGGGCCGCCGGTGTTCTGCTGCTTCAACAATCCGGCCAAGATCAATGCGACGGCATTGGGGCTGTGGGGCCGCATCCTGGCCGCCCTGCCCGACGCCCGTCTGGTGTTGAAATACCTGGATGCCTACGCCTCGGCCGAGTTGCGCCGGCGCGTCCTCGCCGCCATCGGTGGCGACGGCGATCGGGTCGAGTTCATCACCGGGCGCGACGATACCGCCCGCCTGCTTGCCCGCTATAATGATGCGGACATCGCCTTGGATACCTTTCCCTTCAGCGGCTCGACCACGTCATTTCAGGCGTTGGCCATGGGGGTGCCGGTGGTGACGTGGCCGTGGGAGCGCATGGTCGGGCGCTGGACCGCCGCCATGCTGCATCCCCTCGGCCTGGACGAGCTGATCGCCGCTTCGGCCGACGGGTACGTGGCCAAGGCGGTGGCGGTGGCGCGGGATGTCGAGAGCTGGCGGCGGCGGCGGGGCGAGATCCGCGAGGCGGTGGCGACGTCGCGGCTGTGCCGCTCGCCGCGCTGGACCCGGCATCTCGAACGGCTGTATCGCGCCGTCTGGCGCCGCCATCTCGCCTCAGCCCGATAGCGCGCCGATCGCCGCCAGCCCGGCGACGGCGCCTTTGGGCAAGCGCGCCACGGTACGGCGGTTGATGCCGCCCAACGCCAACACCGGCAGGCGGGCGCGTCTGGCCCACAGGCCAAAGCGTAGCGGTCCGATCGCCGCCGCGCCGATATGGCTGGCGGTGGGAAACGCCGGCGACAGCAGCGCCGCGTCGGCCCTCAGCCGCGCCGCCCGCCCCAGCGCCGCCGGAGAGTGGCAGGCCACCAGCAGTAGCCGATGGCGGCGACGCACCCAGCCCAGCGCCGGAGCCAACACACCGTGACGGGCCAGTCCCTCGGGCAGATGCAGCCCGCTGGCGCCGAGCCGCGCCGCCAGCCGCCAGTCGCCCGCCACCAGCAGCGTCAGACGGCGCCGCCGGGCCAGGGCGGCGACGGCCAGTCCCAGAGTCGGGCGTTGCGGCGATTGGTAATGGCGCAGCAGAACCCCGGCGCCGGGCGGCAGAAGGCCCATGGCCGCCAGCGGATCGCGCAGCCGGGTCTCGTCGGTCACCAGTATCAGCGCCGGACCGCGCCATGGGCGGACCGCGTTGAGGCTTGGGGCGGCGGGTGCTAGAGTCATCGTTTCAGCAGCATACAGGGGAATCCGCCGTCGTGTCAGATGTCGCCGCCGGCCTTGCCGCCGTCAGAAGCCACATCGCCCAGGCGGCCGTCGCCGCCGGGCGCGCCGTCGACGCCGTCACCCTGGTGGCGGTGAGCAAGACCCATCCCGCCGAGGCGGTGAAGGAGGCCATCGCCGCCGGCCACCGGGTGTTCGGGGAAAACCGGGTCCAGGAGGCGGCGGCCAAGTTTCCCGCTCTTAAAGCGGCCTGCCCCGGCCTCGAACTGCATCTGATCGGGCCGTTGCAGACCAACAAGGTTCGCGACGCCGTGGCGCTGTTCGATGTGATCGAGACCATCGACCGCCCCAAGCTGGCCCGCGTCGTCGCCGAGGAAATGCTTCGCAGCGGCCGGCGGCCCCGGGTGCTGGTCCAGGTCAATATCGGCCGCGAGGCCCAGAAGGCCGGCATCGATCCCGATCAGGCCGACGCCCTGATCGCCGTCTGTCGCCGGCAATACGCCCTGCCGCTGGTCGGACTGATGTGCATTCCCCCGGCCGAGGCCGATCCGGCGCCGTATTTCCGCCTGTTGGCCGAGATCGCCGGCCGCAACCAACTGGATGTTCTCAGTATGGGCATGAGCGGCGATTATGCCGTGGCAGTCGGCCTGGGGGCCACCCATGTGCGGGT
Source organism: uncultured Rhodospirillaceae bacterium (assembly GCA_903901915.1). Classification (GTDB taxonomy): domain Bacteria; phylum Pseudomonadota; class Alphaproteobacteria; order Rhodospirillales; family Magnetospirillaceae; genus Phaeospirillum. Next base: position 42,725 of record CAIUSV010000019.1, on the reverse strand, counting down.
CGGTACCGCCATCTTCGGCCACCGCGACGTCCCCTGACTCGCCGCCGGCCATCCCCCGGAGGTTCGTTACGGCGCAGAAACGGACTGGCCGTTGCGGGCGCCGCGCTGGTATTTTTCCAGCCCGTCGATCATGGCGGCGCTGAACCAATCACCGCCCGGAGTCGGCGCCAACCCCTTGGAGCCGGGAGAGGCGGCGGAGCCCGAGGCCGCGGCGGCGTCGGATTGGGCCGCCGCCACCTGTTGCGCTACCGCCGGAGTGATGATGGCATGATTGGGGCGTGCCCCGGTTACCGGGATGTTGGAGCGGGCGCCGGTTCCCGAGGTTGTCGTCCCCAGCGCCGGCGGCGACTGGGTGGCCATGGGAGTGTTGCGCCCGGGCAGGGGCATGAAGCGAGGCTCGCGGTTGCCCCACAGCGGCATCGCCTTGCCGTCGGCGGCGGTCCGGGTGGTTGCCTGCGTGGCGGTGGCGGTGGCGGTGGCGGTGGCGGTGGCGGCGGCGACGGTGACTGCAGCCGGAGCGGCCGTGGCGGGCGGCGGCGGCTCGGCGGCGGCCGGTCCGCCCTCACCCACCAGATCCGCCAGCACCAGTGGCTTGGCGGCGGCGGCGACCGGGGTCGAAGCGGCGGAGGCGGCGGAAGCAACCGACGGAGCGGCATCGTCGATGGCGGCAACGGCGACGGCGGGTGCCGTTGCGGTCGCGACCGCCGTGGGCGATGCTGTGGAGCTATCGTCCTTGAATAGGGCAAGGACGTGGCCACCGGCGTCCTTGCCGGTGGATTCCTCCAGCACGCAGTTGAACGCGGCGCCAAGCAGGCCGAGGGGGCCGCCGAAGAGGGCGCCGCCCGCCAGCCGGGCGCCGACGCCGATCTTGTCGCCAGTGGCCTCGCGGTAGATGTCGTTGATCAGGGGAATGTGCTGAAGCGGGTTGATGACATCGACCAGATCCCAGAACGACGGTGAATCATCGTCGGCGCCGAACATGTGAAGGTGGCTGGGCTCGGACGAGGTATCCAGGGATGATGCCGTGGTCGCGTTTTCCGACGCCAGCCGGGGCACAAGCGTATCCGGCAGGGCGGATGGCTGTATGGGGGAGACGGCTGAGACGGACATTGCGCACCTCACGGTAGGACAGCCCTACCTATGCAATAGCAATGCCAACCGCTGACTGTTGTTTTATAAGGATATTTTTCCGTGTGGCCCGGCAAATCCCGGTCATTGTCCCTTGCGGCGCGGAAAAACCTGCCTAGCGGCCTTCGCCGGCCAGCGTCAACAGGTACTGGCCGTAGGCGCTGGCTGCCAGCGACCGGCCCAGTTCGGCCAACCGGTCGATGTCGATGAAACCCATGCGCCACGCCACCTCTTCGATGCAGGCGATCTTGAGGCCCTGGCGGGCCTCGACGGCGGCGACGTATTGCCCGGCCTGAAGCAGGGCGTCCTCGGTGCCGGCGTCCATCCAGGCGTAACCCCGGCCAAGCGGCACGGCAAGCAAGCGGCCGGCGGCGATATAGAGATTGTTGAGATCGGTAATCTCCAGCTCGCCGCGTGGCGAGGGCTTCAGGCTGGCGGCAAGGTCCACCACCTGGTTATCGTAGAAATAAAGCCCGGTCACCGCCCAATTGGATTTGGGCCGTTCCGGCTTTTCCTCGATACTCAGCGCCCGCGATTCTCCGTCCAGCTCGATGACGCCGTAACGCCGGGGATTGGCGACGCGGTAGGGAAATACCACGGCCCCCCGGTCGGTGTTGCCGGCGGCGGCGGCCAGCGTCTGGCCCAAGCCTTCACCATGAAACATGTTGTCGCCGAGAATCAGCGCCACCGGATCGTCGCCGATGAAATCGCGTCCGACCCGGAAGGCGTCGGCCAGACCGCGCGGCTGGTCCTGCTCGGCATAGGTGAACCGCATCCCCAGTCGCGCGCCGTCGCCCAGCAGCCGGCGAAAGGCGGGCAGATCCGCCGGGCTGCTGATGATCAGGATATCGCGGATGCCGCCGGCCATCAGGGTCGCCAACGGATAATAGATCATCGGCTTGTCATAGACCGGCAGCAGCTGCTTGCTGATGGCCAGGGTGGCGGGAAACAGCCGCGAGCCGGTTCCGCCGGCCAGGATGATGCCCTTCATGCCTTCTCCTTCAGCAATCGCGACAGGCAGCGGTCCAACCCCGGCCCCCAGGCCGGCGGGGTCACCCCATGCACCGCCGCCAGCTTCTCGCCCGACAGCACCGAATAGGCCGGGCGCCGCGCCGCCACAGGATACTCGGCGGACGTGATGGCCGCCAGCGCCGGCACCTTGACGCCGGCGCGTCCCAGCCGCTCGAAGATGGCGGCGGCGAAATCGTGCCATGTCAGCGGCGGATCGCCGCAACAGTGAAAGGTGCCGAAGGCGGAATCGCCGGATGGGGCACCAAGCAGCCGTGGCGCCACCGCCACCACCGCCAGCGCCAGCGCTTCGGCCGAGGTCGGCCCACCAAGCTGATCATTAACTACCCGTACCAAATCCCGCTCTGCCGCCAGCCGGACCATGGTCCGGACGAAGTTACCGCCGAACGGCGAAAACACCCATGCGGTCCGCAAGATCAGATGGCGCGGCCCCGCCGCCCGTACCGCCTGTTCTCCCGCCAGTTTGCTGGCGCCATAGACCGACAGTGGGTTGGTGGCATCGTCCTCGCCATAGGGCGAGGTCTTGGTTCCGTCGAAGACATAATCAGTGGAAACATGGATCAGCGCCAATCCGGCCGTGGCCGCCGCTTCGGCGATGATGGCGGCGCCGTCGCGGTTGACGGCGAAGGCTGCATCCGGCTCGGCTTCGGCGCGATCGACGGCGGTGAAGGCGGCGGCGTTGATCACTGCCCCGGCACCGATTCCGGCCAACGCCCGCTTTACCGCGGCCCGATCGGTGATGTCGGCGGCGGCGCGGTCGAACCCGGCCAGTCGCCAGCCGGGTGGCGGTCCCGCCTCGACCAGCGCCCGGCCAAGCTGGCCGGCGGCACCGAACACCGCCAGTACCGGCGGCGGCTCAGCCATTCCCGTCCGTCCCCAGGCCCTGGCGGCGGGCGGCGACATCGCCGCAGGCGGCGCACCAGGGATCATTGTCCAGGTACCAGCGCACCGTCCGCGCCAGACCGTCTTCCAGCGTCACGCGCGGACGCCAGCCCAACTCCCGGCCGATGCGGCTTGAATCGGTAGCGTAACGACGATCGTGACCGGGACGATCGGCGACATGGGCGATCAGTCCGGCGTGCGGGCGATGGGGCGAGCCGGGCAAAAGGCGGTCAAGTTCGGCGCAGATCGCCCGGACCATGTCCAGATTGGTCCGCTGGCAGTCGCCGCCGATCATGTAGCCGGCGCCGGGGGCGGCCCGCAGCGCCACCTCGACCAGGGCGTCGGCGTGATCCTCGACGAACAGCCAGTCGCGCACCTGCAAGCCGTCGCCATAGATCGGCAGCCGACGTCCGGCGACGGCGTTGAGGATCAGCAACGGAATCAGCTTTTCGGGAAACTGGCGCGGGCCGTAATTGTTGGAACAGTTGGTCACCACCACCGGCAGGCCGTAGGTGGCGTGCCATGCCCGCGCCAGATGGTCGGCCGCCGCCTTGCTGGCGGCATAGGGTGAGTTGGGGGCGTAGCGGCTGTCCTCGTTGAAGCGGCCCTCGACGCCCAGCGACCCGAACACCTCGTCGGTGGAAACGTGAACTAGGCGGAACGAATTCCGCTCGGACCCGTCCAGCCCCTGCCAATAGCGCCGCGCCGCCTCCAGCAGGGTGAAGGTGCCGACAATGTTGGTTTCTATGAAGCCGCCGGGGGCGTCGATGGAACGATCGACATGGGATTCGGCGGCAAGATGGATTACCCGGTCTGGGCGGTGGCGGGCGAAGATGGCGGCTACCGCCTGGGAATCGGCGATGTCCGCCCGCTCCAGCAGGTGGCCGTGACGGGCGTTCAACCCGGCTACCGTCAGCGGATTGGCGGCATAGCCGAGGCGATCCAGGCTGATGACCTGATGCCTGCCGCCGTCCAGCAGGCGATGGCACACCGCCGAGCCGATGAAGCCGGCGCCACCGGTAACCAGAATCCTCATCGCCCCCCTCCGGACCGGTAGGCGAAGCAGGGCACCAGTTCGGCCAGACGGGGCAGATGGCGGTCCCGGTCGGCGATCACCACCCCCGTCGGCGGCAACGGCCAGGGCAGCGCCAGATCAGGGTCGTCCCAGGCGAGGCCGCCTTCGGTCTCGGCGGCATAGGCGGCGCCGACCTTGTAGAGCACCTCGGTATCGTCCTCCAGGGTGCAATAGCCATGGGCGAAACCGGTGGGAACGTAAAGCTGGCGCCGGTTGGCCGCCGACAGTTCGGCGGCGACCCAGCGGCCGAACCAGGGCGAGCCGGTGCGGATATCGACGACCACATCCCAGATGGCGCCCCGCAACACCCGGATCAGCTTGGCCTGGGCCATGGGCGGCCGCTGGAAGTGCAGGGCGCGCACCGTGCCGGCACGGTGGGATGTGGCCTGATTGTCCTGGACCCAGTCATCGACGATGCCGGCGGCATGCCAGCGCGGGCGGTTATAGACCTCGGAAAAGATGCCGCGATCGTCGGCCAGCCAGCGGGTCGATACCAGGCGAACGTCGGGGATGTCGGTCGGCTCTATGGTGATCATCAACGAACCCTCGCAAGGGAGGGTTCGACTATTACCCGATCGGACCGAAGATTGCCACGGCCCCTTCCCGACGCTAGGCTGCCGGTCATGCGAGTCCAGATCGTCATCGTTGAACCGCCGGGCTACAAGCACGCCGCCGCCTTCGCCGAAGTGGCCGAGAGACCCTGTGCTGTGGCTTCATCGCCCTGGGCCACCGCGCCGCCATCGCCCACAACACCTTCCTGCCCGACGCCCTCAACGTGGTGCTGGGCGCCCATCTGCTGCCGCCGCCGGTGCTGGCGCAGTTGCCGCCCGAAACGGTGCTCTACAACCTGGAACAGGTCGAGGATCATCTGTTCGAGTGGGCACCGCAGCTGAAGGATGCCTTCGCCCGTTTCGAGATCTGGGATTACAGCCCGCGCAACATCGACCGTCTGAAGGCGATGGGGCTGGCGCGCCGCATCCATCTCCTGCCCATCGGCATGGTGCCGGAACTCAGTCGCATCAAGCCGGCCAGGATCCAGGACATCGACGTGCTGTTCTACGGCGTCGTCACCGAACGCCGCCGTGTCGCGCTTAAGGCGATTCAGGATGCCGGACTCAAGGTGGCGGCGGTGTTCGGTTGCTATGGCGCCGAGCGGGACGCCCTGATCGCCCGGGCCAAGCTGGTGGTCAACCTGCACAAGCACGACGCCCAGGTGTTCGAGGTGGTGCGGGTCTCATACCTGCTGGCCAACCGCAAGGCGGTGGTTGCCGAGGTGTCCGATGCCACCGCCATCGATCCCGATCTGGCCGAGGCGGTTGCCGGCGTTCCCGCCGCCGCCATGCCCGAAGCCTGCCGTCGGCTGGCGGCCGACCGGCCGGCGCGCGAGGCGCTGGAGCGCCGGGGCTACAAGGCGATGGCGGCTCGCCGGGAAACCGATTACCTCCAGGCGTTGCTGACCGAACGTGCCGCCCGTCCTGGCCGCGACGGCGTCGTATAAGCCGCCGGGTCAGGCGGTTTTGCGGGCGATGAGTTCCATTCCCGCCCGGAAACGCCGGCCGACCGCGTAGTGGATGCCGGAAAAGCCGCACCGTTCCAGCAGGTCGAGCAACGCGCGGCGACCGAAGCAGTGATAGTGCTCGACTTCCTTCCAGTAGGGATTGGTGTTGGTCTGGTCAAGCGCCGTCCACACCATGCTGTCCATATTGGGAGTCGAGATCACCAGCAGGCCGTCATCGGCCAGAATGGTGCGGGCATGCGCGACCGCGACCCTGGGATGGGGCATATGTTCGATGACGTCGAACAGTGAAATGACATCGAACGGCGCCGGGGGGGTGTAGTCGGTCAATGCCACGCACTGGGCCTCGAAGCCAAAGGCGGCAAGCCCCTGCACGGCGCGCGGCCGAAGATCGATGCCGGATGCCTGATAGCCCCACTCGGCGGCGGTGAAGATGGCCGACCCGTTGAGGAAGCCGACATCCAGCCAACGACCAAGCCGATTGGCCCGCAGCTCGGTAACCTTTTCAATCACCGGCGCCCAGGCGTGGCGCTGGCGCTCGATGTCATACCCGACAGCTTCGTCTTCATAGGATTGCCCGAACAGGGCCGCGAGCGCCCTGGCGCCAAAATACCCGTCGGTAAAGACGTGGGCACAGCTGTCGCAGCGCATCCAGATCATTTGTGGCGAGACGTCGCGATGATAGTTGCGATGGCCCGAACAATCGGCCCGGCGCAATTCCTTGAATGACGAGGCGTCGCAAAGCGGACAGGTCTTGTAATGGATACGCTTGTGCTTGGGTACGGGCATGAGGCTTGACCTTGTCGTCCGGTGCGGTGGGGGCGGCCGATACCCGTCTCGCCAATGACGAACCCGCACCGCCGTCGGTGAAAAACCATAACGGCGAAGAAAGAGGATGTCTCGGGAAATGGCGGAGGGGGTGGGATTCGAACCCACGGTGAGGTTACCCCCACACCGGTTTTCGAGACCGGCCCATTCGACCGCTCTGGCACCCCTCCGCAGGGATCGCATTCCCCCGGTCGTTGGGGAGGCGCGGAAAATAGCGCAAAGGAGCGGTGTTCGCAACCCGGATTGCGGCGATGATGCCGCAAGGGCGGCGCCGGTGGCGGGCGGGGCCTCCGGCGCGGGGCCTGCCGTCAGCGCGGCGCGATCACCATGACCATCTGCCGGCCTTCCATCTTGGGCAGCTGTTCGACCTTGCCCAGGGCGTCGAGGTCTTCGCGGACCTTGTCCAAGACCTTCATGCCCAGATCCTGGTGGGCCAGTTCGCGACCGCGGAAGCGAAGGGTGACCTTCACCTTGTCGCCTTCCTCAAGGAATTTCTTCATGCTCCGCATCTTGACGTCGTAATCGTGCTCGTCGATGTTGGGGCGAAGTTTGATTTCCTTGACTTCAATGACTTTTTGCTTCTTGCGGGCGGCGTTCTTTTTCTTCTGGTCTTCGTACTTGAACTTTCCAAAGTCCAGGATTTTACAGACCGGCGGATCAGCGTTGGGAGAAACCTCGACCAGATCGAGCCCCGCTTCCTCGGCCATGGTGAGGCCTTCGCGCAAAGTGACGACCCCGATCATTTCTCCATCGGCGCCCACCAAGCGGATGGAGCGCACATCGATCTCACGGTTGACGCGGGGCCCGTCGTTCTTGGGCGGCGTCTGCATAGGCGGCCTGGCTATTTAACAATCTCCATCTCTTCGAGTACGCCGTCAGGCCCGCGCGCCATCGGCGGGCCGGCCTGCCGGTCCGGTCGGCTGCCCCCGCTTCAGGCGGGCGGCGCAGCCTCGCGTGCAAGTGTAGCGACTGCTTGATCCAGCGCAACAATTTCTTGGTTCTGGCTGCCGAGGCGACGGATGGCGACGGCGCGGCTTTCGGCCTCGCGCTTGCCGACGACCAGCATCACCGGCACTTTGGCCATCGAGTGCTCGCGAACCTTGTAGTTGATCTTCTCGTTGCGGATGTCGAGTTCGGCGCTGAGTCCGGCGGCCTTCAGGCGGTCCAGGACCTCGCGGGCGAAATCGTCGGCCTCGGAGACGATGGTGGCGACCACCACCTGCACCGGCGCCAGCCACAGCGGGAAACGGCCGGCGAAATTCTCGATGAGGATGCCAAGGAAGCGCTCGAACGAGCCCAGCACCGCCCGATGCAGCATCACCGGCCGATGGCGGGCGCCGTCCTCGCCGATATAGGCGGCATCGAGCCGTTCGGGCAGGACGAAATCGACCTGCAAGGTGCCGCATTGCCAGTCGCGGCCGATGGCGTCACGCAGCACGAATTCCAGCTTGGGGCCATAGAAGGCGCCCTCGCCGGGATTGAGGGTGGTCTCCAGCCCGGCCGCCTTGGAGGCGTCGAGCAGCGCCTTTTCCGCCTTGTCCCAGGTCGCGTCGGCACCGGCGCGCTTGGCCGGACGGTCGGAGAACTTGACGCGGACGTCGGTAAAGCCGAAATCGGCATAGATCTCCTTCAACAGGGCGCAGAAGGCGATGGTCTCCGAGGTGATCTGGTCCTCGGTGCAGAAGATATGGGCGTCGTCCTGGGTGAAGGCGCGCACCCGCATGATGCCGTGCAGCGCTCCCGACGGCTCGTAGCGGTGGCACGAGCCGAATTCGGCCATGCGCAGCGGCAGATCGCGATAGCTCTTGATCCCCTGGCGGAAAATCTGGACGTGGCAGGGGCAGTTCATCGGCTTGACCGCCAGATGGCGGTCGTCCTGGGTGCGGATGGTGAACATGCTCTCGGCGAACTTGTCGGCGTGGCCCGACGCCTCCCACAACGAGAAATCCACCAGTTGCGGCGTCTTGACCTCGATGTACCCATTGGCGTCGAGGCGGCGGCGCATATAATTTTCCACCGTCCGCCACAGCCGCCAGCCCTTGGGATGCCAAAAGACGCTGCCGGCGGCTTCTTCCTGCTGGTGGAACAGCTCCATCTCGCGGCCCAGGCGGCGGTGATCGCGCTTTTCCGCTTCTTCCAGCATGGTGAGATAGGCGTCGAGGTCCTTTTTGTCGAACCAGGCGGTGCCATAGATGCGTTGCAGCATCTCGTTCCTGGAATCGCCGCGCCAGTAGGCGCCGGCCAGCTTCATCAGCTTGAACGCCTTGCCCAGCCGGGCGGTGGAGGGCAGGTGGGGACCGCGGCAAAGATCGATGAAGCCGCCTTGGCGATACAGGCTGATCTTCTGTCCGGCGGGGATCGAGGCGATGATCTCGGCCTTGTATTTCTCACCCAGGCCGAGAAAGAACTTCACCGCTTCGTCGCGATCCCACTCCTCGCGGCTGATGGCCTCGTCGCGTTCGACGATTTCGGCCATGCGCCTTTCGATTTTTTCCAGGTCGTCGGGCGTGAACGGCGTCGGCCGGGCGAAATCATAGTAGAAGCCGTTCTCGATGCTTGGCCCGATGGTCACCTGGGTCTCGGGATACAGTTCCTTGACCGCCTCGGCCATGATGTGGGCGGCATCGTGGCGCAGCAGGTCCAGCGCGTCTGCATCCTTGGTGGTGACGATGGCTAGGGCGACGTCACGGTCCAGCGGGGTGGCAAGGTCCCTGATTTCGCCATCGACCCGAATCGCCAGCGCCGCCTTGGCGAGACCGGGGCCGATGTCGCGGGCAACGTCCAGGCCGGTGACGGGATGATCGAACTGGCGGACCTTGCCGTCGGGCAGCGTGATGGCGACCATGGGGACACTTCCTTGCAGAAATTGGCAGGCCGCGGCGGCGCAAAGCTGATACCCGGCGGGCACGGCCACGGCGATGATGATCCAGTGTATGCCTGTAGTTACGGGGGATGAACGTCGGAAGTCAAAGGGATTTGGCTTTAGCGGTCATCACCGGAAAGAACCACCAGAATCTCGGCATCGGTCGTGCCGATGGACAGAAATGCGTGTCCCTGCGACGCATCGAAATAGATGCTTTCCCCCTGGCGCAGCTGCACCGGCCGGGCGTCGTCAAGGTAAACCTCCACCGTGCCGGACAGGACGAACAGGAATTCCTCGCCGGCGTGGCGCAGCAGGGGGCCGAAGTCCTTGAGCGATCGCGCCTTCACCCAGGCGGTGGCGGGGATCATGCTCTTGCCCGCCAGGGTTGCCGCCAGATAGCCGTAATCATAATTGGGCGTCGACACCCGATGGGCCTGGTCCCGCCGCGTCACCACCGAGCGCGGGGCCGCCGTCTGGTCGGGTGCCGACCCGAACAGCTCGGCGATATCGATGTCCAGGCCGTGGCTCAGTCGCAGCAACTTGTCATAAGTGGGCGACATCTGGCCGCGCTCGACCTTGGAGACGGTGGATATGGCCAGTCCGCTGGCCTCGGCAACCTGCTTCAACGTCCAGCCCCTCGCCCGTCGATGGCTTCGCAGACGCGATCCCATTTCACTTAACGGTCCCGGGCTCTCGGATTCGGCTTGGCTCATGGCGTGAGTTTTTCCAATGCGAAAAATTTCCGATAGGAAAATTTGTCCGATGTGCCTACCTTAGCTGAAATGGCGTTCAAGCCAACTTCATTCACCGGAACGGGAAGGAGACGGTCATGGGCAATACGGATACCGCATCGTTCAAGCTGATTGCCCTGCTGGCCCTCGGCCTCGGTTTGGCGGCGACGCCCGCCCGGGCGGCCGAGCCGATCCGTATCGGCTCGGTGGTTTCGGCCACCGGCCCGGCAAGTTTCCTTGGCGATCCCGAGCAGAAGACGCTGGAACTTCTGGTGGAGAAGATCAATGCGGCGGGGGGGGTGCTCGGACGCCGGATCGAACTGATCCCTTACGACGACGCCAGCGATACCGCCAAGGCCAACACCATGATCCGGCGCCTGATTCAACAGGACAAGGTCGACGTCATCATCGGAGCATCCACCACCGGGTCCACCATGGGCATGGTTCCGGTGGCCGAGGCCGCCAGGATTCCCCTCGTTTCACTGGCGGCGGCCTCGGTGATCGTCGAGCCGGTCAAGCCCTATGTCTTCAAGATGCCCCACTCCGATCGCATGGCGGCGCAAAAGGTCCTGGAAGACATGAAAAAGCGGGGCATCTCCGACTTCGCCCTGCTGTCCGATACCGGCGGTTTCGGCAAGTCCGGGCACGACGAGACCCTCAAGATGGCATCGTCGATGGGAATCCGCGTGCTCGAGGACTTGTCTTACGGTGACAAGGACACCGACATGACGCCGCAATTGACCAAAGCCAAGATGGCGGGGGCCAAGGCCATCTTCGTTTTCGGCACCGGTCAGGCCCCGGCGGTGATCGCCCGCAACCACGCCCAGCTCGACCTGAGCATCCCGCTCTATATGTCGCACGGCCAAGCCTCCATGGAGTTCGCCAAGCTTGCGGGCAAGTCCGCCGAGGGCATCCGAATGCCGTCGCCGGCGCTGCTGGTGGCCGATTCGCTTCCGGCGGCGGACCCTCAGCGGGCGGTCAGCGTCGAGTACAAGGGTGAGTTCGAGAGCCGGTACAAGATCGACGTTTCCACCTTCGGCGGATATGCCTTCGATGCGCTTCGCATGGTGGTCGATGCCATCAGGAAGACCGGCGGCACCGACAAGGAAAAAATCCGCGCCGCCTTGGAGCAGACCACCGGCTTCATCGGCGTCAGCGGCATCTACAACATGAGCGAAACCGACCATATGGGGCTTGGGGCGCAATCGTTCCGCATGGTCGAAATCCGCAACGCCGGGTTCATCGAAATCCAGTAGGCGATCCCCGCGCCGTCCCGCCGTTGCCGTTGCCGCCGCGGCGGGCTATGGTCGCGTCCGTCATGGATCAGCTTTGCGCCTGCCCTCATTGCGACGCCCTGCACCGGCGGCCACCGCTGCGGCGCGGCGAGAAGGCGTTGTGCGTGCGCTGCGGCTCGACGCTGGCGCGGCGCCACCGGCTGGCCCCCGATCAGGTGCTGGCGCTGGTGGTGGCGGCGGTGATGGTGTTTGCCATCGCCAACGCCTTTCCCATCGTCGATTTGCGTATCCAGGGGCTGCACGGCGGCACGACCCTGTTCGGCGCCGTCGCCGCCCTGTGGTCGGACGGGCGACAGCCCATGGCCGTTCTGGTCTGCGCCACCACCCAGGCGTTTCCGCTGCTTGACCTCGCCAGCATGCTGGCGCTGCTGCTGGCTGTGTCGCGCCGCCGCCGTCCCGGATGGTTCGGGCCGCTGTTACGTGCCGTGCAGGAATTGCGTCCCTGGGGCATGGTCGAGGTGTTCATGCTGGGTGTGGTGGTATCGCTGGTGAAGCTTTCGGGCATGGCGCACATCCTGCCGGGCATGGCGCTGTGGGCGTTCGCCCTGCTGACCGTGCTGATGGCGGCGATCCTGTCGTTTCACCCCCACCAGCTGTGGGACGAGCCCGACCATGACTGACGTCCCCGTCTCGGCCGTCTCGGCGGGATTGATGGCCTGCGGCCATTGCGGTCAGGTGATGGCGCGCCAGGACGGCCCGGCCCCCTGCCCGCGCTGCGGCGGCGGCGTGCGGCCGCGCAAGCCGGCCAGCCTGTCGCGCACCTGGGCGCTGCTGCTGACCGCGATCATCCTTTACGCCCCGGCCAACCTGCTGCCGATCATGCAGACCTCGTCGCTGTTCGCCACCTCGCGCGACACCATCATCGGCGGCGTGGTGTATTTCTGGCATTCCGGCTCGCCCGGGCTGGCGATCCTGATCTTCAGCGTCAGCATCCTGGTGCCCGTGCTGAAGATGGCCATTCTCGGCATTCTGGCGCTGACGGTACAGTTCGGCTGGCCGCTGGACCGGCGTCAGTGCGTCATGCTGTTCCACGTCATCGAGTTCGTCGGCCGCTGGTCCATGCTGGATGTGTTCGTGGTGGCGCTGATGGTCGGGTTGGTGCGCTTCAAGGGGCTGGCGGTGATCGAGGCGGGGCCGGGCGCCATTGCCTTCGGCGTCGTGGTGGCGCTAACTATGCTGGCTACTCATTCCTTCGACCCCCGCCTTATCTGGGATTCCCCTCGTCGTGCCCTCGGCTGATTCCCCTTCCCCGCCGCGCCCGGCCGAGCCGAGGATCAGGCCGCCCCGCCGCTGGCTGCCCTCGGCCATCTGGATCGTTCCCGCCCTGGCCGCGCTGTTCGCCCTGTCGCTGGTGATCCATGCGCTGAACCAACGCGGCCCGGCCATCACCGTCAACTTCGCCGGCGCCCAGGGCATCGAGGCGGGCAAGACCAAGGTGAAGTTCAAGGACGTCGAGATTGGCGACGTCACCGAGGTCCACCTGGCACCCGACCGCTCGCATGTTCTGGTGCGCATCGAGCTGAAGAAGGAGGCGGAAAGCTTCGCCGTCGAGGACAGCCGCTTCTGGGTGGTGCGCCCCCGCATGGCGGGCAGCGGCGTGTCGGGCCTGGAGACGCTGTTCTCGGGCAGCTATATCGGCGTCGATGGCGGCCATTCGGCCAAGACGAGTGCCGAGTTCATCGGGCTGGAGGTGCCGCCGGTGGTCGCGTCGGACGTGCCGGGACGGCGCTTCGTGCTGGTGGCGCGCGACATCGGCTCGCTCGACGTCGGCTCGCCGGTGTTCTTCCGCCGCATTCCGGTCGGCCATATCGAGAGCTACGCCCTGCAACCCGACGGCCACAGCCTGTTCCTCAGCGCCTTCGTCAAGGCGCCCTACGACCGCTTCGTCACCGACAACACCCGTTTCTGGCACGCCAGCGGCGTCGACCTGCGGCTGGATGCCGGCGGTCTCAAGCTCAATACCCAGTCGCTGGCCGCCATGCTGCTGGGCGGTGTCGCCTTCGAGGCGCCCGACGGCAATACCGACGCCCCCGAGGCGGCCCCCGCCACCCGTTTCACCCTGGCCGCCGATCACGATTCCGCCCTCAAGGCGCCCGATGGCGAGGCCTATCCGCTGGTGCTGCGCTTCCATCAGACGGTGCGCGGCCTGACCGTCGGCGCCCCGGTGGATTTCCGGGGCGCCGAACTGGGTCAGGTGCGCGCCATTACCATGGCGTTCGACCAGGAGACCGCCGACTTCACCCCACTGGTGACGGTGGATATCTATCCCGACCGTCTGGACGTCATCAGCGCCGGCCCCAAGCCGCAGACCGAGGCGCAGCGGCGCCAGCGTCTGGCCGAGCTGGTGCGGCGCTCCGGTCTGCGCGCCCAGTTGCGCACCGGCAATCTGGTCACCGGCCAGTTCTACGTCGCGCTCGACTTCTTTCCCAACGCGCCGCCGGTCCGGTTGAATCCGACGGCGGAGCCGCCGGAACTGCCGACCGTGCCCGGCGATTTCGAGGAGCTGTACAAGCAGGTCCAGGCCATCCTACGCAAGCTGGACAAGGTTCCGTTCGATGCCATCGGCCGGGATCTGCATCAGGTGCTGACCACGCTCGACGGCACCATGAAGCGGCTGGATGCCGTGGCGGTGCGCACCGACAAGGAGGTGCTGCCCGAACTGCGTGATAGCCTGAAGGAGATGCGGACCAGCATGGAGGTCCTGACCGCCGCCATGGCCGGCGACGCGCCATTGCAGCAAGATACCCGCCAGGCGCTCAAGGGTCTGACCGAGGCGACACGCTCGCTCAAGCGGCTGACCGATAGCCTGGACCGTCAGCCCGAATCCCTGTTGCAGGGCCGAAAGGAACCGCAATGACGCTCTCGCTCCTCCGACTGGCCGCGCCCCTGCTGCTGGCCACCGCCGTGGCCGGTTGCGGTGCCTCGACGCCGCTGCGCTATCATGCCCTGTCCAGCGGCGGCGGTGCTCCGCTGGCGTCGGGCAGTGCCGCCCTGCTGGTCGAGGTGCTCCCCATCGCCGTACCCGAGCGGATCAATCGCGAGGAAGTGGTGCTGTCCGGTGTCGGCGGCCAGCTGGAGGTGCGCAGCGGCGACCGCTGGGCGGCGCCGCTGGCCGACGAGATGCGTCAACTGGTGGACGAATCCCTGTGGCGCCAGCTGCGCGCCGCCGACATCTATGCCGCGCCGGTGGCGCCGGCCGGCAACGGCCTGCCCCAATACCGCCTGGCCCTGCGGGTGGAACGGCTGGAGGCGACGCCGGGCCGCCAGGCGGTGGCCGAAGCAAGCTGGACCGTGCGCCGGCTGCCCCAGGGTCAGCCCGCCATCTGCCGCTCCGGTGCCACCGAGCCGCTGTCGGCATCGACCGCCGAAGCCGCCGTGGCCGGGCTGGCGCGCGCCTCGGCGCGGCTGGCCGAAGCGGTGGCCGCCAGCCTGGGGCGGCTGCACGCCGGGACGGACAATCCTTGCGAAGGTTAGAGTTTCCCGCATTTAAGCTGAATCGGAAAATCGGGAAACTCTTGAGCCAGAATCCTATAGTGCTTCAGCTTGAAGCTGAAGCACTATAGAGTTTGATGTAGCTACACTGAATCAGTTTTGTGGGGACGCTCAGCCCGCCATGCGCATGTTGGTCTTGATCAGCTTCAGCGCGCCCTTGGCCTTGGACATGAACTGATAGACCGAGCCGGTCTGGATGACGCTGCGCAGGATATAGCGCGGCCGGAAATAAAAGCGGCGATAGGCCCACTTCTGAACCTTCACCAGGGTCGCCAGATCCAGGTGTTCGTTCCAGTGATCGACGAGGAAATCCCGGCTGGGCGCCATGGCGAACTGCTGCCAGCGGCCGGGCGGCACCACGCCCTGGGCGACGGCGTTGTCGTACATCTCGGTGTTGGGATAGAGCTTGAGCACCGACACCTGGGCATAGTCGGGGTCGAGCTTGATCAGGAAGTCGATGTTGCGCCGCACGTCGGCCTCGGTCTTCTCGAACGGATGGCCGATGATGTAGTCGGCGACGGTCAGGATGCCCAGCTCGCGGCACCATTTGAAGGCGTTCTTTACCTTCTCGGTGGTGGTCCCTTTCTTCAGCGCCTTCAGTCCCTCGTCGCTGCCGGTCTCGACCCCGAACGAGATCATGCGCAATCCGGCCTTCTTGGCGCGGATCAGCGATTCGCGGCTGACCGTATTGACCCGGCCGCGGAAGTCCCAGGTGATCTTCAGCTTGCGCCGCTCCAACTCGTCGCAGAAGGCCAGCACCTTCTTTTCGCTGACGTTGAACAGGTCATCGTAGAAGCGGAATTCCTGATAGCCCATGGCCAGGCAGGCTTCGATCTCGTCGCAGACGCTGGCGGGCGAGCGCTCGCGGTAGCTTTTGATCGGCACGTCGCAGAAGGTGCAGCGATAGGGGCAGCCGCGTGACGACAAGATGGTGGCGAGATCGTCCGACGAGCCGATGATGTTGTGATAGCGGTACTGGCGGATGTACTTGCGATCCACCATGGGCAGGGCGTCGATATCCTCGATATAGGCGGCGGGAACGTTGACCCGGGCGAGAAACCGCTTGTCATGCACCGGATTGGCCAGATGCGGCTTGATCGATTCGGCGGTGTAGACGCCCTTGATATGGGTGAAGTCCTCGCCCTTTTCCAGGCAGTTGACCAGTTGGGTGAATACCTCCTCGCCCTCGCCCACCACCACCGAATCGAATTCCGGCAATTCGGCCGCTTCGCGGGGGTAGGCGATGGGATGGTGGCCGCCCAGGCAGAGATGCGCATGCGGCACGATGTCCCGCACCAGCCGCGCCGTCAGCACCACGTCCATCAGGCAGACGGTAAAGCTGGTGATGCCGACCACGTCGGGCCGCACCTCCTCGATATAGCGCTTCAGCTCGGCATAGCGGAGGCGTTCGGCGACGCAATCCTTGAAGAACAATTGATGGCCGCTGGTGTTGGCCTCCAGGTAGGACAGCACGTACAGCGCGCCCAGCGGCGGAAAGTCGCCGAAGGAATCCGCCTCAAGGAACTCCTCGCCCTTTTCGTCGGGGTTCTCGACCACCTTGTTGAGGTCGGGCGGATTGATCATCAGGATGCGCATGCCGTCTCTCTGCACTGTATGCCCCCGGATATGCCGGGGCGCCGGGGGAGAATACGCCGTCTCGCCCCTGGAATTTCAAGCTTTTGTTTCATGTGGACATTTCAGCGCCGCAAGTAGATCGCCAGACCGGCGCAGTCGGGATGCGCCAGCAGGTAGTCCGGTCCCAGCGCCGTTCCGTCCACCACCGGCGCCGTTCCCCGAGGCAGGACGAGGGCGGCGAAATAGCCTTCGGCCACCAGACCGCCGATACCGCCACGCTCGAAGACGCGGCCGCGCGCCCGCTCCATCAGGTACTGATAGGCCAGCACGAAGCGCGGCCCCGGGCCGTGCATCCACGGCAGTTGCAGATAGGGGTCGATGGAATACATCGGCGCCGGCAGCCCGGCGACGCAATCGCGCTGGGCACGGTAGCGCCCGTCCATGTCGCCGACACCGGCGACACCGGCGACGCCGGCCAGCACCACGACGCAGGCCACCGCCGAGGCCAGCCAGGCCGAGGCTAGAATCAGGCTGGGCAGCAGGGGCCAGCCGGCGCCGTCCACCCGGGCCACCCCGCGCGCCGCCAGCAGGCCGAGAAAGAACACCAGCGGGAAATAGTAGTTCTCCGCCGCCCCCACTTTGATGCTGGCCGGCAACACCGGCAGGCAGGCCAACACCCCGCACAGCGCCAGCAGCAGCGGCTGGTCGGCGATCATCCGCCGCCAGTCGCGCAACGCCGGCAGGGCGAAAGCGGCGGCCACCAGGATCGGCATTACCTTGGGCGCCGAATTGGTCAGGTTGCGCCAGAATTGCCAGACGGCGAATTCCGATTCCTTGAACGCCAGCAGCATGGCGCGGTAGTCCGGACTGCCCAGCCACAGCGGTAGCATCACCCCGGCGGCCATCACCACCGTCAGCATCGCCAGCGCCCGCCAGTCGCGGCGAATCAGCAGGAACAGACCCAGCGCCAGCGGCGCGAAGACGTAGGATTGCTTGAACCCCCAGGCCGCCGCCGCCAGCACCCCGGCCAGCGCCACCGCCGCCAGCGGCCGCCGACCATACCCGGCCAGCACCGCCAGCACCGCCGCCTCGGTCAGCGCCGTCGCCCACAGCTCGGGATTGATCGACAGCGCCCACCATCCCACCAGCGGGCCGATGGCCAGCCAGACCGCCAGCAGCCGGTTATGGCGACCGACCGCCGTCGGGCCGGGTGCCACCCGCGCGATCACTCCGGCGCCCAACAGGCCGCAGGCCACGGCGCCGGCCAGTCCGACGAAGCGGCCGATGGTCGGCACCCAGGCGACATCCAGGCTCAACGCCGTCTTCACCGCGCCGATGATGCCGCCGAAGAAGGCGAAGAACAGCCAGTTATAATAGCTGGCGGCGAACGGGATGCGGCTGGGATCGACATAGGCGGCGCCGTCCATGGCGCGCAGCACCCCCAGCACGCCCTCCTCCTCGGCGCCGCTGGTTACCACCAGCAACGGGCGGAGGAACGAGATCGCCGAGTCCGCCCGCACCGCCAGAAGCAGAGCCGCCGCGATTACCGCCAGGGCGGCCGAGGCCACCACCAGGCGCGGGCGTAACGCCACCGTCAACCGCCCTGCCGGGGCTTGGTGCGGTAGTCGCCGCGCGACAGCAGCCGTTCGATCAGGCAATAGAGCACGATGAACAGGTAGCGCGAGCCCATCTCGCGGATCTTCAGCTTCGATACCCCGGTCTTGCGGTTGTGCCACGAGATCGGCACCACCGCGAAGGAATAGCCGCGGATGATCGCCTTGAGCGGCAACTCGACCGTCAGGTTGAAGTGATGCGCCAGCAGCGGGTGCAGGCCGGCAATGACCTCGCGGCGGAAGCACTTGAAGGCGTTGGTGGTGTCGTTGAGCCTGAGGCCGAACAGCATGCGGATGAAGGTGTTGGCCAGACGGTTGAGCACCAGCTTGTGCAGCGGATAATCCACCACCCTGCTGCCGCGGATGAAGCGCGAGCCGAACACACAGTCATAGCCTTCCTGGAGCTTGCGCCAGTAGACCACCAGATCGTCGGGCGAATCCGACAGGTCGGCCATGACGATGGCCACCGCCTCGCCCTTGAACTCGGACAGTCCCCGGCGCACGGCGAAGCCGAAACCGTTGGGCGGAGTGTTATCGACGTGGCGGACGGAGGGAAAGCGGGATTCCAGTTCGGCCAGCTCGGCGCCGGTGCCGTCGGTCGAATTGTCGTTGATCACCACGATCTCGTGGGTGATGGCGGCCGCCTCCAGCGCCGCCACCAGGGCCGGCACGGTGACGCACAGATTGCCTTCCTCGTTATGGGCGGGAATCACCACCGACAGCAGGCCGGGGATACCGGCCTCGACCCATCCGGCCGGCGATCTGACGGCGAAATCGTTCACTTCCCGGTTCTTTCGACCATGGCGTCGTGGATTTCCTTCAGGATCGAGCGGACATCGTAGGTGTAGGCCCAATCGGGATAATGCGACTGGAACCGCCGCACGTCGCTGATCCACCAGATGTGGTCACCGGCGCGGTTGCCCTCGGCGTAGCTGGTGTTCATCGGCCGTCCGGTCAGTTCCTCGCACATCCGGATCGCCTCGATCATCGAGCAGTTGGAATGACGCGAGCCGCCGATGTTGTAGACCTCGGCCGAGCGCGGCTTCTGGAAGACGTGCCAGAAGGCGTTGACCAGATCGAAGGAATGGATGTTGTCGCGGACCTGCTTGCCCTTGTAGCCGAACACGGTATAGGCGTCGCCGGTGACGGCGCATTTGACCAGATACGACAGGAAGCCGTGGAGCTGTGCCCCGGAATGGTTGGGGCCGGTCAGGCATCCGCCCCGGAAGCAGGCGGTCTTCATGTCGAAATAGCGGCCGTACTCCTGCACCATCAGGTCGGACGCCGCCTTGGACACCCCGAACAGCGAGTGCATGCAATTGTCGATGCTCATGCTCTCGTCGATGCCGTGGGCGGCGTAGGGGTGCGACGGGTCCAGTTCCCAGCGGGTTTCCTGTTCCACCAGCGGCAGCCGGTTGGGGGTGTCGCCGTAGACCTTGTTGGTGCTGCAATGGATGAACGACGCCTCGGGGCAGAACTTGCGGGTCGCCTCCAGCAGGGCCAGGGTACCGTTGGCGTTGACGGTGAAGTCGGTGTGGGGATCGCGCGCCGCCCAATCGTGCGACGGCTGCGCCGCGGTGTGGATCACCACCTTGATCGCCTTGCCGAGCCGGGCGAACAACGCTTCGACCGCCGCCACGTCGCGGATATCGATGCTTTCGTGACGGTAGCCCTTCAGATCCGCCTGCAACCGGCCCAGCGACCATG
Organism: uncultured Rhodospirillaceae bacterium; assembly: GCA_903901915.1. GTDB lineage: Bacteria > Pseudomonadota > Alphaproteobacteria > Rhodospirillales > Magnetospirillaceae > Phaeospirillum. The sequence continues at coordinate 22,991 of CAIUSV010000019.1, read as the reverse complement.
CGGTGCTGGCGCCGTCGCCAAAGAACACCTTGCGCATGTCGTTGTCGATGCCGACCACCTCCAGCCCCTTGGCATGGAAGAAACGGGCGGCCTCGTTGCCGATAAGTCCGGCCGATCCGGTGACGATGGCGACGCTCATGAAACAGACCTCATCGCAGAATGGGTTCCAGCCTGACGCGGTTATCCACCAGCCAGCGCGCGATGTCATCGACGATCCGTTCCATCCCGCGAACCGGCGTCCAGCCGGTGGCGGCGGTGACGCGACCATGATCGGTGACGTAATAGGGAATGTCGGCGTCGCGGGTCTCGGCCACGCCGGCGATGTCGAGGGACTTGCCGCCGGCACCAACGCACAGCGCCGTTAGTTCGCGCAGGCTGACCGAGATGGCGTGGCCGCCGCCGACATTGAACAGCGAGCCGTCCCAGCGGTCCAGATCGGCCAGTTGCAGCGCCATGATGTCGTAAAGGTCGTCGACATGCAAAACGTCGCGCACCTGATGGCCGTGGCCGCCGAACCCCATATAGCTCAACGGGCCGCCATACAGGTGCCGCGCCAGCCACAGCACCATGAAGCCCTGATCGACCTTGCCCATCTGCCACGGCCCCGCCAGCACTCCCGAGCGGTAGACCAGCGTCTTCAGGCCATAGGTGGCGCGGTACTCCTCGACCAGCATTTCCGAGGCCAGCTTGGTGGTGCCGTAGAGCGAGCGCGCCCCGGCCAGCGGAAAATCCTCGGTGATGCCGGCTTCCGACCAGCCCGGTCCGGCGGCGCCCCTGGCGATGGTCAGGCGGTCGCCAGCCACCACCAGCGGCAGGGTGCGCACCGCCTGGATGGGATAGACCCGGCTGGTGGAGATGAAGACGAAGGCGGCGCCGTGGACCCGGGCATGTTCCAGCAGGTTCACCGTCCCCATCAGATTGGTGTTGATGAGATAGGCCGGGCTGCCGCCATAGCCGGCATGAACGCTGGGTTCGGCCGAGCAGTCAAGAACGAGGTCGCACGCCCCCGCCGCCGCCAGATCCTCGGGCGCCCGGATGTCGCCGTGGATGAACTCGACGCCGCCGGCGCGCAAACGCTCCAACGCCAACTCGCTGCCGCGCCGTTTCAGGTTGTCGATGGCGACGACACGCCAGTCCGGATGATCCCGCTTGGTGGACAAGGCAAGGGACGAACCGACGAATCCGGCGCCTCCGGCGACGATGACGCTCTGCACCACTTTCCCTCGCTTAAGGACCTTTCGGACCGGGCTACCCATTAGTTCAAATCCCCGGCAGGCGCAACAGACAAGCGCAGTTGGTGACACTGCGGTAAATCCGGGTTAAGAGAAGTCTTGCCTTCACCCGCTGCCGGGAATCCGCCGTTGAAGTATTTGTGCCCGACCTGCCGCGCTCCGCTGGAGCTTCGCGCCGACCGTCTGACCTGTGTGCCGTGCGGCACCGGCCACGCCACCGTGGTCAACGGGGTGGTCGAGTTCGACGGCTGCATCGACAAGGAAAGCTTCTTCGAGAAGCAGGCGATGGAACGGCTGGAAACCTATTACGCCGACTACTCGCCGGCCAGATTCCGCCAGATCCTGGAGCAGATCGACCTGTGGGAGATGGATTGGGCCAACAAGCGGGTCGGCATCACCACCAAATACTGGTGGGAACCCCATATCGGTCGGATCACCGGCAAGCGGGTGCTTCAGATCGGCTGCGGCGTCAATTATCAGGTGCCGTCGTTCCTGCTGCACGATAACCATGTTCTGGCCTTCGACATCTGCAAGGGCAGCGTCGATTTCCTGCGCCGCATCATCGACAAGGTCGCGGTGCCGACCGACAAGCTGGAACTGGCGGTGGCCGACGCCACCCGGCTGGAGCTGGGCGAGCGGTTCGACATCGTCGGCATCAACAACGTGCTGCACCATGTCGAGGACAAGCGGGCGATGTTCGAGCGCGCCCACCGCCATCTCAAGGATGATGGCAAGCTGATCATGGTCGAACCCAACTACTACTACCCGCCGCGTTGGATGATCGAGACCGAGGTGCTCGACCCGTTCAACCCGGTGAAGGACTATTTCGTCCGCAACGACCTGATCGAGAAGGGCGAGAAGGCGATCATCTTCCCCGAGATGCGCCGCCAGTTGGCCGAACTGGGCTTCAAGATCGACAAGACGTTCAAGGATCCCAACTACCTCGGCTACTTCACCGTCTATTGGGTCAGGAACAATCCCGCCCTGTTGCGCGCCATCTTCGAGCTGGACAAGCATCTGTTCAGCCGCATCCTGCCGGCGGCGCTGGCGCCGTTCCAGTACATCATCGCGTCGAAGGCGTAATACCGCGCGGCCGGCGTTTCATGGGCGCGGCGGGATAAGACGCTCCCGCGCAGCCTGGGCGCAGGTCTCGGCGTCGGGGATCTTGTAGGGATCGATGCCGCCCTTCTCGAACAGGCTGGCGGACAGGCACAGGCGTTCAAGCAGTTTCGAGCGTTCCGCCGTCGACATGGCGCGCAGTTCGATATTGTTGGCGCGGCGGTTGTGGTACAGCGCGTTGATGAGATAGTCGGGGTGATGGACCATGGCGGTCTGCGCCGCCAGCAGCGCCGCCAGCCCAAGCGTCCAGCGGGCGAAGGTCCCCCGCCGCCGCCGCCATCCCGCTTCGGCCAGGGGGCGCGCCGTCCGTTCCTCCAGGTATCGGATCAGCCGTGTCAGACGGTTCATCGTCCGCCTCCCGTGCCGCCCGGCTCGATTGCCCAACTGCCCAGCCAGCCGCCGCATTCGCGCGATACCGTACCGGCGTGCAGGCGATGGCCGAACAGCAGTTGCCGCATGCAGTAATCGCCATCGGCCTCGCCGGGCCGCCGGGCGATGGCCTGGGCATCGCTCATCCGTGCCAGCTCGGTCGGAGCGACGCCGCCGAGACGGTTGGCGGCGGGCGGGATCATCGCCTGCCAGGGGTTGTAGCCGCCGACCAGCGCCAGCGCCGCCAGCGCGAACAGGCCGGCCGGCCAACTCCAGGCACCGGGGGCGAGGGCGCGGCGCAACACCGCCGCCAGCACCAGCGGTGCCGTGGCGACGATCACCCAGATCTGGTGGCTGACGCCGTGCTGGTCGTGGCGGATCAGCACCCAACCGGCCAGGGCGATCATCAGGAACACCTCGGCCACGCGATAGATCTCGCGCCGGCCCGGATCGGCCTCGGCCAGCCGGTCGGCGGCGCGCACCGGCACCAGCCAGTATTTCACCGCCACCAGCATCAGCACGGCGATGATGCCGACGGCGTAGTGCTGATTGAACAGCCGCGATACCGTCGTCTCGTTGATCAGGGCATCACCGATGCTGGGGTAGTAGTCCAGGCCCGGCCGGCCGCCGAATGGGTTGGCCAGGGTCAGTTTGATGGACACGTCGAACAGGGGCTTGGGCCGCCCCGCCACCGTCAGGATCTGGGCCGCCGCCGCCAGGGCGCCGAAGATGACCGTCGGATGGAACGCCTGACGGGGAAAGCGCAACGCCACCCAGACGAAGGCCAGGGCCGGCAGATAAAAGATCGAGGTCTTGCCCATCACCATCGCCAGCAGCAGGAACAAGATGTCGCGGGCCGCGCGGTCGCGGGCATCGCTCTCCCAGAACACGATCACCCCGACCTCAAGGATCAGGATGATGTAGAGAAAGGTGCTGTAGCTGACGCAGGTATCGATCTCGCGGTGGAACACCAGCAGGGCGGCGGCGGTGACGGCGGCGGACCAGACCGGTGCCGGCTTGGACCGCCGCAGCGCCAGATAGGTGAAGCGGCCGAAGGCGGCCAGCAGCAGCAGGAAGCGGATCTCGATGGCCTGGAGCATGGTGCCCTTGGGCAGCAACGCCGCCACGATCGCCAGCACCGCCGGTGGCAGGATATGGGTCGCCGGCACCTCCCAGGGATAATAGGCCGGACTGCGCAGCGGGCCGAGATAATCGGCCTGGAAGAACTCGACGATGGGCGACAGGAAATAGGGTTCCTCGCCCAGCCCGACGAAGCTGAAATGGAAACGCAGGGTAAAGGCCAGACCGAGCAGCGCGGCAAGGACGGCGCATTGCGCGGTGCGGCCATCGAACCGGACCGCCGGCAACCGTATATCCCCCCGCCATGCCCGCCAGCCCAAGGCGAGCCAGCCGGCCAGGATGGCGGCGCGGGCGAACGGGATGATCAGCAGCGGCGCCGTCCAGGCCAGACTGCCGGCGACGGCGGCGACCGCCAGCAGCCCGGCGAGGAAATGCCGCCACGGCGACGGGCCGGGCAACAGCTCGCGGCCAAGCCCGAGGTAGCCGAGCGCGGCAAAGGGAAGCGAAAGATAGAAGTAAGGGAACTCGGCCAGAAACGACACGGTTCCTCCCCTATCAGAACTTGCGCGCCGCCACCAGATCGCGGGGCATGTGGCTCAGGCGGATGAACTGGGCCAGAACATGCATCAACGACTGATGGACGTCCTCGATCACCCCGTAATTATCGGCATCCACATGTAGGCCGACCTCGGCCAGCCGGGCGGCGCGACCGCCGGCGAAACCGGTCAGGGCGATGGTCCGCAGCCCGTTGTCCCTGGCCCATTGGAGGGCGCGGACCACGTTTTCGGACTCGCCCGACGAACTGATGGTGATCAGCACGTCGCCGGGCCGGGCTAGGCTTTGCAGCTGATAGGAGAACACCTCGGCATAGTCGAGATCGTTGGCGATGGCGGTGATCATCTCGATGGTGGCCGACAGGCTGTGGACTCGCGGCCGCAAGGTGGTGTCGGTCCGGATCCCCTTGAGATGATCGCACACCAGATGGTTCGAGATCGCCGCCGAGCCGCCGTTGCCGCAGGCATAGACATGGGCGTCGGCGGCGATGGCCTCGCCCAGCAGGATCTCGGCCGCCGCCAGCGAACTGCGCGGCACCGACGCCATCGCCGCCGCGATCTGCTCGGCGTAGGCGTCGTAGAAGGTGGCGATGGTGGAATAGGACTTCTCGGGAAACGACATGCCGATATCTCTCGTAAGGTCTCGCCCTGTTTTAGCCGCTGGCCCCGGCGATTGCCATCGACTTCGGCGGCGCGGCCGGCACGATCGCGGTGTACAGGGCGGCACACAGCCACAGCGAACTCAGCCACCAGCTCTGCCAGATGCCGTAGCTGACGCTGGAGACCACCACCGCGGCGGCGATGGCGACGCCGGCCACCGCGCCGTCAAGCCGGGTGGGGGCGGCGGGAATCCGGCGGGTTACCGCGATCAGCAGGGCGCCCAGCAGGGCGATGCCGATGCCGCCCAGTTCCAGCCAGATCTGCCCGGGGCCGGAATGGGGATGCAGCGGCAGATTCTGCTCGTTGAGACGGATGCCGTCTCGCGGCGCGTTGGGCGGCAGACGGAAATGCCGGACGATCGGGTTGATATCCTCCGCCCCCGGTATGGCCCGCGAGGCGTCGAGTCCCCAGCCCAACGCCGGCCGCTCCAGGATCTTGCCGGCGGTGAAGGTCCAGATGGTCAGGCGGTGGTGGGCCGAATTGGGCAGGAAGGCATAGCGGTCCATGGTTTCCTGCGGCGCCGGCGCCATGGCCAGCAGCGGGAACGCCAGTGCCGCCGCCAGGGCGCCGGCCGCCAGTCCGTTGGCGGCCAGCCGCGGACGGACCAGGGCGATGGCGAAGACCAGCGGAATCAGCAGAATGGCGATCTTGGCCGACAGGGCATGGCCGCTGACGATCGCCAGGACCGCCAGCGCCGCCATGGCGACGGCCCAGCGCCGGTGTCCTTCGTGCCACGCCGCCGCCGTCGCCGGTCCCAGCAGCAGCGCCACCACCGTCAGTCCCCGGCTGATACGCAGATGATAGGGCAGGTCAAGGGGGTGAAGCTGGGGATGGCGCAAGGTGCCGGGGCCGAGGTTGAAATTCTCCAGCACCGCCAGGCACAGCGCCAGCGTCAGCCCGGCGGCCAGGGCCAGGCGGACCCGCCGTCGCCCGGCATCGCTCAGGCTCCGGACCATCGCCACCAGCAGCAGGCCGCCGCCGGACAGGGCGCCGAGGGCGGCCAGGGTGTGCAGGGCCTGCGGCCGGTCCAGCGTCCACGCCAGTCCGATGGTCGCCCATCCCAGGATGGCGGCGAAAACCCACAGATCGGGGCGCCGGATGGCGCTCCACGGCCGATGGCGCCACGTTGCCGCCAGGGCGCCGACGGTGGTGACGACGAACAGCGGCGCCATGCCGAGCGCGGCATAAAGGGCGACGGTCGGCCCCATCACGGCGGCCAGCGCCAGGGCGTGCGACTGGTCGAGGCGCGGCTTCATGTCAGAAACGTTGCTCCAGCACCCCGACGATGCGATCCGCCGCATGGCCGTCCCAGTATTCCGGCACCCGTCCGGCCTTGCCGCCGCTGACCATGATCTCCTCGGCGGCGGCGAGGATGCGGCCGGGGTCGCGCCCGACCAGGGTGTTGGTGCCGAACTCCACCGTCGCGGGACGCTCGGTGTTGTCGCGCAGCGTCAGGCAGGGAATGCCCAAGGCCGTGGTCTCTTCCTGGATGCCGCCGGAATCGGTCAGCGCCAGTCGGGAATCCCGCATCAGTCCCAGCATGGCAAGATAGCCCTGCGGTCCCAGCGCCAGCAGGGCGCGACCGTCCAGCAGTCCGCCCAGCCCGGCGGCGTCGATGCGGGCGCGGGTGCGGGGGTGCAGCGGCATCACCACCGGCAGCCGGGCGCCGATGGTGCGCAGGCAGACCAGCAACCGCTCCAGCACCGCCGGGTCATCGACGTTGGCCGGACGGTGCAAGGTGGCGATGGCAAACGCTTCGGGCGCGGTCAGGCCGGCGGCGGCCAGGGTCTCGGCCGGGGCGACGGCACGGGGCAGGTTGGCCACCAGGGTGTCGATCATGACGTTGCCGGCGAAATGAACCCGGGCAAGGTCGATGCCTTCCCGCGCCAGATTATTCGCCGCCGAGCGTTCGGTGGTGAACAGCAGGTCGGAAATCTGGTCGGTCAGCACCCGGTTGATCTCTTCCGGCATGGTGCGGTCGCCCGAACGCAGGCCGGCTTCGACATGGACCACCGGCACGCCCTTCTTGGCGGCGACCAGGGCGCAGGCGATGGTGGAGTTGACGTCGCCCACCACCAAGACGATGGGATCGGCGGCGCGATCCAGCACCGGCTCGAAGCGGATCATCACCTCGGCGGTCTGTACCGCGTGGCTGCCCGATCCCACTTCGAGATTGGCGTCGGGGGCCGGCATTCCCAGTTCGGTGAAGAAGCGCTCGTTCATGTCGGGGTCGTAATGCTGGCCGGTGTGGACCAGCATGGGCCGAAGCCGCGCCGAGGCGTTCAGCGCCCGGACGATGGGCGCCGCCTTCATGTAGTTGGGCCGGGCGCCGACGACGCAGATGACGGTTCGGGAACGTGCGATCATCCAAGGTGTATAACCGCCGTCCGGGGGCGAATCCAGCGATGAAATTTCCGGCTTCTGTGCTATATCCCCCCCAAATCCCCTTCCAGCCAGAGGCCGTTGCCCGATGTCCGATCTGTCTTACGTTTGCCGCGCCCTGATCTCCGTCTCCGACAAGACCGGACTGATCGACTTCGCCCGCTTCCTCGAAGGCCAGGGCGTCGAGATCCTGTCCACCGGCGGGTCGGCCAAGGCGATCCGCGACGCCGGCATCAAGGTGACCGAGGTCGCCGACTACACCGGCTTCCCCGAGATGCTGGACGGCCGGGTCAAGACCCTGCATCCCAAGGTCCACGGCGGCCTGCTGGGCATTCGCGGCAACGCCGAGCACGAAGAGGCGATGAAAAGCCACGGCATCGATCCCATCGACCTGCTGGTGGTCAACCTCTATCCGTTCGAGGCGACGGTGGCCAAGGGCGCCGGTTATGACGAATGCGTCGAGAACATCGACATCGGCGGTCCCGCCATGATCCGCGCCGCGTCCAAGAATCACGCCGCCGTCACCGTGGTGGTCGATGTCGAGGACTATGCCGTGGTCAAGGCCGAGATGGAGGCCAACAAGGGCGCCACCACCCTGGCGTTGCGCAAGCGCCTTGCCGCCACCGCCTATGCCCGCACCGGCGCCTACGACGCCGCCATCTCGCAATGGTTCGCCCGCGAGCTGGGCGAGGTTTTCCCGCGCCGTGTCGTCGTCGCCGGCGAGTTGAAGCAGTCGCTGCGCTATGGCGAGAATCCGCATCAGGCCGCCGCCTTCTACGTCACCGGCCAGCAGCGCCCCGGCGTCGCCACCGCCCGGCAGCTTCAGGGCAAGGAACTCAGCTACAACAATCTCAACGACACCGACGCCGCCTATGAGCTGGTCGCCGAGTTCGAGCAGCCGGCGGTGGCGATCATCAAGCACGCCAATCCCTGCGGCGTCGCCGTCGGCGCCGACATCAAGTCGGCCTATCTCAACGCCCTGGCCACCGATCCGGTGTCGGCGTACGGCGGCATCGTCGCCATCAACCGCCGACTCGACGGCGCCACCGCCGAGGAAATTGCCAAGCTGTTCACCGAAGTGGTGATCGCGCCCGAGGCCGACGAGGCCGCCGTGGCCGCCTTCGCCGCCAAGAAGAACCTGCGCCTGCTGGTCACCGGCGGCATGCCGGATCCGGCGGCGCCCGGCATGACGCTGCGCCCTGTCGCCGGTGGCTATCTGTTCCAGACCAAGGATAACGGCCGCATCGCCCTGCCGGAGTTGAAGGTGGTGACCAAGCGCTCCCCCTCCGAGCAGGAACTGAAGGATCTGCTGTTCGCCTTCCGGGTGTGCAAGCACGTCAAGTCCAACGCCATCATCTATGTCAAGAACGGCACCACCGTCGGCATCGGCGCCGGCCAGATGAGCCGGGTGGATTCGTCGCGCATCGCCGCCTGGAAGTCCCAGGAGGCGGCCACCGCCGCCGGTCTGGCCCAGCCCGGCACCATCGGTTCGGTGGTGGCGTCCGACGCCTACTTTCCGTTTGCCGACGGTTTGCTGGCGGCGGCGGCGGCGGGCGCGACGGCGGTGATTCAGCCCGGTGGCTCCATACGCGACGCCGAGGTGATCGCCGCCGCCGACGAGAAGGGGCTGGCCATGGTGTTCACCGGCATGCGGCATTTCCGGCACTGAGGCGGGGACAAGGCATGATCACCACCCTTTCCGTCGTCATCCCCTGCTACAACGAGGAAAACACGCTGGGCGCCATCGTCGAGCGGGTGCTGGCGGCGGATCGCTGCGGCCTGGGGATCGAGATCGTCATCGTCGATGACGGCTCGCGGGATCGTTCGGTGGCGGTGATGACCGAACTGGCGGCCAGCCATCCCGAAATCGTCACCGCCCTGCACGGCGTCAATCAGGGTAAGGGGGCGGCGCTGCGTACCGGCTTCCAGAAGGCCACCGGCGACATCGTGCTGGTGCAGGACGCCGACCTGGAATACAGCCCGGCCGACTATCCCAAGCTGCTGAAACCGTTTCTCGACGGCCGCGCCGACGTGGTGTTCGGCTCGCGCTTCAAGGGGGGCGACGAAAGCCGGGTGCTGTATTTCTGGCACTCCATCGGCAATCGGGTGCTGACGCTGGCGTCCAACATGTTCACCGATCTCAATCTCACCGACATGGAGACCTGCTACAAGGCCTTCCGGCGCGAGATTATTCAGGGCATCGACATCGTCGAGAACCGCTTCGGCTTCGAGCCCGAGATCACCGCCAAGATCGCCCATCTGCGGCCGCGCCCCCGGATCTACGAGGTCGGCATCAGCTATTCCGGCCGCACCTACGAGGAAGGCAAGAAGATCGGCTGGCGCGACGGCGTGCGCGCCCTGTATTGCATCGTCCGCTACAACCTTTTCGATTGACGTGCGGCGCGCGACTCCCCTGCTGGCCTGGATCTGGGTGGCGGTGGTGCTGGCCGCCTATCTCGCCCAGTTCGGCGCCATCCTGCCGGCGGTGACCGCCGCGTGGCTGAAATGAGCGCGGCGCCCGAGGGTGTCGAAGCATGAGCTGGGCTGTTGTCATGGCGATGACGGCGTCCAGCCTGGGCTGGGGGGCGTTGGCGCTGCGCGCGACCGGGGTGCTGGACCGGTTGGCGTGGTGCGAGCGGGTGGCGTGGTCATTCGGCCTTGGCCTCGGCTTGATCGGCTGGTTCGGCTTCTGGGTCGCCCTGGCCGGTGGGGCCGAACCCTGGGGCTTCGTCCCGGTGCTGGTCGCCGGTCTGCCCGGCTTGTGGTGGCTGCGCGGTGCCGGATTTTCTCCGGAACGGTTCAGCCCCTGGACCTGGGCGATGCTGGCGTTGGCGTTGGCGGTGATGGCCGGCGATCTTATCGAGGGGCTGGCGCCGCCCACCGATGCCGACAGTCTGGCCTATCACTTCGCCATTCCCCGCCAGATCCTGCGGGAACATCGGCTGGTGTTCGTGACACGCGCCGCCGACGGCGCCATCCCGCTATTGCAGCAGATGACCTTTCTTACCGCTCTGGCGCTGGGTGGCGAGCAGGCGATGACGCTGTGGTGCGGCGTGTCCGGCTGGGCGGCGGTGGCCGCGACCTACGCCATCGGCCGTCGCCATCTGTCGCGCGACTGGGCCTTGGCCGGGGCGGTGGCGATGTTGACCCTTCCCGCCATGCTCTACGGCGCCGGTTCGGGGCAGGTCGAGGCGCGCATGGCCGCTTTTACCGCCATCGCCGCGATCGCCGTGATGGATGCGCGGCGGGGGCCGGGCGTGGGATCGGCGGTCATCGCCGGCCTTGCCGCCGGCCTGTGCATGGCCAGCAAGTATCCCGGCCTGCTGGTGGCGTTTCTCTGCGGGCTGGCGGTGCTGGTCAGCCGGGGCGGCCTCGTCAAGGCCCTGGCCTTCGCCGCCGCCGGGCTGGGCGCCGGGTTGCAATGGTATGGCTGGAACTGGTGGAACACTGGCGACCCGGTATTTCCCATGCTGTTCGGCGTGGTGCCCTACCACGACGGTGTCGCCTGGAACGCGGCGCAGAACGCCGCCTTCAAGGAATGGGGCGCCCGGATCGAGGCGCCGCTGCCGCGAGGCGTCCTGGAAATCCTGGTCTATCCCCTGCGCGTTACCTTCTTCGCTCCCGAGGCGCTGGACGCCGGCCGTACCGGCCTGGGGCCGCTGCCGGTGCTGCTGGCGCCATTCGCCGCCGTGGCGGGATGGCGGTTCCGTCGTCATCCGGTGGTGCGGGCCTGGGGTGTGGTCGCCGCCATCGGCGTCGGCTTCTACCTGATCTGGTCGGTGTTCGGCGCCTCGCAGCGGGTGCGCCACTACCTGCCCTTCATGCCGCTGGTGATCGTCGGATTGCTGGCGGCGGCGATCCGCACCCGCGCGGCCTCGGCGGTGGCGGTGGGGCTGGCGGCGGTGATCCTGATCCAGTCGGCGGGACAGGCGGTGTTCGTGCGCAATTTCGCCCATCGCCTGTGGTCGGGCGAAAGCCGTGGCGCCTTCATCGAACGCAATGTCGGCTGGTCCTATGCCGTGGCCTGGGCCAACACCCACCTCAAGCCGGGCGACCGGGTGGTCACCAACGTCCGCCAGTGGCTTTATCTGCTGGAGGTTCCGACCCTGTTCGTTACCCCCAACCAGCAGGCCGAAATCGAGGTGCGGGCCGACAACACCGACGCGCGGTTGTTCTGGCGGCAATTGCGGGCTCACGGTATCACCCATGCCATGGTGCCGAGCACGGCGGCGGCGATTGTGGGACCGGACGGCGAGGGGCTGACCGGGTTGTTGGGCCGGGTGGCCGCGGCCGGCTGCGGCCGGGTGGTCGCCGAACTTCACGGGCCGGAACCGGCGCAGTCGCGCACCCTTGCCGCCGGCACCGGCACCTCGACGGTCGCGGTGATGGCGTTCGGCACCGCCGGTTGCCCGCTGGAGTGATATTTATAGGGTCGCGTCGGCCGCTATCATACTCCGACGAACTCGCCGGCCAGACGATAGTCTTCGCCGTTCATGCCGCGCTTGAAGGCGGCGATGCCCGGAGTCAGGCGTTCGTCGATGCCGCCGAGGTCGAGCCAGCCGACGCCGCGACGGCGCAGTTCGACCACCGCCCGCCACAGCAGCAGGTTGTTGGCCTTGCGCTTGCGGCCCTCGTCGCCGTTCCAGCCGATCAGGTAGGTGGCGGAAGTGCCGTGGCGGGCCAGCAAGATGCCGGCGACCGCCTCGCTCTCCTCGGTGACGGCGCGCAGCACCAGCAGGTCGTCGGGACGCCAGGCATGGACGGCCAGGGTCTCGACCAGGGCCGGGGGGGTGGCGCCGAAGCCTTTTTCCGCCAGCAGGCCGCGATAGCGGTCCAGCAGCCACGGCAGCAGGGCGGGCGAAGCCTCCACCGTCAGCCTCGCTCGCTCGGCGGCGTTCAGCATGTTGCGCCACTTGCCGTCGAGACGCTTGCGCAGCACCTCCTCGCCCAGGCCGAGATCGAGCCAGGCCGACCCCCAGCTGTCGGCCTTGCGGCGCCATAGACCGGGCGGTGCCGTCCCCTCCGGCAGTTCCGGCGCCAGCGACAGCGCCGCCAGCCGCCACAGCCGCCACGGCGCCCGCAGCGACTCGATCACCGCCAGCTTGTCGGCCGTCGGCGGATCGCCCAGCCACACCGGGCCGCGATTGAGCCGTCCGACCCGGACCAGCCCGCCGATCCGCTTTTCCAGCACCTGGGCCAGCGCCACCGGCTCGCCGTCCTTGCCGACCACGGCACGCCGGGGAGTCCAGCCCTCCATCACGCGCTTGGCCTCGCCATAGGCCCAGCTCTGCACCAGGGCGGAACGGCCGGCGAGGCTGAACACCGCCTCCCACTGCTCGCGGTCGAGTCGGTTCCACTCCACCCGGATGGTCATCGCAGCACCTTGGCGTAGGCCGCCGCCAGCTTCTCCGGGGCCAGTGCCCCATGCACCGGCAGCAGCAGCACACTGCGCCGCAGCGCCACCGCCCCGTCGCGATGGGCGGGGTCGTTCAGCACCTCGGGCGCCAAGTCGGGCCAGCTTTCCACCGGCAAACCGGCATGGCGCAGCGCGGTGTAACGCTCGGCCGCCGCCCGGGGCGAGGCGGCGCGCAGCGCCAGACGGTAGGGTACCGCCGCTTCGGCGCGGAACAGCGGCCGCAGATCGGGCAGCCGCCGCACCACCTCGGTCAACGCGGCGGCGTTGTCCTGCCGCCGCGTCGCTTCGGCCTTCAGGTTTGCGGCGGCCAGCAGCCGGCGGGCCAGCGCCGACGGCGAGGCGGCGGGCGGCAGCGGCTGCTCGGGCGGATCGAGGAGGAACTCCGCCTGACCGCCTGGGGGCAGCACGGGCCGCAGCCGGTCGGGGATCAGTTTTTGTACCAGCCGCTTGCCCAGCCATTGGGCCGCCCCCGCCGCCGCCGGCGGCCGGCCCAGCGCGCGCCTCAGGTCGGCGGCCCATGCCTCGGCGCGGGGGTGCAGCACCAACACGCCGCCCTCGGGTACCGCCAGCAGTTTGTGCGGGCTGTAGACGGTGGCGTCGCCGACCTCGCCGATTCCCGGTATCGGCGCCAGCACATGGGCGGCGTCCTCGATCAGCAAGCCGCCGCGCCGGGCGCGGAAATCCGCCGCCCCCCCGGTATCGCCGGGAAAGCCGAAGGAATGGACCAGCACCAGCAGATCGGCGGAGCCCAGCCCATCCGCCGCCGCCCAGTCGGGGCGGCCGTCGGCCAGCACCGGCAGGAAGCGCAGCTCGGCCCCGGTTCGGCGTAGCGGCCCCAGCGACTGGTTGCAGATCCAGCCGGGCAACAGCACCCGGGGAGGCAGGCCGAGCCGCTCGCCCGCCGCCGCCGCCAGCGCCGCCAGCGACCATGCCGACCGGCCGGTCGGCCAGCCGATGTCGCCCGGCCGCCGCCATGGCGCGGTGATCTCGTCGTCGTCAACCGGCCGATGGCCGGCCGCCCGCAGCAGATGGTCCCAGCGGGGCAGCGGCGCGGTGGTGATCATGCCCGGCATCCCGCCTGCCAGCGTTCCAGCACCAGCAGCGCCCACACCGGCAGCGACAGATCGCGGCGGCCGGCGCGATGCTCGGCCAGCAGCCGCTCCACCGCCGTCCACTCCAGCCCCAGTGCCGCCATGCGGGCCGGAGTCAGGCATTCGGCCACCAGCGGCGCCAGGTCGCCCTTCAGCCACAGCCCCATGGGCGGGTTGAACCCCAGCTTGGGCCGATCGACGATGGCGGCGGGCAGCAGCCGGCGCGCCGCCGCCTTCAGCAAGGTCTTCTTGCCGGCGGCGAAGCGGCAGCCGGCCGACAGCCGCGCCACCGTCTCGATCAGGCGGTGATCCAGCAGGGGCAACCGCAACTCCAGGGCGTGCATCATGCTCATGGCGTCACCATAGGCCATGAGATTGCCTGGCAGGAAGGACAGAAGGTCGGTCTCCTGCATGGCGTCCAGCGGATCGGCGCGGCCGGTGGCGCGGAAGATATCGGCGACGGGGCGTGGCGGCGGCGGGCCGCCCAGCAGGGCTTGGCGCTCGGCCGGCGAGAAGTATTCGACCCAGGCGGCGTACATCTCGGCGTCGGCCAGACCGGCGGAGGCGACGAACTCGCGGATGCGGCGCCAGACATGGCGGCCCGAGGTGCTTTCCGGCAGCAACGCCACCGCCGGCTCGATCAGGCCCCGGCGCAGAACGGCGGGGATTCGCCGCCATTTCGCCGCCAGCAGGCCACCCTGGTAGCGGGGATAGCCGGCGAACACCTCGTCGCCGCCGTCGCCCACCAGCGCCACGGTGACGTGACTTCGGGCCTTGGCCGAAAGGTCGCCGATCAGCAGCGCGGTGGGATTGCCGAACGGCTCGCCGAAGGCGGCAATCATGCGCGCGAGGCCATCGACCAGTCCGGCCGAGGCCGGCAGTTCGGTGTGGAGGGTGCCGACATGGTCGGATACCGCGCGGGCCGCCACCCGCTCGTCATAGGCGGCCTCGGCGAAGGTCATGGTGAAGCTGGCAATCTTGTCCTCGCCCCGCGCCTCGGCCATCAGCGCGGCGATCACCGACGAATCGATGCCGCCGGACAGGAAACAGCCCACCGGCACGTCGGCGACCATGCAGGACCGCACCGCCGCGCGCAATACCGGCATCACCTCTTCCACCGCCTCGTCGGTGGCAAGCCGCCGCTCGCCGGTGAAGGCGGGGCGCCACCATTGCCGGATTTCGACCCCATCGGGCGACCAGCGCAGCAGGTGGCCGGGCGGCAGCTTACGGATGCCGGCATGGATGGTGCGTGGCGCCGGGACGTAGAGGCAGGCGAGATAGCCGCTCAACGCCTCGGCGTCGAGCGACAGGTCGATTCCCGGCACCGATGTCAGCGCCCTGATTTCCGAGGCGAAGGCCAGTCCGCCGCCGGGCAGTCCCGCCCACACCAGCGGCTTGATCCCCACCCGGTCGCGGGCCAGCAGCACCGTGCCCGCATGGCGATCCAGCAGGGCGAAGGCGAACATGCCCACCAGCCGCTCCAGCGCCGTTTCCCCCTGGTCGATCAGCAGGGTCAGCAGCACTTCGGTGTCGCTGGTCGAGCGGAAGCGATGGCCGCGCCGTTCCAGTTCGACGCGCAATTCGGCGTGATTGTAGATCTCGCCGTTGAAGGCGATCACCCAGCGGCCGTCGGGTGACGCCATGGGCTGACGGCCGCCGGGGCTGAGATCGATCACCGCCAGCCGGGTATGCACCAGGCCAAAACCGCTGCGCTCGCAGATGAAGCGGTCCGAGCCGTCGGGGCCGCGATGGGCGAGGCGGCGCTGAAGCTCGGCCAGCACTTCGGGGGTGGCGCCGCTGAGGCCCGCTATTCCGCACATAGCATCACCTCCTCGGCGTTGGAGTCGAGGCGGGCGAGAAAGTCCGGCCGCCCGCCGGTGGCGAAGGGCAACAGCGCCAGCATCCCGACCAGACGGAGCGGAAACCGCAGCGCCTGACCCAGCGCCGCCGCCCATTCGCCCCGTGCCCGATGGCCCTGCACCGCCTCGTAATGGATAATCAGGGTGCGCAGGATCACCGGACCCAGCACCGGGCCGGGCAGCCGCTTCAAAATCCCCATATGGCGGCGCAGGATCGCCAGCGAGCACGCCACCTTGCGATCGATGCGGCTGGTGATGCCCTCGGGCGCCAGGGTATAGCGCAGCAGCGGCTCGGCGAAGGTCTCGAACCGCCCGCCGGCCCCGGCCAGCACCGCCAGCCACAATTCGTAATCCTGGGCCGAGCGCAGCCCGGAATCGAAACCGCCCACCGCCACCACCCTGTCGCGGCGCACCAGCACGGTGGACGACGAGATGAAGCCGCGCAGGAACAGGGTGCGGTACGGATCGGCCGGGTCCTTCAGCCAGCGCGCCCGGCTATCGTTCAGGCTTTCGCCGCCATCGGGCGCGAGGTTGAACAGGTTGTGCGACGACATCACCAGATCGCCGCCCTCGCTCACCGCCAGCGAGCGTTCCAGCTTGGCCGGCAGCCACTGGTCGTCAGCATCGAGAAAGGCCAGCCAGCGACCGGCGGCCACCGCCACCGCGCGGTTGCGCGCCGCTCCAGCGCCCTGGTTGGATTGGCGGAACAGCCTGAGGCGGATGCCGTTCATCCGCCCGGCCATGGCCTTGACCCTTGCGACGGTATCGTCGCTGGAGCCGTCGTCGACCACGATGACCTCGGTGGGCAACAGCGTCTGGGCGGCGATGGAGGCCAGGGCGCGCTCCACCGTCGTTGCGGCGTTATAGGCGGGCATGATCACCGAGACGTCAGCCGGCATCGGCTACCTCCGCCAGCGAGGCCGTCGGAGCCTCGGCGAACGAGCCTTCGACGTGCAGCCTTATGGTCAGTTCCAGCACCATCAGGGTGTAAAGGCGGAAAGCGTGCCGATGGGGCCGCGCCAGCAGGCGTTCGATGCCCGCCGCCGTCCACCAGCCCCGCGCCAGGGTGGCCTTGCGGGTCAGTAGCCGGCGCGCCAGCGGCGCCAGTCCGCCGCTGTCGAACCACGCCGGCACCGGCGAGGCGAAGCCCTGCTTGGGGGCACTCAGCACCGATGCGGGCAGGAATTCGGCGGCGATGGCGCGTTCCAGCGCCTTCTGCCGGCCGCCGGGGGCGCGAATCGCCGGCGGCACCGCCAGCGCCGCCTGCACCAGCCGATGATCCAGCAGCGGCACTCGCCCTTCCACCGAATGGGCCATGGTGGTGCGGTCCAGCAGGGTCAGCAGGTCTTCGGGCAGGTAGGTGTTGATCTCGGCATAAAGCGCCGCCGAATCGGCGGGTCCGGCGAACTCGGCGAAAAAGCCGGCCTGGGCCGGCGGCGGCGGCGTCAGGCGGCAGCCCAGCAGCGCCAGCAGCGGCGGCGGGAACTGGGTGGAATGATCATGGAGATAGCCGCCGCGATCGGTGTCGAACTTGGCCGAGCGGGCCAGCCGCCACGCCAGGAATGGATCGCCCAGCCCGACCGTTCCCTCGACCAGCCGCCGCAGGGCGGCGGGCAGCCGCAGATAGCGCGCCTCTACCGGCAGCCGGAAATAGCGGCCGTAACCGGCGAACAGCTCGTCGCCGCCGGTGCCGTTGAGCACCACCCTGGTCTCACGGCCGATCACCTGATTGATCAGGTGGTTGGGCAGCAGGCTGGCGTCGGCCAGCGGTTCATCGGCGTGCCAGGCGAGGCGCGGCAGCAGTTCGGCGGCGCTGGCGGCGGGCAACTCGAACACCGTATGGTCGGTGCCATAGCGCGCCGCCACCTCGGCCGCCAACGGCGTCTCGTCCACCGCCGCGCCCTGGAAGCGGACGGTATAGGTCTTGAGCGGCCGGTCCAGCCGTCGCGCCGCCAGGGCCACCAGCAGCCCGGAATCGAGACCGCCCGACAGCATCGCCCCCACCGGGACGTCCGAGCGCAGTTGCAGCCTGACGGCATCATCCATGATCTCGATCAGCCGGGCACGGATGCCGGGTTCGTCGCCGGGCAGATCGGTGGCGGCCTCGGCCCGCCAATAGCGTTCGACCGCGATGGTTCCGTCGGCCGCCACCGTCATCAGCGAGGCCGGCGGCAGCTTGTTGACCCCCCGGTACAAGGTCGCCGGTGCCGGTACATACCCATGGGACAGGAAGGCGGCCACCGCCGTTTCGTCCACCTCGGGCCGCACCAGCCCCGAGGCGAACAGCGCCTTTATTTCGGAGGCGAACAGAACGCCGCCCCCGGCGGTCCGGGTCCAGTACAGCGGCTTGACCCCCAGGCGGTCGCGCAACAGCAGCAGGCGGTGATTCCGGCGTTGATACAGCGCCATGGCGTACATGCCGTTGAGGTCGTGGACGAAGCCCGGCCCCTTGGCGGCAAAGGCTTCTAGCGCCGCTTCCATGTCGCCTTGGGTTTGAAAAACGTGGCCGCGCCCGCTCAACTCCGAGCGTAGTTCGCGGTAGTTGTAGACCTCGCCGTTGCCCAGCAGCACGGTCTCGCCGCCACCCCGCACCAGCGGCTGGTCGCCGGTGGCGAGGTCGATGATCGCCAGCCGGGTAAAACCGGCCTGAAAGCGGCGGTCATCGGAAACGTGGGTGCCGGTGCCGTCGGGGCCGCGATGACGCATCACCGCCAGCATGGCGGTGATGTCGGCCTCGACCGGCAGGGCGGAGCGCGGCAGGAACAATCCGGCGAGACCGCACATGTCAGTCGGCCTCCACGATGATGGTTCCACCCCATGGCAATGCCGCCGTCACGGTGAATTCGATGCGGCTGGCGGGGGTGCCCTCGCCATAGGCGGTCCAGCAGGTCGCCAGATGCACCACCGGTCCGCCACCGTCGGCGGTAACGGTGAACCGCCGTCCGCCCGGCGCGGTCAGCCTTACCCCGCCGGCCACCGGCTCCACCCGGCAGGTGGTGTGCAGGCGGCGGATGACGGTATGGTCGCCCCGTCCCTCCACCCGATCGGCGATCTCCAGCCGGCGGCCGCAAAAGCGCCAGCGGCGCGAGATGCGATCGCGCCACGCCAGCGCCACCCCGTCGTCCAGTCGCTCCAGCCGCGCCGATGCCGCCACACTGGCGCGGAATGCGGGCGCGTAGTAGGGCCGGTTGGGCGGGTAGGGGTCGGCGCCATCCAGCGACAGGCCGTTATGGGCGACGGCGGAAACGTCCGCATCAGCCTCGCCGGCCAGGGCGTAGGAACCGCGTCCGCAATCGACGAACACCGGCTCGCGCTCGAAATGCAGCTCGAAGCCGCCGCAATCCTGGTGGCCGTGGCCGGGCATCTGGCTCCAGCCGTCGGGATCGGCATGCCATAACCCGCTCCAGTCGCCAAAATCGGCGCGAAGCCAGCCGTCGGCCACCGGACTTTCGGCGGCGGCGGCGGTCTGGTCCAGCAGGGCGGCGAGACGGGCACGATCGTCGGGCACCAGGATATCCATCCAGCCGGACCGGCGATCGCCCCCCGGCAACAGGCAGGCAAGATGCGACGGCGGGCAGTCGGGCGAGATGTCGCCCACCAGGGCAAAGCGGCCGGGCAACACCAGATGGGGCAGCACCGCCACCGCCCGGCCGAGCGCCGCCTCGAACGTCGCCGCCTCGGGCCGGCGATGGCTGGTGGCGGCGAGCCACAGGCTGGCCAGCGAGCGGGTCAGCAGCAGGTGATAGTGACTCGACCCCTCGCGCAGGATGCCCGACGGGCGAAAGATGCGCTCCATCTCGGCCAGTACCAGGCGGGCACCGGTCTCGGTCGCCGCCGGCAGGCCGAGTCCCAGGCCAAGCAGGTAAAGGCCGCGGCCGTTGTTGAACAGGTGGTTGGAGGTGTGGTGCTCGCCGAAATATTCCAGCCTTGCCGCGATGGCCGGGGCATGGGCGGCCAGCACCGCCAGCGTGTCCGCCGCCGGACCGGGCAGGCCGAAGCGCCTAGCGAAGGTCAACAGGGTGATGGCGCGTTCGGCGGCGGTGTAGGGATGCCAGGCCCACGACGAATCCGGGGTGCCGTGGCGCCGCCGCCACGCCGCCCACACCGCGCCGACCCAGCGGGGATCGTCGCCCGGCTTCATCAGCGGTACCCAGGCGAAGCGATGCAGCCCCAATTGGGTCTCGCCATCGGCGAAGGCGCGGCCGATCAGTTCGGCCTCGGCCCCCGGCTCCAGTTCGACGGTGGTGCCGGGAAGGCGCAGCGTCAGACGTCCCCGTGGCGGCCCCTCCGGCAATGGTGGGAACGCCGCGTCGGGGGGTTCCCCCCCCAGCCCGTTCCAGTCGCGGGCCAGCGACGGCGGCAGGTGCGGGCTGAACCGGGGCTCGCCCGGCGTCAGGCGGGCAAGCCGCAACAGCAGCCAGCGCCGCAACACCGGATCGCCGGCGATCTGGCTCGCCTTGCGCATGAGGGCTTTCAACATGAAATTGCTTGTAGCCGAGACCGGGGCCGGAGGCTATAGAGGATCGAAATGAGCAGCCCCGCCAAGTCCGACATCCAAGCCTTCTGGAAGGCGCTTTACGACTCGCTGTACGAGGACGTCGATGCCGGCTTGACCCGCGACGCCCTGTTCAAGTCGCTGGCCGACCTGGAAGACATGTTCCGCCTACGCCGCCACATGGCGGTGGTGGAGATGCCGCTGGCCGATCTGGCCGGCAAGCGGGTGCTGGAGGTGGGGCCGGGTGCCGGCGGTCATTCCGCCCTGTTCGCCAGGCACGGCGCGGTGATGACCAGCCTGGACATCACCCCGGCGCGGGCGCGGGCGACCGAGGCCAAGTTCCGCCTGATGGGCGAGGCCGCCGCCGGCTGCCACGCCGTCAACGGCGATTCGGAAAACCTGCCGTTCGCCGACGCGACCTTCGACATCGTCTATTCCAACGGCGTGCTGCATCATACCCTGGATACCGAAAGGGCGATCGCCGAGGTGCTGCGGGTACTGAAGCCCGGCGGGCGGGCGGTGATCATGCTGTACTGCAAAAGCTCGTGGCACTACTGGATCAACATGTTCCTGCCCTTCGGGCTGGTGATGGGGCGCGCGTTCAAGGATCCCAACTGGCTGGGCAAGGCTACCGAATGGGGCGGCAAGAACCGCCAGACCGTCGCCAATCCCATCACCCGCTGCTACACCGGCGGCGGCATCGAACGGCTGTTCGCCGCCTTTTGCGACCTGCGCTATCGCAAGGGCGAATTCTACTGGTATCTGGTGCCCAAACTGGGGCGGCTGTACCGCAAGTATCAGATCCGGCGCTACGGCACCCATCCCGGCGGCGTGCTGGTCTATGGCGAGCCGTGGCCGATCCAGTCGCCGCTGGAACTGCGGCTGGGCGAGATCATGGGCTTTTCCTGGTTCATTTCGGCAAGGAAACCGGGCTGATCACCTCAGCCCCGCCGCCCGCCATGCCTCGGATTCCGGCCCCGGCACCACCGCCTCGGTCAGGCCGGCGATGGCGGCGCGGCCCATGGCCAGCACCGCCTCCTCGGCGCTGCCGCCGATATGGGGGGTTGCCAGCAGATTGGGTAGATTCAGCAATTCGCGGTCGTCGGGCGGTTCGCCGTTGAACACGTCGAGGCCGGCGCCGGCCAGCCGCCCGTCCATCAGCATCGCCTTCAGCGCCGCCTCGTCCACCAGACCGCCACGGGCGCAGTTGATCAGGATGGCGTCGGGGCGCAGCCGGGCAAGGCGTTCGGCCGACAGGATATTGGTGGTCGAGGGATCGAGCGGCAGATGCAGCGTGACGATGTCCGAGCGCGTCAGCAACTCGTCGAGCCCCACCGCCTCGATGCCGTTGGCGGCGTGGAATTCGGCGAAGTCGCGGATGTCGTGGGCCAGCACCCGGCAGTCGAATGCCTTCAGCAGCGGCGCCAGATCCTGGCCGATATGGCCGCAGCCGACGATGCCGACGGTTCGGCCCGACAGATAGCGACCCTGAAGCTGGCGCCAGCCGCCGGCGCGGACCTCGAGATTGCCCTTGGGCACCAGGCGCAGCAGGGCGATGGCCATGCAGATCACCAGTTCCGATACCGAGCGCCGGTTGACGCCGCCGGTCCAGCCCAGGCGGACGCCCCGCCGCCGCATGGCGTCGAGATCGATCATGTCGAGGCCGACGCCGTACTTGCCGATCACCCTAAGATCGGGCAGTGCCGCGAACAGGGCGTCGTCCAAGCGTTCCAGCGCGGTGACGGCGGCGTCATGGCCCTTGAGAAAGGCGATCAGCTCGCGGCCGGCAAGGCTGGTGCCGGCGTCGTTGAAGGTGGCGCCGGGAAACCGCTCCAGCAGCTCGGCTCGCAGCACCGGATGCTTGGAGAACGAACGCGAGGCGACGGCGACCCTCATGGCAGCAGTCCGGCGATCGTCGGACCCAGTTCGGCGAAGTGCCCAATCAGCCGGTCGGCCCCCAACCGCTCCACCGGCATGCGGGCGTAGCCGTAGGTGACGGCGATCACCGGCAGCCCGGCGTCGCGCGCCGCCCCCACGTCGGTGGCGGAATCGCCGACATAAAGCGCCGCCATCCCCTCGACGCCCATGCGACGCAGGGTCTCGCGGATATGCTCGCCGTCGGGCTTGCGCCGGGCGAAGTCGCCGCCCACCATTGCCCTGAAGTGCCGCGACAGATCGAGGGCGTCGAGCACGATCTTGGTCATGGCGTCGGGCTTGTTGGTGCAGATGCCCAGTGGTACCCCCGCCGCCGTCAGTCGCGCCAATTCCTCGCGTACGCCATCATAGACATGGGTGTGGTCGGCGGGATGGGCGCGGTAATGGGCGAGATAGCGCCCGACCAGTTCCGCCACCGCCCCAGGATCGGCGGAATCGCCGGTGACGGTCCAGGCCCGTTCGATCAACGCCCGCGCGCCCTCGCCGACCAGATCCTGGACCTGGGCCAAGGAAAGCCGCGGCCGGCCTTCCTCGGCCAACAGCAGGTTGAGGGCGGCGCGCACGTCGGGGGCGCTGTCGATCAAGGTGCCGTCGAGGTCGAAGACGAGGGCGAAGCTGGTCATTGCCGGAGGCCCTCAAACGCCGGGCGGGCGCCTCGGCGCCCTTGGCTCCTCCGCTGCGCTCCGGGCGCCGCAATGGCGCCGCGCTCCCTGCGGTCGCTCATTGGTTCAACGCCCTCAAACGCCGGGCGGGCGCCTCCGCGCCCTTGGCTCCTCCGCTGCGCTCCGGGCGCCTCAAT
>CAIUSV010000018.1 GCA_903901915.1 uncultured Rhodospirillaceae bacterium | reverse complement strand
TAACGCGCCGAACCAGAATCTCTCGACCTGTCGGCGTCAGAACGGCATTCTTGTGGATGCCCATTCGGTCTCTCCCTCGTTAGCCAAAGTCTCGCAACTTCAGCTTCCTCGGTTCAGATCGAGTGGGCAACCTCCTGAGACTCCACAGCTAGCCCGGAACCAAAGCCGGAAGCGGCGCGTGGTTGTCATCGCCCGCGAAATCGGGGGGCGGACCGTCCTTGTCGTTGTTCGTAGGGAGGGCGATGCCATCGCCTTTCTGATAGACAGAATCCTGCCCGGAACCGTCGTGCACGCGGACGAAGCCGCCTCATGGAACGACCTACACGCCCATTTCGAGGTCCGGCGGATCAATCACCAGCTTGTCTATTCCGACGGCAACGCCTGCACCAATCCCGCCGAAAGCCTGTTTTCACGCTTCCGTCGCTTGGAGCGGGGCCAGCATCATCATGTTTCCGGCCCCCATCTCTACCGATACGCCGTCGAGGTCGCATTCCGGGAGGACTGCCGGCGAATGTCGGCCAGAGATCTGACGACCACGTTGCTGTCGCTGGTCTTCACAGCCGGTCCCGATCCGACGTTCCGAGGATATCGTCAGCGCCGCCGGCGGGCGCGTTTGGGAGGCCGGAAGCAACCATCCACAGCCTCTCGCCGGAGATAACCTGCATGCGCACCACTCCCCGGTTCCAGAGATTGGTGAGCGCGCGCTGCAATGACGAGTGAGACGGAGGAGGACTGTTGGTGTGGTCGACATACAGTTGAAGGATCTCATCCCAGGCCAGCAGTTCGCCCGCCTCGCGCAGAATGGTCAGCACATCGCGGGTAATCCCCGTCCTGTGCTGGGCCGGATTGACCGAGGACCGGGTGTTGGCGTCGTCTGACAGCAGGCGGATCGCGTCGACGATCCGCTTCACCTCGGCACGCCGCGCCGCCACCACTTCCTCAGCTTGAGCGAGCCGCCGCAGCAAGACCTTATGCTCTTGCGTCAGAGCGCGCATGACCTGCACCGACACCATCGGCGACCTCCCCGCAAAAACAAGGAGACAGCCTAACCGCACGCCACCCAGTATCGGAATTGGGTCTGGTGGCGTTTGCTACATAATGCCGCAATTTTTTCAATGGGTTGGCTATTTTCAGGACAGTGCGCTTCTGTGCACTTGAACCTACCACCTACCAAGTTAAGGCCGTGCTGGCCTTCCGCAGGTGGGTCGGGCCGTATCGAGCATAAACCCACTCGATGACATGGTCCGTCAGTGCTGCCCGTTTGGCCTTCTCAAGCTCGATACGGGTCTGATCGGTCATTCGCGGCACGATGCGGGGCATTGTCGCCATGGCCCGCATCGCCGCAAGCCTAATCCTCGATTACGGCGGTGGTTTCGATTTCCAGCTTGGCGCCTGATTCGATCAGGCCGCGTACCACCACCACCGACATGACCGGGTAGTGCCGGCCAACCACCTCGCGATAGGCTTCGCCCAACTCGCGTCCGCGCGACAGATATTCATCCTTGTCGGTGATGAACCAGGTCATGCGCACGATGTGGCGGGGCTCGGCTCCGGCCGCGGCCAGGATGGCGACGATGTTCTTGAACGCCTGGCGGGCCTGGCCGACGAAGTCGTCGGTCTCGAACCGCTCCTCGGCCGTCCAGCCCACCTGGCCGGCGACATAGATTTGCCGCCCCTGGGCGATGATGCCGTTGCTGTAGCCCTTGGGGCGCTTCCAGTCCGGTGGATTGACGATCTGCATGGACCCATCCTTCAAAAAAGTTCACTATTGAATAGTTTAATGCTAAACCATATTGGTTGGTCAAGGGATAAGCTCGATGCGCGAAGAACTGCCGGTCCGGACGAAGCGTGTGAGGGTATGGCTGCGCCTGCTGGCCACCGCCAATCTGATCGAGGGCCGGTTGCGCACCCGGCTGGCGGACGGTTTCGACATCTCCATGCCGCGTTTCGACGCCCTGGCTCAGCTGGCGCGCCATCCCGACGGCATGACCATGACCGCCCTGTCGCGTCGCATGATGGTGACCAAAGGCAACATCAGCGCCCTGGTGGAGCGGTTGGTGGAGGACGGGTTGGTCGAGCGGATGGCCGTTCCCGGCGACCGTCGCTCGACCGTGGTTCGCCTCAGTCCGGCCGGAAAGGACCGCTTCTCCGGCATCGCTCCGACTATGGAGGCCTGGGTGGTCGAGCTGTTCTCGGGGCTCGACGACGCCGAGATCGACGCCCTGGCCAATCTTCTGGCTCGGCTAAAGGAGGACCCGTCATGACCCCCGACAGCTTCGTTCAGGATCGCCTGCCCACGGCGGACCGTCTGCCCGAATTCGATCTGTCCGGCGTGCCGCCCTATCCCGAGCGGCTGAACTGCGTCACCCATCTGGTGGATCATTGGGCCGATACCGACGGCGGACGGACGGCGTTCCTGTTCGAGGACCGGCGGTGGAGCTACACCATGCTGCGAGACCGGGTGGATCGCATCGCCCGCGTTCTGGTGGAGGATCTTGGCCTGGGTGATGGCGGCCGGGTACTGCTACGCGGCGCCAACACCCCCATGATGGTGGCGTGCTGGCTGGCGGTGGCCAAGGCCGGCGGCGTGGTCATCGCCACCATGCCGCTGCTGCGCGCCGCCGAGCTTGTTGCCATCATCGACAAGGCGCAGGTCTGCCTTTGCCTGTGTCAGGCGTCGCTGATGGAGGAAGCGCGCCTGGCCCAGGCCGCCCATTCCGGCCTCGGCCGGGTTGTCGGCTTCACCGCCGCCGGTGACGGCGAGGCCGAACTGGATCGCGCCATCGTCACCAAGGCCGGCGGCTTTGCCGCCCGCGACACCGCTTCCACCCAGCCGGTCCTGATCGCGTTCACCTCGGGAACCACCGGTCGGGCCAAGGGCACCGTGCATAATCATCGCGACATGCTGGCGGTCTGCGATACCTTCGCCGCCCAGGTACCGGGAGTCCGGCCCGAGGACATCTTCGTCGGCACGCCCCCCATCGCCTTCACCTTCGGCCTGGGTGCGCTGGTGCTGTTTCCCTTACGCTTCGGCGCCGCTTCCCTTCTGGTGGAGCGGTTCGAGGCAACGACCCTGCTCGAGGTGATCCAGCGTCACAGGGCCACCTGCGTCTATACCGCTCCGACCGCCTATCGCGGTCTGGTGGCCCAGGCCGGCCGCTTCGACCTGTCGTCGCTCCGGGTCTGCGTGTCGGCCGGCGAGCATTTGCCCCTGGCGACCTGGGAGGCGTGGCGCGCCGCGACCGGTCTTGGCATCATCGACGGGATCGGTTCGACCGAGATGTTGCACATTTTCATCTCGGCCGCCGGCGACGCCATCCGTCCCGGCTCCACCGGGCGGGCGGTGCCGGGCTATCATGCCGCCATCATCGATTCGGACGGGCATCCGTTGCCGCCGGGGGAAGAGGGCTGGCTGGCGGTGAAGGGGCCCACCGGTTGCCGTTACCTCGACGATCCCGAGCGTCAGCAAGGCTATGTTCGCGACGGCTGGAACGTCACCGGAGACATCTATCGTCAGGACGAGGACGGCTATTTCTGGTTCGTCGCCCGAGGCGACGACATGATCATCTCGGCCGGATACAACATTTCGGGGCCGGAGGTCGAAAATGCCCTGCTGGCCCATCCCAAGGTGGCGGAATGCGCCGTGGTGGCCATGCCCGACGACGATCGCGGCCAAGTGGTGGCCGCCTATGTGGTTCCCGTCGCCGGGACCACCGGCTCGGAGCGGCTGGCGGAAGAGTTGCAGAATTTCGTCAAGAAGACCATCGCCCCCTATAAATATCCCCGCCGGGTGATCTTTCGTGAGGCCTTGCCCAGAACCCCAACCGGCAAGCTGCAACGTTTCCGCCTGCGCGAGGAGGCCAAGACGGGGCATTGAGCGTATCGCCGCGGGCAACCGAGGCGCCGGAAACACCTGGGACAGCAGGTTACATCGGGTCGGGTTCGTTCCTGTCGGTCTCGACGGGGCTGGCCGGCGGGCGGCGGGCAGGGCGGGGGCGCCACCCCATCGGTCGCGGGTCGCTCCCTCGTTGCCGTAGGCCGTGACGACCTCTGCTCGGACTGGTCTTGGATAATTGAAAATGAGGATCTTTCTAAGCCCCTTAAACTGAGCTATCTTAATGCCTATGCGGATGGAATGGGGGGCTGTCCGGGCCATCCCGTCTCCGCCTTGGACGACGGAGCGTTGCCAATGCTGACCCGCCGACTTGGTTTGATCTCCGCCTTGATCAGTTTTTGGCTGTCTCCGGTCTTGGCCCAGGCCGCCGGTGGAGCCACGCCTGAAGCCGTCCCGGACCAGAGCGGTATCGCCGCCAGATCCGGCGGTGGGGCGCTCTGTGTCGCTGGTAACCCGATCGAGGCGAGGTCCGAGGGGGCGTGGTATCCCGCGATCGTGCTTGATCCGCTACGGGATGGCCGATGCTTCGTCCATTACGAAGATTACGGCAGCGATGATGACGAGGCGCTGGCTCCCAAGCATATACGGGCCAGGCGCTGACACGTTTCTTTTCTGAACTCTCAATCCGCGTTCAACATTAGAGGAGAACTGCCATGAAGTTTCTGCTGGCTTCCGCGTGCGTGTCCCTGGCCCTCCTCGCGAGCGGCGCGGCCCATGCCGGTTCGGATGATGCGAAGTGGGTCGCCAAGTGTCTCAGCGACAATTCCGACGCCAACGTTTCCGTCGAGATCATTAGCAAGTACTGCACTTGTATGAACAACAAGATGGATGACAACGAGACCAAGAGCATCTCCCAGTGGGAAAAGACCCACCAGCCTGAGATGAAGGCCTGTGAGAAGGAGGCCGGCTGGAAGTAATTTCCGGCTATCGTGGCTTTTGGATCAGGAGCAGGTCTCATCGGACCGGCTCCTGTTTCCGTTCGGGACCGGGATGACGGACCGGGTTTAGGGGGGTGTCATGTGGTGTTTCTCGCGGGTTCTTTTTGCCTTTCTGGCGGTTCTGTTGCTGTCGACCGGAGTCGAGGCCAAGACCTTCAAGATCGGCGTATTGGTTCCCCTGACAGGTCTAGCAGCGGAAAAGGGCATTCCCCTCAAGAACGCGGCCCAGCTTTTCGTCGAACAGTTCAACGCGGGGCCGGACTCCGGCGGTAACCGTCTCGAGCTGGTGGTGCGCGACGATTTCGATGATCCGGAAAAGGCCCGTGCCGCCGCCGCCGAGTTGGTCAAGGACACCTCCCTTCTCGCCGTGATCGGGCATTACTATCCGGCGACGGCGATCGCCACCGGCAAGATCTTCGCCGATGCCAAGATTCCCTTCATCTCCCCCAATGTCAGCAGTCCGGCGGCTTTTGCCGGCAATCCGTGGATGTTCTCGCTGAGCCTGCCCGACGATGTCCAGGGCCAGTTCATCGCCGTCTACATCAAGGAAGTCCTCAAGAAGGACAATGTTCTGCTCATCCACAACACGGATCCCCTTGGCTCGGCGCTACGTGACGCCTTCCTCGCCAAGGCCGAGCGTCTCGGCCTGAAGGTGCTGAAGACCCTGCCGGTGGCGGTGGGGCCGGTGCAGAAGGACTGGGCCGCCACCAGCCTGCCGAATGGGGAGGAAAACAAGCAGTTCGGCATTGTCGCCGCCCTGACCCACAGCGAATCCGGCCTTTCCTTCCTGCCCCAGCTGCGCGACATCGGAATCAAGATTCCGGTCATGGCGCCCAACACCTGGTCGAACCCGAAATTCCTCACCGATCTGGACGAGAAGTACACGGCCGACGTCTATCTCGCCTCGGCGTTCCTGTGGGAGATCGCCAACCAGAAGGCCTCGGGCTTCGCCAATGCCTATGCCAAGCGTTTCGAGGCGCGTCCCTCGGTGGCCGCGGCCATGTCCTATGATGCCGTAGACCTGTTGGCCAAGGCCATCCTGGCGGCGGAAGGCTCCGAGGCCAAGGGCGGCGCGACGCGGGCATCCATCCGCGATTACATGGCGGGGATCGAGTGGCACGGCTTTGTCGAGGGGGTGACCGGCAATTTGTTCTTCAAGAACGGCCGCGACATGACCGCCGAATATGTCGGCAAGTACCTGCGCGCCAAGGGCGAGAGCGCGCCGCCGCCCCTGGCGGGGGAAGCGTCGGTGCAGGCCGCCTATCGCGACGTCTACGTCTCGGTGATGAAGGATGGCCGCTTCAAGACCGCCTCGGTGCAGCTGCTGCGCCCCCACGAGGAATACGTGCTGAAGGAGATGGGCGAGCGCATCGCCAAGGGGCAGGTGGCCCTGGTGGATGGTACGCCCTATCACATCGTCGACGTGATCTTCGTCGGTGTCGATGTGGTCCGCATCAACGACGTCAACATCAAGGACATGCAGTGGGACGTCGATGTCTTCCTGTGGTTCAAGTGGGCCGGAGGCCGGCTCGATCCCAAGGACATCGAGAAGATCTCGGCCATCAACGCGGTCAAGGAACAGTCGGCGATCTTCAAGGAAGATCTCTCCCACTCCACCAAGTACCGCGCCTACCGTAAGCGCCTGACCCTGACCGCGCCTTACAACCTGTCCAATTTCCCGTTCGATTCCCAGACCCTGCCGCTGGAGATCGCCCACACCAACAAAAATTCCACCCATGTCATGCTGGTGCCCGACAGCCGCCACATGGAGACCTCGGCGGTGAAGGACATCAAGCCGCAGGAATGGCTCTATACCGGCCGCAGCGTCTTCTCCGACCTCTATCGCTATGAATCCACCTTCGGTGATCCCGATTACCGCATGGGCACCGGCTACAAGAGCCCGGTCTACTTCTCCACGGTCAACCTGGAGATCGGCGTCAAGCGCATCCTGAAGCCCTACCTCTTCACCTTTTTCCTGCCGCTGTTGATCATTCTGGGCATCATCCTGATCATCTTGTGGGTGCCGCTGGACCAGTTCGCTCCGCGCATCAACGCCACCATCTCCGGTCTGGTCGGTGTGCTGGTCTATCACATGTCCCAGAAGAACTCGTTCCCCAAGGTCGGCTACACCATGACCGCCGATTACTACTTCCTGGTGGCCTATGCCTTCGTGGTCTCGATGATCTTCTCCATCATCTTCATCCAGACCCTCCAGTCGAGCGGCCAGAAGGATTTGGCCAAGGCCTGGAACCGCCGTCTCAGCCTGGGCGCCATGATCGCCGCCCTCTCCATCTATCTCGTCATGACCTTCGTGGCCATGTACGCAACGTAGGGGGGGATACGGCCCGATGGCCACGGCGTCACAGGCTTTTCGGCCTGACGCTGAATGGAGGACCAGCCATCGGGCCATGGCAATCCCATTGATCTCCGCACCGGGGGATATTGGCCAAAGGGCGGACACATTGCATCCTTGACTATCAGCGGATGGTAGGCTGCGCTCACGAAGTGACGCTTCCAACGAGATCTCGTGCGCGGTCAGCCCGACGCAACGGCTCGGCGATCTCTTCCACCAGGAAGTCGAGGAAGGCGCGGACCTTGGGACTTAGTCCCCGGCTGCTGGGAAATAGGGCATGGTATTCGGTCGCCGGTGGCGCCCATTCGGGAAGCAGCCGTATCAGTCGTCCCTGCTGAACGTCATCGGCAACCAGCAGCGGCGGCAACCAAGCCAGTCCTACCCCGGCCAGTACCGAATCTCGCAACACGCCGGGATCGTTGACGGCAAGGCGAGGGGTGATCGTGGTCATCACATCACCCTCGGGACCGCTCAGTCGTCGTGTCACCGCCCCGGCGGCGGCCGTCAGTTCAAGCATGTCGTAGCCCGGCAGGTCGCGGGGGTGAGCAGGAGGCGTCGCCCCTTTCAGATAGGCCGGGCTGGCGCACAGCCAGGGGCGATTGCTGCTGAGTTGGCGAACCACTAGGCTCGACGGAACCAGAGGTCCCACCCGCAGGGCCAGATCGAACCCTTCCTCGACCAGATCCACCATGCGGCCGGTGAGGTCCAGGACCACCTGCACCTCGGGATGACGGCTCAGAAAGCGGGGCAGGGCTGGCCCGAGAAACAGCATGCCAAGGGTATAGGGTGCCGTCACCCGCAGCAATCCGCGCGGTTGGCCGTGGAAGGCGGCAAGGTCCTGTTCCGCCTCCTCCACGTCGGTGGCGATGCGCTGGGCGTGGCGCAGGAAGGTCTGGCCTTCGCCGGTCAGCGACAGCCCGCGGGTGGTGCGATGGACCAGACGCAGCCCCAGGCGCTCCTCCAGTTGGGACAGGGTCCGGCTGACGGTGGATTTGGGCAACGACATCGCCCGCGCAGCAGCCGATACGCCCTTCATTTCCGCGACTTTGACGAAAACTCGAATGGCGGTCAGTTCCACGACATCGTTCCATATTTGCTAACACAGATGCTCATTCTAGCCGGATAGTGCGTATATTGGAACGGCGCTACTGTGGCTGCCGGCCCTGAGGTCCCCTGGGGCAACGCGAACACGGAGCAACGACCATGACCAAGGATCTCTTCCAGCCCCTGCGCCTGGGCGCCCTCACACTGCCAAACCGCGTCGTCATGGCCCCCATGACCCGCTCGCGGGCCGATGACGACGGCGTGCAGCCCGATATAGCCGCCACCTATTACGGACAACGTGCCGGTGCCGGCCTGATTATCTCCGAGGGCATCTATCCTTCGGCCATGGGCAAGGGCTATGTCCGCACACCGGGCCTTCACACCGACGTCCAGGTGGCTGCATGGAGCAAGGTCACCAAAGCGGTGCATGACAATGGCGGGAGCATTTTCGCCCAGATCATGCATACCGGTCGGGTCGCCGTTCCCGACTTCCTGCCGGGCGGAGAGCTGCCGGTGGCTCCTTCGGCCATCCGCGCCGATGGCCAGGCCTATACCGATCACGGCATGACATCCATGGTTACGCCGCGCGCTTTGGAGACTGCGGAGATCACAGGGGTGATCGCTGAATACCGCGAAGCGACCCGCCGTGCCCTGGAGGCCGGTTTTGACGGCGTTGAACTTCATGCGGCATCGGGATACCTGCCGGAACAGTTCCTGTCGTCCAAGAGCAACCAGCGCACCGATGCCTATGGCGGCTCCATCGCCAACCGCGTTCGCTTTGTGGTCGAGGTGCTGGCGGCCATGGTCTCGGTGGCTGGTTCTGGTCGCGTCGGCATCAAAATCTCGCCGGAGATGAACTTCAACGACGTCTCCGACGACACTCCGCAGGAGACCTACGCTTACTTGATCGAGCAAATCGCGCCCATGAACCTCGCCTATCTTCATGTGGCGTTGTTCGGCACGGCCACCGACTATCACGGCCTGCTGCGCCCACTGTTCAAAGGCGCCTATCTGGCCGGTGGCGGCTTTACCGGAGAAACCGCCGGGGCCACCTTGGCCCAGGGCCGTGCCGACGCCATCGTATTTGGCGCCGCCTTCATCGCCAACCCGGACCTGCCCCGGCGGTTGGTGGAAGGGTTGCCTCTGGCCGAGCCAGACAAGGCGACCTTCTACGCGCCGGGACCGCAGGGCTACATCGATTACCCCGCTGCGATGTGAGGACCTTGGGACGGCCGCCTGCGAGGGTTACGCAGGCGGTCGGTTAATTTTCGTCGCAATAAGGAAAATGGGGCCCGGGAAAATGGGGTCAGAGTCCATTTAGCGGGCGTAGGAACGATGCAATGGCCCATATCCTGGGCCACCCAGCACGACTATCTTGATTATCGGAAAAATCGCGCCTGGCGTCCCCAGCGGGATTCGAACCCGCGTCGCCGCCGTGAAAGGGCGGTGTCCTAGGCCTCTAGACGATGGGGACGGCGCGAGGCGAGGCGACTAGATAGCCGCCTCGGGAGGGAAAATCAAGACAGTTCGCCTCAGCGGCTGAAAGCGGCGTCGTCGATCACCAATTGCACGCTGGTGGAGCCTTGCCAGGTGTCGGCGCGCAAGGCGCCGGCGAGGTGGAAGGCGGTGCCCTGGGATGACAGCAGAGCATGGCCCATTTCGCTGTCGGCGGCGCGGAAGGCGATGGCTTTCAGCCGCTTGCCGCCGGCCCCGGCCAGCATGAGGCGGACGTGGCCGGAGCCGACCACGTCGGCGCGGACGATACGGGCGGCGGCGATGGCGAAGCGCGGTTCCGGGTTGCCTGAACCGAACGGGCCGATCTGGGCCAGACTTTCCACCAACTCGACCGAGGCGGCGCCGGCATCCAGTGCTCCGTCCAGCTCCAGCAGCGGCACCAGATCGCCGTCGAGCTGGCTTTGCAGGCGTTCGCCCAGGAAGGCGTGCAGTTCCCCCAGCCGGTCACGGGCGACGGTAAAGCCCGCCGCCATGGCGTGGCCGCCGCCGGCGCGAAGCAGTCCGGCCTGACGGGCGGCGATGATGGCGGCGCCCAGGTCCAGCCCGGCGACCGAGCGCCCCGAGCCCTTGCCCTCGCCGCCCGCCAGCGCGACCACGCAGGCGGCACGGCCATAGCGTTCCTTCAGGCGGCCGGCGACGATGCCGATCACTCCCTGGTGCCAGCCCTCGCCCGCCGCCAGCAACAGCGGCAGTCCGTCGTCCGGGCGACCTTCCACCTGCTCGATCGCTTGTTGCAATACGGCGGCCTCGATTTCCTGGCGGTCCTTGTTGTAGCCGTCCAGGCGCCGGGCGATATTGCCGGCTTCGGAGGTGTCGTCGGTGGACAGCAGGCGGGTTCCCAAATCGGCCTCGCCGACCCGGCCGCCGGCATTGACCCGTGGCCCCAGCACATAGCCGAGGTGATAGGCGTCGGGGCGCTCCTTGACGCCGGCGACATCGACAAGCGCGGCCAGGCCGATGTTGCGGCGCAGCCCCATCACCTTGAGCCCCTGGGTCACCAACGCCCGGTTGACGCCGATCAGCGGCACCACGTCGCACACCGTGCCCAACGCCACCAGATCGAGCCAGCGCATCAGGTCAGGAGCGCCACGGCCGTCATACCATCCCGCCAGCTTCAGTCCGCGATTGAGCGCCACCGCCAGCAGGAAGGCGACGCCGACGGCGGCCAAGTGGCCGTGGGGGCTGTCCTCGTCCAGGCGGTTGGGGTTGATTACCGCCAGGGCCGGGGGCAGGGCGGCCTCGCCGACGTGATGATCCACCACCACCATGTCGAGGCCGGCGGCCTGTGCCGCTGCCAGCGCCTCGAAGGCGGTGGTGCCGCAATCCACCGTCACCACCACGCCGATGCCTTCGGCTTTCAGCCGCAGCAGGGCGGGGGCATTGGGGCCATAGCCCTCGGTGATGCGGTCGGGAATATAGACCCGGCTTCGCCCCCCGGCGGCGTCGAGAAAGTTTTTCAGCAGCGCCGACGAGGTGGCGCCGTCCACGTCGTAGTCGCCGAAGATGCCGATGGTTTCCCCCGCCGTCACCGCCGCCACCAGCCGTGCCACCGCCTTGTCCATGTCCCGGAGGTGGCCGGGGTCGGGCAGCAGGTCGCGCAGCGTCGGGTTGAGGAACGACTCCGCCTCGTCGAGGCCGATGCCGCGCGCCGCCAGTACCCGGCCGATCATCTCGGGCAGACCGAGGCGCTGGCTCAGGGCCAGGGCCTGCCGCTCGTCGCCCAGCCGCGACAGCCACCGCCGCCCCGTCAGCGACCGTTCGACGCCAAGGAAAGCAGCAGGTCCGGCCGAAGCTCCGCTCATAGCCGCAGGTGGCTTCGGCTCAGGTCGTGATGGACCGTCAGGGTGCGGATGGTGCCGGTGACCGAGCGCATTACCAGGGAGTGGCTGACGGCGCGGTTGCCCGCCAGCAGCTGCACTCCCTTCAGCACATGGCCGTCGGTGATGCCGGTGGCGGCGAACATGACTTCGCCCCGGACCATGTCGTCGATGTTCCAGGTCCGTTTGGGGTCCTCGATCCCGGCGCGATGGGCGAGGCGGAGATCCTGGTCCGAGCGCAACAGCAGCCGGGACTGCATCTGGGCGCCCAGGCATTTCAGTCCGGCGGCGGCCAGAACCCCCTGGGCGGCCCCGCCCGAGCCCATATAGACATCGACGCCGGTTTCGGGCAGGCCGGCGGCCAGCGCACCGGAGACGTCGCCGTCGTCGAACAGCATCACCCGCGCCCCGGCGGCGTAGAGCCGTCCGATCAGTTCGGCGTGGCGGGGACGGTCCAGGATGCTTACGGTCAGATCCGAGACCTTGACGCCGCGAGCCTCGGCGATGCGGGCCAGATTGGTCTCGGGGGTGGCGTCCAGGTCGATGATGCCGTCGGGCAGGCCGGCGCCCACCGCCATCTTTTCCATGTAGGAGTGCTGCGGTACCTTGAGGAATGAGCCCTGCTCGGTCATCGCCACCACCGACAGGGCGTTATGGGCGCCGCGGGCGCAGATGGAGCGGCCCTCCAGCGCGGTCAGTACGATGTCGATGGTGGGGCCGTTACCGGTGCCGACCTTTTCGCCGGTATGCAGTGGCTGGGTGCCGTCGTCGCCCTCGCCGTTGACGATGACGCCGCTGGCGCACAGCCGGTTGAGGGCGCGACGCATGGCGGCGCAGGCGGCCTCGTCGGCGCTTTTCTCGTCGCCGCGGCCGGTATGGGCCGCGGCGGCCAGGGCGCTGGCCTCGGTGACCCGAACCACTTCAAGGGCAAGGTTGCGGTCGAGCGCCGCCGACTCTGGGATGTGCTGGGTCATGATCCGTCTTTCCCGGAAACCGTTCCTGTCGACCAGACTTTACAAATTCTCGATGCGGATAAGGTGCGCCGGCTCGGCAATCGAGGCCAGCGCATTGATGCGGGCGACGGCGCGCAGCATGGCGGCTTCCTCGGTTTCGTGCACCGTCATCACCACGGGGACCGTCTCCTCGGGGGCGCGGCCGCGTTGGATGATCTGTTCCATGGATACCTTCTCGTCCCGCAGCGCGGCGGCGATGTCGGCGAACACCCCCGGCTCGTCCTTGACCATCAGGCGGATGTAATAGGCGCTGCGATGGCTGCCGGTGGCGGCGGCGGGCAGCGGCGTCAGGTCCGCTACCGGCACGCCGAAGGTGGGGCCGACGCGGCCGGTGGCGAGGTCCATCAGGTCGGCGACCACCGCCGAGGCGGTGGGGCGCGCCCCCGCCCCCCGGCCCTCCAGCACGGTGCGACCGACGAAGTCGCCCTCGGTGACGATGGCGTTGAACGGCCCGCCGACATGGGCCAGCGGGAAGGACAGCGGTACCATGGCGGGATAGACGCGGGTTTCGACACCGGCCTCGGTACGGCTGGCGACGCCCAGCAGCTTGATGCGATAGCCCAGTTCGTCGGCGTAACGGATGTCGAGCGCCGAGACGTGGCGGATGCCTTCGCATGACACCGCATCCAGATCGACCGGCATGGTGAAGGCCAGGCTGGCGAGAATGGCCAGCTTGTGGGCGGTGTCGATGCCGTCGATGTCGAAGGTGGGATCGGCCTCGGCATACCCCAGCGCCTGCGCCTCGGCCAGCACGTCGGCGAAGTCGCGTCCCGAATCGCGCATGGTGGTGAGGATATAGTTGCAGGTGCCGTTGAGGATGCCCATCACCTTGGACAGGCGGTTGCCGGCCAGACCCTCGCGCAGCGATTTGATGATGGGGATGCCGCCGCCGACGCTGGCCTCGAAGCCGATATTGGCGCCGGTTCGCTCGGCGATCAGGGCCAGCTCGACGCCGTGATGGGCGATCATCGCCTTGTTGGCGGTGACCACGGAGCGGCCGCGTTCCAACGCGGTCTTGACCACCTCGAGGGCGATGCCGCCGGCGCCGCCGATCAGTTCGACCAGCACGTCATAATCGCAGGTCTTCGCCAGTTCCCGGGCATCGGTGAAGAACGGCACGCCGTCCAGCGGCAGCTCCGGCGGTCTGACCAGGGCGGCGGCGCCCACCAGGGCCAGCGTGCGCCCGGCGCGGGCGGCCAGCAGTTCGGCCTGGTCATGCAGGAGTTGAACGGTGCCGCCGCCGACGGTGCCCAGGCCGGCGATGGCGATCTTCAAGGGAGATTTGCTCATTGTGCAGCCCTGTTCGTTCAAGTCGCGTTTGCGCGCTGTTTTTCGGAAGCCTCAAGCGCCTTGTCGTAGTTGCCGAGGAAGGTTTTGATGTTGCGGACCGCTTGGCGGGTGCGGTGGCGGTTCTCCACCAGCCCGATGCGGACATAGGCGTCGCCGTATTCACCGAAGCCGATGCCGGGCGCCACCGCCACCTGGGCTTCGCGCATCAGCAGCTTGGAAAATTCCAGCGAGCCGAGATGGGCGAAGGCGGGAGGGATCGGCGCCCAGGCGAACATGGTCGCCGGCGGGCTGGGCACGGCCCAGCCGGCGGCATGCAACCCCTCGATCAGCACGTCGCGGCGATCCTTGTACATGGCGCGGATATCATCGACGCAATCCTGCGGTCCGTTGAGCGCGGCGGCGGCGGCGACCTGGATGGGGGTGAAGGCGCCGTAGTCGAGATAGCTCTTGATCCGGCCCAGCGCCGCGATCAGCGTCTTGTTGCCGGCGGCGAAGCCGATGCGCCAGCCCGGCATGTTGTAGCTTTTGCTCATGGAGGTGAACTCGACGGCGATATCCTTGGCGCCGGGAATCTGCAGGATCGACGGCGGCGGCGTCACGTCGAAATAGATCTCGGAATAGGCCAGGTCGGACAGAATCCAGATGCCGTGATGGCGGCAGAACTCCACGACCTGACCATAGAAATCCAGATCGGCCAGCAGCGCCGTCGGGTTGCTGGGATAGTTCAGCACCAGGGCGATGGGCTTGGGCACCGAGTGGCGCACGGCACGGTCCAGCGCACGCAGGAACTCGGCATCGGGCGTCACCGGCACGAAGCGGCACGATCCACCGGCGATGATGAAGCCGTAGGGGTGGATGGGGTAGCTGGGATTAGGCACCAGCACGATGTCGCCGGGACTGGTAATGGCATTGGCCAGATTGGCCAGTCCTTCCTTCGACCCCAAGGTGACGATGGTTTCGGTCTCGGGATCGATATCGACGGCGAAGCGGCGTTGATAATAGGCGGACAGCGCCTTGCGCAGGCCGGGAATGCCGCGGCTCATGGAATACCGGTGGGCGCGCGGGTTGCGCGCCGCCTCGACCAGCTTCTCGACGATGTGGGGTGGCGTCGGCTGGTCGGGGTTGCCCATGCCGAAATCGATGATGTCCTCGCCGGCGGCCCGGGCGCGCGCCTTCATGGCGTTCACTTCCGCGAACACGTAGGGAGGGAGCCTTTTGATCCGGTGGAAATCCTGGTCCATGATCATGCGCCGCGACTGGAGTGGAGCGCCCCTCCCTCCGTCGGAAGAAGGGGGCCGGCGGCGGGGAAGGGAAGGGGGACGGGTCAGTACTCGATGGAAACGCTGGCGCCGGTATCGTCGAAGCCACCCGGCCCGGCCGGGTCGGCGGCAACCAGCAGCTTACGGGCGGGAACCCCCATGCCGGCCAGTGCCTTGGCCACCGTATTGGCCCGCGCCTGGGCGGCGCCGCCATCATCATCGCCGACAAAGGAAACGGCGCCCGACGGCGGATAGCCGACGATGCGGACGGTGCCGCCGGTCTGCTTTTGCAGCCGGGCGACGTCCTTGAGGGCGGCGCGGTCGGCGGCGGTAAGTCCGGAATTGCCGGCGAACTGGACGGCGGCGACCTGGAAGGTGGCGGCGGGACCCGATGGGACAACCGCACCGCGGGCGCCACGGGTGCCGCGGGTCGGTGCCGGGGCATAGCCGGGCTCGGACGAGCCGAAACCGCCGGCATAGCCCGCCGGGGCGTTGGCCGGCACGGCATAGGCCGAGGCCGGCAGATTATAGGACGATTCCGGCCGCGGCGCGGGGATGCCGGTGAAGGCGTCGCCCTTGTTGGTGGCGGCGGCGGATTCGGCCAGCCGGCGCTGATAATGTTCGGCCAGGACGCCGCGCCGGGTGGGGACGGAATCGGGGATGTTGGCGCGTGGCGGCGGACCGGCGGGGGCGACCTTGGGCGGTGTCGAGGGGCCGTCGTCGCGGGCGGTCTGCATGCGGTGGTCAAGCGAGGGCTGATAGCTGCCCTTGCCACCCGCTTCCGCCGCCGCCGGGGCAACCGGCGTCGCCTGAGCCACCTGGGTTTGGGCCGGGGCCGGGGGGGCCTGCCGTTTGGCCAGTTGCTTGGTGGGGGCCGGCTCGCGCCGTACCGAATCGGTGTATTTGGAATTACCGCGGTCGGCGTTCAACCCAGAGGGCACCGCCGTCGCCGTCGTCGCCGCCGTCTTATGCTCGGCGTCGCTGGAGCCGTTGACATTGGGGAACCCGCCCTCGGGCCGCCGGGGCGAGGCGATTTCGGGGCGTTCGTCGCTGCTGAAGGCATCGGCGACGCCCTTGTACCACTCGACCGGATTGACGGCGTCGGGAACCCAGGAACATCCCGCGATCAAGGTCGCCGCCGCGACACTCTTGCCGATGGCGATCATCCGCCGCTCATAACGATGGCGCCAAGCCTCGATGCTATCGAACATGGACGAACCGCAGCTCCCGAAGAATATGTTTTGAGCGAGCCGGATTTTACGGCAAGTTCACGTTTATCAGCCCATGGGGCGAAAGTATATAGGTCTATGGGCCGATCGAAAAGGGCGTGGGAAATGTCTCACCATCTGGCCGAGGCCGCCGAACTGTGGCATGCTGCGGCGCGAAAACGCAATTTGGCTGCATCGTAAAGAGGGGTAGACATGGCCGAACAGACGGGCGGCGAGCATAAGTTGATCGATCCGGCGGAATTGTCCAAGGCGATGACCAATATCGCCGAGCGCAGCCAGCGCATCGTCACCGACTTCTTGACCCGCCAGGCGTCGGACCCGGCAAGCTTCGGCTCCGCCGATCCGCTCAATATCGGGAATGCCTTCCTCGAAATGACGGCCAAGCTGATGAGCGATCCGGCCAAGCTGGTCGAAGCCCATCTCAACCTGTGGCAGGACTACATGACGCTGTGGCAGAACACCGCCAGGCGTCTGCTGGGCGAGTCCACCGAGCCGGTGGCCAAGCCGGACGTCGCCGATCGTCGCTTCAAGGACGAGATGTGGGACGACAACGAGATCTTCGACTTCATCAAACAGTCCTACCTGCTGTCGGCCCGCTGGATGCAAGGTGTGGTCAACAACGTCGAGGGACTCGACGACCACACCGCCAAGAAGGTGGATTTCTATACGCGCCAGTTCGTTGACGCCATGGCTCCCAGCAATTTCGTGCTGACCAATCCGGAGGTGCTGCGCGCCACCGTGGAAAGCCGGGGTGAGAACCTGCTGAAGGGCCTCAATAACCTGCTGGACGATCTTGAACGCGGCAAGGGCAACCTGGCGATCAAGATGACCGACTACGACGCCTTCAAGGTGGGCGAGAACATCGCCGTCACCCCCGGCAAGGTGGTCTTTCAGAACGACCTGATCCAGCTGCTGCAATACACTCCCACCACCGAGCAGGTGCTGGAAAAGCCGCTGCTGATCGTGCCGCCGTGGATCAACAAGTTCTACATCCTCGATCTGCGCCCCAAGAACTCGTTCATCAAATGGGCGGTGGACCAGGGCCATACCGTGTTCGTGATCTCGTGGGTCAATCCGGACGAGACGCTGGCCTTCAAGGGGTTCGCCGACTATCTCAAGGACGGCACCCTGGCTTCGATGGATGCCATCGAAAAGGCCACCGGCGCCAAGCAGGTCGATATCATCGGCTATTGCCTGGGCGGCACCCTGGTCGCCTGCACCCTGGCCTATCTGGCGGCCAAGAAGCAGGACCGGATCGCGTCGGCCACCTTCTTCACCACCATGACCGATTTCCGGGAACCTGGTGAACTCGGCGTCTTCATCGACGAGGAACAGCTGGCCTCGCTGGAAAGCAAGATGGCGTTGCACGGCTATCTCGACGGCCGCGACATGGCCACCACCTTCAACATGATGCGCGCCAACGACCTGATCTGGTCGTTTGTGGTCAACAACTACCTGCTGGGCAAGGACCCGTTCCCGTTCGACCTGCTGTACTGGAACTCGGATTCCACCCGCATGCCCGCCGCCATGCACAGCTACTACCTGCGCAAGATGTACCAGGAAAACAAGCTGGTCGAGCCG
>CAIUSV010000017.1 GCA_903901915.1 uncultured Rhodospirillaceae bacterium | reverse complement strand
CATCCTCTTCCTCGGCCGGTATCTGTTCCGTGGGCCTCGTCAGCCTATTGACGTAAATTCACTAATCACCATCCCGAGTTGACGATAACCCATTGAATCTAAATGCTTCTAAAAATTCCGCGTGTTTGGGCTTAGACCCCCCATTACGTCCACGATGTCGTCGCCGTCGCCATGCGGACCGCCTGGGAGGAGTACGCCCGCGGCCAACGGTTCATCCGCTATGGGCAGGATGAAAAGGGCTCGTTCCTGTTCGGCATGGCGGTATCCATCGCCGACAAGCTGGTCGGGATGAAGGCGGAACGCGACGAGGCCATTCGGGTCGGCAGCGGACGCGACCTTGTGGTGGTTCGCCATGCCATCGTCGATGCCGAGTTCGCCAAGCTTAGCCTCAACCTGCGTCGCGGGCGGGCATCGGGCAAGACAGTCGCCGCCGGGGCGTTCGAGGCCGGGGCGGCGGCCGGGCGGTCATTGGCCCTACACCCCGGCATTGGCGGAAAGCGCCCGGTCAAGGTCGGCGTATAGGTCCTGGACCGCCTCAAGCCCGACGGACAGCCGCAGCAGATCGGCCGGTACCGGTGAATCGGGCCCTTCCATGCTGGCGCGATGTTCGATCAGGCTTTCCACCCCGCCCAGCGAGGTGGCGCGCTTCCACACCTGGGTTTTCGCCGCCACGGCGATCGCCGCCACCTCCCCGCCCCCGACGCGGATCGACAGCATGCCGCCGAAACCACCCACCATCTGCCGCCGGGCGAGATCATGGCCGGAAAAGGCGGGTAAACCGGGATAAAGCACTTCGGTCACCGCCGGATGGGCCGACAGGCGCTCGGCCAAATCCAATGCGCTGGCCGACTGCCAGCGCACACGGGGAAACAGCGTGCGCAACCCCCGCTGCAACAGCCACGCCTCGAACGGTCCCGGCACGGCTCCGCCTTGGATCTGGTTGGCCTTGATTCGCCCCCAGAATTCATCGCGGGTGGCGGTGGTCAGGGTCCCGGCGATCACGTCGGAATGGCCGTTGAGATACTTGGTCGCCGAGTGCATGACGATGTCGGCGCCCAACGCCAACGGCCGGGTCAGCACCGGGGTGGCGATGGTGGAATCCACCGCCAGCTTGGCGCCGGCCGCGTGGGCCAAGTCGGCCAGAACGGCGATGTCGCTGACTTGCCACAGCGGATTGGCTGGGCTTTCCACCCAGATCAGCTTGGTCCGTCCCGGCCGCAATGCCGCCCGCACCGCGCCCAGGTCGGTGGTATCCACCCCCTCGACCACAAGACCCCACCGCGTGGCGAAACCGTGCAGCCACGCCCGCAGCGCCCAATACATCACCTTGGGCACCAGCACGTGATCACCCGGCGACAGCGCCAGAAACACCGCATTCGCCGCCGCCATCCCCGAGGCGAACAACAGCGTCTGCGCCCCCCCCTCCAGCGCCGTCAGGGTATCGGCGGCGGAATCGTAGGTGGGGTTGTCGGCGCGGGAATAGCAGCGTCCCCGCGAATAGCCCAGATCGGCGTCGCGCTCGAAGGTGGTCGAAGGATGGATGGGCGGAATGATCGCCCCCGTCGCCCCATCGACCACCCCGGTGGCGTGAGCGGCCAGCGTCTCGGGACGCAAGCCGTCGTCAGCCACGATGCTTCACGGCCAGCGTCAGCGTCGGCGGCTTCGCCAGGGTCTGGAACACCACGCAATAGCGTTCGGTCAGCTTGGTCAACTGGTCGATGCGTTCCGCGGGCTCGGAGGTTTCGAGATCGAAGATCAGGCGGATTTCGCCAAAACCCACCGGCGCGTCCTTGGCCACCCCCAGGGTTCCCCGAAAGTCGAGATCGCCCTCGGCCGAAACGCTGCCGCCCTTGAGATCGAATTCGATGGCGGTGGCCACCGCCTTCAAGGTGACGCCGGCGCAGGCGACCAGGGCATCCAGCAGCATGTTGCCGGAACAGGCGAAGGCGCCGGTGCCGCCGGTGGCGGGATGCAACCCGGCCTCGACCAGGGCGCGGCCGGTCTCGACCCGACAGACGACGTCGTCGGAATCCAGTTCACCCCTGGACTTGAGGGTAATCCGCGCCCCCTCGGGGGTCGCCTTGTAGCTATCCTTCAACGGTGCCTGAAGGGCACGCAGATCATCGGCGTTCATGGGGTTGGCCTTTCATGGTCAGATGGCAACGGCGGGGAAGGTCTCGTCACCGGTTTTCCTGCGGCTGGCATGGTCCAGTTCGCCAAGCAGCCGGTATTTCCACTCCAGGAACTCGGTATCGAGGCGATCGCGCGGACGCGCCAGCGGCGGCGTCACCTCGACCCGTACTCGGCCGGGATCGGGCTGCATCACCACGACCCGGTCGGCCAGCACCAGGGCCTCCTCGATATCATGAGTCACCAGGATCATGGTCGGGCGGTCATAGGCCCACAATTCCAGCAGATGGTCCTGCAAATCGCTGCGGGTCAGGGCGTCCAGCGCCGAGAACGGTTCGTCGAGCAGCAGCACCTTGGGCCGCCCCACCAGGGCACGGGCCAGAGCGACACGCTGAGCCTGACCGCCCGACAACTCGCGCGGCCAGTGTCCGACATGCGACGCCAGACCGACCCGAGCCAGGGTCTCGGAGACGCGGGCCTTCTGTTCCACCACGGGCAGATGGCGGATGCCGAAAGCGACGTTCTGGTCGATGGTCAGCCACGGCATCAGCCGGGGTTCCTGAAACACCAGGCCGATTTCCGGACGCGGCGCCCGTACCGGGGTTCCCTCCAGGCCGACGGTCCCGGCCGTTGGGGTATCCAGCCCGGAAATCAGCCGCAACAGCGTGCTTTTGCCACAGCCCGAGCCGCCGACGATAGCGAGGATCTCGCCCTCGGCCACCGCCAGATCCAACCCGGCCAGGGCCAGCAGGCCGTTCGGATAGCGTTTGTCCACGTTGGAGATGCTCAGCATCGACCTACTCCGCCGCCTTGAAGGAATCCTGCCACGTCAGGAAGCGGGCCGAAACCGACGCCAGCAGCCAGTCGGTGATCTTGCCCAGCACGGCAAAGGCGGTGATGGACGCCAGAATCACCGCCGGCCGCCCGGTCTGCTGCCCGTCCACCAGCAGGAAGCCCAGTCCTTCCTCGGCCCCCATGAATTCGGCCGCCACCACGAACATCCATCCCAGCCCCAGGCCGGAGCGTAGCGAAATCACATAGGCCGGCAGAGTCGCCGGCAACAAGATACGGGTGATCATCTCGCGGTGACTGAAGCGGAAGATCCGCCCGACCTCCACCAGCTTGCGGTCCACCCCCAGGATCGCCCCCGACAGGCTGAGGTAGATGGGAAAGAACACCCCCACCGCGATCAGGATCACCTTGGAGGTCTCGAAGATGCCGAACCACAGGATGAACATGGGGACCCAGGCGATGGAGGGAATGTTGCGCAAGGCCTGAAGCATGGGGTCGATCAACCGCCGGGCCAGCGTCCAGTAGCCGCTGACGGCCCCCAACACGGTGCCCGCTGTCACTCCGAAGCCGAAGCCCAGCGCCACCCGCTGCAAGGTCGCCAGCACATGGGCGGTCAATTCCCCGGTGCGGGCCAGTCCCACCAGGGTGCCGATCACCCGTGACGGTGTCGGCAGCAACCGACCGTCGGCCCATTTGAGCGCGACAGCGGTTTCCCACGCCAGCGCCAGCCCCAGCGGCAGGATAAAGCCGATCAGCCATTTAGCGCCGACGCGTCGCGGCGGAAGCGCCGCCCCCCGGGAGGGGACGGCGACACTATCAACCGATGACAAGATCAGACCTCACTTGACGCCCAGCTTGGAAACGAACGACGAGTCTACCAGCGAAGCGGCAACGGCGGAAACATTGACATCGGCGGGAATCACCCCGGCCTGCTGAAGCGCGATACCGGCACCTTCGATGGTCTTCCTCTGGCGCTCGCCGATGGCGGCGGTGGACAGGTCGGTACGTTCCAACTGACGGGTTGCGACGGCATCATTCAGCT
The DNA here is from genome assembly GCA_903901915.1 of uncultured Rhodospirillaceae bacterium. Classification (GTDB taxonomy): domain Bacteria; phylum Pseudomonadota; class Alphaproteobacteria; order Rhodospirillales; family Magnetospirillaceae; genus Phaeospirillum. The sequence goes on along the minus strand of CAIUSV010000017.1, from coordinate 125,347 downwards.
TCGCCGCCTCGGCGATGGTCTTTTTCAGGTCCGCCGGATTATTGATGGCAAAGGCACGCGCCTTCTCGTAGACCGCCAGTACCCTCGTCACCAGATCGGGATGATCGGTGATGAAGTCCTCGCGGGTATTGAGCACGCCCCAGGTGTTGATCTCGGCGTTGCGATAGAACAGGCGGGCGCCGTCGTCCAATTCGGCCTGGGCCATCAGCGGATCAAGACCGGCCCAGGCATCGACGTCGCCCTTGCTCAGAGCAAGACGGCCATCTTGATGCTGCAACAGCACGATCTTGACGTCCTTCTCGGTCAGGCCGTGCTCGGCCAGGGTGCGGATCAGGAAGATATGGGGGTCGGTGCCGCGGGTAGCGGCGATGCGCTTGCCCTTGAGGTCGGCGACCTTCTGGATGGCCGAATCCTTGCCGGCGACCAAGGCGGTCCATTCCGGCTTGGAATAGACATAGACCGACTTCACCGGATTGCCGTTGATGCGGGCCAGCAGCGCGGCGGCACCGGCGCTTGATCCGAAATCCAGGCTCTTGGCGTTGAGGAATTCCAGCGCCTTGTTGGACCCCAGCGACAGCACCCAGCGCACCTTGATGCCGTCCTTGGCCAATTCCTGTTCCAGCCAGCCCTTGTCCTTCAACACCAGGCTGACCGGGTTGTAGTAGGCGTAGTCGATCCGGATCTCCTCCACCTTGTCGGCGGCAAAGGCGGTTCCGGACAGGCTGAACGCGGCCACCGCAACCAGACCGGCGCGGACGACGGAACCCCACAGCTTGGCAAATGACATCGGCGGCACTCCTTATTAACAATATTTTTGTGTGTTAGATTCTTATTTAACACTATAAATCACCGATGGCGCCGTCAAGCCCAATCCATAACAACACGGAATTTATGGGGATATGGCACATGAAAGCGCTCTACCCGGCAAGGTCGATCAGAATTTCCGGGAAAATGCGGCCTTCCGGCCCAATGGGAAATCGACGCCGAACAATACTCTTGACCTACTCCTTTGGTTGTATAACGGTGGCAATGGGGATTGTTCTCGCCAGTGCAGTCCCCACCGGCTGGCCGGGCCGCTTTCGACAGCCTCCCCGGTCAGCCGAACCAAAAGGAGGGATAATGACTCACTTCGGCTTGTCCGCGCCGCCGCGGGTTCGCCCCCAGCGCAGCACATCGTCCAGGGTGTTCTGGGGGGTATTTGCGATACTTTTTCTGGCAAGTCTGGTCGCATTGTGGGGTTAGGGCATAATCCGCCCGAGATTTAAGTCTACGGCCGTACCGATACGTCGTGAATTGCCATTACCGCTCGGTTGATCCACCGGTGGACTTGAAACGAGAGGCGGCGGCGGGCTGGCCCTTAGATTCGTCACTGTCGCTGCCGGGCGCCAACCGCTCCACCTTACAGTCACTTGCCCGTCCCCCCCCTTCGATACGGCGCCGTTGAACGACCACCGGATGATTCCGTCACATTCAGGCCATATTAGTGGGTGGATCGCCGACGCCGAGATGTGTTCTACGTGACTATATCGCTCACATAGGACTATAGATCTACCCCGTAGGACGTAGGGGCACGAGTCGCCGACCAGGAGGGTACGAGATCAGCCAGATTGCCCGACGTGACGCATCCCGGAACAAACACGCCGAACATTCCCGACGTACGAGCGGAGAATTGTTTCGCGGCATCTTCGAGGGCATGAACGATCCGATCCTGCTGATCCGGGATGGTCAGTTCGTCGAGTGCAACACCGCCACGCTCAAATTGCTCGGTTATCCGTCCAAGGCGGCATTCATCAACAAACGCCCCAGCGAGATATCTCCCGCCGTTCAGCCCGATGGCCGCCCCTCCGAGGACAAGGCGGCCGAGATGATCGCCACGGCCTTGCAGGCGGGCTTCCATCGGTTTGAATGGAGCCATCTCAGGGCAGACGGAACAAGCATCCCCGTGGAGGTCTCCCTGACCCCCATAACCGTGGGTGGCGAACTCATTCTGCACACCCTTTGGCGCGATATCACCGAGCGTAAGCGGGCGGAAGAGGCTCTGCGCCGTTCCGAAACCAAGCTCCGCGCCATTTATGATTCCACCATCGACGCGGTGTTGCTGCTCGATGAGAACGGTTTCTTCGACTGCAACAAATCCGCCCTGGAGATTTTCGGCTGTAAAACGCGAGAGGAGTTATGCTCGAAGCACCCGGCCGACTTATCCCCTCCGGTACAGCCCAACAATGAAAGCTCCTTGTCCCTTGCCGATCGGATGATTGCCGTCGCGATGGCCAACGGTCGCCATCACTTCGAGTGGATGCATCGGCGAGTCGATGACGGCAGGGTCTATCCGGCGGAGGTATATCTCAGCGCCATGGAACTGGATGGACGGAAGGTCATCCAAGCCGTCGTGCGTGACATCACCGAACGCAAGAGCGCCGAACAGGCACTGGCGGACCGTAGCCGCGAACTGGAGATTCTCAACCGGGAACTGGCCAATTCAAATGCCAGCCTTGCCGCCGCCCACGAAGATCTCAAGCAGCTGGCCATGCGCGATCCCCTCACCGGAGCGTGGAACCGGCGCCGTCTGGAAGAGATTGTCCGCCAGGAAATGTTGCGAAAGGAACGCTATGGTCATCCGGTTTCACTGATCTTTATCGATCTTGATCACTTCAAGAATATCAACGACACCCACGGCCATGCGGTCGGTGATGACGTGCTACGCCAATTCTGCGCCATCGCCCGGCAAGGCATGCGGGCCACCGATGTCTTGGGGCGTTGGGGCGGCGAGGAGTTTGTGATTGCCCTGCCCAACAGCGGTCTGGTGATCGCCAACCTGCTTGCCGAACGCATCCGCACCGCCATGATGGCATACACCTTCCCCCAGGTGGGAGACGCCACCGCCAGTTTCGGTGTCGCCGAATGCCGGACTGGAGAAACCTGGGAAGAATGGCTTGCCCGTGCGGATAGCGCCCTGTACGCCGCCAAACAGGCCGGGCGCAACCGGGTGATCTCCGATTCCTCCGCCGAGCGGGAAGCCGACGTGGCGGAATTGATCGATCACACCTTCTTGCGTCTGGTCTGGCGCGGTGCTTACGAATCCGGCCAGCTCAACCTCGATGCGCAGCACAAGGGATTGTTCGAGCATGCCAACGCCCTGCTCAGCGCGGTCATAGGCGACCGGCCGAAGGACGAGATTGTTCCGCTGATCGACGCCCTGCTTGCCGATCTGTTGGCACACTTCGCCGACGAGGAAATGGTCTTCCGGGCGGCGGGTTATCCCGAAGCCGACCACCATGTCGAACTGCACCGGGATTTGGTGGCGCAGGCGAAGGAAATGGGGAATAACTTCACCTCGGGCAGGTTGGAGGTCGGCTCACTCTTCAACTTTCTCGCCTATGACGTGGTGTCCAAACACATGCTGTCGGAAGACCGCAAGTTCTTTCCGTATCTCAGACTGACAGAACCCGTGCAGCCGTAGCGCTCGGCCCGACGGATATCGGGTTGTCGCCACCGCTGGTACCAAGCGGACAGCCGTCACCGCACCCAAATACGCAATGGCGTGTGCCGATGGGAGTATCCTTGGCGCAAGGCGGAAGAAGACCCCTTCCCCGTGATCAGGTTCCTCCGCTCCTGAGGAGACGAAAGGAGACCCACTCGTGAACACCGGCCTCGACACCACCGCGTCGGAGCATGGCGCCGGTTCTGTGACCGTCTGGCTGACACTCTGTTGCGCCATGGTGATCGCCATGATGCAGTTGGGCGCCATCACCCGATTGACCCAATCGGGACTGTCCATCACCAGTTGGGACCCGATCATCGGCGTTGTCCCCCCCCTGGACGAAACCGGTTGGCGACGGGCATTCGACGCCTATCGAGCCACTCCCCAGTACCGATTGTTGAACCCGGGCATGACCCTGGAGGCATTCAGGGAAATTTTCTTTTGGGAGTGGCTGCACCGGCTATGGGGACGCCTGATCGGTCTGGTCTTCGCCGTTCCCCTGGCCGTCTTTTGGGCGCGGGGCAGGATCGGCCGGTCCCTGGGACTCCGGCTGACGATGATCCTGGCGCTGGGTGGATTCCAGGGCTTCGTCGGCTGGTTCATGGTCCAAAGCGGACTGGTCGAACGGACCAGCGTCAGCCCGATCCGCCTCGCCCTGCATCTGGATATGGCGGTGGCGATCTATTCCCTGCTGCTATGGCAAGCCCTGGCGGGCTGGACGAATACCCGCTTTTCCTCCGGCGCCGGGCCGCGACGCCACGGCTGGGTCGCCTTCGCCTGTCTGGTGCTGACCATGACCTGGGGCGCCCTGGTAGCCGGATTGCAGGCGGGCAGCATGTACACCACCTGGCCGCTCATGGCCGATGAATTGCTGCCCGCGGCGGTGACGGCCATGGACCCGATCTGGCTGAATCCAACGGAAAATCCGGCGATGGTTCAGTTTATCCACCGCTGGTTGGGGCCGTTTACCCTGGTGATGATCCTAGGCTGGGTCTGGCGCTGCCGGAGGGCCGCCCCGGACGGAGGGATCGGCTTGGGACTGCTGGCGGCGGCGACCCTGGCTCAGGTCGGGCTTGGACTCGCCACCCTGCTGTCCCAGGTCGAACATCTCATCGCCGTGGCGCATCAGGCCGGGGCCATGACGGTGCTGACCCTGCTGCTGTATAATCTGCGGCGCTACCACGCACCAGCCACAGGGCGAAGATGACCGCCACGGCAACCGCCAGCCCGAACCAGGTCAGGGCGTAGCCGAGATGATCGTTAGGCAGCACCAGTCGTGTCTGACCACCGACCGGAAAGCCGCCGGGGTTGGGGGTCGCGTCCACCTCGATCACATAAGGGAGGAAATGGGCAACGCCGGCGATGACGGCCATGTGCTCCAGATCCACCCCATACCAGTCGTTACGCGCCGGATCATCGGCCGGTTGGCTCCAATGACGCGCCGGCCGGCGCAGAATGCCCACGATACGTACCGCTCCTTTGGGGCGAAAGACATCGGCCTCCGGGCCGGCGCGGCGGTCATAGGGCAGCCACCCGCGGTCGACCAGGATATGATCGCCATCCTCCAGCCGCAGCGGTGTCAACAGATGATAGCCGCCCGCCCCCGACCCGGCCGCGAGCGCAAAGAGAAAGAAACTGTGGTCGTGGGCGAAGACCCCATGGGCGATCACCTGGCGGTACTCGGCATCGTCCCGGCCGGACAGCGAGGCCAGTGGAACCGGCGCGGCCCCTATCCGCACCTCCATGGCGGCGATCAAGTCCCGCTTCCACCGCAAACGCTCCAACTGCCATACGCCGAGTCCCACCAGGACCGACAGCAGCAGCGCGGTGAATGCCGCCGGCCAGACATGCCGACGCCATCTCATCACCGCCCGCCGTACCAGTAGACGGAGACGAACAGGAACAGCCAGACCATATCGACGAAATGCCAGTACCACGCCGCGGCGGTCAGGCTGAAATGGCTGTCCGGCGTCAATTTCCCCATGGCCGCCCGCACCAGGCAAACCGCGAGAAATATGGTGCCGATGATCACATGGGCGCCATGAAAGCCGGTAGCCATATAGAAGGTGGACCCGAACATGCCGCTGCTCAGGGAAAAGTCGGCATGACGGTATTCGTAAGCCTGGCACAGGGTGAAGGCACAGCCCAGGGCCACGGTAAAGGCCAGCGACGTCACCACCGCCCGCCAGCCGTTCTCGGCCGCCGCCTTGTGAGCCATGGTGACCGTTACTCCCGAACTGAGCAGAATGACGGTCATGAGCAGCGGCATCTCGAACGGGTCGGGTGGGGAGATGCCGGCAGGCGGCCATATCCCGCCCAGGATGGCCGGCGGAAACAGCGCGGCGCTGTAGTAGGCCCAAAAGAAGGCGACGAAGAACATGACCTCCGAGCTGATGAACAGGGCCATACCGTAATGCAGCCCCACCCTCACCTCCGGTGAGTGGCCCTTGGCGGCATTGGCCTCGCGAATGACGTCGCGCCACCACAGAGCCATGACGGCGACCAGGGCCAGGGCTCCCGCCACCACCCCGGTCAGCTTGGGCGCGATCACCAGAGCGCCGATGGCGATGGTATCCTGGTGCAGATACATCACCGCCGCCGCCGCCAGCACTCCGGCGGCCAGCGCCCCCAGCACCGGCCAGGGCGAAGGCGGCACCAGATGCCAGGGCTGCGGCATGCCGCTGTCTTCATGATGGGGGCCGTGGTGATGCATGGCCGCTTCTCCAAGATAGGGCCTAATAGGCGACGCCGCCTTGGTCCTTGGCGGGAAAGAATGTGTAGGACAGGGTGATGTTACGCACGTCCTCGGTCTGCCGGTCGTCGGCCATGGCCGGGTCAACGTAGAACTGCACCGGCAACTCGGCGGCTTGGCCGGGTTCAAGCTCCTGTCGGGAAAAGCAGAAGCACTGGATCTTGTCGAAATAGCCGCCGACCTTGTCGGGCTGAACGTTGAACGTCGCCGTTCCCACCGCCGCGCGGGGACCGTGGTTGCGAGCGAGGTAGGACACGGTGACGATCTCGCCCAGCCTGACCCGCAGGCTCTTGACGGTGGGGGTGAAGTCCCAGGGCAGGCCGGAATCGACATTGCCGTCGAAACTGATGGTGACCCACCGCTCGCGCGGTGAAGCGGGCGCATCGGCAACCCGTTGCGTGGTGCCGCCAAAGCCGGTGGCTTGGCAAAACAGCCGATACAACGGCACACTGGCATAGGCCAGCCCGGCCATGACCGCCACGCAGGCTACCAGCACGAAAAGTGTCGCTCCGTTGCGGCCAGAGGGTGTCATCCGCCGTATCCTTGTCCAATCTTCACGATGGTGACGGCGTAGATCAGGACAACGAACGCCGCCAGGGACAGCAGAACCGCCCAGTTACGCCACCGCCGCCGACGCTGCCCAGCGTCTAAGGGCAAAGCCGTTCCGGGCATCATGATCCCCATGCCTTTGCCGCGTGCTCGGCCAGAAGCAGGCTGAACAGCAGCGACAAATACAAGATGGAATAGCCGAACATCTGCCGCGCCGCCCGATGAGTGGTATCCATCAGCACGCGCAAGGCGCAGATCACGAACAAGACACCCAACACCGCCGCCCCCGCAAGATAGGCCGTCCCGGCGATACCGGTGAAGGCCGGCGTCAGAGCGAGCGGAAACAGCACCAGGGTATAAAGCAGCATCTCGATCTTGGTACGCCGCGCTCCCGCCGTCACCGGCAGCATGGGAATGCCCGCCCGCCGGTAATCCTCGTTGCGATAGAGCGCCAGCGCCCAGAAATGAGGCGGCGTCCACAAGAAGATCATCAGGAACAGCACCAGCCCCGGCCAATCCACCCGTCCGGTCACCGCCACCCAACCGATCAGCGGGGGAAAGGCGCCCGCCGCCCCGCCGATGACGATGTTCCAAGGGGTGCGGCGCTTCAGCCAGATGGTGTAGACGAAGATGTAGAACGCCGCCGCCGTCGCCAAAAGCACCGCCGCCAGCCAGTTGACCGCCAGCGCCATCAGCAGTACCGCGGCGAAAATCAGCACGACGCCGAATTCCAGCGCCGCCGGCGCCTCGATGCGGCCTTGCGGCAAAGGCCGGCGGCGGGTGCGGCTCATGATGGCGTCGATATCACGATCGTACCACATGTTGACGGCGGCGCTGCCGCCGGCGGCCAGGGCGATGCACAGCACGGCGATGGCGCCCAGTAGCGGATGAATAGCGCCCGGCGCCACCGTCACCCCCACCAGACCGGTAAACACCACCAGCGACATCACCCGCGGCTTGGCCAACTCCAGATAATCGCCGACCCGGGCGCCACCGAGCGATGGCGCTGGGTTCTCCACGGTCAGAAGGACGGTATGCTCCATGCTCGGCCTCCCTAATTCCATCTCGGCGTCACTGGACGCGGGGCAATATCTCGAAGGTGTGGAACGGTGGTGGTGACGACTGGCTCCATTCCAGCGTCGAGGCGCCCTCGCCCCAATAGTCGGCCCCGACTCTGCGCCCCCAAATCAGGGTGTAGATCGCGATCCCCACGAACAAAACCGCCGCGGCGAATGAGATCATCGCCCCATACGACGCCACCATGTTCCAGCCGCGGAAGGCCTCGGGATAATCGGGAATACGCCGGGGCATGCCCTGGAGCCCGAGAAAGTGCATTGGAAAGAAGGTTAGATTGACGCCGATGAAGGTCAGCCAGAAGTGCAGCCTGCCCGCCCATTCCGGATAGGTGCGCCCCGACATCTTGCCGATCCAGTAGTAAAACCCGGCGAAGATGCCGAACAACGCCCCCAGCGACAGCACATAGTGGAAATGGGCCACCACGTAATAGGTATCGTGCAGGGGGGTATCCACCGACGGATTGGCCAGAACCACCCCGGTCACGCCGCCGATGGTGAACAGAAAGATGAAGCCGATGGCCCACAGCATGGGCGTCTTGAACTCGATGGAACCACCCCACATGGTGGCGATCCACGAGAACACCTTGATGCCGGTCGGTACCGCGATGATCATGGTGGCGGCGGCGAAATAGGCGCGGGTATTGACGCCGAGGCCCACGGTGAACATGTGGTGGGCCCAGACCAGGAACCCCAGCGCTCCGATGGACACCATGGCGTAGACCATGCCGAGATAGCCGAAGATCGGCTTGCGGCTGAAGGTCGAGATGACCTGGCTGACGATGCCGAAGGCCGGTAAAATCATGATGTAGACTTCGGGATGGCCGAAGAACCAGAACAGATGCTGGAACAGCAGCGGATCACCGCCGCCGGCCGGGTCGAAGAAGCTGGTGCCGAAATTGCGGTCGGTAAGCAGCATGGTGATGGCACCGCCCAGCACCGGCAGCGACAGCAACACCAGAAAGGCCGTCACCAGCATGGCCCAGACGAATAGGGGCATTTTGTGCATCGTCATGCCCGGCGCCCGCATGTTGAAGATGGTGGTGATGAGATTGATGGCGCCCAGGATCGACGAGATCCCCGCCAGATGCAGCGCGAAGATCGCCATGTCCATGGACTCGCCGGGATGGCCCAGGGCGCTGGACAGCGGCGGATAGATGGTCCAACCCGTCCCCGCACCGCCGCCGACCAGGGCAGACGCCATAAGCAGCGCGAACGACGGCACCAGCAGCCAGAAGCTGACATTGTTGAGACGTGGAAAGGCCATGTCGGGCGAACCGATCATCAGCGGCACGAACCAGTTGCCGAAACCGCCGATCAACGCCGGCATGACGGTGAAAAACACCATCACCAGTCCATGGGCGGTGACGACCACGTTCCATTCATGGCCGTCGGCGAAATATTGCAGGCCCGGATGCAGCAGTTCCAGCCGCATCGCAACCGACATGGCACCGCCGATCAGCCCGGCGACGACGGCGAACAGCAGGTACAGCGTCCCGATGTCCTTGTGATTGGTCGAGCATAACCAGCGCCGGATGAACCCAGGCGGGTGCCCGTGCCCGTAGGAAGAGACGGAAGCGACCTCGGCGGGCGAGTGCATGGATGCCATGACGGTTCATCCTCCCCTGACTACAACGACTTATCGCGCGGCGACCACGGACTGGTGCGGCGACGCGCCGTCGCGAAGCCCGGCGCTCTTTTGTCCCGACACCCAATCCTCGAAGCGGTCGGCCGGGATCGCCTCGATCACGATGGGCATGAAACCGTGTCCAAGCCCGCAGATCATGGAACACTGGCCGTAATACAGGCCCGGCTGCTCGATCTTGAACCAGACCTCGTTGAGGCGTCCGGTCACCGCCATCCGATTGATTCCCAGGGATGGCAGAAACCATGAATGCAGCACATCCGAGCCGGTGATCTGGACCCGGATGACCTTGCCCACCGGCAGCACCACCCGGTTATCCACCTCCAAAAGACGCAGCGGATCGCTCTTGATCAGCCATTTGGCCGAAGCCACCCTGACGGCATCGGCCGCCTGCTCGTCGCTGGGCTCGGAGGCATCCCAGATCGGCGTACTGTCAAAGGAAACATCCTGACGATCCGGGTAGGCGTACGACCAGTACCATTGATGACCGGTGACCTTCAGGGTCAGGTCCGGAATCGGCATCCGGTCGATGTCGTAAAGCAGCGGAAACGAAATCGCGGCGATCCCCAGCACCACCAGACACGGAATCAGCGTCCAGGTGACCTCCAGCCGAAGGTTGTGGGTGGTGCCATCCGGCTGGGGGTTTCTGGTTTTGTTGAAGCGCAGCATGACATAGACCAGCAGCGCCAGAACCAGGACCACCACGGCCGAAATGACGACCAGAAGCACGTCGTGGAACGCGTCGATACGCGCCCCGATTACCGTCGCCGAGCCGGTCTGAAGCCCAATCCCCCAAGGTCGCGGCCCGCCATCAGCCCAGGCCGGCGACGGTACGCCCCAGGCGGCGGCGAAAGCCACGGCCAGCGCCCGAAATCCTGCCGAAGTTGATTCATTGCCGAGACATTTCCACATGTCGCACCCCATCCGCCGGCGTTTCCTGACGGGGGCACGGCCCCCAAAGAACGGCTCGAACACTGAAAGGCGACTGACTCAGGTCTTAGAACCTGGAGATAGGTTCTCACCCCCGGCATTACAATGTGTGATTGACCCCGAAATTTTCGGCGGCATGGATGGATACCGATAACCGCCAACACGCCGCCCCCGTACTTGGGGAGGAGGAGCGAGCGTCGACGGTCTCAAAGGGGCAGGAGAATGCGGGCCGACAACCCGCCCTGCGGCCGATTGCCAAGGCTCAGGGTGCCGCCATGGGCCTGAACGATCGAAAGAGTGATGGCAAGCCCCAGCCCAACCCCGCCGGTTTCCCGGCTGCGCGAGCCCTCCAGCCGGTAGAACGGCTGCTGCACCCGTGACAGTTCCTCTTCCGGTATTCCGGGGCCGTCATCATCGACCGAGATCTCCACCCCCTCGGCCACCGGGCGCAGGCTGATCCGTGCCGCGCCGCCATACTTGACGGCGTTGTCGATCAGATTGGTCACTGCCCGCTTGAGCCCCTGCGACTGGCAATCGCAAATGGCGGGGGCCGCCGGCTCCATGGATACCGGGAATCCGGCATCGGCCATATCATCGGCCAGGCTTTCCACCAGGGCCGCGACATCAACCCGGCGCCGCGGTTCGGTCCTGGCTTCGTCGCGGGCAAAGCCCAGCGTCGCTTCCAACATGGCATCCATGTCGGCGATGGTCGCAAGCATGCGGTCGCGATCTTCCCCCGCCTCGATGGCTTCCGCCCGCAGCCGCAGCAGGGTCAGAGGCGTACGAATGTCATGGGAGATCGCCGCCAACATCAGCGTGCGATTTTCGATCAACCGCCGGAGACGGTCTTGCATCCGGTTGAACGCCGCCGCCGCCCGACGCATTTCCGCCGATCCGGTCACGGTGATCGGCTCGGCGGCGACGTCGCGGCCCAGCCGTTCGGCCGCCCGCGCCAACAGACCAAGCGGCGCCGTCAGCCGGCGGACGGCCCAAATCGAAACCACGAGTACGATGACGGCCATGATCGCCATCGACAGCATGAACTGGAATGATGCTCCCGGCGCGCTGTCGGGCAGCACGGTGGAAAATTCCAGCCAAAGCCCGTCGGCCAATGGCACCGCCGCCCGCAGGCCGCGCCACGCCCCCGGACCATGCATGCCGCGATGCATCATCGGCGCGGGCGGCGATCCCATCGGCCCGCGAAAGCCGAACTGAGGACCGCCGGCCGCCGGCGACTGCGCGATGGCGACATGGATCTGCCGCCCCACCCGCGTCGGCAATCGGCCGGCAATGAACTCTCGGATGACGCTGGAAATGGCGCCACCCTCTTCGTCCGGCGAGAAGGGTGGCTCGGTCGCCGAAAGCGACACCCGAAATCCCGGATCGCTGAGCGCGTCCACGATCCGGGAGCGCCAATCCTGCGGTGCATCCTCGACAAGGCGAGCATTGTTGGCGATACGTTGCGCCACCACCAATCCTCCGACCGACCGCACCGCCTGTTCACGATCGCTACCATAGAACCAGGCTCCGATGGCGTGGGACAACGCCAGCCCGAGCAACAGGATCAAGATGGTCTGTCCGAACAGGCTTTGCGGCAGCAGGCGTTTCATTCCTCGGTCACCGACGAGGTCAGCACATACCCGCCCCCCCACACCGTCTTGATGATCGTGGGCGAAGCGGGATCGATCTCGATTTTCTTGCGTAGCCGACTCACTTGGGTGTCGATGCTGCGGTCCAGGGCAACGGCGGCGCGACCTCGGGCCAGATCAAGGAGTTGATCGCGATTCAACATTCGCTGAGGGCGGCGTACCAGCACCAGCAGCAGATCATACTCGCCGGTGCTGAGCGGAATCGCCACGCCGTCTTCACGTACCAGTTCGCGGGCGTCGGTGTCGAGGACCCAACGGTCGAAGCGATAGCGCTTGTGCCCGACCGCTTCCTCGGGCAGCGGCGCCGCCATCCGGGTGCGGCGCAGCACCGCCTTGATGCGAGCGATGAGTTCCCGACTGCCGAAGGGCTTGGCAAGATAATCGTCGGCCCCCATTTCCAGCCCGATCACCCGGTCGATCTCCTCGCCCTTGGCGGTCAGCATGATGATGGGGATGGCGGATTCGGCCCTGACCGAACGGCACAGCGACAGACCATCCTCGCCGGGCATCATCAGGTCGAGCAGAATAAGGTCGATCCTGCTGTCGGCCAGCACCCGGCGCATGGCCTTGCCTTCGGCGGCCAGACTGACGCGAAACCCCTCCTTGGCCAGCAGGCGCGCCACAAGCTCGCGGACCTCGCGGTGATCATCGACGACTAGGATGTGCGGCATCTCGCTCATGGCCAGACTGTACGTCGTCATGGGGTGGAGGGGCCGGAAAAAATTGTGACCGTCTGTTTCCCGGGGCCGGTCTGACAAACCCTGTCACAAATCAGCGGTCGGCGGAAAAACTTCGGTGACAGTTTAGGGGCTAACTCTTCGGAACACGGTGCGTTGCCGTCATCCATTCAGGAGGATCACATGCGAATTCACAAGACGTTGGTGGGGCTGGCGATCGTTCTCGTCGGCTCGGGACTGCTGGCCGGCACCGTCATGGCCGAAGGCACCTCCGATTTCAGGCCACCGTTCATGCATGGTGGTGGCCCCGGGATGATGGGCCCCGGCATGATGGGCCAGGGCATGATGGGAATGGGGGCATCGGCGCGCTTCGGCGGCACCGCCGCCATCGACGCACTCAAATCCGATCTCGCCATAACCGCCGCCCAGGAACCGGCTTGGAACGCCTATGCCAAGACGCTGCAAGAGCAGACCGCTTCGATGCAGGCCATGCGCCAAGGTGTCGATCCCGACGGTATCCGCGCCATGTCGCAGGACGATCGGGCGAAGTTCATGAGCCAGATGATGGAACAGCGCCAAGCCCATTTCGACAAGCTCAAGGCGGCGGCCGAGACTCTTCTGCCATCGCTGACCGACTTCCAGAAAGGCAAGGCCAGCGCCACCCTCCCCGGCCTGGCATCCCCCGGCTCGATGCAGGCCGGCATGGGTGGTCCGATGATGGGACGGGGACACTCCCACTGACCGGTGAGGCCGAGAACCACCGCCGCCGCCGAGACCGCGCCGACAGCGGGCGCCAGGCGACGGCGGCACCTCGGGAATCACACCGCCTTGTTACAAGACTTTACATGATCCAGCCCCACTTCTAAGCTAGATATGGTACATCTGCGGATGCGGGACCGGGATGACCGTTGGGAACTACCGACGATGCTTTGGGTGCGGATGATGACGGGACGCTGGATAGGACGGTTTACCGTTCTGGCCCTGTTGTTCTCTTTTTCCGCCGCCCCCGCCTTGGCGGTCACCGATGTGGCTCCCGATGTGTCGTCCCACCACGTGGTGGCCGATGCGTCGACGTCCGAAATGCCATGCGAGCATGCCGGACATCACAAGCCGGCATCCTCCCAGGCCGGGGAACATGGCTGCCATTGCGTGGTCGCCAATATGGGCGCCCTTGCCCTTCCCACCGTCGCCACGATCATTGCGCCGCAGCCGACCATCGAAGCGCTGCCGGTTCCGGAATCGACGCAGAGACTGTCGTCGGAATTGTTATCCCCACCGCATAGACCCCCCCGGGTCTGACGCCGCCTTGCCGGACTGGCGATCAATCATCGCCGGTCCGGATCAATTCGAGCGTTCGCTGGTTTCCATCGCCCCCGCACGGACGGTGCGTGAAGCCGAGACGGCTTGGAATCCGGGCGCGGGTCTTTACACCCGTTCCGGCTCAGCCGACTGATCGGATAGGGATTTCCGCCATGACCACCGTGAGTTATGTCCGAACCGGACTGTGCGCATTGCTGTTTTCGGCCATGTTGCCGTCCGTTGTCCTGGCCCATGGCGGCGAGGACCACGGCGCGCCGGCTGCAATCGCCGCACCCCCGGCAACGTTCGGACCGACCGGCTTTGCCACCGAGGGCAGCGCATTCCAAGTGGCGGTGTTCCCCACCGACGGAACGACCAAGCTGTACCTCGCCGATGTCGACAGCAATGCACCGATCGCCGGAGCGACCATCGAGGCGGAATCCGGGGCCTGGCAGGGTTCGGCTCGAGCGACCCGCGAAGAAGGCGTTTATGAATTGCCGTGGATGCCGCCGCCCGAGGGCGGCGACCTGTCGCTGATCGTATCCGGCGGTGGCAAGGACGACCTGCTTTTGCTCCAAGGGGTCAAGGTACTGCCCCCGCCCGGCTCTGAATCAGCCGCCCAACCGGCCATCGCCCATTGGACCCACTGGACCGGCGGCGGCGTGATCGGTGCGGTTCTGGTGGCCCTGCTACTCCTGGGGCGTCGGCGCAAGGACATCACGCCGGTTGTTGCCGCGCTGGTCTTTGTGGCGACCGCGTCACCGGCTTTTGCCCACGGCGGCGAGGATCATGGCTCCCCCCAGCCCTCCCAGCCCCAAATCCAACCGGGCCAACCGATTGCCATGTCGAAGCCGACACAGTTCCTGCTCGGTATCCGGACGGAAAAGATCGAACCGCGCGAAGCGGTCGATACGGTGCGCGTCGTCGGCCGAGTGATTCCCGATCCGTCCGGCTATGCCCGCATTCAACCCTCGCAGGCGGCCCGCATCGTGGCCGACCCCGCCTTTCCCATTCCCGTTCCCGGCGAGCGGGTGAAAAAAGGCCAGATTCTGGTCGTTCTGGAACCGACGCTGTCAAACCTTGAAAGAGGCGACAAGCGGTCGGCGCTGTCACGGATTGAAAGCCAACTGGCCATTTCCGAGCGTGATCTGGCCCGAGAGGAGGCCCTTGGCGCATTGGTCCCCGCCAAGCAGGTGGAGGCCACCCGCATTCAGGTGAATCAATTGCGCCGTGAACGCCTTCAGATCGCCGGCACGTCGTTGGGACGGGAATTGCTGACCGCGCCGGTGGACGGAATTGTCACCGATGTCCATGTGGTGCCGGGCGAGGTGGTCGGTCCAACCCAGGCGCTGATCGAGGTGGTCGATCCGGCCCGGGTGCGGGTCGAGGCCGTCATCTTCGACATGGCGCTGGCCCGCCGCGTTTCCGGCGCCCAGGCGGCGACCAAGCTGCTGCCCGGTAAGATATTTCCCCTGACCCTGCTTGGGGTGTCGCCGCGAATGGACCCGCAGGATCAGGGAGTGCACGCCGTGTTCCGGGTCGAGGGTGGGCAGGCCGCCGACCTCGGCATCGGCATGCCGGTCGATGTCTTCCTGGCCACGGGCGCGACCCGGTTACGCACCGCGGTGCCGCGCGACGCCATCGCCGAAATGGGAGGGCGTCAGGTGGTCTTCGTCCGCACCGCCCCGGAAGTATTCGAGGCGCGACCAGTCAAGATTGACCGCGTCGTCGGCCCGCTGGCCGAGATTTCCGAGGGAGTCAGTCCGGGAGATCGAGTGGTGACCCAGGGCATCGAACAGCTTCGTGCCGGGAGATAATGGCATGTTCGACCGCATCATCGCCTTTAGCCTGACCCATCGGCTGTTCGTCCTGGTTTTCGCGCTGGTGCTGGTGATCCATGGCGCGATCACCATGAGCCGGCTGCCGGTGGATGTCTTTCCCGACCTCAACCGCCCCACCGTCACCATCATGACCGAATCCGCCGGCCTCGCCCCGGAGGAGGTGGAGACCCTGGTCACGCGCCCGGTGGAAACCGCCATGAACGGCGCCCCCGGTGTCACACGGGTGCGCTCGACATCCGGGATCGGGCTGTCCATCGTCTTTGTGGAGTTCGACTGGGGCACCGAGATCTACCGCAACCGGCAACTGGTGTCCGAACGCCTGTCCACGGTCAAGGAGCAACTCCCCGCCGGTATTTCACCGGTGATGGGGCCGGTCTCCTCGATCATGGGCGAAATCATGCTGATCGGCATGCGCTCGGAGAGCGGGGCGACATCCCCCATGGAGACCCGTACCCTGGCCGATTGGTTGATCCGGCCACGGCTGTTGTCCATCCCCGGGGTCAGCCAAGTCATCCCCATCGGCGGCGAGGTCAAGCAATATCAGGTGATGGTGTCGCCATCGCGGCTGTCGGCCCTGGGCCTGTCGTATGCCGATCTGGAAACGGCTCTGGCCGGCTTCGCCAGAAACACCACCGGGGGCTTCCTCGAACAGCGGGCCTCGGAATTCCTGATCCGCAATCTGGGTCAGACCGTC
This sequence comes from uncultured Rhodospirillaceae bacterium, assembly GCA_903901915.1. Lineage (GTDB taxonomy): Bacteria > Pseudomonadota > Alphaproteobacteria > Rhodospirillales > Magnetospirillaceae > Phaeospirillum. The sequence goes on along the minus strand of CAIUSV010000017.1, from coordinate 108,757 downwards.
GAACTCGACGACCTCCGAAACACCGTCGTCGCCTGGCGCGGCAATGCCGCGATCACGGTGGGACAGGTGGCCGAGGTCCGCTTCGGGGCCGGGATCAAGCGCGGCGACGCCTCGGTCAACGCCGCTCCGGCGGTAATTCTGGCGGTGCAGAAACAACCGGGCGCCAATACGGTCACGCTGACCCGCGAGGTTGAAAAAGCGCTTGAAGAACTGAAGCGGGCGCTACCGGCCGATGTCAGGGCCGACCACATTCTGTTCAAGCAGGCGGATTTCATCGAACGGGCGGTGGAGAATGTGGAACAGGCCCTGCGTGACGGCGCCATCTTGGTCACCATCGTCCTGTTCGCCTTCCTGATGAACATGCGGACCACCTTCATCAGCCTGACCGCAATTCCGCTGTCCATCGTCGCCACCGCCCTGGTGTTCCACCAGATGGGCCTGTCCATCAACACCATGACGCTGGGTGGTTTGGCGGTGGCGATCGGCGAACTGGTCGATGACGCGGTCGTCGATGTCGAGAACATCCTGAGGCGCCTGCGCGAAAACGCCCTTCTGGCGACGCCCCGCCCCGTCGCCGAAGTCATCCGCCGCGCGTCGAGCGAAGTCCGCAATTCCATCGTCTACGCCACCGTCATCGTGGTCCTGGTGTTCATTCCGCTATTCGCCCTGACGGGGATCGAGGGGCGACTATTCACGCCGCTGGGCATCGCCTATGTGGTGTCGATCCTGGCGTCACTGCTGGTATCGCTGACCGTCACCCCGGCGCTGAGCTATTACCTGCTGCCCAAGGCCAAGGCGGTATCCCATGGCGATGGCTGGCTGGTGCGCACGCTCAAGAAGTGGGATACCGGACTGCTGCACTGGTCGTTCATCCATCCCGGCAAGGTCATCCTGCCCGCCTTGGTTCTGGTGGCGATTGCCGCCGCCTCGGTGCCGTTTCTGGGCCGCGCCTTCCTGCCATCGTTCAACGAAGGCACGGTGACGGTCAACGTCATCCTGCCCCCCGGCGCCTCGCTGTCCGAATCCAACCGGATCGGCACCATCGCCGAGACGCTGATGCTGGGCGTTCCAGAGGTCCTCTCCACCGGCCGTCGCACCGGGCGGGCGGAACTGGACGAGCACGCCGAGGGCGTCCACTACACCGAGATCGATGTCGACCTGAAACCGTCCGGACGCAGCCGCCAAGCCATCCTGGCCGATCTGCGCAGCCGGCTGGCCCGCATTCCCGGCGTGGCGGTCAATATCGGCCAGCCTATTTCCCACCGTCTCGACCACCTGCTGTCGGGGGTACGGGCCGAGATCGCGGTCAAGATATTCGGCGACGATCTCGATACCCTGCGGACCTTGGCGGAAGAAGCGCGCGGACGCATGGCGGGAATCGCCGGGATGACCGATCTTCAGGTGGAAAAGCAGGTGCTTATTCCGCAGTTGCAGATCCGTCTCGATCGTACCGAGGCCAGAAAATACGGCCTCACCCTCGACCAACTCACCGCAACGCTGGAAGCCGCCCTCAACGGCAAGACGGTCAGCCAGGTCCGCGACGGCCAACGCACCTTCAACGTGGTGCTGCGCCTGGCCGAGGATTGGCGCGCCCACACCGCCGACTTCCGTCAGATCCTGGTGGACACCCCGGCAGGCCGGGTACCGCTGTCGCTATTGGCTGAGGTGGTGGAGACCAAGGGACCCAACGTCATCAACCGCGACAACATGCAGCGGCGTATCGTGGTGCTGGCCAACACCCACGGCCGCGACATGGCGGCCATCATCGCCGAGGTGCAAGGCCAGCTGGGGGCCATGAAACTACCCCAGGGCTATTACCTGTCCTATGAGGGGCAGTTCAAAAGCCAACAGGAAGCCAGCCGCCTGATCGCCCTGCTGGCACTGATGGCGTTGGCCGGTGTGTTCGTGGTGCTGTACAGCCACTTCAGATCGGCCAAGCTGGCCCTGGTGATCATGGCCAATATTCCCATGGCCCTGGTAGGCAGCGTCGCGGCCATTTGGCTAACCGACCAAACCCTGTCGGTCGCCAGCTTGGTCGGCTTCATTACTCTGACCGGCATCGCGGCGCGCAACGGCATCATGAAGGTGTCGCACTATCTGCATCTGGTCGAAAGCGAAGGAGAAAACTTCGGGCCGGCCATGATCGTACGTGGCTCGCTCGAACGCCTGACCCCGGTGTTGATGACTGCCTTGGTCGCGGCCCTCGCCCTTGTTCCCCTGGTGGTGGCCGGCGGTGAACCCGGCAAGGAGATTCTTCACCCGGTGGCGGTGGTGATCTTCGGCGGCCTGATATCGTCGACCATCCTCGACACCATCCTGACCCCCGTGGTCTTCCTGCTGGTTGCCCGTTCCTCGGTGGAACGGGTGGTCGGGTCCACCCGCCGGCGGGAAGCCGCCATATGACCGTGATACCCCTTTCATACGACATGGAGACGACGATCATGAAGACCTTCGCGGCCATCGCCGTGGCCTTTACCCTGTGCGTTGCAGCCCCCCCCGCCCTTGCCCATGGCACCACCACGGCTTGGTATGGCGGCCAGATCGCCGAGATCGCCGAGGGCTGGCGCATTGAATTCGCCGTTCGCGATGGCGCTATCCGCGCCTGGGTCCGCGATCATGATGAAAAGGCGGTAGCCGCCACCGGCAAGGTGACGCTGCTGGTCGGCGGCAAGAAGATCGATGCCGCCTTCAAGGCCGACGGCGATTCCCTGGTCGCCGAGGCTGCGGTCAAGAGCGCCGATAAGGTCGCCGCCATTCTGGCGCTGACCATCGGCGGCAAGACCGTCTCCGCCCGGTTCAGTCAGGAAGCGGTGGTGGTGCCCAAACTCAGCGCCCAGGCCCTGGCCGGCAAACAGGTATTCGATGAGATCTGCGCCATCTGCCACGGCACCGCCCTGCGTGGCTCCGACACCGCCCCGCCGCTGCTGCATCCGTTCTATACCCCCGGTTCGGGCCACGGCGACGACGTCGTCCTCGCGGCGGCGACCAAAGGGGCGCAAAGCCACATGTGGAAGTTCGGCGACATGCCGAAGCCCGAAGGGCTTAAGCCCGGTCAGGAGAAGGATATCCTGGTCTATATCCGGGCCATGCAGGCGGCCAACGGCCTTACCGGGACCAGCAGCGCGCCGGCGGCGGCGACGGCGGAACATGGCGGCATGCCAATGGACCACTCCGGCCACATGTCACATCACTGAGGGCATTCAAATGAAAATTCTCGCCGTACTTCTCGTTCTTGCCACTCTGATCGGTGGGGGAACCACCGGGTTCGCCGCGGAAAAACAGATCACCGTCTGGATGTCGCCGACATGCGGGTGCTGCGAGGGCTGGGCCACCTACCTCCAGCACAACGGCTACAAGGTCAAGACCGTCAAGGTCGATGACGTCGACCAGATCAAGATGCTGCTTGGCGTTCCCCCGTCGATGCAATCCTGCCACACCGCCCGGATCGACGGCTACGTGGTTGAAGGTCACGTCCCGGTGCAGGCCATCGACTGGCTGCTGAAGGAACGGCCGAGGGTCACCGGTATCGCTTCGCCGGGCATGCCGTCGGGCGCGCCCGGCATGGAGGGGCCGAAGGAAGACAACGTGGTCCACACCTTCGGCCCCAACGGCAGTTCCGTCGTCGGCAGATATTGAACCGGATGCCGGGGCGGCTCAGACCCGTTCGATCACGGCGGCCAACCCGTGGCCGACGCCGATGCATAGGGACACCACCGCGTAACGCCCGCCGCTGCGCTGCAAGTGCCGCGCGGCGGTCAGCGCCAGACGTGCCCCCGAGCACCCCAGGGGATGACCGATGGCGATCGCCCCACCGTTGGGATTGAGCCGGGAATCGTCGGCGGCAACCCCCAATTGGCTGACGCACCCCAACACCTGCACGGCGAAAGCCTCGTTGATCTCGATGAGGTCGATATCCCCGAGCGTCAGCTTGGCGCGGGCCAACGCCTTGGTGATTGCGGGCACCGGCCCCAAGCCCATGACCCGGGGCGGAACCCCGGCGCAGGCCCCCGCAACGATCCGGGCGACGGGCTTCACCCCCGCCGTCTCGCCGGCCTTGCGCGACCCGACCAACAGCGCCGCCGCGCCATCGTTGATACCCGATGCGTTACCGGCGGTCACCACCCCGCCCTCGAACAGCGGCCGCAGTTTGGCCAGGGCGGCGGCATCGCTCTCGGGACGGGGATGCTCGTCGGCGGCGACCACCGTATCACCCTTGCGGCCCGCGATGGTGATGGGGTGGATCTCGCCGTCGTAGAAGCCGTCGGCCTTGGCCTTGGCGTATTTAGCCTGAGAGGCGGCGGCGAAGGCGTCCGAGGCCTCGCGGGTCAAGCCCAGGTCGCTGGCGATGTTGTCGGCGGTTTCCGGCATGGAGTGATTGCCGAAGCCCTTGGACACCTTAGGATTGACGAAGCGCCCCCCGATGGTGGTGTCGAAGATCTTCGCCTCGCGGGAGTAGGCGCTTTCCGCCTTGGCCAACACGAAGGGGGCGCGGCTCATGCTTTCCACCCCGCCGGCAACGAACAGTTCGCCCTCGCCGCAGGTCACGCTGCGTGCCGCGTCCAGCACGGCGGCCAACCCCGAGGCGCACAGGCGGTTGATGGTCTGCCCCGCCACCTCGACCGGCAGCCCCGACAGCAGCGCGGCATGGCGCGCCACATTGCGGCTATCCTCGCCCGCCTGGTTGGTGCAGCCCAGGATGACATCCTCGATGTCCCCGGGCTTGAACGCCGAGCGGGCCACCAGGGCGCGGATCACCTCGGCGGCAAGATCGTCTGGTCGTACCGTGGCCAATCCGCCGGCATGGCGACCGATGGGGGAACGCAGACCGTCATAGATATAGGCGTCGAGCATGGATCAGGACTCCGGGGTCAGGAGGGAAACGCCCAGCAGGGCGCGGCGCCTCAGCCACAGGCTGGCGCGATAACGGGGGTCATGGGTGATGGCCAGCATGGCGTCCAGGATAGCCACCACCTTGTCGGCGCCGATGCGATCACCCCACGCCAGCGGCCCGGCGGGATAACCCAGGCCCAGCGTCACCGCCTTGTCGATGTCCTCGGGCGTGGCGATGCGCTGCTGGGCGATGTCGCAGCCGATATTGATGATGGTCGCCACCACCCGTTGAGCGATCAGGCCGGGGCTGTCGCCGACCACGCCGACCGACACGCCGCCGGTGGCCAACAGGCCGTGGGCGCCGTCACGGATCGCGGCCGAGGTCACCGGATTGGTCATCAGCGTGCGGTGGGTCTCCAGCCCGAACAGCGGATCGACGGCCACAGCCCTGGTGGCATCAAGGCCAAGCCGTACGGCGGCGGTGGTGCAGTCCTCGCCCAGGATGGGAACCAGGCACAACGCCTCGTTGGACGGCATCACACCCTTTTCCAGCGTGGCCCCCAACTTGGCCACCAGGGCGGAGACCGCCTCCTCCCCCTCACCGGGAGCGACCCAGACCGGGCCGGTCCAGGCGGCGGGAACGGCCGGAACCGGCGGAACCACCGCCTTGTCCCCCTCATAGGCATAAAAGCCCCGTCCGGTCTTGCGGCCCAGCAGTCCGGCCACCAATCGCTGTCGGGTGATCGGCGACGGGCGGAAGCGCGGTTCCTGATAATACTGGTCGTAAATGCTTTCCATCACCGGGTGGGAGACGTCCAGCGCGGTAAGGTCCAACAATTCAAACGGCCCCATGCGGAAGCCGGCCGCTCCCTTGAGGATGCGGTCCACGGTGGCGAAGTCGGCGACGCCCTCGCCCACCAGCTTCAGAGCCTCGGTCCCGAAGCCGCGCCCGGCATGGTTGACGATGAAACCGGGCGTATCCTTGGCCTTGACCGGCGCATGGCCCATGCGTCGCGCCAGGGCGGTCAGGGCATCAACCACCCAGCTTTCGGTCATCACGCCGTCGATGACCTCGACCACCTTCATCAGCGGAACCGGATTGAAGAAGTGGAACCCACCGACCCGGCCCGGCAACCGGCACGCCGCGGCGATAGAGGTCACCGACAGCGACGAGGTGTTGGTGGCGATCAGGCAATCGGGGGCGACAATGGCTTCCAGGTCGCGCATCAACGCCTGCTTGACGGCGATGTCCTCGACGATGGCTTCGACCACCACATGGCACGGCGCCAGATCGGCCATGCTGGCGGCCACCGTCAGCCGTGCGGTGGCGTTGGCGCAGGCCTCCGGGGTCAGTTTGCCCTTCTCGCTCAACTTGGACAGCATCCTGGCGACGGCGTCCCGGGCCTCGGCGGCGGCACCGGGCCGGGCGTCAACCAGAATTACGGAAACGCCCGAGGCCACGGCGATCTGGGCGATGCCACGCCCCATGGTGCCGGTGCCGACAAGGCCGAGGACGAGGTCGGAACGATTGGCGTCGAGACTCATGATCACTTCCCCTGATAGGTGGGCTTGCGCTTTTCGATGAAGGCTTTCATGCCTTCCTTCTGATCGGCACCGGCGAACAACAGCTGGAATGCCTTGCGTTCCAGCATGAGGGCGGTTTCGAGGGAGGCGTCCTGCCCGGCCAGCAACACCTCCTTGATCTGGGCGATGGCAACCGGCGGCATGCGGGCGATGGTCTTGGCGATGTCCAAGGACCGGTCCAACACCTCGGCGTCGGGCACCACCAGACTGGCCAACCCCATCTGCCCGGCCTCGACACCGCTGATCACCTGGCCGGTCATCACCATCAGCATGGCCTTGTACTTGCCCACCGCCCGGGTCAGGCGCTGGGTGCCGCCGGCCCCCGGCATGATGCCGACCTTGACCTCGGGCTGGGAGAAGCTGGCGCTTTCGCCCGCCACGATGATGTCGGCGTGCATGACCAGTTCGCAACCGCCGCCCCAGGCATACCCGTTGACCGCGGCAATCACCGGCTTGGGACAGCTGGCTATGGCCCGCCACATCAGGTGGTTGTTCCGTTGCATCAGCTCGATGGCGCCGACTTCGGCCATGTCCTTGATGTCGGCCCCGGCGGCGAACGCCTCGTCGTTGCCGGTCAGCACGATCGCCCGCACCGCCGGATCGGCCCCCAGCACGGTCATGTGCTCGGCCAGCTGCCGACGGACCTCGCCGTTCAGCGCGTTCTTGGCCTCGGGCCGGTTGATGCGCAGCAACGCCACGGAATCAAAGGGTTTTTCCAGCAGAACTTCGGTCATCTCGCCCCCAATTTCGCTGTGCGAAATTTGATTTCACATTTTGTTGACACCGAAACCTAAGTCGTGTTTTGGTCCCTTGGCAAACAAAATCATGCGCCCCGATCATATAACGAGGGCCCGGGAGAGACGGCAGTGAGCAAAACCGAGGAGTCCCCGCGGGAAGAGACCCAGGACCGCCAGTTCGTGGTGGCCCTGTCGCGCGGCCTTGAGGTACTGCGCTGCTTCCGCGCCAACGACGCCATGCTGGGCAATCAGGAGATCGCCGCGCGCACCGGCCTGCCCAAGCCGACGGTGTCGCGCCTGACCCACACGCTGACCAAGCTGGGCTACCTCGCCTACATCGACCGCTACGCAAAATACCAGTTGGGGACCGCCGTACTGTCGCTGGGCTACACCGCGCTGGCCGGCATGGACATCCGCCATGTCGCCCGGCCGTTGATGCAGGAACTGGCCGACTATTCCGACGTGGCGGTGTCGCTTGGCAGCCACGACCACACCAGCATGATCTACATCGAGTCCTGCCGGGGCAAAGGCGCATTGACCATCCGCCTGTCGGTGGGATCGCGCATTCCGGTGGCGACCACCGCCATGGGCCGCGCCTATCTGGCGGCACTGGCCGAGGCCGAACGCGGCCCCATCCTCGACGAGGTGCGCAGGCGTCACCCCGACGACTGGCCGCGCATCAAGACCGGCCTGGACCGGGCGCTTCGCGAATACGCCGGATGCGGCTTCACCATGTCGGTGGGCGACTGGCAAAGCGATGTCCACGCCGTGGGCGTGGCGCTGACCAACCCGGCGACCGGCGTCGTCATGGCGCTGAACTGCGGCGGGGCCGCCTTCCTGCTGCCGCGCGAGCGCCTGGAGGACGACCTCGGGCCCCGCCTGGTTGCGGTGGCCCGCAAGATCGAGGCGGCACTGGGCCGCCGCTGACCCTTTTTCTACCCCTCAGATACGGGACGACACGCACATGATCCGCGACCAGGAAATTCTCGACCAATTGACCGACACCCTGTCGCGCTTCGTGCGCGAACGTCTCGTACCCAACGAAGAGCGGATCGCCGAGGACGACGCCATTCCCGCAGAAATCGTCACCGAGATGAAGGACCTCGGGTTGTTCGGGCTGTCGATCCCGGAAGAATACGGCGGGCTTGGCCTGACCATGGAAGAGGAGGTGCTGTGCGCCTTCGAGATCGGCCAGACCTCTCCGGCCTTCCGCTCCATCTTCGGCACCAACAACGGCATCGGCTCGCAAGGCATCATCATCGACGGCACGCCCGAGCAGAAGGCCGCCTATCTGCCCCGACTGGCCACCGGCGAACTGATCGCCTCGTTCGCGCTGACCGAGCCCAATGCCGGCTCGGATGCCGCGTCCTTGCGCACCACGGCGCGCCGCGACGGCGACCATTACGTCATCAACGGCACCAAGCGCTTCATCACCAATGCACCCGAAGCCTCGATCTTCACCCTGATGGCGCGGACCAACCCCGACGACAAGAGCGCCGGCGGCATTTCGGCCTTTATCGTCGAGAAGGACTCCCCCGGTCTGTCGCTGGGCAAAATCGACAAGAAGATGGGCCAGAAGGGCGCCCATACCTGCGACGTCATCTTCGAGGACTGCCGGGTACCGGCCGCCAACATCATCGGCGGCAAGGAAGGCCAGGGCTTCAAGACCGCCATGAAGGTGCTGGACCGCGGGCGGCTGCACATCTCGGCTACCTGCGTCGGCGTCTCCGAGCGCCTGATCCGCGACAGCGTGAAATACGCCGCCGAGCGTGTCCAGTTCGGCAAGCCCATCGGCGAGTTCCAGCTGATCCAGGCCATGCTGGCCGATTCGCGCGCCGAGGCCTACGCCGCGCGCTGCATGGTGCTGGACGCGGCGCGCAAGAAGGACGAGGGCCGGAACGTCTCGACCGAGGCGGCCTGCTGCAAGATGTTCGCGTCCGAGGCGGTGGGTCGCATCGCCGACCGCGCGGTGCAGGTCCACGGCGGCGCCGGCTACATCGCCGATTACGGCGTCGAGCGCTTTTACCGCGACGTCCGGCTGTTCCGCATCTACGAGGGTACCACCCAGATTCAGCAGCTGGTCATCGCCCGCAACATGTTGAAGGACATCGCCTGATGCGGCCAGTCGCCGACATCCTGGCGGACCTGCCCGCCCGCCTGCCGCATCTGGTGCGTCACCGGGCGCTGGTGGCGCCCCAGGCTCCCGCCATGATCCAGGGAGGCACGCGCTGGACCTATGCCCAGTTGGCCGAGGCGGTGGATGAGGCCGGGGCGCTGTTGCGGTCTCTGGGCGTGCGCCCCGGCGACCGGGTGATGCTGGTGGGCGAAAACTGCCTGACCCTCGTCGCCCTGATCCTGGCCGCCGGCGAGGCCGACGCCTGGGCGGCCATCATCAACGCCCGCCTCTCCGGCCCCGAGATCGACGCCATCCGCGACCATTGCGGCGCCCGGCGGGTCATCTTCACCATCGAGGTCTCGGCCGAGGCCGCCACCCACGCCCAACGGCACGGCGCCGAGACCCGGACCCTCGGCCGCCTGGGGGCCATCGCCATCGGGCCGCTCAACTCCGATTGCAGCCCCGAACCGGTCGAGACCGGCAACGGGCAGGTGGCGGCGCTGATCTATACTTCGGGCACCACCGGCACCCCTAAGGGCGTCATGCTCACCCACCGCAACATCATGTTCGTGGGCGCGGTCTCGGGCGGCCTGCGCGACGTGAGACCGGGCGACGTGGTCTACGGCGTGCTGCCCATGTCCCACGTCTTCGGCCTGGCCTCGGTCCTGGTCGGCGCCCTTTACGGCGGCGCCTGCCTGCACGTCGCGCCGCGCTTCGCTCCCTCCCAGGTGCTGGCCGATCTCAAGGCCGGATTGAGCATGTGGAACGGTGTTCCGGCCATGTTCGCCAAGTTCCTGGAACACATCAGGTTGACCGGCGCGGCGATCGAGGCTCCGGCCTTGCGCTTCCTGTCGGCCGGCGGCTCGCCACTCGACCCGGCGATCAAGGCCGAGACCGAAGCGCTGTTCGGCCGGGTACTGAACAACGGCTACGGGCTGACCGAATCGGCACCGACCATCTGCCAGACCCGCTTGGAAGCGCCTCGCGGCGACTGCTCGGTGGGCCACGCCCTGCCCGGCGTCGAGGTCCGCATCGTCGGCCCCGACGGCAAGGACGTCACGGCCGGCGGAGTGGGTGAGCTGTGGAGCCGGGGGCCGGGCACCATGAAGGGCTACTACCGCGCCCCGGAAATGACCGCCGAAGTGATTGACTCCGAAGGCTGGCTCAATACCGGAGACTTCGCGAGCCGGCATCCGGACGGCGCCCTGTTCATTGTCGGGCGCGCCAAGGAATTGATCATCCGCTCGGGCTTCAACGTCTATCCCGCCGAGGTCGAAGCGGCGCTGAACGCTCATCCGCTGGTCACCCAATCGGCGGTGGTGGGACGCCCCGCCCCCGATGGCAACGAGGAAGTGGTAGCCTTCGTCCAGGTCGCCCCCGGCACCCCGGTCTCGGCCGCCGATCTGGAAAGCTGGGCCAGCGCCCGGCTGGCGCCCTACAAGCGCCCGGGCGAGGTGGTGGTGCTTGGGCACCTCCCCGCCGGCGCCACCGGCAAGATCCTGAAAAACCGCCTGGCCGAGGCGGCAAGAAACCATGCCTATGATACTTTGTAGAAGTTGGGAGGAAGCAATCATGTCCAAAAGCACGCTTTGCGTTTCCGCCGTCGCCCTGTCGCTGATGCTGGGCCTGGCACCGGCCGATGCCGCCGAGTTGAAGATCGGCGCCGAAATCCCGCTGTCGGGCAACCTCGCCCGGGTCGGCTCCGCCATGAACGAGGGCATCCAGGTCGCCGCCGAGATGTTCAACAAGAAGAACGGCAAGCACACCGTCAAGGTCCTGGTGGTCGATGACGAATCATCGCCGGCCAAGGCGGTCGGCGCGGTCGAGAAGTTGGCCGCCGACGGGGTGATCGCCTACACCGGCGGCTACGGCTCGAACATCATCGGCCCGGCCTCGGAAGCCGCCGAAAAGCTGGGCAAGGTCTACATCACCTCCGGCGGCGTCGCCTCCGAACTGACCAAGCGGGGCCTGAAGACCTTCTTCCGCATCAACAGCTCGGAAGGCTATGCCCGCGCCCTGATGGGCATGTTCTCCGAAGTGGGGATCAAGTCGGTGGCGGTGGTCTATTCGACCAAGGAAGCCACCGAGGAGGTGGCCAAGATGCTGCAAACCGGCCTCGGCGCCAAGGGCGTCAAAGTCACCATGCACGCCTTCGACCCCGCCACCAACGACTTCAAGCCGATCGTCCACAAGATCAAGTTGCAGGACCGTCCCGAAGCCATCGCCATGATCGGCTACGAGAACGACTATGTCGGCATCCTGCGCGCCGCCAAGGTGTTGAAGCCCGACATCAAGACCATCGCCGGCGTCTGGTCGTTGGCCACCTCGAAGATGGCCGCCGAGTTTCCCGACCTGATGGAAAACGTCTCCGGCACCTCGACCCTGTCCTACCCGGCCGTGTTCACCACGCCCGAGGCCAAGGAATTCGCCGAGACCTATCAGAAGATGTTCAATAAGGCGCCGGACTATCTGGGCATCTTCGGCTACGTCCAGTCCAAGCTGTTGTTCGATGCGGTGGCCCGCGCCGCCGATGCCGGCACCATCGACAAGGGCGGCGTCGCCTCCGAGTTGCGCAAGACCAAGACCGAATCGGTTATCGGCAAGGTCAGCTTCGACGAAGCCGGCGACAACCCCGAGTTCACCCACCGCATGGGCCAGCACCAGGCCGGCAAGGTGGAGCTGGTATGGCCGTTGGAAGCCGCCACCGGCAAGATGAAGTATCCGGCTCTGCCGTGGTAGTCCCTAGCATATCTTCCTCGTCATGGCCGGGCTTGTCCCGGCCACCCACGCCGCTCCGCACCGGCACCGTCCGGTTTCGCGACAGGGCACGGATACGCGGGACAAGCCCGCGCATGGCGGAAATAGAGGTGGCCGTCCAATGATCGACCTTGTCGCCCAATCCCTGTTCTCGGGTGTGCTGTCGGGAGCCTATTACGCCCTGATCGCACTCGGCCTGGCACTGGTGTTCGGGACCATGCGGGTCATCAATCTCGCCCATGGCGAACTTGTGCTGCTGGGTGCCTATATCAGCTACACCGCCGAGGAAAAGCTGGGCCTTGATCCCTTGGCTTCGCTGCCCCTGGCGTTGACGTTGGTGGTGGCCACCGCCATGGCGGTCTACTACCTGATCAGCCTGATCAAGACCGACCGCGAGCTGAACTCGCTGATCCTCACCTTCGGCATCGGCGTCATCCTGACCAACGCGGTCCTGATGATCTGGTCGGCGGACATCCATTCCACCACCACGCCGTGGTATCACGACGCCACCATCCTGTTCGATACGCTGTTCGCCATGCAGGCCGAACTGGTGTTCGCCGCACTCGGTATCGTCCTGGTCGGCGCGGTGTGGTGGTGGCTGGAAAAAAGCTGGTATGGCAGGGCGTTACGTGCCGTTGCTTCCAATCGGGATGCGGCGAAGCTGATGGGCGTCAACCCACAGCTGACAGAAGTATTGTCCTTTGCGGTGTCCGGCCTGCTGGCCACCGTGGCCGGCGTCGCCATCTACACCGCCAAGGTGATCCAGCCGTCGCTCGGCCATCACCTGACGGTTAAGGCCTTCATCATCACCGTGCTGGCCGGCATGGGCTCGGTACCGGGGGTGCTGCTGGGGGCGGTGCTGCTGGGCGTGGTCGAAAGCCTGACGGTGACACTGGCCTCGTCGGCGCTGCAGGAACTGGCGGGGATGGTGCTGTTCCTGGTGGTGTTGCTGTTGATGCCGTCCGGCCTGTTCGGCCGGGCCAAGCGGCGAGGGTAAGCATGAACAATTCCGTCAAGATCGCCGTCTTCCTGGCCCTCTCGTATGTCGCGGTACCATTGGCACTGGGGTCGAACACCTACGTCATCGGCCTGATCGTCGCGGCGTTGACCATTGCCGGCATCGCCGTGGCCTGGGCGCTGTTGGGCAACCTTGGGGGCATGGTCAGCTTCGGCCACGCCGCCTTCTTCGGGGTGGGCGCCTATGTCTCGGCCCTGTTGACGCTCAGGGGCGGTTGGCCGGTGTTCCCGGCCATGCTGATGGCGGGGGTGGGCGCGGCCATCGCCTCGGTCGCCACCATGCCGGCGCTGCGGCTGAGGGGGCCATATTTCGCGCTGGCCATCCTGGCCTATGCCGAAATCTTCCGCATCCTCGCCACCGAGCTGAAGCCGGTCACCGGCGGCGCGGCCGGACTGTTGTCCATCCCGCGCCTACCCAATGTGCTGGGGCTCGATTTCGGCTCCAAGCTGGGCGGCTATTTCGTCATCCTGACCATAGTGGTGGCGGCCATGGCGGCCTATCACCTGATCCGCCGCTCGGCCTACGGGCTGGCGCTGAAGGCCATGCACGACAGCGAGGACGCGACCCGGGTGGTCGGTGTCAATTCCATCGTGCTGAAAGCCTGGATGCTGATGGTCTCGGCCTTCATCACCGGAATGGTGGGCGCCTTCAACGCCCACTACATCAACTTCCTGGAACCTGATTACGCCTTTGCCGGGCAGTGGACGATGCTGGCCATCGTCTCGGCCATCTTCGGCGGCTACCGCACCGTTTCCGGCCCGCTGGCCGGCGCGCTGGTGGTCTATCTGGTTGACCAATTGGCCTTCAAGCCGATCCTGCCCCAGGGCCATCAGATCGTGCTGGGCGTGCTGCTGGGTGCCATGATCCTGTTCAACCCGGGCGGGATGATGTCCATGCTGACCGCCAAATTCCTTCGCAAGGAGGCGTCCCATGCTGCTTGATCTCGACGGCATCACCGTCGCCTTCGGCGGCCTGATCGCGGTTGGCGACGTCACCTTCGCCATGGCCGAAGGCGATGTCCTCGGGCTGGTCGGCCCCAACGGGGCGGGCAAGACCACCTTGTTCAACGCCGTGTCGGGCTTGGTGCGGCCGACCCGGGGACAGGCCCGGTTCCTGGGCCGCGATCTGGTCGCCATGCCCATCCACGCCCGGGCCAGGGCTGGCATCGGCCGCACCTTCCAGGTGCCCCAGCCCATGCACGAACTGACGGTCAGGGAGAACCTGATGGTGGCGAGCCGCTTTGCCACCGGGCGCATCGACCGTGAACGCATCGCGGAAATCCTTGATCTGCTGAAGCTGGGCCACAAGGCCGATGCCGATGCCGCCACCTCGCTGGCACTGACCGAGCAGAAGGCGTTGGAGGTCGGCAAGGCGCTGGCCACCAACCCGAAGCTTCTGATGCTCGACGAGGTGCTGGCCGGGCTGGAGACGGCGGGCAAGCGCGCTTTCATGCACACCCTGGCCGAGGTCCGCCAGCGTTATGGACTGGGGCTGCTGATCATCGAGCACGACATCGAGACCATCACCCGGCTTTGCCCTCGGGTGGTGGTTCTCAACTTCGGCCGCCTCATCGCCGAGGGCAGTCCCGATCACGTCTTCAACGACCCCGAAGTCATCAGGAGCTATACCGGTGGCGAAGCTGCTTGACATCCAATCTCTCAGGGCAGGCTACGGCTCGATCAACGTGCTGTGGGATCTGTCGCTTTCCGTCGAGGAGGGCAAGCTCACCTGCATCCTGGGGCCGAACGGCGGCGGCAAGACCACGCTGCTGCGGGCCATCATGGGACTGGTCAGAACCGATGGCGGCACCGTCGCCTACCAGGGAAACGACCGGACCAACGCCAGCACCTGGGCCATGGTCAACGACGGAATCGCCATGATCCCCGAGGGACGCATGGTATTCCGCGACATGACGGTGGCCGACAACCTGCTGATGGGCGCGTTCCCGAAGAAGTGCCGTGCCCGCGCGCCTCAAAACCTGAAGATGGTCTACGACATGTTCCCCCGCCTCTACGAGCGTCGCGACCAGTTGGCCGGTGCGCTTTCCGGCGGCGAGGCGCAGATGCTGGCCATGGGGCGCGGCCTGATGGAAGAACCGAAGCTGATCCTGGTCGACGAACCTTCGTTGGGTCTGGCGCCCGTCGTCGTCGATGAGGTGATGGGCATCCTCGACCGCTTGCGCGGCGAGGGCCGCACCATCGTCCTGGTCGAGCAGAACACCAACAAGGCGCTCAAGATCGCCGACCACGTCTATCTGATCCGAGGCGGCAAGGTGGTGTTGTCCGAAGCGGCCGCTTCCGTCGATCTCGGGCGTCTTCACGACCTGTATTTCGCCAGGGATGCCCTTCATGCCGAGTGACCTGCTCGACGGTGAGCCCCGATCGGGGTTCCAGGAGATGCTGGGCTACCACCTGACCGAATGGTCGGAGGATCGCGCCGTCCTCACCCTTGCCGTCGACCGGCGCCACTGTAACCGTGCCGGCGTCGTCCATGGCGGCGTGCTCGCCACCCTGATCGACACGTCATGCGGGTTCGCCGCCACCTTCTGTCCCCATCCCGGCCGGGTGCGGCGGGTGGTGACGCTGCAACTGACCACCAGCTTCACCGGCCAAGCCCGCCACGGCACGCTCCGTGCCATCGGCCGCAAGAAAGGGGGTGGCAGCCGCATCGTGTTCTGCGCATCCGAGGTGTTCGACGAAAGCGGGACGCTGATCGCCATGGGCGAAGGCACCTTCCGCTACCGCACCGGCAGCGAATCGCCAGAAGGGGTACCGCTATGAACCGGCTGTTCCATACCCGGATCACCGAACTGTTCGGCATCCGCCTGCCGGTGTTGGCCGGCGGATTGCAGTGGCTGGCGACGGCCGAGTACGTCGCCGCCGCCGCCCACGCCGGCATCTGCGGCTTCATCACCGCGGCCAGCTACGAGGAGTTGGACGATCTCCGCGCCGCCATCCGCCGCTGTCGCGAGCTGGCCGAGGGCAAGCCGTTCGGGGTCAACGTCTCGATGCTGCCCAAGATGGTCCAGGGCGACCGCGCCCAAGCGGTCTTCGACCTGATCGTCGAGGAAGAGGTGCGCTTCGTCGAAACCTCGGGCCGCAACCCCGCCCCCTACCTTTCCCCCCTCAAGGCCGCGGGAATCAAGGTGGTGCATAAGGTGCCGGCGGTGAAATACGCGCTGAAGGCCGAGGCCGAGGGCGTCGACGCCGTCGCCGTGGTCGGCGCCGAATGCGGCGGCCATCCCGGCATGGAGATGGTCGGCACCTTCGTTCAAGCCAACGTGGCGGCGGCCAAGCTGTCCATTCCGCTGCTGGTGGGCGGCGGCATCGGCACCGGTGCCCACTTGGTGGCCGCCCTGGCCCTGGGCGCCGACGGCGTGGTGGTCGGCACCCGGTTCCTGGTGGCCGAGGAAATCTGGGCGCATGCCGACTATAAGCAACGCCTGATCGCCGCCGACGAGACAGAGACCACCTTGATCCTGTCCTCGCTGCGCAATACCGCCCGCGTACTGCGCAACGAGGCGGCATCCACGGTGCAGAGTCTGGAAAGGGATGGCGCCGGCATCGACGCGCTGATGCCCCACATTTCCGGCAAGGTCGGACGCGAGGCCTACCGCACCGGCGACTGGACCCGGGCCGCCCTGTCGGTGGGCCAGTCGGTGGCCTTCGCCGACCGCATCGAGCCACTGGCCGTCATCATCCATCGTTTCGAGGACGAGGCCCGGGCGGCGCTGGCCCGACTGGATCGGCTGTCGGTCAAGCCATGACCCCGGAAATGAGCCGGGCGGAGCGGCGATGATGGCCCCCCGCCCCTCCGCCCTGCTTTTGCTCGGCATGATCGTCTGCGTTCTGGCCGACGTGATCGTGCCGGCGGAATTCCCCCGCCTGGGCGCCCGCATCCTGCTGATTGCCTTCCTGCTGGCCGAGTGGCGCAAGATGGCACTCAACGCCAAGGTAATGATCGGCCTGGCGATCGGACTCACGGTGAGCGCCGCCCTGACCGGCACCGCCGATCCGGCGCGGGTGCTGGCCAGCTCGCTGGACACCGGCGCCTTTTTCGCCACCTTCTTCGCCAACCAGTTCTTCCTGCGCGAAGCCGCCAGAACCTCGCCCCTGGTCAGCCGCTGTTCCACCTTCTTCGTCAACCAGCCGCCGGGGCGGCGCTATGCCCTGTTGACCGTGGGCGGCTATCTGTTCGGCATTATCCTCAACATCGGGGTGCTGAGCCTGCTGGGCATCATGATCAAGCAGCGCAATTCGCTGGAGGCGGCGGGCGGCAACCGCGAGATCAGGGACATCCGCGAGCGCCGCATGGTGCTGGCGCTGTTGCGCGGCTTTTCAATAACCCCGCTGGCGTCGCCGCTTTCCATCTCGCTGGCGGTTCTGCTGACCGCGCTGCCCGGCCTGCATTGGAGTTCCATGCTGCCGCTGGGCATGCTGACCGGCGCCATGGTGCTGGCCCTGGGTTGGTTGCAGGACCGTCTTCAGGCCCCGGCCCATCTGCGCCATCTGGTCCCCCCGACCGTACCGGCCCGCGACCTCGCCGCCCTGGCGGGGGTTGCCGGTCTGGTGTTGCTGGTTTTCCTGACGGCGCTGGCCTTTGAATATGGCCTCGGCGCGCCGCTCAGCCGCGCCATGCTGGTGTCCACCCCGTTGGTCGGCCTGGGCTGGCTGGCCCGCCAGTACCTGGGGGGCGGCATCGCCAGCGGCACCACCCAGGTGGCCCGGCGGGTGGTCGCCCAGGCGGGCGCCACCTTCCCCGCCTATCGTACCGAGATCGCCATCCTGTCATCGGCCGGTTTCATCGGCACCCTGTTTTCAACCATGGTCCCGCCCGAGACCCTTGGCGCGCTGATCAGCTCGCCACTGCTGCCGCCCCTGCTGCTGCCGGTACTGGCGATCGTGGCGGTGACCGGTCCGGCGTTGGTCGGCATCAACCCCATCGTCTCCGCCACCATCATCGCCTCGGCGCTCAGCGCCGCACCCAGCCTGCCGCTTGCCGCCGAATCGCTTGCCCTGGGCCTGATCGCCGGCTGGTGCCTGGCCATCAACTCCTCGGCCATGACCGCGTCGGCCATGCTGCTGGGCGAACTGGTGGGCAAGCCCGCCACGACCATCGTGCTGCGCTGGAACGGCCTGTTCACCTTCGCCGGATTCGTGGCGCTGGCGGGATGGCTGACCGTTCTGGCTGGATGGTTTCACTAGGGGGAAACACTGATGCGGGCACTTGACGACATCTTGGTCCTCGACCTTTCGAGAGTTCTGGCCGGTCCCTGGTGCACTCAGATGCTGGCCGATCTGGGCGCCACGGTGATCAAGGTGGAAAAGCCCGGTTCCGGCGACGATACCAGGGGCTGGGGTCCGCCCTTCCTCGCCGATCCCGTGACGGGCGACAGGGGCGACGCCGCCTATTACCTGGGCGCCAACCGGGGCAAGCGTTCGATCACCGTCGACATGTCGGCGCCTGAAGGTCGGGATCTGCTCAGACGCCTCGCCGCCAAGGCCGACGTGGTGGTCGAGAACTACAAGGTCGGCGGCCTTGCCAAATACGGCCTCGACTACGATGCCTTGAAGGCGATCAATCCTCGGCTGATCTATTGCTCGATCACCGGATTCGGCCAGGATGGCCCCTATGCGCCCAGGGCAGGCTACGACTTCATGATCCAGGCCATGGGCGGGCTGATGAGCGTCACCGGGGAAAAGGATGCGCTGCCCGGCGGCGGACCGCAGAAGGCGGGAATCGCCGTCGCCGATCTTTCCACCGGACTGCATGCCGCCATCGCGGTGCTGGCGGCGCTCAACCAGCGTCATCGCACCGGACGGGGCCAGTACATCGACATGGCCTTGCTGGACGTGCAGGTCGCCATGATGTCCAACCAGGCCATGACCTGGCTGGTCGGTGGCGCGGTACCCGGCCGGGCCGGCAACGGCCATGCCGCCATCGTCCCCTATCAGGCCTTCCCCACCGCCGACGGCCACCTGATCATCGCGGTGGGCAACGACGGACAGTTCGCCAAGCTGGCCGGGGAATTGGGGCATCCGGAATGGGCCGCCGACCAACGCTTCGCCCTGAACCGCGCCCGGGTGGAGAACCGCGCCGCCCTGATTCCGCTGATTGAGGCCGAAACCCGGCGCTACACCTCGGCGGGCCTGCTGGACGCCCTGGAGCGGCGGCAGATTCCCTGCGGCCCCATCAATACCATGGACAACGTCTTCACCGATCCCCAGGTCGAAGCCCGCCACCTGCGCCGGAACGTCCCCCATCCGGTGGCGGGGGACATCCCCACCGTCGCCAGCCCCCTGCGTCTGTCGGACTCGCCGGTGGTCTACGACCGCGGGCCGCCGCTGCTCGGCCAACACACCGACGAGGTGCTGCGTTCCATGCTGGGCCTCGATGAAGAGGCGGTCACCGACCTCCGGGCCAGGGGGGTGATCTGAGACCTTGAAGACGGCCGCAACCAGTTGGAAACCCGACGACGATCAGCAGGCTCAGGATGCATCGGCGCCACCGCCCCGGAACGCCGCCGTCACCGTCCTCAGCGCCGAGGCCGAGCGGGGATCGGAGACGCGCGACAGCAGGACGATTTCCGAACCGGGTAGCACGAGAGGCAAACCAAGGGCCGGGCCGGCATCGATGAAGCCGGCGGGAGCGATGCGCCGGGACAAGGGGGCGACGCCCAGTCCGGCCATCACCGCCGCCGCCACCGCGGCGGTGCCACCGCCGACGAAGGTCTCGCGCCAGGACAGCCCGGCATCGTCGAGAGCCCGCGCCGCCGCGTTGCGCACCCCGCACACCGTTGACAGCGACACCAGCGGAAACGGTTGATCCGGCCGATGCCGCCACGACGGCAGGGTGAACCAGCCGAAGGAGTCCGTGAACAGCACTTCGCCATCGCGCCGCCCGCTCTGGCGGCGAACGATCACGGCGTCGAAGCGGCCGGCATCGAATTCGTCGGCGAGGCGGGGCGACATGCCGACCTCGACCTCCAGCGCCAGTTCCGGGTGATGGCTGGCCAGACGGCCGAGCAGGCCGGGAAATTCCGGCCCCGCCACATGGTCGCTGATACCGAGGACAAGGTGGCCCGGCGCCTGATCGCAGCGGGCGACCGCCCGTTCCATGGCGGCAAGCAGATCGCGGGCCTTAGGCAGGAACGCCTCGCCCTCGGCCGAAAGCTGCACCAGGCGCGGGCTGCGCTCGACCAGCCGCCGGCCCAGCCGCTGCTCAAGCCGCTTCAGCCTCAGGCTAATCGCCGACTGGGTCGTCCCGCAGGCCTCGGCGGCCCGGGTGAAACTGAGAAAGTCGGCCACCAGTACGAAAGCCTGGACGGCATCGATGTCGAGCGGACGCATATCATTTTATTCCGTTATCATTGATATATTTTCAAATCATTTTTCCAAATGCATGCGCCGCCGTAAAGTCCCGGCGATGTCCCTGCGATCTTTTGGCGAGGAGTGCCATGAGCAAGTTCAACTACAATGCCTATTTCGGCCCGATCCTGCCGCTGGCGGACGCGCTGCGGCAAAGCCCCGAGCGGTTCTGGGAAGCGACACCGGCAAAGCTCGCCCAGCCTCACGACTACGTTCTGTTTCTCGGCTGCAACGTGCTGCGCACGATGAATCTGGCGGAGGCGATGGTGGCGGTGCTGGGGGCGATGAAGGTCGATTTCATCACCCTGGGCGGCGCGGGCAATTGCTGCGGAATCGTCCATCACGTCGTCGGCGACGATAAGGCGGCGAAGGGAATCGCCCAGCGTACCCTGGACAAGTTCGCCCGTGTCCAGCCCAAGGCGGTGCTGACCTATTGCCCCTCCTGCAACGTGTTCTTTGACGAGCAAATCGGCTCGGGCGCGCTGGCCTTCGGCCTGCCTTACCTGCACGTCACCCAGTTCATCGCCGAAAACCTTGACCGGCTGGCATTCAAGACGCCAATCCGCCGGCGCATCGGGCTGCACTGCCATCAGGGCACCGCCCTGTCGCGGAATGATTCCAAGCATACGCTGGCGATTCTGCGGGCGATCCCCGGCCTCGACGTGGTCGAACTGCCGGCGGACGAGGAATGGGGGTACATCTGCTCCCCGTCAATCATCGCCAAGATCGGGACCGAGCGTCACCGCGCCATGGTGGCCGAAACCGTCGCCAAGGCGAAGGCTCTCGGCTGCGACGGGTTGGCCACCGTCTACCATACCTGCTACCGCGAATTGCTGTGGGCGGAGGGAGAGCACGGCATCGAATGGCTGAACTACGTGGAACTGCTGGCCGAAGCGCTGGGGCTGGGGCCGTTTCCACCGCTTTACAAGCGCTTCGTCCAAGCCGGCGACCCCGAGGCCGCCTATGCCGCGCTGGCCGGACGGATAGCGGAGCGGGGCGGCGATCCGGACGGCCTGAAGCGCGCGGTCCATGCCCACTTCGAGCCGGGTGCGTCGCCGGTCAGCCTCGACAAGCCTTAGCGACCAGTAACTGACGGTTGCGACGATACGAACTGCGGCCACGACGTTAGTCATGATTTGATCGCCCCAGTACCTTGGAAATACAGGGAATCACTTGCCAAGATACCTATCGACCGCGATGATCCAATAAAGCGGAAGATAAGTTGGGGATAAGCATGTTCGATAATTTGCGGCTTGGGATGAAGCTGATGCTGGCCATGGGGGCGACCGTCATCGCGGTCGCGCTCATGCTCACCCTGTCCAACCTGCGCGCCATGGAAGACGTCATCGGCCAAGCCGAACGCGCCGAGTTGGAAGGGCATATGAAGGCCGTCTCGGACCGGATCGGGCTGGAAAGCCGCACGGCGGAATCCCTGGCCACTTTCACCGCCTCGCTTCCCTTCGTGCAAGACAAGTTCGGCGCCGGCGACCGTACCGCGCTGCTGGCGGCGCTGCTACCCAGCTTCAAGTCCATCGCCCAGGGATTCGGCGTCGAACAGTTCCAGTTCCATACCGCGCCGGCCACCTCTTTCCTTCGCCTGCACAAGCCCGAGAAGTTCGGCGACGACCTGTCGGCCTTCCGCCGTACCGTGGTCATGGCCAACGAGAGCCGCAAACCCACCCGCGGCCTGGAAGGCGGTGTCGCCGGTCTGGGCATTCGGGGCGTCGTGCCGGTCGGCAACAGCGTCCGCTATCTCGGCACGGTGGAAATCGGCCTGACGTTCGGCCAGGGCTTCTTCGATAGTTTCAAGGCCGAGCACAACGTGGACATCGCCCTGTATCTGGCCGAGGACGGCAAGTTCCAGACCTTCGCCTCGACAATGGGCAAGACCGCCGGCTTCGACGAAACAGCCCTGTCCAAGGCACTGGCCGGTGAACCCCAGATGATGCACACCACGGCGCAAGGAGTCCCCCACGCTGTCTATGGGGCCTCCATCGCCGATTTCTCCGGCAAGCGCATCGGCGTGATCGAGGTCTCCATGGACCGCAGCCGCTATGTGGCCGCCGCGGCCGGGGCCCGCGACACCGCCTTGCTGGTGGCCGGTCTGGCGCTGGCCCTGGGGCTTGGCCTGGCGGCCGCCACCGCCCGCCATCTGGCCCGGCGCATCGGCCGTCTGGCCCAGGGGGTGGCGCGAGTGGCGGGGGGAGATCTGGCCCAACCGGTGGAAGGCGGCGGCGGCGACGAGATCGGCCAGCTTGCCCATGCGGTCGAGGCCATGCGGCAAAGTCTCCACAACCTTGTCGGCCAGGTACGCTCGCACGCGCTGGCGGCCATTGATTCCATCCACGAAATCGACGGCGCGGTGGAGGGCCAGGCGGCCACGTCCACACAGATGTCGGCGTCGGTGGCCGAGATCACCTCGACCATGGAAGAACTGTCGGCATCGTCGACCCAGATTTCCGAGCATTCCAAATCGGTGGTGGACATCGCCAACCAGACCTGGGAGCAAAGCAAGCGTGGCGCCGATGCCATGGATCTGGTCATGACCAAGATGACCGATATCCAGCAAGACAACGAGAACAGCCTGAGCGAAATCCTGGAATTGGGCAGCCGGTCCAAGGAAATCAGCAAGGTGATGTCCATCATCAACACGATCGCCGACCAGACCAAGCTGATCGCCTTCAATGCGGCGCTGGAAGCGGCCAGCGCCGGCGAGGCGGGCCGCCGCTTCGGCGTGGTGGCGGCCGAAATCCGCCGTCTGGCCGACAGCGTCACCAACTCCACCGGCGAGATCGAAACCAAGGTGTCGCAAATCCAGGATTCCATCAGCCGGCTGATCATCACCTCCGAAAAAGGTGGTGCCGGTATCACCGATGGCTTGGTGGCCACCAGCAACACCGCCGCCCTGCTGGGCGAAATGGTGGACGCGGCGCGCCAGACCACCAGCGCGGCGCAACAAATCTCGCTGTCCACCCAGCAGCAGAAGACCGCCAGCAACCAGGTGGTGGTCGCGCTTCGCGAGATTGTTTCGGCCAGTTCCCATACCGCCCAGTCCCTGGGGCGCATCCGCGAGGTGAGCCACGAGATGACGGCCCTGTCGGGGGAACTGGGTGAACGGGTGCGCAGCTTCTCCCTCGATGCCACCCAGTCCTAATGGCTAGTGACGGCAAGATCTCGGTCCTGATTGTCGATTACAGTTCGCTGGCGCGCTCGTTGCTGCGCACCATCTTTGAGTCCGATGGCGATTTCGAGGTGGTTGCCGAGGCGCCCGACGGTGTCCAGGCCGTGGAAATGACCCGCCGGCTGCGCCCGGACCTGATCACCATGGACTTGGAAATGCCCAGGATGGGCGGGCTTGCGGCTATCGAGGAGATCATGTGCTCCAGGGCGCGGCCCATCCTGGTGGTCAGCGGTGTTGCCGATGCCGAAAAAGCATTCACGGCCATCTCCAAGGGCGCCATCGAGGTGGTGGACAAGCCCAACATGAGGTCGGCCAAGGCGATAGAGGACTTCATCGACAAAGCGCGGCTGGTGTCCAAGATTCCCGTCATCACCATGCCGCGTACCAAGGCTACCGCCACCTCGCCGGCACGAGTGGCCGCTTTGCCCCCAGCCCCGCCGCTGTCCGGGTGCGAAAGCCTGCGGATACTGGCCATCGCGTCCTCCACCGGCGGTCCCCAGGCGCTGGCCGCCCTGCTGGGTGGCATGGCGGGCCCGCCGGAATGCCCGGTGGTGGTGGCCCAACATATCTCGGACGGTTTTGCGTCCGGTATGGCCCAATGGCTGAACAGTGTCTGCCCCCTGCCGGTTCGCCTGGGCCGGGATGGCGAAAGACTGGCGCCCGGCACCGTCTATCTGTCACCCTCCGAGGCCAACATGACCGTAACGCCGGATCGGCTGATCCGGCTGGAAGAGCGCAAGTCCGGACAGATCTACCGGCCCAGTTGCGACTCCTTGCTCTCCAGCGTCGCCGCCGTGGCGGGCCGTGATGCCATCGGCCTGATCCTGACCGGCATGGGCAGCGACGGGGTGGCAGGGATGGAGGCCATATCCAAAGCTGGCGGTGCCACCTTGGGGCAGGACGAGGCCAGTTCGGTGATCTTCGGCATGAACGCCATCGCCATCGACAAGGGCTGGGTGCAGCGTGTGCTGCCGCTGAACGACCTCGCGGCGGCGCTGGCCGATCTGCTGGCGGAGGGAGAGCGGCCGTGATCGACGCCGGCACCCTGGCCCGCTTCAAGGAATTGATCCGCAGCCACTGCGGTCTACAGTCGGACGGTCTAGGCCAAGAGCCGTTGGTGGCCGCCATCGACAAGCGGGTTGCCGCCCTGGGGCTGGACGATGCCCCGACCTATTTCGCCAGGCTGGTGGCCAACGAAGACGAATTCCAGGAACTCGTCACCTTGCTGACCATCAACGAAACCTATTTCTACCGCGAGCCGGAACAGCTTCGGCTGCTGACCGACAGGCTGATGCCGCGACTGCTGGCCGAGGCGAACGGGCGACTTCCCATCCGCATCCTGTCGGCGGGCTGTTCGAGCGGGGAGGAGCCCTATTCCATCGCCATCGCCATGCTCGAAAAATATGGCGAGGCGGCGGCCCGCATGGTGCGAATCCTGGGGGGAGACATCGACCATTACGCGCTTGCCAAGGCGCGCGCCGGACGCTACGGAGCATTCTCGTTCCGCAGCCTCGACACCGATCTGCGCCAGCGCTATTTCCACCCCTTGGCGGGAGGAACCATGGTGGTGGACGACAAGGTGAAGGCCATGGTGAGCTTTCATCCGCTGAACCTGCTGTCCCGCGGTTTCCCTCCGGCGCTTTGCGATCTGGACGTGGTGTTCTTTCGCAATGTCTCCATCTATTTCGACGAAGCCACCCGCCGCCAGATCCAGCAGGGCTTCGCCCACGCCATGTGCGAGCACGGCCATCTGGTGACCGGCTCCGCCGAGACCCTGGCCAACGATCTCGGCGTCTTCACCTTGGCGGAAGAAGACGGAGCCTTCTTCTTCCACCGGAAGGCACCGCCCCGGGCGGTCCCCGCCCCGCATCCCGTTCCCGCTTCCCGCCCGGAGAGAAGCCGCGCCCCCGCGCC
Organism: uncultured Rhodospirillaceae bacterium; assembly: GCA_903901915.1. Lineage (GTDB taxonomy): Bacteria > Pseudomonadota > Alphaproteobacteria > Rhodospirillales > Magnetospirillaceae > Phaeospirillum. The sequence goes on along the minus strand of CAIUSV010000017.1, from coordinate 83,253 downwards.
TTTACCCAAATTGCCCATTCCCCGACCCGCCCCCCCCGAACCGGACCTGGACGAGATCCGCTCGCTTATTCGCGACAAGCGATTCGATCGCGTCGACCTGATCCTGGGCCCCCGCAACCGCCAAGGTCGGCCCGCCGCCGACCTTCTGGCGCTGGAAGGCTACGTCCGGCTGCTGGGCCGCGATTTCCAGACGGCGCGGCAATTGGGAGAAAAGGCGCTGGCTGCCGATGAATGGTCGGTGGATGCCCTGGTACTGCTGGGTCTGGCGGCCAAGTGGCAGGGCCAGCTCGAAGATGCCGCCGCCTGGCTGAAGAAAGCGGTCTATGTCCGGCACGAGTGCTGGCCCGCCCATTACTATCTGGCCGATGTCCAAAAATCCCTGGGCATGATGGAATCGGCCCAGCGCAGCTATCGGGTAACGCTCCAGCAACTGGGCGAGGTCAACCCCCATCCCGATGGCGGCCTGGTGCTGCCCCTGGGCCTGCCCGCGGCCGAGATCCGCTTCCTGTGTGAACGCCAGGCGCGTCCTGCGCGCATGGCCGGGAGATAGGCCATGGCCCTCGACATCAAGCGCTTCACCGCCCGCTTCGTCGACGAGGCCCGCGACCACCTTCGCAAGGTCGAGGACGGTCTGGCGGCCCTGGAGGCCAACCCCGCCGATCACGAGACCGTGAACGCCATCTTCCGTTCGGCTCATACGGTCAAGGGCTCGTCTCGGATGCTGAAACTGATCCCCATCACCGAGACCGCCCATGTCGTCGAAGACGTGTTGGGCGCGCTGCGTGATGGCAGCCTCGCCTGGAGTGCCGATTTGCGCCGGCTGCTGCAACAGGGCGTGGATGCCATCGCCGCCCAGGTCGATCAGGTCGCCGATGGCGATGCGCCGGGCGAACCCGACAGGGGGGTGTGCGCGGCGCTGGCCGCCGTTCTGACCGGCGACGGCAACGAGCCCGCCCCTCCCGCCGCGCTGCCGCCTCACACCGCCACGGAAATCCCGCGACAGGCGGAGGTTAAGCTCAAATCCGCCGATACGGTGCGGGTACAGCTGACCAAGCTGGACGAATTGATCCGACTGATGGGCGAGGTGGTCTCCAGCCATGCCCGGCTGCGCCAGCGCCTGATCGATATCCGCCAGATCGAGCGCGAGGTGGAAGGTGCCGACCCGTCGGCCCTTGGCCCGTTCGCCCGCGATCTTCGCGAGGACGTGTTCTCTCAGGAACTGCTGATGGACGAGTTGCATGCCAAGGCGCTGGTCATGCGCATGCTGCCTCTGTCCATCGTCTTGGAACCGGCATCCCGGCTGATCCGCGACCTGGGGCGGTCCCTGGGCAAGGATGTGGAATGCCAGCTCACCGGTACCGACATCGAGCTGGACCGCCAGTTGATCGATCGGCTGAACGACCCCATCGTCCATCTGCTGCGTAATTCGGTCGATCATGGTATCGAGGATGCCGCCATCCGCCGGGCTGCGGGTAAGCCAGCCTACGGCACCATCCGCCTGGGTGCCCGCCAGGACGGGGGCTGGGTGGTGATCGACGTCGCCGACGATGGCGGCGGACTGCCCCTGGGCGCCATCCGCGACAAAGCCGTGCGCAAGGGACTGGTCAGCGCCGAGCAGGCCGCCGCCATGCCCGATTCCGAGGCCATCGACCTCATCTTCTCGCCCGGCTTCTCCACCAGTTCCATCATCACCGAAGTCTCCGGGCGCGGCGTCGGCATGGACGTGGTCAAGAGGACCATCGTCGACGACCTGCAAGGCGTCATCGGTGTCGAGACCGTACCCGGCAAGGGCACGACCTTCTCGCTGCGCCTGCCCCTTTCGCTGGCGGTGATGCGGGTCCTGGTGGTCCAGGCCGGTGGTGAAAGCTTCGGCTTTACCGCCCAATACGTGGCGCAACTGCTGGATCTGCCCCCGGACCGGCTGCTGAACGTGACCGGGCGCGACGCGGTGGTGATCGACAACGAATTCATCCCGGTGGTCTCCTTGGCCGGGCTTCTGGGCATGGCGGACACGGGCCGCGCCAAATCCGGCCTTTTACTGGTGGTGGTTCGGGTCAGGAATGAAAAGCTGGCGCTGCGCGTCGATGACCTTGTCGATGAACGCGACATGGTCATCAAGCCACTGCCCATTCATCTGCGCCACCTGCCCCTGGTGGCCGGCATGGTGATGACCGGGCGCAACGCGCTGGTCAGCGTGCTGCATGCCCCGGTACTGCTGGACATGGCCCGCCTCGTCCGGGGCGAGGCCGGCGATGACGCCCCCGCCGGCCAGGACAGCGCCTTCCGGGTTCTTGTGGTCGATGATTCGCTTAACACCCGCGAAATCGAAAAGGATGTACTGGAAGCCCATGGCTATGTGGTAACCCTGGCGGAGGATGGGCTGGACGGGCTGCAAAAAGCCAGGGCCGGCGATTTCGACGCGGTGCTGACCGACGTGGAAATGCCCAACATGGACGGCTTCTCGCTGACGGCGGCGCTACGCCAGGAAGACCGCTACCGCGAGCGCCCGATCATCATCGTCACCTCGCGATCCAAGGACGAGGATCGGCGGCGCGGCATCCAGGTGGGCGCCGATGCCTATATCGTGAAAGGCGATTTCGATCAAAGCTCCCTAGTCGATACCTTGCGGGGTTTGCTAGGGTAAAGACCCGAGACAGAGTGGACGAACGATGCGAATATTGGTGGTTGACGATGACCCCATGGCGGGCGAAATGACCGGTGCGGTGTTGGAAGATGCCGGCCACGAGGTGGTGCTGACGGAAAATGGCGTCGATGCCACCGACGCGCTGTCCGACGGCGGCCCGTTCGATCTGGTGGTGTCCGACATGAACATGCCTCTGATCAGCGGCATCGACCTGTTCCGCTCCTGGCGGGACCAGGGAGAAGAGATTCCGTTCATCTTGCTGACCGGGGACGAGCCCGGCCCGCTTCTGGCGGATGAACCCCGCCTGGACGGCTGTTTGACCAAGGACTTCTCGCTGGAAACCTCGCTGATCGAAGCCATCGACGCGGCCATGGCCGCGCGGGCGAAGGGATAAGGCATGGACGCTCGCAAGCCGACCTTGCGCGAAAAGATCCAGAAGCTGCGCCACACCTTCCTGACCAAGGTTCCCACCACCGTGGCCGTGGGCCGCCAGATGTGCGAACGCCTGATGGTCTCGCCCAAGGATGCGGGCCTGCTGGACGATCTGTACCGTGTCTTCCATTCCCTCAAGGGGTCCGCCGCCTCGTTCGGCCTGGAGAAGATCAGCGCCCAAGGCGGCCTCGGTGAGGAAATGCTGCTGGCATATCGCGCCCTGGACGAAGAAGCGCGCCCGGTCTCGGCCACGGCGGTAGCGGCCGAGATGATCGCCCTACTGGCCCATGTCCAGACCTTGGCCGCCCAGGCGCTGGACATCGAACTCGAAATCCGCCCCCAGGCAGCCGCATTCGACCTGACGGAGGTCGGGTCCGTCGGCGGTCAGCCCCGCAAGCGCATCTATATGTGTGATGACGACGAGATCGCGGCTGACGCTATAGCCTCGCAACTCGGTTGCTTCGGCTATGGCGTGGCCAATTTCACCTCGCCCGACGCGCTCAGGGCCGCCGTACTGGCCAATCCCCCCGACGCCGTCATCATGGATATCGTATTTCCCGGCAGCAACAATGCCGGCCCCGACATCATCGCCTCGTTGCGACACGATATCCCAAATCCGCCGCCGGTGATTTTCGTATCTTCGCGGCGGGACTTCGATGCCCGCCTGCGATCGGTGGTCGCCGGCGGTCAAGCCTATTTCACCAAGCCGGTAAGGACCATCGATGTGGTCGAGGTCCTGGATTCGCTGACATCGCGGGACGCCCCCGACCCATTCCGCATTCTGGTGGTGGATGACGAGCCGGAAGTGGCCGAATATCACAGCCTGATTCTGGAAGAAGCGGGCATGGTCACCCGCCTGCTGCACAACCCCAGTGGCATCCTTGAGGCTTTGGCCGAATTCCGCCCTGATCTGGTGCTGATGGACATGTACATGCCCCAGTGTTCCGGACGCGATCTGTCGCGGCTTATCCGCCAGATTCCCGACTTCATCAGCCTGCCCATCGTGTTCCTGTCCAGCGAAACCAACAAGGTGACCCAGGTTTCAGCCCTGCGTGTCGGCGCCGAAGCCTTTCTGACCAAACCCATCCAGCCCGAAGACCTGATCAGCGCGGTCGCCATCCGTGCCGAACGCACGCGCACGCTGCGCTCCCTGATGGTCAAGGACGGCTTGACCGGTCTGGTCAACCACACTTTCTTGTCCCAGTACCTCGACACCACCGTGGCTCAGGCCCGGCGCGACGGCGGCAAGGTCTGCATGGTGATGATCGATCTGGACCTGTTCAAAGGCGTGAATGACACCTATGGCCACCCGGCGGGCGATCAGGTTCTGGTCGGGCTGGCCCGCATGCTCCAGCAGCGGTTGCGCAATACCGATCTGATCGGACGATATGGCGGGGAGGAATTCGCCATCGTCATGCAGAACATCAGCATGAAGGAGGCGTTGGGGGTCATCAACACCTTGCGCAACGATTTCTCGCAGATGAAATTCCACGCCGGGGACCGAAGTTTTTCGTGCACCTTTTCCGGCGGCATCTCGCGCTTTCCCGAAATTCCGGCCGACCGGCTTGTGGACGCCGCCGACAAGGCGCTTTACGCCGCCAAGCGGGCGGGCCGCAACTGCATCGAGATCGCCAGGCTGGAGCCACTGCCATGACCGCTGGCGCTGGCGCCGATCCCACACTGGACCAAATCCTGGAAGCCCACCGGGGCGAAGCCAGGGCCATCATCAACGTGGACGAGCCGTTGATCAAGCTGGTGGTGTTCACCCTGGGCCGCGACTGGTTTGCCTTTTTGGGCGAGAAGGTGAAGGAGGTTCTGCCCGACAGCCCGGTCTTCTACTTGCCCGGTTGCCCGCAATCCCTGGAAGGGGTGATCAATGTCCGCGGCGATATCGAATCGGTGGTGAATCTGCGGGCCGTTCTGGGCTACCCGCCGGGGCCGGACCACCAGAACTCACGCATTCTGTTGTGCCAGACCGCCGATATGCGGAGCGGTCTGCGCGTCGATGCGGTGGAAGAGGTGACGGACGTGGTGCAAAGCCGTCTCCAGCCCCCGCCCCATACCATCGCCGAAAGCCGCAAGCTGCTGGTATTGGGCATCGTCCATTTCGCCGGACAACTGGTGACGGTGCTGGATCTGGAGCGCATCTTCACCGATTACCGGGGTGGACTTGATGGCGGAAGAACCGGGGATGATTGATGTCGCCTCCATCCCGGTGGTGCGATTTTGTATCGCGGGGGTGCGGCTGGCCATTCCCGCCGGGGCGGTGGCCGCGATGGCGCTGGAGGGCGAGGCGGCCGGCAGTGTCGAGGATCTGTTGGGCTTGGCCCCCGACGGGAAGACACCCAGCCGCATCCTGACCCTGAGGATCCATGGCGCCGACACCAATATCAGGGTGCCGGGCGAGGTCACCATGCGAGACCTGCCCGTGGATGCCATCCATCCCCTACCCGACCTGGTGCGGGCCCGCATTGGCCTTAGAGGCGTGGCCGCCCTTGCCTTGGAGGACGATGGCGTGATCCTGGTAATCGATCCGACCAAGTTATGACTTGGCAAGTCAGTCCGCCCGCGCCGCCCCGTCGCAACCCGTCGGCGAATCCCCCCCACCATCGGTTTACGTTTCCTAACGGCACATTGGTGCATTAGTCTCCCCCGACCAAACAACGAGGTCGATAATGGACAAAGACTTGAAATGCCCGAAGTGCGGCTGTGAACATGTGTATCAGGACGGCAGCCTTTGGGTTTGCCCGGAATGTGCCCACGAATGGGCGCAGCATGCCGCCGCGACCGATTCCGCGGCCGAGGGAGCAGATGTCGTCCGGGATGCAAACGGCAACTTGCTCGGCGACGGGGACACCGTGACCGTCGTTAAAGACCTGAAAGTCAAGGGGTCGTCGCTGGTCGTCAAAGGCGGGACCAAAGTCAAGAATATCCGCCTGGTGGACGGGACCGATGGCCACAACATCGCCTGTAAAATCGATGGTATCGGCGCGATGAATCTGAAATCTGAATTCGTGAAAAAATCCTAGCACGATCGGGGGGGCTGACCGTCCAGCTCCATGGCGAGTTAGTGGCGCTAAGTAAAATCGCCCTCCACCCAAGGAAAGACCCGCACATCAGGTGATGTACGGGTCTCATTGGCGGCGGATGAAGTCAACCACCCAGCATTGACACCTGTCTATGCCGAAAGAACCATACGATCAATTTTATCATTATGGCTCTTTATAGCGAACCAAGTCCACCCGAGAAGAATTGGCCACAAAACGAGCAGCCCTATCCCGAGCGTAACAATCGCCAAAGGCACAGATATTATAAGCATAATAATTCCGCCAACAATCGTCGAATACATCATGCCCAGCGGGCCAAAAAGAAAAGTAAGTAGAAGCGCCATCCCAAGAGGCTTTTTGTTAGACAAGGCGACCTGAGCGGCGATTGAACTTGATACTCCCGAGCCTTTTTCTGATCCAGAAACGTTATCCATGAGCATCTCCTACAGGTTCAGCAGAAAAAATATGCAAAACATCCTGGGAACAACCCAAAAACATGCATTACGCGCATCGATCCATCCGACGATCTCTTAAAACTCCGCAAAACAGAGGCGCCGACAACGATGCTACATCAAAAAGGGTTGGGGAAATTTTGTCAAGCCGCGGGGAAAATGACATTCTTCAGAAATTTATACACATCACAGGGCGGCAACAGATTTGGGACCAGCAGACGCGGCGGTATCCAAATACTATTGAGATCGGAAGAGCCTTCCAATACGCATGGTCGGCAACGCTCGGGGCCGGTCGCCAGCGACACTCCGACCGTCCGAGACAGCCTCCTGACCCCAGCCACACACATCTCGTCCGGCGCCGGAACAGTGGTCGCGGCCAATCCACCTGAGGTACCGTCATCGCTATCAACGGCGGTGCGGGGGCAAGATAGCATGCGGACTTTCTGGCGTACCCTCGTCGTCGTGACGCTCCTGGCGCTATTGCCGCCGTTTGCGGCCCAGGCTGCGGAAACACGGTTGTGGATTGTCAAGCCCGCCCCCGCCGGAAATCTGTCGGACTGCCCCGAGCGTGCCGCCAACGCGGTGCAGGCCGGCTCGGCCGACGCCCGTCCGCTGACCTCCGAAGCCGTGGTGAGCTGGCAGGGCGGACAGGTCCGGCTCCGGGGGACGGCGGAGGTCGAGGACCAGGAAAGGGACCTATGGGACCGCTGTTTCGCCCTGACGGTTGACGGTCATGTGGTGATTTCCGGCGCCATCCTTGTTCCCCATTCCGCCAGGGTACTGCGGTTTCCGGTGCTACAGGTTCCGACTTGGCGCAGCCGCGAACAAATCCCGGAATTCAAGCTGACCCCGGCTTTTCCCGCCGACAGATCGACGCTTTCCCTCCAGGAATGGCGGTGGCGCCTGTCGCACTTGCATTGAATACCGCCCCTTGGGCATAGACGTTTATGGGTAGAGAACCTAGCCAGACGCCTTCAGCCGTGCTTCACTGAATCCGATATGGAGTTACCGGTCCCGGGGACGGTCAGCGAGGAGCACATCTCTTTGCACGTCGTTAGTCCAAGAGTAGGGAGATCGTGATGCGTCGATGGCTTCCCGTAACATTCCTGATCACGGCGTTATCGTTTTCCCATACGGCCCTCGGACAAATCTCCAACACGATCATCCGCTCGTCCACCGACGGCCAGCCCATCCAGATCTGCGGCATCACCGTCACGACGCAGATCTATGCGCGCTTGATGACCTCGGTCACCGAGATCTGCCTTAGAAATCCCAACAACCGGATCCTGGAAGGCAGCCTCAGCTTTCCCCTGCGCGAAGGCCAGACGGTCACCGGCTTCACATTGGGGGCCACCGAGCCGGGTCGAGGCGGCATGACGGCGGTGCCGGTGCCCAAGGCCAAGGCGACAAAGGTGTTTGAAGCGATCGAGCGGACCGCCGCCGATCCCGGCCTGTTGGAACGGGCGGAAGGAAACATCTATTCACTACGGGTCTATCCCCTGCTTCCCAACAAGGACCGCGCGGTTTTCATCGAAACGGTCGAGGCGTTGCTTCCCGATGCCAAGGGGCAGAATCACCTTAACCCGGCGGCGGCGTTCACCGGCATCAAAGGCGCCAAGGGCACCAGTCTCGTCGTCGAGGGCGAGGCGATCGGCGTATCGTCCGGAGCCTTGCGCTTCAAGGGCCTCAGAAGCTATCCCGATGCCTCGGGCAGCACCCATTTCATCGCCACCATGCCGCTGGACCAGCCGCTGAACGACGTGCGCATCGACTGGACGGCGCCGGGCGGCGATTCGATCCTGCTGGGGCATTCCGAGGGCGAGTCCTACTTTTACGCCGACCTTCCGGTTTCCGGGGCGGTGGCGGTGCGGCCCAAACCCGACCATGTCGCGCTGATCTGGGATGCGTCCGGATCAGGCGCGGGGCGCGACCATGCCGCCGAATTCGCCCTGCTGGACGGCTACTTTGGAGTACTGGGCAATACCGAGGTCACGCTGGTCGTCGCCCGCGATCAGGCCGAACCACCCCGGCAATTCGCCATCGCCAATGGCGACTGGTCGCAACTGCGCAAAGCACTCGAGACCGTCGCCTATGACGGGGGCAGCAATCAGGCCGCCTGGGCCGTGCCCAAGAACTTCGGCGGCAACGATGCCGTGGCATTGTTGATGTCCGACGGACTGGCCAATTGGGGCAAGGCGGCGATCGAGCCTTCTCCCGTGCCGCTGTTCGCCATCAACTCGGCCGTTGGCGGCGACGCCAACCGACTGCGCTCCCTGGCCGAGGGAGCCAAGGGCAAGTATCTCGACCTCACCCGGCTTTCGCCCCAGCAGGCCCTGACGGAACTGACCTCGATCGGCCCCCGCATCGCCGGGCTGATCGCCGAAGGCGCCGATCAGTTGGTGTCCGGCTCGGTCTATCCGGAATCCGGACGGGTTCTGCTGGCGGGCCACCTGACGCGGGCGGAAGCGGCCACGCTGACGCTGGACCTGATCGACGGCGCCGGCAAGACCAGCCGCCGACGCATCACGCTTCGTTCGGGCGACAATTCCCCGTTCGCCGCCAAGCGCTGGGCCGAACTCAAGGTCGCCGCCCTGGAAGGCGAAGGTCCGCAGAACCGAACCGAGGTTCTGCGCCTGGGCGAACGCTTCGGCATCCTGTCCGGCGAGACTTCGCTGCTGGCACTGGAGCGGATCGAGGATTACCTCCGCTTCGATGTGCTGCCACCGGAAGGATCGCTCCGCCTTGAGTTCCTGGCCAGGAGGCCGCGCACCAAGACGGTGGAGGTCGACAAGGCGCAGATCGAATCCCTGGTCCAGCGCTTCAACGACCTGACCGAGTGGTGGAAACACGACTTTCCCAAGGACGCAAAGCCCAAGCCCGAACCGGAATTAAGAGAAAGCGGCGCCAGAACCGCGAGCGCCATGCCGCCACCCGTCGCCACCTCCAGCGCCCCCCGCGCCACGGCCTCCGCCCCGGACAGCGCCGCCAGCACCACCGATGCGCAGATTCATCTCCGCAAATGGGAGCCCAACGCCCCCTACATGCGCCCGCTGAAGGAAGCCGGCCCGGAACAGCGCTATTCGGCCTATCTCGAACAACGCAAAGCCTATGCCGCCAGCACCGCCTTCTTCATCGATGCCGCCGATATCTTCTTCGAGGCGGGGCAGACCGACCTGGCCGTGCGCATCCTGTCGAACATCGCCGAGGTCGGTTGGCACAACCGGTCCCTGTTGCGCATCCTGGCTTACCGGCTACAGCAGGCGGGCCAAATCACCGCCGCCTTGCCCCTGCTCGAACGCGTCCGCGACCTGGGACCGGAGGAACCCCAGTCCTGGCGCGATCTCGCGCTGGCCAATGCGGCCGCCGGCAATATCCAGCAGGCCATCGACCTCCTTTGGCGGACCGCCTCGCAGCAGTGGGACAGCCGTTTCGCCGACATCGACCTGATTTCCCTGGAAGAACTGAACGCCCTCGCAGCCCGTCACAAGACCGTGGATCTGTCGCGCATCGACCCCAGGCTGATCCGCAATCTGCCGGTGGACCTGCGGGTGGTCCTGACCTGGGACGCCGACAATTCCGACATGGATCTGTGGGTGGTCGATCCCAACGACGAGAAGGCCTATTACGGCAACCGCCTTACCTATCAGGGTGGGCACATGTCGCGTGACTTCATCGCCGGCCTCGGGCCCGAGGAGTTCCTGCTCCGGCACGCCAAGCCGGGCCAGTACAAGGTTCTGGCCAATTTCTACGGCCACCGCCAGCAGGTCCTTTCGCCCTACACCACCCTGATGCTGCGGCTTTCGACCAAGTTCGGCACCGAGAACCAGAAGGATCAGGACATCGTCCTGCGCCTGTCCGGCCGGGGGGAAACCATCGAGGTCGGCACCTTCGAGGTGTCGGACAAAGGGATTTCACCGTGATCCCCGAGAAAGGCATGTCGTCCCGGATTGCCTTGATCGTGCTGGGATGTTGTGTGGTCATGGCCCAACATACGGCTTTCGCCCAGGGCGCGGATCTGATCTGTGCCGGCGAGGCCGGACCGCTGCTGGTGGTCGGCCCGAACGGAGTGAACCGGCTGGGGCTGACCGGGCCGGAAGGCGGCCGGGTGCTGGAGATGGAGCGCTGGAGCATCTGCTTTGGTTGCGCCGGGTTCCCGAGGCTGGATATCGCATTGAAGGATCTGGAGACCGGAAAGGATGATGTCCGGGTCCTCACCGAACCCCGAGGCTGCGCCGATTCCATGGCGTCCGAGACGCCAACGGCCGAGCAATACTGCATCGGTGAAACCAGCGTGTGGGTAGGGCACAAGGACACCCTGAAATGCCGGTTCCCCGAGGGAACCAGCCTTGCGGCCCTCTGGAAGAGCCTGACCCGCTCCCCTCCCCCCGACAAGATCCGCCTGTGGTGGTCCTACCAAAGGCGTTAGGGGTTGACGCGGCGCTCGATTGCGGGCGCCCTCGGCATCACGGGTGAGGCTTCCCGCAACCCGCCAAACCGTCCGGTCCCCAGTCCCCGCCGCCGCCGCCCGGAAGCACCGGGGAAAGGGCCGGTTGGGGCACCGCCGACAGTCGGGACACCAACTCCTCCGCCACGCGGCGAAGCGTGATCAAATCGGCGGGCGCCAGGTCGCCGACACTGTCGATAAGATGATTAAGCGGATCAGACCCAAGAAGGCCCCAGCCCTTCGGGGTCAGATCGATCCGCTTGCGGCGGCCGTCCTCGTCGCAGACGTGCACCTCGATCAACCCCTTGCCATGCAGGGCGGAGACCGTGCGCGAAGCCGAACTATGGCTTACCCCGGAGTAGGCGGAAATTCCCGATACCGAACGGGCGGCACTCTCGGCGCGCGCCAAAAAGCGCAATGCCGACCATTGCACGGGCGGCAAATCCTCGGTGAAACACATGTTTTGAAACACCCGCGCCAAATGCTCGAGAATCGTCGCAGTGGCGGTCGCGAGTGGACTACCGCGACTACAGGACATCCGCCCCTCCCTCAGGGGAGGTGATAGTGCCGCACAACGCAGAAACGCGCAATAGCTAGAACGATTAAGATCTCGATAGCTACTTTGATTATGCACATATATAGCATGGCGCTATATCGTGATTATACGGCATATACGCCCATTTTAGTAATATGCGTATTGCATCTATAAATTTATACACGAAGAGGGATATATGTATCGATATCGTTATGCGCTTTAGATGCAGGAAAAATTAGCCATCCGCGCCCCATGATTGCCATATATATGTATTTGCTTGCATATATCGCATTTATCGTCCGATCATTCCCGCGATAAACGACTAGCGGACATACCCAATGGATAGCAATCACTAGACCGAAGTGAGCGCGCAACCACCGGTAATTCGGTGCATAATGCATATTACGTTAACCCGGACGTAATCGTGTCACGGGAGGGACGGGGCTCGGAGGCCGACGTCGTCACCGCCAAGGACTCCGCGGCCGTCATAACACCGCCATCTCAGGGGCCGGACGCTCATGACCAAGCCGCTTCCCACATGGACGAAAGACCTGTCCGTCGGCGAAAGCTGCCTTGATGAGGACCATCAGGCATTTTTCCGCCTGTCGGCGCTGCTGGAAGATTTGCGGCGCCTGCCTGGCGAGGAACACGAGAGCCTGATCGAAACCGCCCTAAATATTCTTGAAGAATACATTGACGGACATTTTCTGCGCGAGCAAACGGCGATGATAAAATCCGAATACCCATTGCTGGCAGAGCACATATACGCCCACGACAAATTCGAGAAGCGCGTCAAACGCGCCATCGCGAATTACAAGGCATCCCACAAAAGAGCAGAACTGACTTCGCTAAGTCGACTAGTCACGAGGTGGCTCGCCAATCACATCCAGACAATGGACTCGCAATATCGCGGCCTCTTGACCAGCCAGAATGTAGATGACCGAGCGTTCCCTCTCCTGGACGCCGACATGTAACCGTCGAACGCGGCCAAACCTGAGGAATGGATAGTGGAAGTAACTACGGACATAAATTCAACAAACAACATATGGTCTGACGATTTGACGGTCGGACTGATCGTGCTAGACCAAGATCACAAGGCACTCTTTGAAACTATAGCTCTAATTAATAAATGCGACAATGAGCATATGGACCAGCTTGTATTTGGGTCCCTGCTTCTCCTAAAGGAGTATTGCGAAGGACATTTATACCGCGAAGAAAAAGCGTTACATGCGGCAAAATACCATAGACTTCCAGAATATCGCCTTAAGCATGGACTATTCAGAGCAAAAATCGACGCCGCGTCGGAACTGTATCGCAGCGGGGTGAAATCAGCCATCGCCAGCCATTCGGAATTTGCGATGAAATGGCTCTACAAACACATCCTGGAGGATCACCGGCAATATCAAAGCTGGCTTGGAAGAACACGCATTGACGAGAGGCCACTAGGCGTAATTGCCCAGGAAGCAGCGCTGAGGAGGTAATCTTGGCCATAGCTCCACCGCGGATCAACAACACATCCATTGCCACTACATCATGCGCAATCATTAGCGATGATAAGTTACTTTGTAACTTATTGACGATGTCCCTTCGGCACATTGGATTTACAAACATAGAATCGATCTCTGGAGAAAACTTTTCCAACGACACGCGGTGGAGCAGCGACCACGGACTCGTCATTTGCGCGGCGACCGGGGCAGCAGAGCCCCTGCGTCTACTCAACCTCATCCGAAACGATGCCTCGGAAAGAACCTCGTCCATGCCGGTGATGTGCGTTATCGGCGAAGTCATACCGCACCAACTGGAAGCGATACTGAATGCGGGGGCGAATTGCGTCATCACGCTGCCGATAAGTTCCAGCATTCTGTTGCGAAACGTGAACCGCGCCTTGAGCGACAGGCGCAATTTCGTGGCCTCCGAAGACGACCGCGGTCCGTGCCGGCGTCGGGGAGGCACCGAATATGACGGACCACTCCGCCACACCACCGATGGCCGAGCCGGCCCCCAGCCGGCGGAGCCCCCAACCGTCCGCCCACGGGAAGCCGCCACAAGGCCAACCGCCGAAGCTGCCTCCCGGGAAAAAGCCCCCGTGTCCGAACGCACGCAGACCCTTATCGGTGGCGTACGTCAGGTGGTGGCAACAATAGAACGCCTGCGGGCGACCCTGGCGTCCTTGAACGAAGGCCCCGCCAGAAAAGCATTGCACAACGAGCTGATCGACGCAGCCCAACGACTGGTCAATTTGATGGCACTGGCCGACACGAGAACAGAACACAATAACGACATAGATTACAATCTAAGGAAAACGATTGAATCAACACAGAAGATATTCTTCGACATGATCGAACAAATAGCGAAACATCGGCTTGATAGAATCAACACTGATATTCTATCAGTAACATCCCGCAACGAAATATCGCTTGGATGCTCTGACTTATTTGCGCGGAAGTTGATAGGACTTGAAGAGGTCTTCTCTGTGATGGAAGGACGCAGAAAATTCAGTGACAGCATGAGGCGTTCACTCGCTTCCGCTTGGGATGCCGTTTCCAGGATTGAGGCGACAGAGACAGAAATGTTTAAACTACACGACTTTTCAAATTCAAATAAACATACAAATTTACAAAAACACGCATCACGAACCATACAACAAGAAACAAATAGATCCGTCGGATCTCAGCGCGAGGTTTCAAAAATTATAAATATGGCATCCGCCGACAGAGCCCACTAGGCACGGCATGCACCTCAAGTATTTCGCATAAATCAATAATTCACATTGTTGAAAATCGACCGGGACTGTAATTATGCTTCCGTCGTCACTTATCCCCCAGAATGTTTTGGCCGCATTCCAAAGCGCCGCAACCCGGCGATTCGTCACTCGGCGGCTGAACGAGATGGGAGTGGCCAACATCACCGCCACCGAGGATGTGGATCATTCAATCCTTCATCTTCGCCACGCCGTCTCCAAGATCGATCTGGTGCTCTGCGACACCCTGGGGAACGACGGCCAGCTCGCCATATTGAAGTTTGTTCGCTGGGAGCAATCGCTCTTCCCCCCCTCTCTGCCGGTCATCGGAATAAGCGATCAATGGACCGCCGCCGAGCTGGCAGATGCCCGAGATGCCGGCGCCACCGCGATGCTTCGCACGCCGTTCACCAAGCATGCGCTTGAGATGGCGATTTCGTCGGCCATGTCCGGAAAGAAGGCCTTTGTAATGTCGCCGACCTTCCGGGGAACTGACCGCCGGCGCGCGGTCATTTCCGGCTACAAAGGACCGTTGCGCCGGGCCGATGATGAACCGCGCCAGAGGACGGGGGCGGCACGGCCTCCCTCCCCTCGCCGCCCCGCCGACGGCACAACCACCATGGCGACGCCTCGGACCGGCGACTGCGCCGCCCCGACCACCGCCAAGCGCGAGCCTAGGTTCGAGTGGACGACGACCATCGAGACCGGACGCAAAGACATCGATCTCGAACACATGAAGATTTTCAGATTTATGGACGTACTGGTTAACACGGTCAAAACGGAGTGTACGACAAACGAGATAAGGCGCGCATATAAAAATATAAGGTCACACACACACGATCACTTTTTACACGAAGAATACATCATGGGTCAGTTTGACTATGGCGGAAGAGAACAACACAAAACACATCACAAATCATTCAACGACAAGTCAGAATGTCTATTTAATGAGCTAGTAAAATTACCATCATGTGACCACGACATATTTAAATTTTTTCATGATTGGTGGATTCGCCACATAACCGGCATTGACCGGAAGATGGTCGATGAATTGAACACCGGGCATGACTCCGTATTTAGAAATGACGCCCACGCTCACCAGATGGAAATAATTATTAACAACGCATATGTTATAATGATCGGCTTAAGGAAACTATCGACTGCTTTGCGCGGCGAGTCCGCGTGCTCCTCCAGATCCAAGATATCGCGCCAGATCGGTGAGGAAACTGAACGATTGATCAACCTGATGGCTCTTGCCGATTTCCGGATTCAGGCGCATGGATGCACCGACGCCCAACTACGTCGACTGGGTGAGATCAGGGCGGCAAGCACCCTTAACGCCGAAAGCCTGGCGGAAGCGACCGCGCGACGCTTGATTGATTACGGCACCACGATCATTTCCGGGACCTATGGCTTTCCGCTTGGGGCCAGCGCCGCGGTCGCTCTCCAGATGGCGGGCATCGTCACCCTTGTGAACGTCATTGGCGGTGCCGACGTTGTGAACGCGTCGTTGAAGGACGCAATATTCCGGGCGACCGCCGTTGCAGATAAAATCCGTGCCATGGAATCGGCGTCGTTGATGGGACTGCGGAACATCGAAGAGCGCCTGAGATAGCCAAGCGTGATGATCCCATAAAATTCGCTTACAGAGGACATTTAGCGATCGTTTCGTATCAGGGCGTTTTTTTAAAAATCAGTTCATATTTCCCGGAAAAGAAACCAAGAACGAGGCGGTTCCCTTGCGGGACGATTGGGTCTCCCGCTGGTGCCGCGACCAAGGACCAGGCATCCGGGAGGTCCAGGGTCAAGCCATTGATCGGCTGCGGAGCGCTGAGAGTCAGTACCACACGCCCACCCTTTTCGATGGCGTCCACCTGAACCTGATCACGCACGCCCCACCATTCCCCGAACTGGTTGACCGAGCCGTACCAAACACCGTCGCCCTGCGACTCGACGAACTTTTTTTCAAACTCCAGCTTCTGGTCCAGAACGTCGGGATGGATCAGGAGCACGAACAGCCCGCCATAGCGCTTTAGCCGCTCGGCCAGCCCGAGCGCCTGTGGCAGACGGTCGAGCATCGGTCCATCGGCCTCATCCTCGATGGTCACGGGAAATTCAAAGATTGGTGTTTCCGCGACAGTCTCGCGGCTATAGGTCAGTTGGAACGGCAAATGCGTCAGCGAATCATTGGCCGTGACCGACGAACTGAACCGGAAGCCCGTGGCCGTCAGCGCTTGCGGCAAGGCATATGGATTGGCCAGATGCCCCGGGCGGAAGGATGAAACCCTGTAACCCGGCAGGAAATGCTCCAGCAAGAAGCGACTGACGCGCAACTCGCCCAGGATCGTGCCATTTTCTGCGACGATCTTGCTGCGCACGAACGGCGCGTAGTCTGGATAGCGTTCGGTCCCATCGCCCAGGGGAAAGGTGCGAAAGGCGCGGGTATGGGAAATGGTGTGGCTGCCGATCTCCATTCCCGTGGCCCGTAGTTTTTGCAGGGTCTTCACGCCTTCGTCCGTAAAGAACACGTCGTCGTTCCAGTCGCGGACATATTTGACCTGCATGAAATAGGTGGCCGAGATCCCTCGTGCCTGCTCGAATGCCGCATAGTTCAAGGCATTAGTCAGCGAGCGGGTATAATCGATGTCGTGGGTCAGCAAAACGGAAAGCGGCTTGCCGTCCGGAACGGTTGCCAGCGTCACGGCGTTTGGTTCGCCCGAGCGGTATATATTGCGGACGACGCGCAACAGAACGTCAAGTGTGGGCTCGAACGCATTGACATAGTCGCGGGCAATATCTTGTTGGCGATTGTTGTATCCGCGCGCCAGAAGATAACCAAGATCGGGGCCGAAAGCATAGGCACGGCCGGTCTCGTCGTTCAGAATCGCGGCACGCCCATCCTGGTAAACGGCGAGAGGCGGGCGTTTTGGGTTCGAGTAGGCGTAGCTGCCGACAGGCGCCACCTGCCGACCGCCGATGCGGATCGACGTTTCGGCGGGATCGTCCAATCCTCGCGTCAGGGCTGAATCCCCCAGGAAACGCAATTGCGTTGCGGCTTCAGGCTCCGCCTCGTCGAAGCCGAACAGCGCGTTCAATCCGCCGCCCAGAACATGCTGTGCAATCAGTGTGCCGCGCTGTTTGGGAAAGTCGGCGAGCGCCTTCAGCGCCTGCGACGACAGCACTTGGCCACTGACGCGCGGATAAACGAAAACAACGCGATGGGTCAAAGCCTTGCGATAATCATCGGTAATGGTGAAGGGCACGCCGATGGTCCGTAGCCCATGCGCCAGGGCCAGCCAGTCAGAAGCGGGATCGGTCAGCAAAATGGCAAGGCGGCTGCTTGCCCCTTCATCGAAGCGATGCCAATCGGCGGGAACCGGTTGAGAAACAGTGGTGGCTCCGTCCGGCCCGGCCACGCCCTGGAAACGATACCTCGCCCCCCCGACGAAACCCTGGATTCTGCTCCAGATGGAACTCTCCGCAGAGGCATCCCATGGGTCGATCACCAACACCACGGCAATAACCGCAAGCAGTACAGCACGGAAATGCCGTCGCATTCCCTGTATTCCTTGCTTGTGTTCAATCCGTGCCATGGATCGCCATCCCCAGAAATGACGGCCACGACGTAAGCTCAGCTTCCAAAGAGCGCAGAATATCGTCGATATGGTCCTTCGCCCCATGAAAGGTCAGGGTATTTCCCGGTACGACAGACTTGCGAACAAAAGACAGCGGCGCTCCTGCCGGATATTGGACGGGTTGATCCAGCAGGATCAGGGCATCTCCGCTCTCGAGAGGAATCCGCCATAATTCTCCGGTCTGGTCGGGAGTGGCTCTGTAGACGCGGATTTCCTCGTCGGGAAGAGCGCCGAACTCCACCGCGATCCGGATCCCTTTCCTCTTGTCTTGTGCCCAGGCCAGAAATGGGACGGCACCGTCAATGATTTGACGTTCGTCGGTGCGATAATCCATGACCGCTATGGTTTGGATGTCGGGGGCAAGGTGATCGAGAATGCGTCCCAGGCGGATGGCGGAACCGAACCAGACGGGCACCGCCACTTCCACCGGCAGTCCCGAGGTCGCCTTTGCTATTGTGTTGACCGCGTCCACATAGGCGGCGTCCCATTCGGCGGGATCTTGGGCATAGCCGGCAAGAAGATAAGGCTCGATATCCAGTTGCAGACCAGCCAGCCGCCGCTCCGGGGGATTGGCCGCGTTGTAGGTCGCGTAGACTCTCGCCCATTGCTCAAAGCGGGCGCGCTCGGACGCCAAGACCGCATGCGGGTCGCCGATCACCGCCCAGACGGCAATGCCCTTGCTTCCGGCCGAAGCGATGAAATCCCCCAGCCGATCCGATTGCTCGACCGCCCCCTCACGGATGGGAACCGTGATATAGACGATCCCGGCATTGTGGCGGACCAACCGGTCAAACAGCACCGACGCAGATTCACGCCATTCGGCGGGCCGCCACATCCAGGCCGACCTGATGGTTGCCCCGGCGGACGCCTGCGCCAAAAGCTCCATGCCGGAAACGATCAATGTCCCGCCCGCGCGCGGGCATTCCATCATGGCGGAGAAACCGCCCCAAGGGGCATCGGGAACGGAAAATTCTGGCGAGTTTCCCTCCAGCACCCCGAGCAGCAGGGGATTCTGTTGCTGCTGGCGAGGCGGGTCGGACAAGCCGAACATCCAGCCATGCCCATCCCCTTCGACCCGGAGGCGGACGGATAATCCGGGCAGGACCGGCATGGTCCGTCGCCCCTGATCAAGGATGAAGCCCGCCGGCTTGTCGCCCGAACGGCAGGACAGGATTGCTTGGTCCGCCCCCCGCTCCAACGCGGCCCGCTCTTCGGTGCCAAATGGCCGCACATCGAGCATGGGAAAAATATCGACGGCCAACGGCATCGGTTCGAGCGGCGACGGACCGGGGGCGGACTCATCCAGGAAATGGATTTCGGAAACATCGAATTTCGCGGGGCTAGGCGGGCCTTGCAGAGTGACGCCCCGCTCGAACCGCCCCGTTCCTCCGGGAAGCGGACCGAACCAAGCCACATGCTTCACGGCGATGGGAAGGCTTTTAATCCGGCACCCTTTCTCCGCGACACCTGTTCCCAGGGTCAGCCAGCGTTGCCCGCCCCGCGGCTGGAAAACAAGCCGGGACTGGCCGTCCCTCCCTCCGCCATCGGCGGTCGGACACCAGCCGATCCAGCTGGTCACCTCGGCGGAAACGGCCATGAGCGGCGCTGCCAGAAAAAGCAGAAAGGCCGCCCATTTCACCGGATTGCCCATGATCAGGCTGGCCGGGACGGCTTCAGGATGTGGCGGATCACAATCTTTTGCAGAGTGTCACGCAACGTTTCTTTTTCAACTGTCTTGATGATGTAGTCCTTTGCTCCGGCATCGAGAGCGTCGAGCACCATGGCTTCCTGGCCGTGGGACGACACCATGACCACCACCGCCGACGGGCAGGCTTCCATAATCCGCCTGGTCGCGACAATTCCGTCCATTCCCGGCATGGTGATATCCATGGTGATCATATCCGGCCGCAAGGCCTGGAACTTGCCGACGGCTTCGGCGCCGTCACTGGCCAATCCGACAACCTGATAGCCGAACTCTTCCAGCAGCGCCGCCAAACGCTTTTGGGCGACACGGGAATCATCGACGACAAGAACCGAAACAGAGGTGGGGAGCATGGTGCATCCTGTCATTTCAGGCCGCCACTTGGCAGGACTCAGCGGGCAAGCGGAACGTAAAGGTCGTCCCCTGACCTGGGGTCGTGGCGATGATGATGTTGCCGCCAAGCTCTTGAATCGCCGCCTGCACGGCCGCCATGCCGACGCCGCGCCCGGACCAGGGATTGGCCTCCTTCCGACTCGACAGGCCGTCGTGGAACACCAGATCGGCCAACGGTGCGTTCTCCAGTGCCATATCCCGCGCGCGCAGTCGCAAACCCGCTTCGTCGATTCCTGCGCCGTCATCGGAAATTTCCACGACGATTCCGTCCGCCGTTCTGCCAATACAACAAGATATGACGCCGCCCGGCGGCTTTCCCACATCCTCGCGGATATCCGCCGCTTCTATGCCGTGGTCGACGGCATTGCGGAAAACGTGACCCAGACTACGCAGGAAAGGACCAAAGCGATCCGGGTCGATTCTGATATCGGTGCCGAACACCTCAAACCGATCGATTTCCTTGCCCAGCCGTTCCGCCATACGACGCGCCATGCGTTCGTAATCCAGCAACGCATGCCTGAGCGACGCCTGACGGATACGGGAAAGGTCCATCAACACCGGCTGTTCGTCATTCGGCAGATCGCCCGCCCGCAGATGGCGGTTGGCGAAACGCTCGAAGCTTATGGCCTGCTCGGGATCGATGGTGACGACTCCCCTGCGCTCAACGAAATCCGCGCCCAAGGCTTGGGTGATGACGGCAAGGTCCGCCTCCATCAGGTTGAGCCAATCGACAGAGAACACCATCCCTGCCACCTGGGTAGAGGGTGGCATCTCCGCAAGATCGCGCAGTTGTGTTTCCACCTCGTGCAACTGGGCGGGAAGGCGTTCAAAGCTGAACTGGCTGAAGGTGCCCTTGAAGGTGTGTATGGCCCGGTATAGCTCGGAGGGTGCTCGGTCACCCCATGCCGCGGCACCATCGGCGATAAACCGTCGAAAGTCGTCGACCGCCGCGAAAAAGTCATCCTGGTCGGTCACGGCCGCCAGCACCATCTCCATGCGATGGCGCTCGCGCTCCACGGTGTCGTTCAGGCGCTTGCGCTCTGTCACGTCCGACAGAACCACCATAACGCCGCCATCGACAGCGATATACTGGGCCGACAGGTAATGGTCACCGATGGACAGGCTGCGTGGCAGCAGCGAGAGATAGACCTCCGCCCGGATGGGGGTACCCGCCTCCCAGGCGGCACAGGCACTGGCGATGCTTCGGCGCATCAAGGCCCGGGTGTCGGGGGCGTTCTCGAACAGCAGGGCATCGACCGAATGTCCTTCAGGCTCCCGGCCAAGGGCCGAAACACAGGCGCGGCTGTATCGTCCGTGCACCACCAGATCGGGGCCGAAGAACAGAAAGCCTTGGCCGGAATTGTCCAGCAGCATGGCTACCTCCTTCAGGGCCTGTTCCGCGTGCCGGTGGGCGATCACCGCCGTCTCGCGCGCTTCCACCATGGCAACGTGAAAGGACACGGAGCGATCGGCGAAGGCGCGGAAAACAGCGGCGATGTACAACGTCGCCGTGACGATGGTGGTGATCGCCGTCGGAGAATAGGGAACCGGCAGGTAGGAATTGGCGACAATGACGAAACCAATGGAAATGGCGGTCAACAGGTTGCCTGCCCAAGAACCGATCAGCAGATAGGCGCTGGGAATACTGAGTGGAAACCAAAGGATGCGCAGCTCGTCGGCGGTGTTGTAGAAGAAGGCGATCGCCTCCAGAAAGAAGGACACCAGCATTCCCGGAACCATGATTCGCGGGAGATGGGCTGGATGAGAGCGGACCGCCACATAGCACCCGAGAAAAACCACACAGTAAATCTCCCCTCCCCATAGGTAATAGGGATGGAGGTCAGCGGCGCCAGCCAGGGCGGCAATCACGAAAATGCTGGTGACCGTCGTGCTGAACAACAGCAGTACGCACGCGAAGCGATGCTGGAACCGGATGTATTCATCGCCCGGTTCAAAGTGATGATTACCGAAAAC
Organism: uncultured Rhodospirillaceae bacterium; assembly: GCA_903901915.1. GTDB lineage: Bacteria > Pseudomonadota > Alphaproteobacteria > Rhodospirillales > Magnetospirillaceae > Phaeospirillum. Next base: position 61,255 of record CAIUSV010000017.1, on the reverse strand, counting down.
CAGTTTGCTTAGGACCATGACAATCCCCTAGTCCAGACGGTTCGATGGCGGGTCGGCCGGGCGAGGGGTGAAGCCCTGGCGCGTCATGACTCCCCATTGGCCGCGCGTCCCCCGCAGGAAGCGCCACCACCCCTCGATCCGCCATAGGGTGTTAATCTGCCGGTAGCCGAAATTTTCCAGCACGGCGATCACGAACAGGATCGCCAGGTCGCGTGCCCGGGGAAAACGCCGAAGCTCCAGTTCCTCCAGAATCAACGACGACACGCTGATGAAGATGCCGAACACGCAGGTCAGGGCGAAGAAAGCCAGCGGATAGGCGGAATCCAGCAACCCGACGAGCCAAAGCGAGGGCAGCAGGATATAGCCCAAAGCCTCGATCGGCGGCCCCAGCACGTCCACGATCAGCATGTGGCCGAAACCCAGCAGCCCGATCCGGCCATAGCGGGGGCTGAGCGCCATGGTGCGATGGCGAAAGAACGTTTCCAGTGCGCCGCGTTGCCAGCGCACGCGTTGGCGCCGCAGCACGGCAAGCGACGACGGCGCCTCCGTCCAGCACACCGGTTCGGGAACGAAGCGGACGGCGTAGGGCCGTTTGGCCGCGATCATGGCGCGGTGCAGCTTGACGATGATCTCGAAATCCTCGCCAACCGTGTCATGCCGATAGCCGTTCACGTCGATGGCCGCATCGCGGCGGAAAATACCGAAGGCACCGGAAATCAGGGTGACTGCCCGCATTTCGCTCCAGGCCAGCCGCCCCATCAAGAAGGCGCGCAGGTATTCCATAGTTTGAAATAGGGGAAGCAGGGTGGTGGGCAGCCCCACCCGGACCACCTGCCCGTCCGCAACAGTGCAGCCATTGGCCAAACGAATGGTTCCGCCCACCGCGATGGTTTCTTCCGGAGCATCGACGAACGGTTCGACGCAGCGCAGCAGGGCATCGGATTCCAAAACCGAATCCGCATCCACGGCGCAGAACAGCGGCATGCGGGAAATATTGATGCCCGCGTTCAAGGCATCGGCCTTTCCCCCATTGTCCTTGTCCACCACCAGCAAGGACGGGAAGGCGGGATTGCCATAGATGCCGTGAACCGCCTGGTGCGGGACCGCCTGATCCCAGGATCGTCGTGTCGGCCGCAGATCAAAGCCCGTGATCAGGGCATCAAGCGTACCGTCCTTCGACCCATCATTGATGACGATCACTTCAAAATGCGGGTAGCGTAGCGCCAGCAACGACCGCACACTTTCCACGATGGTGGCCTGTTCGTTATAGGCGGGCACCAGCAGCGAGATGGGCGGAGCCACTTCGGCATATTGGCGCCAAAGATTGTCGGCGGCCTCGAAGTGGCTGCGCCGCGCCAAGTGCCGGTACGCCAACAGCAGCTGGATCGTATAGATGGCATTTTGCGCCAAACCGCTGGCGATCACCGCCCAGGAGACCGGTTCCACCAGAACCATGACAATGCTGAAAAGCGTCAGGTCCGTCATGATGGCGCGCCTCCGGCTTCCGCCAGAGCCAGTTGCGCCGTCTGCGCGGCAAGGCCGGTACCTTTCGCGATGCGCTTCAGTGCGTCGATCCCCGCCGTCCCTAATTTGCCCAACGCCTCGCAGACCCGGAGACGCACCCACCATTGGGGGTCAGACAACGCGCCTTCCAGGGCGGGTATGGCGGAAATCAAGCCGATCTGGCCCGCGCACGAGGCCGCCTGTCCCCGAACCTGCCATGCCGTATCCGCTAGCCCGCCAAGAATGGCTCTCTCCGCGTCGGGATGCCCAAGCTGGGCAAGAGCCATGAAGGCTTCCGCGCGCACCGTCACATCAGCATGAGCCGTAGCCTCCAGGATAAGATCGATGGCCCCCAGGGTTCCGCTCTGGCCCAGGGCATGAAGGGCGGCCGCCAGTACCGATGGACTGGCATTGGACCGTATCAACTCCACCAGTTCCAGCGGCGACGCGGCCGCAACCAGTGCCAGCAGGGCACGCAAGCGAAGGGACCCCGCATTGTCCAAGCCGCCCAGCGCCTCGACAATAACAGGCAAGGGAGGCGGCTCCCCCCACTCCGCCAGGGCAAAAGCCGCACTCATGCGAACGGCTGGAACCGGGTCGCGACGCAGGGCATTCAACAGGGCGGACCGGACATCATCGCGGTTGAACGGGGCCAAATGGGCGATGGCAGCCTCCCGGCGACGGGCTGAACCGGCCGTCATGTCGGACAGCGCCGTTTCAACAACTCCATTCGCTTCCATCAGGATCAGCAGGCGGGCGCGATCCTCGCCCCGCACCAAATCCACCAATTCGCGCCCGATCTCGGCCAGAATGCGGCGATCATCCTGGCTGGTCACCGGCGGGATGGAAGAGGAACAGGCAGAATCAATGGCGGCAATGACCAGGGCCTGCAGTTCGGCGCGTCGTGCTGCCCGGCGCGCGGTCGCGCGGTCGATGAAAACGCGGCGGACGATCAACCCGGCCATGAACAGCAGCGACGCTCCGGCCAAGGCCGAGCTGACAAGCCATATGACCGCCAGAGCCGTCATGGCTAGAACCGCACCGACAGAGCGGCTCCCACAGTCTTGCGCCAGGGATCTCCGCGACTGCCCGATAGAGTGACGTCGATGTCGGGCGTTAACCCGATAACCATGCCGCCGAACCGGCTGCTGGTATAGGCGGTAATATTGGCGTTGGTCTCCGGAGCGTCGGAATATCCGAAAAAAATGCGGAGCCGATCCAGGGCCTGCCAGTCCGCACGGGTTTCATAGCCCAAATTGGATTTATCGTTCTCATTGACGACACGCAGGATGCGGGCCGTGATCCAGACCCGTCCTTCGAACAGGTATTGCTGCAATCCAGGGGCAATGTAACTGACCGTTCCGCTGAGATAGGCGGAATGCTGCCAGTCCAGGGACAGCCACGTGGCATCCAGTAATCCCTTCTCATCCCGCACTCGGACGGCGCCGCCAAGAGCGATCCGACGCTTGGGCAGGAAACTGGCATCAGGGGTCATCCCGACCGCCGCCGATCCTCGCAGCCAAGGCAGGAAGCGGTGATCCGCCCCGACTTCCACGTACCGGTCAATCAGACTGAAACGATGGGATTGCCAACCGACGACGTGAAGTTCCGTATCATCGGACGGGGCGTACCCAATGCGAATGTTGCTATCTTGCCATTCTTTCAGTCCCTGCGGCCCGAACCGGCTGATATCCAGGCCGGTGTCGATCCTCCAGCGCCTTTTGCGGGCAGCCTCCGTTCGCGCGAGGCCCTGCAGGGAATCACCGTGATCCGGCTTCAGGGATAAAGCGCCCTCGTAGCGTTCATGCGCCGTCGCTATGTCGCCGCCATACCACGAGATATCACCCGCCAGAGCCAGAATGTCTGCGTTTCTCGGATGATCTTCCTGCAGACGCGACACCACGGCCCCGGCTTCATCATTGTGCCCGGACCAAGCCAGCAGACGAGCCTCCAGCATGCGGGCTTCGACATCGTCGGGATATTGCGCCAGCACCTGGCGCACCACCCCCAAGCCGGCCGCCGCCTGATTGTCGTAACCCAGGCGGGTCGCCTCGGACATCAGGGCATCTCGCGAAGAATCCGCACCGGCCACCGACGACAAGGTGGACAGGAGCAGGCCGGCCAGTACGGCCAAGCGAAAAGAGCGGACCATTACCGGGACGCGTCCAGCAGCCGCTTGACCCGCAGAACCAGTTCCTCGGGAATGAAGGGCTTAACCAAATAGTCGGAGGCACCGGCATTCAGTGCGCCGACAATATCCTTTTCGCCTTTCAAGGAGCTGAGCATCAGAATGGGAATCGAGGCCGTCGTATCATCCGCCTTCAAGGTTTTGATGACGGCGAAGCCGTCAAGACCGGGCATCATGCCGTCCAGCACCAGAATGTCGGGCATCAACCGATGTGCGGCTTCGACAGCCTTCACTCCATCTTCGACAGCCACGACGTTGAATCCCCGCGAGCCAAGGCGATGTGCAAGGAGCTGCGTCACCAGAGGATTGTCATCCGCCACCAAAATGGTCTTGCCCGATACCGCCATATCGCCTCCATACGAGGGGGGGGCCTCTATAGGAATTGCGGCTAAAATATGGCAAATGGCCTATGCTTGTATATATCCTATGGCGCAACCCGTTTGGCCAGATTGGGGGTTCCGAGTTAGAGCTGATCGGCGATATCGCCAACATGATCGAGTTGGGCCTGAAAACGAAAAAAGCCGCCCTGGGAAGGGCGGCTTTGCTTGGTTCTTACCGAAGTTTGCCTGTGATTGGTATTGACCACCACAATCGTAGCACAATGATTCGGACCCACGGTTGGGTCTTCCTGCATGCACAAAATCGGAGATAGCCGGCCTTACTTCTTCAGTCCGGCGCTGTCGGCTTCGAGGTGCAGACGGGTGAGCGCCGATTCCAGTTCAGTGGCGATCTTGCGGCGCAGATCAGGAGCCTTGGCTTCCTTCAGGCGGCGAAGTGCGCTATCGGCCTCGGTCAGTTCCACCAAGGCGGTAGCCCCCAAGCCGGAGGACAGTTGCAGCTTCACCGATTCCAGTTCGGCGGCCTTGGCAGCCTCGTAACTCTTATCGATAGCGGCAGTCCCTTGCGCCATGGCGAAGGAGGACAATGCCAGAAAGAGCATCAAAGCGATTCCCTTCGGAATTATCCGCATCATTACACCTCCTATTCCGCGTTGAATTATCCCGTCACATTCCACTTTCCCGCATGAGAACGGAGGCAGCCGAGCGCATGACGGACCCTGCGAAGCTTTCCGGCTCGGCGTTCAGAACTGCGATTCCCCGCAGCTGAGCGACCTGCATGGAATGCGCCACGGCACAGCGCGCGCGATAGAGCGCATGCTCGGGTGCCAGCGCCTTATCCTTGGCACGCACCTGGATCGGGCCGCCGGCAACCGAGGCAAGCGCGATCTCGGTCAGATTGCGGATGGAACCGCTGTCGATAGCGATAATCCGGCAGGAAAAATCGGGCCGGCCGGGATCATCGGCGACGAAGCGCCCCTCACCTCCGACGCGGAGCCGGGCGACATCGCTTTCGGCAACGAAGGCTTCGACCACCAAGGCGCCTGAGTCCACCACCAGGGCAAGACGCTCCTTGGGGGATACCCAGTGCCCAACCTGGAGATCGGGAACCATCTCCACAACCCTGCCGGCCATGGGGGCATGGATGGAAAGCCGGGCCTGTTCGCGCCGCAAAGACACCTCCTCGGCGATGGCGGTCTCCAATTCCTCGCGCCGAGCCTGGGATCGCTCGCGGAAGGATGCATCGAACGAAAACGACGCCAGTTCGTAATCCAGAACCCGAATTCGCCGTTCCACCTGGGCCAGCCGGTAATCGAGATCGGGCGAAGTCAAATCCAGCAACGGCGCCCCTTCGGCCACCGCCTGGCCCTCGTTGACCATGATGCGCTCGATCCGGCCAGAGCTTGTGGCATAAAGCCCGACCTGACGCTCGGCTTTCAGCATGGCGGGCGCCTTGACCCGGGATTGCCAGGGGATAAGCGCTAGGGCGAGTACCGCCAGAAAGGCTCCCATAGGTACAAAGGACCGACGCGACCTGATAATGACGCTTCGCCGCTTCCACCATTCCCGGAACTCCCCCCAGAACGGCATGAAGACAAACCAGCCGATCTCGACCGCGAACAGCAGGATGCCAACCGCCTTGATGAAGAAGTGGTAGACCAGGGCGGCGATGCCGAGGAACAGAACGAGACGATAGATCCATACCGCAAAGGAGAACACCACCAGCGCCAGACGACGAGCGGGACTGAAACGCTCCGGTGACGGTTCGCCCAACCCGAACAGCATCTCGCGCAGCCACCAACGCGCCACGGCGAAGGCGCGCTGATGCAGATTGGGCATGTCCAGCGCATCCATCAGCAGAAAATAGCCGTCGAAGCGCATGAACGGGCTGAGATTGAGCACCAGCGACGACACCCAGGTGGTGGTCGCCAGCATGAAACAGGCGTTGCGTACCGGCCCATCGGGCAGCAACCCCCAGGCCAAGGTGGCCCAGGCCGCCACCGCCAACTCGGCCAACACCCCCGCCGCCGCCACCGATAGGCGGTCACGGCGCCGGGTCAGCTTCCAGGTCTCGTTGACATCGGTATAGAGCACCGGCCACATCACCAGGAACGCCACTCCCATGGTCGGCACCCGGCAGCCGAGCCGTTTGGTGGCGTAACCGTGCCCCATCTCGTGCAGCGCCTTCACCCCGGCCAGGGTCAGACCGTACATGGCGAGACCGCCCAGGCTGATGGTGTCCACCAGGGTGGCGCCAAACACTTCCCACTGACGGAGGATCAATGACGCTCCGGCCACCAACACCGCCAGCGTCACCATGGCGAAGCCTCGGGAAAAGGCCCAGCGCATATACGGCAGGGTCCGCGCCAGGAAGCGATCCGGACGGACCAGCGGCACCCGGAAGAACAGGTAGTGATGCAACAGCCACTGCGCCCAGGACTGCCGCATCGCCTCGACCCGCCGGAGCATCCTGGCGGTGGAGTCCGGATCGGTCAGTTTCAGCAGTTCGTTTCCGGCGAGAAAACCCAGCAGATCATTGACGTCATCCTCCCCGACGCGAAGGGTGGTTTCCGCCGAAACCGTTGCGGCGATGGCGGCCGGGCTGCCCTGACTCCAGCGAACCAGCATCTCGAAGATTGGCCAACCGATGCGGAAGAAGCGGTTGCGTACCGGATCGTGCAGCGTCCAGGTCGGCGCACCATCGCCGGTGGCGGGGCCGGGATGGAGCTGCACCTCGTCGCGGAGCGCGGGCAGCACGCTCAGAATCCGACGAAATGACGGGCGGCGGCCAAGGGTCGCCTGAGCACCCAATAGCCGAGCGCAACCCGTCCGGCCTCGACGCGGGCGGTACCCTTGAGACCGAGCCGGGGCTTGTCGGTACCGTCGTCGGCCAGGACGGCGCGCAGACGGTAGGCGACGGTGCCGTCGGGACGGCCCAAAGCCTCGTAACCAGCAAAACGCAAGGCGGCGCGGGCGGGATGCAGCGGATCGGCGTTGAGGAACATGGTGACCTTCATGCCCGGCGCCAGATCGACGGCGTCGCCCACCGCCAACCAGGCTTCTATCTCGGTGTCACGCTCGTCGGCCACCGACATCACCCGTTCGCCGATGGCGACCGGGCGGCCGATCCAATCGGAGGGGTCGTCAAGCACGGCGATGCCGGCACGGGGGGCCTTGACCCTGATCCGCTGCAACAGGCCGCGCAGGTAGTCGGCCTCGGCGGCGCGTTCCTCCATGCGGCCCGACAGCACCGACAGCTTCGACTTTGCCTGCGGATCGAACACCGCCTGCTGCGAGCTCAGCCGGTATTCCGCCTCGGCGGTGGCCCGCGTCTTCTCCGCCACCTCCAGCTTGCCGACCAAGGTGGTTGGGTCCAGGTCGAACAGCGGAGCTCCCTCGGCGACCGGGGCATTGGGGGCGACATGGAACCTGTCGATGACACCGTCCAGCGGGGCGCGCACCACCGCCGGATGGGCCGCCACCATTTCGGCCGGAGCCAGAACGGTCAGCGGCACCGGGATGGCGGCCACCACGGCGACGGCGAGAGCACCGACGATCCAGGTCATCCGGGTGGGGCGCCATGCCGTCGCTTCGCCGGCCTTGAGATAATAGGCCAGGGCATGGCCATAGGCATGAGCGAGTTCCGCCAGAAACTGGATGTCGCTGTCGCCCCATTCGTCGTCACGGGCCAGCAGCACGGCGCCCAGCCGCCTGCCGTCCGGCGCGCTCAACGGCAGCCACAAGCCGTAGTCGGGCAGCCACTCCGACCACTCGGTCCGATACCGCTCCGACAAGGTGCCGGGGTCGATTCTGGTCGGCGGCCCTCCGGCCGTCGCACCGGCCAGGACGCGGCAGACATGGTCCAGCCATTGCCCGAAGGGGGCACCGCGCTCCGGCGCCGACACCCCCGACAGCGCCGCCACCCCCTTGCCCTCCAGCCACAGCGCGCCCTGGCGATAGGGGGTCATGGCGTGGGTTTCGTTGACCATGACGAAGGCGAGTTCGTCGGCGGTTGCCGCCTCGCGCGCCCGGTGCTGAAGATGAAGAAGGGCGGAAATCGGGTCAGCCATCAGCTTGGCGGCGCCAATTGCACACGCCCGCTCATTCCCGCCAGCAGTTCCGGGAAGTTACCGGCCACCTCGGCCACCACCTTGACCGACTGGCTGAGGGGATCGACCTTGGCCCCCAGGCGCGCCACCTTGGCGGGGTACGAGCGCCCGGTTTCGTCGATGGATATCTGGAAGGCATGGCCGGCCCTCAGCCAGGACAGCCAGCGCGACGGCGCCAGGAACTCGACCTCCAGCACGGCATCGTCGAGAATTTCCAGCATGGCCTGTCCGGCCTGGACGAACTGGTGGTCGTGCACCTTGATCTCGACCACACGGCCGGGAAACGGCGCGGCGACATTGCATTTGGAGACCACCGCGGCGCCCGCGTTGATCTTGGCCCGGTTCTTGGCCACCTCGGCCGCCGCCACCTCCGCCTCAAGGGCGCCGCCGGCATTCATTTCATGCAGACGGCGGTTGACCGCATAGGTCTTTTCCGCCGCCACCATGGTGGCGCGGGATTCCTCCAGCTGAGCGCGTTGGACCATGCAGTCCAACGACACCAGCGGCTGGCCTTCCCTGAAGCGTTCGCCGTCCTTGACGGTGATGCGCTCCACCTTGGCCGCCAGTTCACTGGAGAGGGTGGTGAAACGGCGAGGCGACAACTGGGCGCGGATGTCCTGGCCGCCCCCCCCGCCGCCCCGGCCCTGATCCTGGGCCGATGCGGCGGTGACGGTCAGCAAAGCGAGCGCCATTGCGACCGATCTGATGCTCATCACTCGGTAGCCGAGGCCAGGGCGGTGTCGGAAGCGCGCAACCTAGCCGCCTTTTCCATGATCTCGGCCCACTTCTCGTCGCTGACGCCGGGCCGCACCCACTCGACCACGGTCGGGGACGGCTCGGCCATCGCGGTCTCGATCACGGCGGCCGGCGTCTTGGCCGCCACCTTGACGGCGCGCTTGGCGACCATCGGCTTTCCGGACGACACACGCTGCTTGGGTGGCGCAGCCACAGACTCGACAACCGGCGTGGCTTCCACCGCGGGAATAGCCTCGGCAACCGGAGCAGTTTCGCCGACGGGAGCCGTTTCAGCGACGGGGGCCACTTCCGCCACCGGAGCCGATGCCTCGGCGTACCCGGTATGCCAGACGGTCAGACGCTCGGAAATCGTTTTGCTCAGTACGTCGAGATCGCGCGACGCCACCTGATCCGGCAGCAGATCCTGGCCGAGGGTCGCCTGCATCTTGCCATAGGCGGATTCCATCTGGGCATAGCTCTGAAAGCGGCGCAGGCGGGCAGCAATGGCCGAAGTCTGGTTGGCGATGCGCTCCATCACGCTCTGGGCGTCGTTGTCGGCGCGGACCTTGCTGAACTGGGCCAGGCGCTGTTCGACCCGGTACAGTTCATCCGCCCGCAGATACTGCTTGCCGGCGTTCAGAAACTGGCGATGCGAAACATGAACCTGGGCCAGTACCGCCATGCGCAACGCCACCCGCTTGGCGTTGGCCACCCGTTCGCCCGCCTCGGCCTGATCGATCTGGTCGGGAGCCGAGATCAGGTTGAACAGATTCCAGCTTACCTTGGCTCCCAGGCTGTACCACTGGTGGTCCATCAGGAAGCTGTTGCTGTCCCAATTGTTGGTGGCGTTGAGGTTGAGTCCCGGCAGCAGCTTGAGGATGGTCTTCCTGGTCTCGTCCACCGCGATGCGCGCCAGATAGATCTGTTCGCGCAGGTCGGGGTTGTTGGTGAAGGCCATCTCCTCCATTCGATCGGTCGCCATCGCGAACTGCGGCAGCGTCATCGCAGCGTCGTCCGGCACCTCCAGGACCATATCCTGACTCGGTGGCACGTTGATCAGCGCCGCCAGTTCGATCCGGGCGGTGGACAATTCCTGCGAGATGGCTTCCAGCTGGCGCAGGTTCTCCAGCAGATTCTTCTGGTAGCGCAGGATGTCCGCCTGGGACTTCAACCCTTCCTGTTCCACCGCGCGGGCATCGACCAACGCCTTTTCGGCCACCGCGACGGTTTCCTGAACCTCGGCCTCCAGCACCTGGGCGGCGGCGGTGCGCCAATAGGCGAAGCGTACTTCCTGGATCAGGTTGTGCACGGTCTTGCGACGGCGCTCGGTGGCGATCAGCGCCTTGTCGGCGGTCTGATGAGCGGTGACGTAGCTGACGCCCAGATCCAGGATGTTCCAGGTCAGCCCCAGATCGGCGGTGTTGTTATCGCGGTCGGTGGAATATGTCGGGTTGCTGGTCGAGGTCACGTTGGTGACGGCATCGCGCGAGCGGGTGGCGTTGGCCTCGGACCGGCTGGTATAGCCGGCATTGGCCGCCAGCTTGGGCAGCAGGTCCCAGCGGTCCACATCACTCTGGCCGATGGCCAGTGCTTCCTCCATCACCTTGGTGCGGCGGTCGAGGTTATAGGTCAAGGCGCGGGCGATGGCGTCGGACAGGGTCAGCGGCTTAGATAGCGCCGCGTCGACGGCGTACATCTCCTTGGTGTCCGCTACGGTCTGCGCCTTCATATCGGCTTCGGTCAGCGGAACCGGCTGCACGGCGCAGGCGCCCAGCAACGCCATCATGGAAACCGATGCCAGCAAATGGCGGATACTACGCGTGGAAATCATCAACAGGTCTCCTCTGATCGAAAACATCCTAGTCAGGCTGCCCGCGTGGCGCTGACCAGGGCCGTGAAGCGGGACGCGTCCCCCTTGGCGGCACGAAGCTGCTCGGCCAGACCGGCCTTGCCCGCGAAAGCGTGACGACTGCCGTTGGTGATCGGCCCGGCATCCGCCCCCTGGCGCGGCTTGACGGTCAACTTGAACACCTGCGATGCCTCGGCACCGGCACCGTCGCGGGCCGAGATCCTGACCTCGATATCGCCGGCCTGACCGGGCGGCAAGACCCCTTCCAGCCGGCCGGTGGCCGGGTTGAACGACAGCCACGATGGCAAAGGCGAGCCGTCGGACCGGGTTGCCCGCAAGGTGACCTTCCCGTCCGCCCCGGCGGTAGCGAAGGCATCGGCGGGAACGGCGAACGAGACCTGGCCGGTCTGCACCACCTCGCCGATGGATTTGGCCACCACGATGGCTTCGGCTGGGCGTGACGTCGCGGTCTCGGCAAGGCTGTCGCCGGCCTTGGCCTCGCCGACGGCGGCGTCGCGCACCACCGTCTGCATGCCGGCGGGCTTGCCGTCACCGCGCAGCGCCGCGATGATCGGGGTTCCCCCCTCGACCGCGCCGGCCTTGATGATGACCGGATCGGAGATCGGGTTGACGACCGGCGGCTTCGGCAGCGGCTTCGGCGGCTCCGGCGGCGGCGGCGCGACCTTCGCCGTCTCGGGGACGCGGATGTCCAAGGTGACGTGGATGTCATCGTAGGCCGAGGCGCCGGCCGCGTCGGTCACCGTCATCCGGATATCCAGACTGCTGACGCCCAGCGGCGGCGTGCCGCTGAAGGTGCGGGTGGCGGCATCGAATCGAAGCCAGCCCGGAAGCGGGGCGCCGCCGACCAGGGTCGTCGAATAGGTTGCGGTCTCGCCATTGGCCACCGTATCGACATCGGTGAAGGTACCCGCCGGCATCACATACTGCCAGCTCCACCCCAGGAGATGCTGTTCGGTGATGTCGCTCTGCGGAGCGGCCACCGCCGGGGCGTCGTTGGCGCCCCGGATCGTCACGGTCAGGGTCGTCGATGAGGTCAGTCCGGCGGTATCGCGCATGGTGTAGGTGAAACTGTCGGTCAGCGTCTGCGCCGTCGTGCGCAGGGCCTGCACCGCCGTGTTGCTGTTATCCACCGCGTAGGAATAGCTGCCATCGGCGTTCAGGGTCAGCGACCCATAGCTGCCCGCCTTGGCACTGCCCAGCGTACCGCCGGCAATCGCCGACACCGCCTTGGTGTCGCCGTTGTCCACATCGGTGTCGTTGGTCAACACGTTACCGGTGGGATTGCTCCCGGCGGTGCCGTTGGCGACGCCGCCCGCCTCGGTGGCGAGGGCGGTATCGGCCACCGCCACCGGCGCATCATTGGCGCCCTGGATGGTCACGGTCAGGGTGGTCGAGGAGGTCGCGCCGGCGGTGTCGCGCACGGTGTAGGTGAAGCTGTCGGTCAGCGTGTCCGCCGCCGAGCGCAACGCCTGTACCGAACCGTTGCTGTTGTCCACCGCATAGGAATAGCTGCCATCGGCGTTCAGGGTCAGCGACCCATAGCTGCCCGCCTTGGCGACACCCACCGTGCCGCCGGTAATCGCCGACACCGTCTTGGTATCAGAGGCGTCCACGTCGGTGTCGTTGGTCAGCACGTTACCGGTGGGATTGCTGCCGGCGGTGCCGTTGGCCGTACCACCCGCCTCGGTGGCTGTCGCGGTGTCGGCCACCCCGACCGGCGCGTGATCGCCGGTGACATTGACCGTGAAAAGCTGGCGGACCGTGATGTGAGAGTTCCGCACCGTGACCCAGAAGCTGTCGCTCGCGGTGCCGACCAGAGCGTTCACTGCGGTAGCATTGGGAGTGTAACTATAGGCGCCGCTGGCGCTGTTGATGCTCAGCGAGCCATAAGACCCCGCCACCGTGGTACCCCACGCCGAGCCGCTGGAGTTGGTGACACCGAACGTCTTGGTGCCATCGGTATCCACGTACCCGAAGGAGTGGGCGGTAATGGTTCCGGTCGAAGCGCTGAACGTGTCGTTGTTGAGCGCCGAGGGGTCGGTGACGGCGATGGTCACCGCAGTGGAGGTGAAGACCGGGGGATCGTAGGCATTCAGCGTTCCCGCCGAGACATAGATCGTGTAGGTGCCGTACTGTCCGGAGGAGTAAGCGGTAGCGCCGATGCCGTCACCGGTGTGATAGGTATAGGAGACGTAGGAATCGAGGTTGCGAAGCGTCCCGCCGTCGTCATTGAACGCGACCTCCGCGCCCTCGGCATTCAAGACCTGAACATAGGGATCCGTCAGAGTTCCGCCGGCGATATAGATCTGAACGGTGGCCGCATCGGCGACACCGGTAAGATAGTAGGTGTCCCAGTAGGTTCCCGCCCGCTCGCTGTTGGCGGGATCGCTGGCCGAATCGATGGTCCCGGCGACGGAGTTGGTGGCACTACTGACATCGGACGATGAAAATCCAAGGACCGCGTTCCAGTCGATAAAGGCGAAGACCTCGGCATCGATGGTGCCGACGCCGGCCTCTAGCGTCCAGTTGCCGCCCTTGGCCGCCGCGCCGGTCGCGTCGGTCGATGCCGCCACATCAACCCCGGTGGCGGCGGCCAGGTCGGTGATGAAGGTCTGCCCGTCCGCTCCCTTGGCCACGTCGCAGCCATAGACCAGCAGATCGCCGCCGGCCTTGAGCGATTGCCCCACCATGGCCAGTTCGCCCCTGACCGTCGCGTCCGCAAGCGCGGCATCATTCAGGCGAGTGGTCCCCAGGTCCACCTGCCCTTCGGTGCCGTGACTGAGAATATGGATGGCGTCATAGCCGCCGTGGGTCTCGGCCCATTGGGCGATCTGCGCCAAGCCGTCGTTGCCGCCACCGATCTCGACCACCGCGACACCGGCCCGGATGCCGGCCTCCAACGCCTGATAGCCGGCAAGCGAGGTGTCGACGAAGGCAACTTCCTTCTTGCCGCTATCCTTGGCGGAATCGGCGGCGCGAACCTCCACGGCGGGGGGAACGGCATCGACCATCGACTTGACCGTGGCGGCAACCACCGCGCCATCGAACATCCAGCGCGGTTCCAAGGCCATCATCAGATGAGAGTCCCGTCCGTTGACCTGTCGCATGCTGCCCTCTCTCAACCGTCAAAACTTCCGTCGTAGCGCGCATACCCTCGCGATACTCGATCATGTAGCCCAAGCAGAACAGAGGAGGAACCCACGTTTTCCCTCTTTTTCCTTCCTATTCTGAGCTTAACTAGAATTGGTCTAGTATTTATCGCTATTGCCTCACGATGCCCGCGCCATCCGGACCAATCCGGCGATGCGGTCGGCGCCGGCCCTGACTGCCAGTATCTGAGCGCCGAGGCCGGGGCGTCCGGCGAAGGCATAGCGGACACCGGGTTTGATGATCTCCCCCGCCTGACGATTGCCGCGCACATCCATCTTGAAGATCTGCGCCGCCTCGTGACCGGTAGTATCGCGAGCCATGACTTTGATCTGAAGCGCCCGATCCTGCCCGGCGGGCGGCATACCTCCGAACCGGCCGGTGGCCGCATCGAACTGCAGCCAGGACGGCAGCGGCGAGCCATCGGCCTGGGTGGCATGCAGGGTCACCACCGCATCGGCCTTGGTATGGGCGAAGGCATCGACGGGAACGATGAACGATACCAGCCCCACCTGCACCACCTCGCCGATAGGCTTGGCGATGACGATGGCGTCGGCCCCGGTGGTCCTGGCGGTATCGGCCACCACCGCCACCCGGAAGGCGCCGATCGAGGCCGCCGTCAAGGTAGGCGCCAAGGGGACCAGGCCGGTCAAGGCCCTGATACCACCATCGTTGGCCCGACCCGCCAAGCCGCCGCCCGCCTCGCCAAAGCCGGAGCCGGAGCCGGTGCCGGCCCCCGTGCCGCCGTCGCCCTTGCCTCCATCCCCCTTGCCACGGTCGGGGATGATGACATCCGGTGCCGGGGGCGGCAGCGGTTTGGGTTCTGGCGCCGCGGCCGGCGGCGGCGGGGCGGGAGGAGCCGGCAGGGCAACAGGCGGAGGCCTGATATCCAAGGCGACTCGGAAGTCATCGTAAACCGACGCGCCGGCCGTGTCGGTCACCGTCACCCGAACGTTGGCGTTGTAGGTGCCGATAGCCGGCGTGGCGCTGAAGGTACGCGTCACCGCGTCGAACTTCATCCAGCCGGGAAGCGGTGATCCGTCGGCCAGGGCCGCCGTATAGGTCGCGGTTTCGCCATTGGGCACGGAATCGACGTCGGTGAAGGAGCCGTCCGGTATCCGATAGCCCCAACTCCAACCCACGATTTGTGTTTGGTTGGTGTCGGCGAGCGGAATGGAGACCACGGGCGCGTCGTTAGTGCCACGGATGGTTACCACCAGAGTCACCGAGGCGGTCAGGCCGGCGGTATCGCGAACGGTATAGGTGAACGTGTCGGTCAGCGTCTGGGTCGGGATACGCAACGCCTGCACGGCGGCGTTGTCGTTATCCACCCCATAGGCATAGCTGCCGTCCGCATTCAGCGTCAGCGTACCGTAATTCCCCACCCGGCCCGTTCCCACCGTACCGCCGGCGATGGCCGACACCACCTTGGTTTCGCCGTTAGCGACAGAATCGACATCGGTATCGTTGGTCAACACGTTGCCGGTGGGATTGGTGCCGGCGGTGCCGTTGACCACGCCGCCCGCCTCGACGGCGATGGCGGTATCGGCCACCGCCACCGGCGCGTCGTCGGCGCCATGAATGGTCACGGTCAGGGTGGTCGAGGCGGTCAGGCCGGCGGTGTCCTGCACCGTGTAGGTGAAGGTGTCGGTCAGGGTCTGCGCCGTCGTGCGCAGGGCCTGCACCGCCGTGTTGCTGTTGTCCACCGCATAGCCGTAGCTGCCGTTGGCGTTCAGCGTCAGGGTGCCGTAGGAACCGGCTTTGGCCGCCCCCACCGTGCCGCCGGTGATGGCCGACACCGTCTTGGTGTCGCCGCTGTCCACGTCGGTATCGTTAGTCAGCACGTTGCCGCTGGGATCGGTACCGGCGGTGCTGTTGGCGGTGCCGCCGGCCTCGGTGGCGCTGGCGGTATCGGCCACCGCCACCGGCGCGTCGTCGGCGCCCTGGATGGTCACGGTCAGTGTCGACGAGGCGGTCAAGCCGGCGCTGTTGCGCATGGTGTAGCTGAAGCTGTCGGTCAGGGTCTGCCCCGCCGTGCGCAACGCCTGCACCGTGCTGCTGGCGTTATCCACCACATAGGTGTAGCTGCCGTTGGCGTTCAGCGTCAGGGTGCCGTAACTGCCGGCCTTCGCCACCCCCACCGTGCCGCCGGCGAGGACCGAAACCGTCTTGGTGTCGCCAATATCGACGGCGGTGTCGTTGGTCAGCACATTGCCGCTGGGATCGGTGCCGGCGGTGCCGTCGAGGGTGCCCCCCGCCTCGACGGCGGTGGCGGTATCGCTCGCCGCCGTCGGGGTGTCGGCGGCGCCGGTGATGGTGATGGTGAAGGCCTGCTTGGTGACGGCGATGCCGTCGCTTGCCGTCACCTGAAAGCTGTCGGTGGGCGTCTGGCCGCCGGGCACGGCGTTGATGGCGCTGACATTGGGGGTATAGGTGTAGGCGCCGCTGGCGGTGTTCACCGTCAGGGTGCCGTAGGTCCCGGCCAGGGTCGCCACCCCGCCGGTGACGGTACCGGTGTCGATGCCATAGGTCACCGTCTGCCCGTCGGCGTCGGTGGCGGTCAGGGTGCCGGTGGCATCGGAGAAACTACTGTCGTAGGCGGCGGTGTCGGTGTAGCCGGCGGCCACCTCGGCGCTGGTGAAGACGGGGGCGGAATTGCCCTGCTGGATGAAGACGTCGTATCGGCTATTGGTGTCGCCGGCGACGATGTTGGAGTCGGAGGTGACATAGGCGCCCCAGCCATCGTTGGTGACGCCGCCGGTCGACGAAACCCAGGCACTGCCGCCGGTGGTGTTCTTGGCCAACACCGCGCGGCTGCTGCTGGTGAGATCATAAAGGATCGCCTTGCCGCCAGCCGCCAGATAAAGGGCGGTTCCGCCATCGGGGGAAACGGCGATCCAAGGCTTATCGGAGAGATTGGCTACGGTCCCGTCCAGGGCCGTGGCAACTTCGGTGGAGGTGCCACCGCTGAAGAGATAGCCGTGGTAATAGCCGCTGGCATCCTGGGTACTGTAGGCCAGTTTGCCGCCATCGCTGCTCAGCACCAGAGAGCTGCCGGCCACCGAATGGCCGGCGGTCAAATTCACGGTGGTCGTCGTGCCGCCGCTACGGTTGAAGAGGTGGATGTAGGCGTTGGGATTGCCGGAATCGGCGAGATTTTCGTTCAGCAGGGTGTAGGCGATGACGTTGCCGTCGCCGGATAGCGTCGCCTCGTAAACGCTGTCGCCAGTTATGCTGGGAGCGCTCGGCATGTTGGCATGGGCCGAGGGGTCGACGACCTTGGTATCGGTGCTGCTCTGACGGTCGTAGATATGGGTAGTGGCTTCCTTAATGCTGGCGGGACCGGGAGACATCGTGTCAAAGACGGTGTACATGACGGTGAGGCCATTGGCCGAGATCCCGACCCCCGCCACGGTCTGGAGATCGCCGCTCAGCAGGGTGGTAGTGCCGGCGGTAAGGTCACGGAGAAACACCCCGCCATTGGTTTGACCGCTGGCCGTGGCGTTGAAGACGACGAGGACATGGCCGCTGCCATCGACCGCCATGGCGGCGGCGTTCGTGTCGGAGCCGACCAAAGTGAAGGCGGTGCCGTCGGGGGCATAACTCACCCGCGTCACCGTGTGATTGGTGGTGTCGCCGACGAACAGGTTGGCGGTGCCGCCCGGCCCGCCGAAGGTCGTGCAATCGCTGGAGAACAGGACGTAGCGGTGGTCGTTGCTGACCTCCAATGCCTTGGTGGAGAAGCCGCCGGCCATCTGGGTGGCGCCGTCGATGCTGGCGCGGATGGCGACCCCCAGGTCGTCGCCATAGCCGGTCTCGCCGTCGGCGGTCAGCGCCCGGTCCGCCTCGATGGCGCCGGTCGCCCGTTCCAGCGTCCAGTTGCCGTCCCGGCCGGTGGTGTCGGTCGAGGCCGCGACGTCGGCGCCGGTGGCGGCGGCCAGATCGGCGACGAAGGCCTGTCCGTCCGCTCCCTTGGCGACATCGCAGCCATAGATCAGGATGTCGCCGCCGGCCTTCAGGCTGTGACCGATCTCCGCCAGTTCCGCCAGAACCACCGGGGCGGACAGGCCGGACTGGGACAGGACATCGGCGCCGATGGTCAACTGTCCCTCGGTACCGTGGCTCAGCACATGGATGGCGTCATAGCCGGCATGGGTCCCCGCCCATTGGGCGATCTGGGCCAACCCGTCGTTGCCGCCGCCGATCAGCTCGACCTCGACCCCGGCGCGGACGCTGTCCGCCAATGCCTGGTAGTTGGCGACGGAGGTATCGACGAAGGCCACCTCGCGTTTGCCGCCATCCAGGAGCGGATCGGCGGCGCGAACCTGCACCGCCGCAGGTACCACCGGGATCAGCGCCTTGGCCGATGCGTCGGCGGCGGCATGGGCGGCATCGACGACGGCGGCGCCGTCGAACATCCAACGCGGCTCCAACGCCAAGAGGCAGGAAGAGAACCCGGGAGCTTTGTCGATCCGCATGATTGACCACCAAACAAAAGTACATATGGTCAACCAATTAACCCATAAATTACAAGCGCTCCACCCACGCTTACCTTCTTTTTCCTTCCTAATCGCTCCAAAAATTGAATTATTATAAAATAACTACTATCTACATAGTGGCGATGCAAAAACATAGCCGACCGAGCGAACCGAGCGGATCGGCAACTCCACCCCGGTTTCTTCCTCGATCTTGCGGCGCAGGCGGGACAGCACCGAATCAAGGCTGCGGCGGTTGGTATCAATCGCCACCTTGCCCAGGGCTTCCATGATGGCGCCGGCGGAGACCGAGGTCCCCGGGCATTCGGCCAGGGTGCTCATCAGACTGAATTCGGCCGCCGTCAGGGCCACCCTGATGCCGTTGGGCGCCACCAGCGACCACTCCTGGCGGTCGAAGATCCACTGTTGCGGCGACACATCTTCCGGTTCGTCGATGGCCAGACGACGGCTCAGGGTATTGATGGCCGCCTCCAGTTCGCGCAGAATCACCGGCTTGACCAAATAGTTGTCGACCCCCAGTTCCAGGCCGGCGATGCGATCTTCCGCATGGGACCGGGCGGTCAGCATGATGATGCCGAGACCAGGGGAGGCAACCCGGATACGGGTGGCGATGGAGAACCCGCTTTCCCCCGGCAGGTTGACGTCCAGGACGACGATGGCGGCCTCGCGACCCCGCCACAACCGATCGAAATCCGGTCCGCTTTCGGCGCCGCGCACATCGAAACCGAGCCGTTCGAGATAGCCGCACATGGCCTCGCGCAGGTCCGCCTCATCCTCGACGATGATGAGACTGGGCTTTGACGACATTTCCAACCCCTGACCCAAAGTGCCAACCGCCGTCAGAGTCTATCGGTATAGCCACCAGCGGCCAACTCACGAGTTCCGGCTATTTCCTTCTATTTTACCCGCCAACGGCGCGGAGGTCATTGGACCGGCAATTCCATTACGAAGGTCGCTCCCGTACCGGGAACGCGCTCCAGCCGGATGCCGCCGCCATGGCGTTCGGCAATCTGCTTGACCAGATAGAGGCCAAGACCGGCTCCACCCTTATTAAAGGCAGCGTTGGAGCGATAAAACTTCTCGAAGATCTGTGTCGCTTCCTGTGACGCGACGCCAGGGCCATCGTCGGCCACGGTCAGCACCGCTTGATCATAATCGCTGCGTAGAATCACGCGGATCTCGCCGCTGGCCGGGGAATATTTGATGGCGTTGTCGAGCAGATTGGAAACCGCCACCCGTAGCAACGACACATCGCCGAGCACCACAACCGGTTCGGGAGGCAGCATCAGGAGGATAGCCTGAGCCGCAATCTCCCCGCGCTCGTCCGCCACTTCCCGCAGCACCGCCCCCAGATCCACCGGCTGCCTGCACGGGCTGGTCATGGTGGACGCCACCCATTCATCAGCCAGACAGGTGTCGATCAGGTCGGTCATACGCTGGATGGCGCGGCGGATCTTCGCCACCCCCGGTTCCGTTCTGCCATTCTGCTCGGACTTCAGCTCGATCAAATCCGACGCCGCCCCTATGATCGACAGCGGTGTGCGGAACTCGTGGCTAACCATGGAAAGGAAATTGCGCTGTTCCGCCATGGCCTGCTGCTGCAATGCCAGAGCGGCGTCCGACCGCTCGCGGGCATCGATCAGGGACTGCTCCAGTTGTTTGCGCGCGGTGATGTCGTTCAGGCACGACATCACGGCGTCCTCGCCGCCATAGCGGAAGCGTACCGCCGACAGCATGATCCAATGCCGTGCGCCGTCCATGCGCCGGAACAGCACTTCCTCACCGGCCACGACGCCATTCGTATGAAGAGATTCGATCAGCCTGGGGGGGATATCGGCATTGTCGTAGAAGTCGATGGAGGTACGGCTATCGCCTTTTTCCTCCGCCTGTCCGAACAGCACCGCGGCGGGCGTGTTGAGGTACAGCAGACTGCCGTCGTCGATCCGGGTGACCACCATCGGGAACGGCGCGGCATCCAGCATGGCGCGCAACTGGGTCTCGCTTTCCCGCAATTGCATCTCGGCGACGCGACGCTCGGCGTTCTCGGCGGCGAGTTCACTGGTGCGTTCGGCCACGCGCCCCTCCAGCTCTCGCTTGTTTCGTTGCGTTTCGTTGAGAAGCGCGGCCTGCACGGCCCGCTTCTCGCGCTTGATTGCGGCGATCCGCAGGCCGAGACCGCCACTGATCACCAGCACATGCAGTGCCGCCGTGACCTGTGCAAAAAGATCGGGGACAAACGCCAACGAGGACATCCCCAAATTCCGCAGCACCAAAAGCGAGAGGCTTAAAAGCTGCAAAAGCCAGGACAGAAGATAGGTCGCCGCCTCGCGGTCGCCGCGCAAAGCGGCCGGCAGCGCGACCAGCGGCTGCATAATGCAAAGATACAGCACGATAGCCTGTACCGGCTGGCCGACCAGATAATATTTGTCCACAAAGATCGAGAGCGCAGAGAGGATGGAGAACGTCCCACAGACCTGATAACTGCGGTGTATCCACGGGTGGCGGCGGGCCATGTTCAACAAAAGGGAGCCGAGGAACGCCCCAAAGCCGGCGGCGAGGCAAGTGGACATCCCGGTCATTCCGTCGGCCAGCATCGGTGATCGTGGAAAGAAAAACTGACCTCCCAGCCCATTCATGGAAACGAACATAAGCTCAAGCAATGTCGCATAAATTGCATAGATACCATAGACACGCTGGCGGGTTACGAGGGCCTGCACCAATGCAGAAAGTATCAATATCAACATTGCTCCATGGATCAGACCCAGAACGATACTGCCGCGCCCAGCCATTACGCCAAAGGCGTCCTGCGTCCAGACATCACCATAGACAATCACCGTGCTGGTGGTCTGGATGCGTAGATAAATCTCGGAAGAGCCGACCGGCGGCGTGAGCTTGAACAGGAAATTGCGGTAGGGCAGCGACCGTTCGGCGAAGGGAAGGCGGTCCCCCATCTTGGCCACATCATATTCCCCGGCCGGATTGGAGCTATAAAGGTCCACATGATCGAGATAAGGCATCCCGACCTCCAACAGCCAGACGATCGGGCCGTCGCCCCCTCGTTCCAGGGGAATGCGGAGCCAGAAGGCGGAGCGGTCGAAGCCCGCAGCCAAATTGCCCGAGACCGGGGTGAAGTGGCGGTGGACGACATCCTCGATGCCCAACTGGCCGGTGTTATCGCGGAATACCTCGATATGCCCGGCAAGAGAGATGCTGCCGGTTGCCCCGTCCAACACTACGGGAGCCGCGGCAGCCGCTGTCCCCAGAAGACAAAGCACGGCCCCCCCCAGCATTCGGCGAACCGCACCGACGAGTGCGGGCAATCGCAGAGAAAGTCGATTTTGTTCCACCACTCCACCTTCCCGATACGGGATGGGCGCTCGCTTCCCAGCCGATGAGGCCATCCCGTGCTCAATTTCGCCAAGATCGTAAGGTGTTGTCCCGGTTTTCGTCCACCGCTCTGTGACGGAACAGGTCGCCATCTCTGAGCGGCAACACGTTCGGGAACAGGTCAAAAGCGATGATGATCCCTGACACCGACGTTCCGGACGGGATGCGGATGGAAGTCCACGGCATATTGGGGGAGATCGTGGCCCTGGCAGCGGGCTAGGATCTGAAAAGCAAACTTCCCGACCTTTGTAGGCCGGGTTGTCAACTGTCGGTGGTTGCGGTGGGCTGAATCGTCAGACAGTTGACTCATCTACGAAGTGGATTCTGTGCCCGGCCTCGATTGATCCCGCCACGGCATCTGACCGCTGTACCTCGGGCCGCCGCCTTCAGGGCGACGGTCCGCTATGCCGGGTGTGTGCCATACCCGGCATCGGCTTCAGCCAAATGCCGACACACCTCCATGTGGTTTCGATGGTTCGCTCCTCGGCTTTTCGAACGAGCGTCTTGAGTTTGGCGAACATCATCTCGATGGGGTTGAGATCGGGACTGTAAGGCGGCAGGAAGAGCAGATGGGCACCAGCCTTGCGGATGGCTTGGCGTGCCGGCTTCCCCACGAGGGCTCCACCTTCTCGGCCAGACGGGAGCAGATCCAATCCGCCGTCTCGCCGTTCAGAACAGGGCGACGATGCCCGCCCATCTTGCCCGGCTGAAGGCCCCGACCAGAACGCCACTTCTGACCAATCCGAACCGCCGTCGCCACCGATACGCCAAAGCGCTTCGCGGCCGAGCGTGTCGTCTCGCCGGAATTCAGGGCTGCGGCTATCCGCTGCCGAAGGTCTTATGAAAGAGGTCCTGCCATCGCTGCTGGCCTCCTATCCAGCCAGCAGTTTGAATCACATTCTCGGCCCAAGAGGAATCCCAAAACCGATTCTACCAAGGCTGGACAGACTCAAGAACTTTCGACCGTTCCGCTTGTCAGCGGGACATCGGCCCCCGGCTCGGCCCGAAGCCCGGCGGCGTCGGCATGAAATCCCTGGGAGCGCCGACCCGGTTCGGGAATGCCGTCAAGCCACATGGGTATGGCTGTCGATCAGAACGTGGGCGGTGGCCCCATTCCCATTGGTATTCGAGTACTGGGTGTAGCTGTCCTGGTGGTTATCCACGGTCAGATTGACTTGGCCATCGGCGTGCCAGCCGGCATCACTGAAATTGACCTGACTGTTGCTGCCGCCGATCACCACCAGACTGTGGGCGCTGCCGGTAATCGCATTGGTACCGCTGGTCATCGCCAGGACGTGGGCAAGGTCGAGTACCGCATTGCCACTGTCTGCACTGGCGGCAGATAGGTTGAGCGCATCGAAGTGCTGCAGCGCGTTGGGGCCATTAGTTATCAGGTTGACATTGAAGGACTGGCTGAGGCTGCCCACGCCGAGCTGTTCCCACATCAGTTCGCTGCCGCCACCCGAGCCGCCGTCGAGGAAGTGGAAGCCCAGACTGGTCACCCCGATTTGGTTATAGCCGCCATGGCCGATATAGACATCGGCACCGCCGCCGAGATGGACGACCTCGTTGCTCCCCGAACCCACCACATAGTCATTGCCAGTCCCAGGGGAGTTGTATGTGGAGTTGGAGCCGATGGAGGTGGCGGCCTGTGCCGTCAGCGTCAGCCCGGTGGCCGAGAACAGCGGATCAAGCACATAAGTGCTGCCCGGACCGCCATCGAGACCATGGATGGCGCTGAACTCTCCGGTCATATGTCCCGAGCCGGGATCAAGCGAGATCAGGGTATAGCTGCCGCTCGGGGCAACGGTGCCGCTGTTGCCGATGTCCAGCTCTCCGCCCAGGGTCAGCGTACCCGCGCCGATCTGCAGTTGATCCGAAAGCCCCCCCACATTGACTTGAAGATACAGATGGGAACTGTCCAGCAGGTCCATGTCGCCGCTGACGTGCAGCGTTCCGGTCTGGGTGTGGGCGGCATTACCGAGGTAGATGGCGCCGTCGCTGGTGAAGGTGGCGTCGCTTACGTCGAGGTTGTTGATTCCGCCAGCGGCCGAGAACACGCCATGGTTATCAAAATGGGCGTAACCACCGGCGACGCCGTCGCTGATCTTCAGAGTCGAGGACGATGTGATGACGATGCTGCCGTCGTTGACCAGCGCCCCGGACGTCACCAGCAGATCGTCGAATACGTTGATCCGGCCGTTATTGATCAACTCAGAGGCGGTAATGCAATGCGGATTGCTGGCCGTCTGGGTGCCCAGCGCCCATAAGGTGCCGTCATTGGTCAGCGTGCCGTGGTCGATCAGCGAAGCCACATAGCCGCCGGCACCGCCGCCGACCTGTGTTCCGCTGGTCAGTTGCACCGTGCCCAGATTATCGAAATCGTGCTCGAGCGTGAACGACGATCCGTTGATCTGGTTCGAGGCGTCCACCAGCAACAGCGTGGCGGCGGCATTCCGGAACGAAACGCCGAAATCAACGCCGGTCGTGCCGGAATTGGTCAGCGACAGGGTTCCGCCGGCCAGAACGACGGTTCCGGAACCGGTCAGGGCGCTGCCCGCCATGGAACCCCCCTTGGTAAGAACCAGGGTGGCGTCGATCTCGGTGTTCTGACTCCCTCCCATCAGCGAAACGCTGCCATAGGTGGTAAGGGTTCCCGCCCCGGTGATGCCGCCAGACATCAACCGAAGCCACCCGAAATCCTTGAAGTCGACACCGCTGGCCAAGTACAGGGTGCCGCCCTCGATATTGAGACTGGACTGCGAATCGACGCCGCCAATCACATCCACGGCGACGGTGCCCCCCATCAATTCCAGCGTGCTGCCCTGCACCACCTGGGAGCCGCCGGCGGTCGTCATTGTTCCCAGGCTCAGTTGCAGGCTGCCAACCTCGTCAACTCCCGAATAATGCTGGACGAAACCGCCTGCAACCCGCATCGCGGCCCCGGTCTCGGGCAGGGCCGAGGACCAGTTGGCGGCGCTCCACGCCCCCATGGCGCCGCCGGTCCAGGTGCTGACATGATCGATTTCCACCACCTTGGCGGTACCCGCCGTGCTGGTGGTGCCGTCGCTGACCGAATAGGCGAAGGTATCGATGGCGGTGTGGCCGGCGGTGGGCGTGTAGCTGAAGGTGCCGGCGGCGGTATCAAGATTGACCGTGCCGTTCGCCGTCACCAGGGTCTGATGGCCGCCGGTGACCGCGCTGGCACTGGAATCGGTCAGCATATAGCTCAGCGCGTGGCCTTCGGGATCGATCGCCGCCAGGGTGCCGCTGGTGCTACCGCCGATGGCGAAGGCGCCCACACCCGACCCGCCGAGGGCCGCGCCGCCAAGCGTTGAAAGACCGGTTCCGGACAGAGCGGCCGACGCCAGATTCGACGAAGAGGTCGGGCTGGAGGTATCAAAGCTCCACAGCCCGACCAGTCCGGTCTCGCTGCCGATGGGCTTGGTGCCCATGGTGGCGGCGATATCCTGGACGCTGCGAGCCACGTTCCACAATTGCACGTCGGCAATCTGGCCTTGGAAGCCGATGGCCGCCCCGCCTCCGGCGGAGGCCCACGCCGTACCTATGGCTGTAACGCCAGGATGAATCCCGAAATCGTTCGGAGCAACCTGGGCGAAGGGCGCATAGGCGACCCCGTCCAACACAATGCTCCAGGTTCCATTCTGCCGCACCAGTGCGACATGCTGCCACATCCCTGGAACAAGGGTGGCGTTGCTGCCGACGGTAGCGGTGCCGCCGACCACATAGTTCAATCCACCCGCATTATCTACGATCAGCCCATACCCGTTATAAGACGCATCGCCGTTATAGAAGATAAACTCGTTGTTGTTGTCACCGTTTGCCCCCCTCCAATTGACCCAAGCTTCCATGGAAACGTTGTCAAGTGATGTCGTGGCGAGCAAAGCGGAGACGGCGCCGCTGGTGGCCGAGGTCGTGATCACCCCCCGCGTCGGCAGCAGGATCGGCGCCTGATTGACGGCGGTAACGGTGATGCCGTCGGTGACATTGGTGACCAGGGTATCGCCGATGCCGTCGGCCGAGATGTCCCACACCTTGACGCTCAGGGAATCGCTACCGCTGAAAAGCTGATCAGCCTTGTAGGTGGCCCCGGCCAGCGCCGCGTTGACCCGATCCAGACTGCCGGAGACGGTCATGGAATGAGAACCGTTGACGCTGCCCGAACCGAAGGTCAGACCGAAAGTGTTGCCCAGCGTGATGTTGCCGTGGGCATCGCTCAGCGTCACCTGATAGGTCTGGTGCCCGGCTTGGCCGATGGGGTCGACCACGGACAGGCCCAGCGCCTGACTGCCGTTCTCGTTGATGGTGAAGTTGCCCGCGCCAAGCACCTGCGGCGCTTCGTGGACCTCCTTCACATCGACGCCGATGGTCTGATAGGTCGGATTGCCGCTGCCGTCATCGATACCGACGATGAAGCTGTCACTGCCGAAATAGTGGCTGGCGGGAGTGTAGACATAACCGAGCGAGACGGTGCCGCCGCCGGTCAGGGTGACGACGCCGTGAGCAGCCTGCTGGGTCAAGGTCGCGGTCAACGACGCGGCAGGATTGTCGGTGTCGATAGCCATCAGCCCGCCACGGGTGACAACATCCTCGCGCGTCATGGTGACGTCGTCGTAGACCTTCTCCTTGACGCTGGTCAGGGTTCCGCCGGAAAGGAGTCCCGCCGCGTGACCGGTGGCGTCGGGCGCCGTGGCCGATACGTCGTCCAACCGCCAATTGTCCACCAGCCCCGGCTCCTGACCGGAGAGGCGGGTGTTCATGTTGGAGGAAATCTCGGACTGGGTGCGGGCATAGTCCCATACCCGAATGTCGGACATGTCGCCGGCGAAGAAGTTGCCGGATGATGTCCGGCCGAGGTAGCCGGCGCCGCTGGTGATATCAAGCGGTGTTACGCCGGTCTGACTGGTAACGGTCGCTCCATCGACATAAAGGGTGGCCGTGCCGCCGCTGGTCAGGGTGAACGCCACATGGTGCCACTCGCCGTCATTGATGGCCGTCGAGGCCCCGCCACTGGTGCCGCCCTGGACGGCGAAGCCCAGAAGGCCGGAATTCATGTAGACCTTGATCCCTGCCCCCGTCCCGGAGTCGCCGAGAGAAAGAATGGTCTCGTTGGCACCGCTGGTGGTGCGAATCCATCCTTCGGCGGTGATGGCGGTCAGGGGATGGCTGGCGATGGCGGCATTAGTGAAGCTGATGGAGTCGCTGGTACCGTTGAAATGCTCCGCCTTGCCGCTGGTATTGACGTAAAGCGGTTGGGTGGCGTTGTAGCCGGTTCCGTCGCCCAGGGTGAGATCGTTGCCGTGGCCTGAAGCATCCGGCACATACGGATGATAAGTGCCCTGGGTGGTGTTGAGCTGACGATCCATGCTCCAGTCGGCGACCAGAGCGGCCGAGTTGACCGGCGTCTTGCTGTTGACGTCGGCGGCGACGTCCTGGGCGTCGAGCGCGGTATTGAACAACCGCACTTCGTCCAACTGGCCGTACATGCCGTTGGTACCGCCCGCCTGCGCCCCCAGGTATAGCGGCCCGGTGCCGGCGGCAACGACCCCGCTCGCCGTTCCCAGCAGTATCCCCTGCCCGTACAGGGCGATGGTGTGGGTGTTGCTGTCATAGGTTCCCGCCCAATGGCTCCAGGAATTGGCGCCCCCACCGTCCTGTACGGTGACGCTGACGCCGGCCCCCGGCACCGTGAAAATCAAATTGTTGGACGCATCCCAGGAAACCGATATCCCCCCAGCCTGATATAGCGCGGTGCCGGCGCCGCTGGCGCCGACCTTGGCGCGGCTGCTCCAGAACTCGAAGCTGAACGACTGGTTGAGGTTGACCGCGCTGGTTTGGGCGTACTGTCCGCCACTGAATTGCAGCGCCGCGCCCGCCGCCCCGACGCCCAACGGCTGGACCGGGCTTGGCACCGTCACGGCGATTGTTTCTCTCGACGCATGACCGTCGGCGCCGGTGGCGATGACGGTAAAGCTGTCGATGCCGTGCCAGCCGGCGTTGGGGGTGTAGGTGAAGGTGCCGTCGGCATTGACCACCAGGGAGCCGTTGCCGCTTGTCAGAGTGCCGTTGGTCAGGCCGACGGCGCTCCAGCTTTCCGAACTGCTGGTGGGCGAGAATGCCGTCAGGTCGCCGTGATAGGGCACGCCGTATTCGGCGGTGATGGTGTGATCGTAGATGGGAGCATCGGTGCTGACGCTGGTCAGGGCACCGCCACCCGCCACCGTACCATTGTTGGTACCGTGGGCGTCGATCACGGTCGCGCCGCTGGCGCCGCCGGCGTCGTCCAGATGCCAGTTGGCCAACAGGCCGGCTTCGTGGCCGGTCAGCTCGGTATTCATGGTCTGCTGAATCTGGCCGGCGCTCAACACCGCGCCCCATACCCGCACATCGGCGATGTCGCCGGTGAACTTGAGCGTGCCGGTAAAGATATCGCCGATGGTCGCCGCCCCCGAAATGTTATAGGCGGAAGTGGTGGCGGTGCCGTCGAGTCTGCCATCGACGAAATATTGGATCGCCCCTGTTGCGCCCAGGGTCACGGCCACATGGTGCCAATTTCCGTCCGCCACCACCGAATTTCCTGGAGTGGTAACGGTCATGGCAGCGCCGAGGCGGAGTTGGCCCGTCTCGGTGACATACATGTAAAATCCTTGGTTGGCGGAATTGCTGCCCACCGAGAATATGGTCTGCGCGGTGCCGGTCGTGGTGGTGCGAACCCACGCCTCGTAGGTATAAGGGCCACTCCCCTGCCCGACGGCCGATCCCAGGCCAACCGAACAAGCCCCGTCGAAATGCAGGGCATGCTGGGGGACCTCCAGCGCCTCGGCCGGTGTGGCGGTGGAGTTGATGAGCACCGAGGTCAGCGAATTCCCCGTATTGGTTCCGATTGATCCGACCACCGCCTGAATGGCGGTCGCACCAGAGGCATCGGACAACGGCCAAGCACCGATCAGGTTGGCATCGCCGGCAGTGGCCGGCGCGGACATGGTGGTCTTTACTATCTGCTGGCTCAACGCGGCGTTATACAACCGGAAATCGGCCATATCGCCGTGGAACATGTAGTCGCCGGCGTAATTCACGCCGATATCGGCATAGTAACCGGCAACCGTGTACGAGCCGACCGAACCGCTGCCGCTGGCCGCACCATCGACATAGAAGGCGTAGCCCCCCCCCGAGGAGACCGACACCGCCACATGATGCCATTGGCCGTCATTGACGATGGCCGTCGATCCCGCCGAACCATTGATCGTCAGGGCGCCATTGGCTTCCACCCTGAAATGCATCGACTGACCGGGCCAATCGTTGCCCGCCGCCCAGATCATCTGCGCCCCGGCGGCATAGGTGGTCCGGACCCATGCCTCGCAGGTGAAGCTGCCCGAGCCGACGCTGTTGACGATTTGAATCCCGCCGGTGCCGACGAAATGCAACGCATGCGACGGCAGTTGGCTGGCGGGGGTCGGCAACGCGAGGTCGTGGCCATAGCCCGACTGGTCGGCAAGCCCGCCAAGCCCGTTCCAGTAGCCGATCAGGGTGCCGTCGCCGCTCTGCGGCAGTTGATTATACCCTTGCGCCATATCCGACACCGACCGGGCGACATTCCACACCCGCACATCGGAAATATCGCCACTGAAGCCATTGCCGTAGGCGTTCGCGCCGGTGGCGATCTGGCCAATCAGCAGATCGGCGGTGATGGGATTGATCGATCCGGAAAACGGCAAGGTGGCGCTGTTTATGGATGCGCCGTTGAAGACATGGGTGGCGCTCACCTCCTGGCCGTTGACGAACAGGGTAACGGTCTGGTTCTGGTACGTCACCGCCACATGCGCCCATTGCCCGGCGACCAGGGGAGCGCCGATCGAGGTGGCGTTGCCGCTCTGGGCGGCAGCCCCGGCGGCGAACTCAAGCTGGTTGCCCACCAATTCCAGCGTCAGGAACTGGGTCCCCGACGCCTTGGACAGGATGGTCTGGGTGCCGGTCAAGGACGTGGGGTTGACCCAGGCTTCCAGGGTGAAATCACCGCTGCCCAGGCTGGCCAACGGGCCGACATTGCCCGCGTCGGCGCGTTGCGTGCCGTTGAACTGCAATACCCCCATGTGCTGGCGCGCGCCCAGCATCTGGGTCGATTCCCTAACGTCCAGCGCCACCGATTGATATGTGTCGGCGTGACCGTTGTTGACCCTGAGAACGAAACCGTCGCCACCGACATAGCCGGCCGCCGGCGTATAGGAAAAGCTGCCGTCCGGATTGATGGTCAAACTGCCATGCAACGGATTGGTCTCGACGCCATAGCTCAACGCCGCGCCGGTCGAATCCTGGGCCAACAGCGCGCCGTGATAAGGCACGCCGCGATCGATCTCGATAAGGTTGTCGGTGATCGGCACCGCGCTGCCGACCACGCTTAGCGTCCCCGACACCGTGCCATTGTGGCCACCGAAATCGTCGCCGACGGTACCGCCGGTAACGTCGGCCAAACGCCAGTCACCGACCAGACCGGCGGGATTGCCCGCCAATTGCTTGTCCATGGCGGCGGCGATGTCGGGCTGGGCCAGCGCCGCATTCCACAACCGCACATCGGCGATATCGCCGATGAAATTAAGTCCCCCGTTGAAGGCGACGCCGATGGTCGCCGCGCCGCTGACATTGTATGCGCCAAGCGCGGCCGTGCCGTCGGCTTTGCCATCGACGTAGTACTGAACGCTGCCGTCCGAGGCCAGGACCACCGACACATGATGCCAAGTGCCGTCGGCGATCACGGTGTTCCCACTGGCGGTTCCGACGAAGGCGGCGCCAAGGCCCAGCTTGCCATCGCCATCGACGTACATGGAGACGCCCAGGCCGGAAGCATTGGTTCCGGCGGAAAAGATGGTCTGCGCCGAACCGGTGACGGTCGTCCGAACCCACGCTTCGTAGGTATAAGGACCGCTTCCTTGGGCGACCGCGCTGCCGAGGTCGATATGACTGGCGCCATCGAAATGCAGCGCCCGTGTCGGGGTGCCGCCGATGGTGGCGCCGTTGAGCGTCAGATCATGACCATTGCCGGAATCGTCGGCGATACCGATTCCCTTCCATGACGCCACCAGACCTTCGCCACCCGGCGACGCTTGGCGCAGATTGTCGGCGATGGTCTGGGGATCGCGGCTGACATCCCATAGCCGCACCCCGGCAATCTGACCATGGAAAGTCGATGTGGAATCGATGCCGATGCCACCGGCACCCGAGCGCGCCCCCAAAGTCAGGCCGTAGGGGTTGGAAATGCTGACGTCCGCGGCTTCGACGGTCTGGACCACCTGACCGTTGACGGTCAGCGTGTACTGATCGCCGTTGCGGCTGACAGCCACCTGTGCCCACTGCCCGATGGACAGCGCCGCGCTCCCCTGAAGCACATAGCCGCCGGCTCCATCGGCGCCGCTCAGGTGCAGGGTCGGCTTGCCGCCCTCCAGCGACAGCGACATCCCCGGCAGGGTCGATCCGCTGGCATCCTTGGCGATGATGACCTGGCTGCCGGTGAGCGAGGCGGCGTTGACCCAGGCTTCCATGGTGAAATCGCCGGCACCGACGTTGAAGATGTTGCCGGCACTGGCCGACTGGTTGCCGGTGAAGGTCAACGAGGTCTTCTGCCGCCCGCCAGCAACGATGTCGACATGATTGGCGGTAGTCCAGCCGATGCCGGTATCATAACCGCCGTTGCCGGCAGAATTGGCAAGGTTATTGGCG
The DNA here is from genome assembly GCA_903901915.1 of uncultured Rhodospirillaceae bacterium. Taxonomy (GTDB): domain Bacteria; phylum Pseudomonadota; class Alphaproteobacteria; order Rhodospirillales; family Magnetospirillaceae; genus Phaeospirillum. The sequence goes on along the minus strand of CAIUSV010000017.1, from coordinate 29,750 downwards.
ACGGTGCCGCTGCCCTCGTCCAGTCTCCAATACCCGACCAAGCCGGTTTCGTGGCCGGACAACTGGCTGTTCATCACCTCGGGAACCTGATCGGGGGTCAGCGCCTGATTCCATACCCCGACTTGGCCGATGTCGCCGGTGAACGGGTAAAGGTTCGAGCCGGTCAGCAGGCTGCGACCGATATAGCCGGTGTCGGTGGTGATATTCAGACTGCGCATGACGGTGTTGGCGCTGTCGTAGGTGGCGTTGGCGTTGGTGTTGTCCAGCGCGCCGTCGACGTAGACCGAGGCGGAGTTGCCCGACACCGTCACCGCCACATGATGCCACAGGCCGTCATTGACGATGGCGTTGGAGGTCACCCCGGCGCAATTCTTGATCGCCAGACCGACATGACCGTTCAAGATGTTGAGATAGGCGCCATTGGTGTAGTTGCCGGTGGTGGCATCGCTGCCCACCGCCAAAATGTCCTCGCGGCTGGCGCCGCCGCCGGTGGTGCGGAACCACGCCTCGTAGGTGACCGGACTGGTACCGGTGGCGACATGGCTGAGCGTAACCACATGGCCGCCGTCGAAATGAGCGGCGCGCATCGGCGGTTCGGCGACATGGGCCGACCCTCCGGTCACCAGCGGCATATACTCTCCGGCCTGATTGTCGAACACGGAGCCGGTGCCGTCGAAACTCCACTGTCCGACCAGCCCGTAGTCCGAGATACCGACATCGCTGGCCCAGTTATGAATCTGGCTGCCCGACAGCGCCGTATTCCACAGTTTGACGTTGTCGAACATCACAGTGGCGCCCGCGGTGGCGTTGGACACCAGCAACTGGGTCAAGGTGGCGGGGTCAAGCGCGGCAACCGCCCCGCCCGCCACCATGGCTCCGTCCATATAAAGTTGCGCAAAAAGGCCGCCGGGATTGTAGACCAGCGCCACATGATGCCAGCCGCCATCGACGATGGAGGTGGTCGCGGTGTAAGAGGACGCGCCGACATGAAAGAGCGGATGGCCAGTGGCGTCCACTCCGACGGACAAGGGTGACGTACCGCTATAGTTGGTCAGCCCCATCAGATCGCGGGCGACCGTTCCGGCCACGTTGACGTCGAATTCCAGCGACACGCCCGAGGAAGAGGCGGTTCCGCTTAGTACCCCGGCAGGAATGTTCGCCTTGGCGGCAAGAGTGCTGCCGTTGGTCGCCAGTACCTGGGCCGGCACCGCGACACCGGCGATGGAGGTGGAATCGGCGACGCTGACGCTGAAAGTCCTGGGCGCCGAGAATAGGGTTCCGTCGCTGGCCTGCAACGTGAAGCTATCCGACCCGTAGAAGCCGGCGTTGGGGGTGTAGGTGAAGGTTCCGTCCGGGCTGACCACCAGCGTGCCGCTGTGGGGCGCACCGCCGCCGGCCTGGGTCACGGTCACCGCGTTGCCGTCCTGATCATAGACCACGGCATGGCCGCTGACCGCCATTCCCTGAGTGGTGGCGAGCTGGGTCACGCCCGAGGCGGGCTCGGTGACAAAGGTTCCCACATTCGATCCGTGGGTGATGGTGCTGCCGGTGGTGGCGTCGATGATCGCCCCGCCCGTCACCGTCCAATTGCCAAGCAAGCCGGTCGAAGAACCGGTCACGACGGTTGTCATGTCCTGCTGAATCAGGGACTGACTCCGCGCGCCATCCCACACCCGCACGTCGCCGACATCGCCGTTAAAATAATTGACGCCGTCACGCATTATGCCGATTTGAGGCGTCGTGCTCAGGGCAAGGCCGGAGATGTTGCCATCCCAGCCAAAGAGCGAACTCGTCGTCTCCTTAACTCCATCGACGTATAGGCTGAGGGTGTTGGCGGTGGTGTCCACCGTATAGGCGACGTTGTGCCACTGCCCATCGGCGATATTGGTGGTGCCGACATAGGACTTGCCGGTCCCGCTGGTACCGCCGGACGTCACTTCGACCGACAGCACGCCGTTGAAGACGGACATCTGAGCCCAGGAGGTGGAACCCGCCGGGCTGTGGCTGGAGAAGATGCCGCCGTCCCAACCGGCGTTTCCGTTGCTGGTCCTGATCCACGCCTCGACGGTATGGCTATGGAGGCTCAGGCTCGACGAACCGGTGATCGCCCCCGAACCATTGAAATGCATGGCCTCGGCCGGCGGATCGATCAGGATAGCCTTACCCGAAAGCGTCAGCGGATGCTGGCCGGTCAGATCGGCCAGCGCCGAGCGATTGCTGGAGGGATCGAAGGTCCAGGCACCGACCAGTCCGCTTTCAGTGCCGCCGACCGGCGCCTCCGCCTGGGTGACCATGTCGTGCGCAGTGCGCGCGGTATTCCACACCCGCACATTGTCGATCATGCCGTTAAACGAGCTGGCGCCGTCACTGCCGATGGTGATGGTGTCGATGGTCGATAGTGAAGAGTTGATGTTGATCGCCGGGTTGAGATGGCCGACCACGGCACCGTCGATCACCACGGTGGCGATGGCGGTAAGGCCGCTGGCGGCGGGTGTGTAGCTGACCGCGACGTGATGCCAGACACCGGCTCCGATGGTGGTGGTCGTCATCACCGAGCCGTTGCCGTTGTCGAGATAGATATGGCCGCTGCTGTCGATATAGAGGGAAAGGTGGTTGGTCGGGTTGCCGGACGACGACAGCCGGACCAGCCCCTGACTTGCCGACAATGCAGCCAAATTGACGTCCATCTCCAGCGTCGCTTGGCCCGAGGCAAACGAGCCGGCGGTCAGAGCGCCGGAAGCCGCGGAGACGGTGCCGCCGCTCAACCGCAGCGCCTGGCCGCGCACCGCGGCCCCTTCGACCACCGGAGCATGATTAATGGGGGCGACCACCAGATCGGCCACTGCCGCCGAGGTCAGGACCCCATCGGACACCTGATAGGTGACGTGGTCGATGCCATAAAAGTTGAAGTCCGGCGTATAGACGAAATTGCCGGTATGGGGATCAAGCGTGATGGCGCCATGGCTCGGCTGGCCATTGGATGCAATGCTCCAGGTCAGATTGGCCGAATCGACATCGCTGGCGTTGAGGTGACCGGTCAAGGGACCGTCGGTGGACAGGGTCAACTGCTGATCGCCACGACCCGACGGTACCCAGGTCGGGATATTCCCCATCACGGTGCCGTCGACCTGGAAAATGCCCGAATCGTGGACCATCGTCCCGCCGAAGCTTTGGTCGAACTTCCAATAGCCCTGAAGGCCGCTCTCCAGGCCAGTCAGTTCAGCGTTCATGTTGTTATGAATCTGCTGGGTGGTGAGGGCGGTATTCCAGACCCTGACCTCATCCATCAACCCGCTGAATTGCATCGGATAGCTGTCCTTGCCCCGTCCGATAAGCGCCGTCGCGGCGGCATCGAAGGACAGCGAGGATACGGTTGCGCTTTGGTCGGGAACCCCATCGACGTACAACTGCACCGTTCCGGTTCCAGCCGAAGCCCCGGTGCCCGCCGTATAGGTGACGGCAACGTGATGCCAGGAATTGAGGCTGATCGATGCGCTCGACAGCACCGTCCCGACCGTCGCGCCGGGCTGGATGTAGGCAAGCCAGTCATGACCCGACTGGGCGCTGAGATAAAGTTCTCCTCCACCAATGTTCAAGATGGCCTGATCGTGATAGGCGGCGGTGTTGATCCACGCCTCGTAGGTGAACGAACCGCCGCCGGTGTTAAGCGCCGCCGAATTGCCGATGGCGACGTAATTGCTGCTGCCGTCGAACGACAGCGCGTTGCCCGTGCCCGAACCGGCCACCGGCGCATGATTGCCGACGATATTGATCGGCACCGTGGTCACGTCCAGGGAATTCTGCCCGTCGGTCAGCGTCACCTGGAACGAATCACTGGTGGCGACGCCGCCGTCGCTATAATAGCGCAGGCCATGATTTACCATCTGGTTGGCGACGTCGACCTGGGAGAAGGTGGAACCGACCACCGCCACCGTGCCGTTGATGGTCAGCACGCCATGCCCAGGCAGTTGGGTTACCGTATAGATCAACTGGTTGGCCGGCGTGTCCCCATCGCTGGCCTGGAGGTTGGTCGAACCGATCGACGCAAAGCCGGTGGTCGGGGCCAGTATCCCCGTGGCGCCCAGCGACAAGTCGGGGCCGGAATTGACGGCGACGAGGCTCACCGCGACATTGAGCGGAGCCGGGGAATGGCCGCCGATACCGTCGCCGACGGACAGCGAGAAGTTGTCGGCGCCGGCGGTGCCGCCAGCGAAATACGTTACTTGTCCGGCGTCCACGTTTGCCTGAGTGAAGGTGCCGCTGGAACCCAACGCCACCCCGTTCACCTTCAGCGAGCCGGATGCAGGCAGGCTGGTCAAGCTATAGACCAGCGACGAATCCGGTACCGCCACCGGATCGCTGACACTCAGATAACTGGGGGTCAGGATAAATTGAGAGTTCGTCGCCACCGTCAGGCCGGGCGAGTTCAAGACCAGTGTATGCGGAACGGTGATGGCGTAACTGTGACTGACCGAATCGCCCGCCGACAGATTGGTGGCGGCAAAACTCAACGTGCCGCCCGTCGCCCCCCCCAAATACGTCAAAGATCCCAGGGCTGCGTTGACGTTCGCCTGCGTTCCGGTGAAAGACAGCGTGCCGCCGGTGAACGTACCGCTTAACCCGGCGGTCGCCCCCAGGGACAGTGTCCCCTGCGACACCGAAAGAACCACCGAGTCCACATCGGTCGCACCGGCATCGGGATCATTCAGTTGCAGCCCGAACAGCGACGTCGATGCGTTGGTGGCAACGGTAAAGCCGCCATTCCCCCCCGTCACCGTCAAATCCTGGGAGACGCCGACGGAGCCTACCCCCAAAAGATCCCCGGTCTGCGGCGCCGAGGTGATGTTGGCCAATTCGATAACGGTACCATCAAGCGCGCCGCCCTTGACATACAGCCAGCCATTGAAGCCGTCGGTCAGGAAGCTGACGCCCGGTGCGGCATTGGCCACACTGGCGGCCAAGGTGCCATTCCAAGCCGCATGCTGGTAGTAGGTTAGGCCGCCGCCCCCGGCGGTGAGGTCGATCTTATCGGAACCCGGGGTGAAGTCGGTAACCAGGGCCGGCGCGCCAAGGCCGGTCCCGCCGCTGAAGACGAAGGTATCGCTGCCGGCACCGCCGGTCAGAACTTGGCCGGGACCGCCGCCGCCGGCCGTCGTGATGGTTACCGTGGCGCTGACGCTGCCGCTGTTGTCGTAATATGCGCCGGGAAGGCCGGTAAAGCTGAACCCGTCGCTGAAGCCCAATACCAGTTGGGTGGCATCGTCCGGGACGAGGAAATGCTGCACTAAACCGCTGCCGGTCCCGGTCAGACCGTCACCGACATAGAATATCTGGTCGGTGGTTGGCGACAACGACGCGAAATTGGTGCCAAACCCGCCGTTGGAAAAGTCCAGTCCCGCCGGTGCGGCTGCGGAAGGCGATCCGCCGTTGACGAAAACCCCGGACAGAAACCCGACGTTGGGCGAGGCGATCGCGGAAAGGCCATGGTCGGCGCCGATGGAAATCGGAATCCCCAGCGCACCATCGGCACCGCTGGATAGGCCCCCGGTCATGCTGACGGTGCCGAAGACATTGGCGAAGGTAACCACCCGCCCGGTACCGGTGGGCAGCGCGATCAGCACCGGCGTGGTGCTGCCGGACCCGCCAAGGTTGGGGAAGGCGGAATCGTAGTTGTAGAGGGAATCCGTCGCGTGGATGGAGTACGGCATCACGGCGACGCCGCCGGCCACGGCACCGACCTTGATGGTGTCGTTGCCGCTGCCGCCGACAAGGGTATGAACCAGGGCATCGGCATGGGCGTCGATGACAACGCCGCCGGCCGCGCCTGAAGCGTTGACGACGGTAATGCCCGCCACCAGAGCATCGGCGCCCAGGGTCACGGAGGCCGCCCCGGTCAGAGACAGGGTCTCGACGCCACTCACATGGGCGAAGGCGGAGTCGGCTATGGTGGCACCGCTCAGCGACAGCGTGTCCGTCCCCGTTGCGCCGATGACGGTATCGAAAGAGGCCAATTGGGAAAGGTTTAAGATCGCGGAGTGGCCGTTAAGGTTCAGCGTCTCGACATTGGTTATGGTGGTGCCGCGCAGGTCGTTGTCGCCTTGGAGCAGAATGGTGTCATGCTCAAAGCCGCCGCCGTTGCCGCCGCGAATGACCTCGCCCGCCACCGAATCGCCGGCATTGAGGATGAAGACGTCGTTGCCGTAGCCACCGTCCATGACATCGGCCCCGGCGCCACCGGTGATCGTATCGTCCCAGCTGTTGCCGTTGATGTGATCGGCGGCGCTGCTGCCGACCAGGGTGACTCCATGGCCGACCGCCTGGTCGGTCAGAGTGAGATAGCCGCCGCCACCCCAGTTGGTGAAGGTAAAGCCCGAGGCATCGAAGCCCGTGCCCTGTACCTTGATCGTCAGATAGTCGGTGTAGGCGTTTGCATAACCGTCCACATGCAGGTTGGAGGACAGCAGTCCGGAACCGAATTGATTGTCCTGGAGGGTGACCTCGATCCAGGAATGCCCGAAAGACAGATTCTCGATACTGCTGAAGGCGACAGCGCGAAGATCGGTGTCCGCCACCATCCGCACCGTATCGGAACCGAGGCCGCCATCAACGATATCGGCCTCGTGGACACCGCTGTGCATGAGGAACAGGTCGTTGCCGCTGCCGCCGGTCAGGGTGTCGATGAAATTACTGTCGGCCACCCCCTCCACCGAGGTCATCACCGTCGTCCCCGAGGCGAAGGTCATGGTGCCAGCGCCCAGGTTGACCGTGGCCCCGGAGGTAAGGCCGGACAGGTCGATGATATCGGTTCCGGCACCGCCGTTGATGCTGTCATTGCCTGCGCTGGCGATGAAGGTATCGTTGAGGCTGGTGCCGGTGATGGTGTCGTTGCCGCTGCCGCCGGTGATGGTAAGGGAGTCGTCCGCCCCCCAATTGGTCAGAGTGATGGTGCCGACGTCGAAGCTGGCGCCGCCGTTGGCCAGATGCACGTCGACCGCCAGCCCCACCCCGGCCCCGCCGCCGTCCAGCGTCAAGCCGGCGGCTTGGTCGGCAGTGATGGACAAGACCGTCGTCGCAATGGTGGCAGCGGTAATTGTCTCGAACCCGACGACCACGGCCCGGGTCAGATCGACAGTCCCTCCCCATCCCAGTGTCAGGGTGTCGTTGCCCAATCCGCCGTTCAGGGTGGTTCCCGTGACGGCCGTCAGATAGCCGCCGCCGTTCAGCAGAAGCAGGCTGTCATCACCGCTGCCGCCCAGGATGGTGGTGGTGGCGATGCCGATGTCTTGCATGATCGTAAGACCGTCGGCATGTGCCGCCCCGTCGATCACCAGTCGGTCAGCCCCCCCGAAGTTCTGCAACGTCAGGCCGGTGCCTAGATTCAGTTGGTAGAGACTGGCGCCGTCATAATCCATGTGTACGGTCAGAGATTTTGTGCCGGGGGCGCCGGTTCCGAAATCCAGTACGAGGTCGCCTGTACCTTCGCTCCTTGCCGAAGCGGCCATATTGGACAGTTGCAGGTAATCAACCGTCAGGTTGAGGGGGCCGGTATCCGACTGGATGCGCTCGATGCCGCTGATGGACGCGCCGTGCAGATTGGTGGTGCCGTTGACCGCCAAGGTGTCGAGCCCGCCGCCGCCCTGAATGGTGCTGCCGTTCCACTCGGCGCCGGGACCGGCAACCACGAACCGATCGGCAACGGAATCGCCGATCAGGGTATTGCCGAAATTGCCACCGATGACCGTATGGATATTGCTTAGGGTATCGGTGCCGACGCCGTTGGCGCTGGCGGTGCCAGAGGTCAGGTTGACGGCGAGATAGCCGCTGGCGTGCGAGAAATCGACAACGTCACTGTTCAACGACAATGTCGAACCGGTGAAGATGTCGTTGCCGCTGCCGCCGATCATGCTGATATCGGCCGTACCGGCGCCGTGATTGATGGTCACGGACTGGGTGGAGGCCGAGGCGTCGACGACCCTAACTCCGGCCGCCTGGGCCGTCGTTCCCAACGTGATGGCGGCGGCCCCGGTCAGCGACACGGTAGCGATCCCGCTCACATTGGCGAAGGCGCCGTCGGCGAGGGTGGCGCCTGAAAGTTCCAGGGTGTTCGCCACCCTCGCGTCACCCGTGACGGTGTCCGAAGCGTCGAAACCGCCATGGAAGCGGAAGGTGACGGGAGAGGTGCCGCCGCCGAGAAGGGCATCGCTGCCGCCACTGCCTGCATCGAGAACGCTGATGCCGCTGGTGGCGTGGATGATGTCGTTACCGGCAGAGCCGGTCAGGGTGGTGCTGCCGATGATCTGCCCGGTAACGCTGAGCCGCTGGCTAAAGACCCCGGCGCCGGCCGCGTCCGCGCCCTGCCAGGTGACTACGACGCTGCCGTCCGCCAGGGTGGTGGCGTGCGCGTTGACATTTGCGCTTGGGTACCCAACGGTGGAGATTGGGAACTGGGATCCAACCGTGGCTCCGTCGGCATCGAAACGCTGGCCGACGACATTATGCAGGCCACCTCCACCGGCGGGGGCATCATCCCACACCGCGAGGAAGCCGCCGTCGTGAAGCGCGGTGACCGAAGGCCAAGCCTGATAGCCGGTTCCTGGCGCGGCGTTGACCTGGAACTCGCCGCTCACCGGTGCTCCGCCCGCGTCGAAACGCTGGCCGAAAATGCCAAACCCGTCACCATCCTGACCGGCGCCGCTCTGCCAAAGGACGACGAAGCCGCCGCCGCTCAACGGCGCGACCGAGGCGCCGTACTGCTGGTCGAAGGTGGTGGTGTTGACCTGGAACTGCCCAAGAAGCGTGCCCGAGGTATTGATGATCTGGCCGAAAACGCCGGTGGCGTCGGCGTCGGAGTTCGTCCACAGCGCAACCACGTCGCCATTGGGCAGGGCGCAGATCGACTTCGCCGCGTCGGTAACGGTGTTGGAGGAAATCTGGGTTTCCCCACCGACCATGGCGCCGTTGGCGCCGAAGCGCTGACCGAAGAGGTGATAGCCGCCCAGGGCCGCGGTTCCCGCGTGGTCGCTTTCCCAAATCGCGTAGAATCCACCATCCGGCGTCGCCGTCACCTGCGGCAAGGCCTGGAAACCGTCTATGGTGGTGTTCACCCGGAATTCACTGCCCGGTGTGCCGCTGACCGGCCATGTCGCCGGGAATATCCGCCCGTAGGTCCCCCAATCGGGACCATCCTGATCATAGCTGCCCCACAGCACGAGGAATCTGCCGTCACTCAATCCGGTGACCGCCGGAGTGATCTGGTCGCTGAAAGTGGTAGTGTTGATCTGGAACTCAGATCCCGCCTTGGTCCCATCGACATTGTAGCGTTGGGCGAAGGAGTCCTGGCCGTTGGCGGTGGGGCTGTCCCACGTCACCAGGTAGCCGCCATCGTGCAGTGCCGTGATCTGGCAGTCGTTCTGATCTCCGGTTGTGGTGGTGTTGACCTGGGTCACTGTGCCGGCGGCGGTGATGGTCGGCCCCGACGCCAACGTCGTCGCCACAGTCAGGCTGCCGCCGCCGGTGAACTGCAGCGTCTCCACCCCGTTCAGGGTGGTGGTGCCGCCGGAGGCCAAATTGCTCACCCGCACATTGCCGTCGCCGTCGGCCGAGAAGAAATAGCCCCCCTCGCCCCCCTGCAGGACCACGGCATCGGCCCCGGCCCCACCCGTGAAGATGTCGTTGCCACCACTGGCGATCAGGGTGATGCCGGCACCATCGCCGCTGGCGTCGATGGTGTTATAAAAGCCGCCATGTGAAGCATCGACGGTGGAGATGCCCGCCGCCTGGGCGTTGGTCCCCAGGGTCAGCGAATTCAGTCCCTCGCCCGGATCCGACAGGATCATGGTCTGGATGTTGTGGACATTGGCGAAATCGGCATCGGCCAGATAGCTGCCGCCAACCACGTGAATGGCATTGACGCCGGGGCCGGTGCCGCCGTCGATGGCGATGCTCCCGCTGGCGAGGGTGCTATAGTCCGCCGCCACCACGTCGTTGCCGCCGCCGCCATTCACCGAGGCGACGTTGCTGCCCACATTGATGACGTCGTCGCCGGCGCTTCCCGTCAGGGTGACCAGGGAATCGGTGACCACGTCGCCGAGAGTCGTGATACCGCCGGCAAACGGAGTGGCATCGTGGATCAGTGCCGCCACCCCATGGCCGGACAGGTCGGGGACGGTGTCTCCGGCAGCGCCGCCCAGATTCCACAACCCGACCAGATGGGTGGTCGGACCGAGGTTGGTAATCATGTCGGCCGCGACCTGCGTCGGGCTGCGAACGCCATCCCACACCGCGAAATCGGCATACTCGCCGTCGATACCGCCGATGGAATTGGCCACCATTGGGGCACCGACAATAAAGCGGTCGGATCCCTTGTCCGAATCGACGATAGAAGCGGGGGGGCCGTCGGCGACGCCGTTGACGTACAGCTGAAGGTTGCCGCCGTCCTCCATGGTCATGGCGACGTGATACCACTGGCCGGCCAGGATCACCGTGGTGCCGGTGCTGAACTTGCCGCCGTTTTCGTTATTGTTGTAGTAGCCGTCCCAATCCCAGACATAGGCCTGCAGCGTGCCGGTGGCCGGGTCGAATCGCACGCTATGGGTAATCTCGGGCAAAGTCTGGGTGAAGCTGTCGGAATCCCAGGCACCTCCCGAAAGACGGCTGAACACGTTCGCGTCACCCGTCGGCAGGGTATTGAACTTGACCCAGGTCTCCACCGTCAGCGGGCCGGTATGGCTGTCCATGATCATGGCGCCGGAGCCGGAAGCGCCGGTCAACCCCAGCCCGCCGGCCGCCCCCGAGTGGAGGGTATTGTCACCGAATCGCAGATTCTCCACCCCGTCCAGGGTAGTGGTGGCGTTGGTGAGGGTGTTTGTCACCACCACATCACCGAGACCATCGCCGGCGATGGAGTAGAACTCCGCCGGTCCTTGGAAGACGACGGTGTCGCTGCCGGCGCCGCCGGTGACGGTGGTAACGTTCGAACCGACCATGAAGATGTCGCCGCCGCCGCCGCCGATGACGGTTTGGACCGTGGCGTCGGCGTGAACGTCGATGGTGACCGCCTGGGTCGAGGCCGAGGCATCCACCGTCGTCACCCCGGCATCCATGGCCAACGCGCCCAAAGTCACCGTCCCCGCCCCGGTCAGGGACAGGGTGCCGATGCGAGTGACATGGATGAAGTCACTGTCGGCGATGGTTCCTCCGGAAATCTCCAGGGTGTTATGACCGTAGTAACTCCCGGTAATTGTGTCGTTACCGTTGAAGCCGTCGTGCAGCCTGAAGGTGGTGTCGCTTTCGCTTTCGGTAATCAAGGTGTCGTTACCGCCGACCCCCGCGTCGATGTCGATGGTGCTGTCGTTCACATGGATGACGTCGTCGCCGGCCGATCCGATCAGGGTAGCCACGTCGCCGGTAGTCGCTACGCCAATGGAACCGCCACCCGTAAAGCTCAGCGTTTCCACCCCATTCAGGTGAACATGGGTGGCATGGTCGAAATCGTAGATATTAACGCCCCCGAGCCCATCGCCGTTGTAAAAGTAGCTCGATTCCGCCTTGTGAAGGACGATGGAATCCGCGCCGGCACCGCCAATGAAAGTGCTAATGCTATTGCCAACACTGGAAATCAGCGTGATCCCAGCGGCATCGCCGCTGGCATCGATGGTCACGTCCTCGGTGGTGGCGGAGGCGTCGATGGTGGTGATGCCCGCCGCCTGGGCGTAGCTGCCCAGGGTAAAGGACGTGACATTGGCCAATCCGCCCGTCACGGAAAGTGTCGGCGTATTGCTCATGCCAAGAAAATAGGTGTCGGTGACGGTCGAACCACCGGTCACGCTCAGGGCGGTCGTCGGGTAGGTCACCGAAACCGCCGGACTGCCCAGTTCCTTGATCACACTGGCGCCGTAATCGGGAATGTACAGATTGCCCTGGGCGTCGAGCGCGATGCCGTAGGAATAGGCGCTGATGGTGGCCAGCGTCAGAACGCTGTTGTCGCTGGCCAGAACCTCATAGATCTTGCCGTTGGTATTGTCGTGCAGGAAGACGTCGCCCGCCGCGTCAGCCACTACCGAACTGGGCGAGCCGAACCCGCTTCCCAGATGGGCGTCCGACGCGATCGTCCCGTTCGACAAGGTGAGCTTGTCGATATAGCTGTGGTTGTTGTCGGCGACGTAAACGTTATTGGCGTTGTCAATGTACATACCCGCGACAGAGCTGATCGTGCCGGTGGCGTTGAACGTGACTTCACTGGACGGATTGGCGGCACTGAATTTATGGAAGACGTGATCGCCAGCTGAATAGACATAGACGTATTGTCCGGTCGGATCGGTAGCGATCGCCGACGGCTGCATTCCAGTATACGACTTCAGCGTGATGGCCGTATTGCTGCCGGCGACGATTTCCTTGACCGCGAAGGTCTGAGCATTCCAGTCGCCGTCGAGGAAGAAGACGTTGCCGGCGTGATCCGCGTTCAGGATGTAGGAGGTGCCGGTCGGGGTCGGCAGGGTGATCGTCGAACCACCGGGCAGGCGCTCGTAGAAGTGGCCATTGGAGTCGTAATAGAGATTGCCGGAACCGTCGACGGCGACATGGCCGAGATTGGTCAGGCCGACGGCCAGCGTGGTCGTGACCGGCTGGCCGGAAATCTTCAGGCCGAAACTGGTGGCATCGTAGGCAGGGCTGCTCGGCGAGAAGATCAATCCCTGCAGTTCGCCTTGGAGGCCGGTGATTGTGGTGGCGGCCAGACTATAGGTGTGGGTTCCGTTGGCGATGCCGCCATCGACCAAACCAACGCCGCTGAATGTCCCATTCACCGACGGAAGCGTAATGGTCGCAGACACGGTGTCGCCGCTGTTGGCATCGACAATGGTCGCGCCGGTGAACGGCTTGATCATGCCGCCATCCCAACCGCTGGCGGCCACCATGCCGTAGGTCGAGCCATCGGCGGCCTTGGGCCCCATGTTGTCGAAATGGGCGGCGGCCCAAGCCGCGTCCGCCCCGGACAAAGCCACGGAGAAACCGGTGGGGCTGGTGACCGATACGATTCCGGCACTCAGCGTATGGGAGCTTCCGCCGGAGCCGATAAGCGTCAAGTCTCCCTCTAGGACGCCGCCGGTCACACCGTGGTTGGCGAAATTGGTGCCGGTGACGCTCAGCATCCCGGTCGCCAAATTATAGGTCACCGAGTTGATCGTGGCGCTGCCGGCATTGGCGACGGTGACGCCCTGGGTCGAAATCCCCTGCGACAGGCCATCCCATCCACCGGCCACCGCCAAGTTGTAGGTGGTGCTGCCAGGGTCGCTGGCGGTAGCCCCGGACTTGTTCAAGAGGCCATTAACCGCAAGCGCGTCCTGCGTCGACAGGTGGAGTACCGCCGAACTGGAGGTCGATACGGCGTCGAGGGTTCCCCCCGTCAGGGTGTAGGAGGTCCCGCCATCGCCGGTCAGGGTCAGGGCGGTAGGATGGAAGGAGGAACCTAGGGAGAAATTCGACCCCGCCAGCGTCAGCTTGCCGGTGGCGGCGTCGTAGCTCACGGCCGAGATGGCCGGCTGCATCGCGGTCTGATCCGCGAACTGTAGCGTTCCGACGTTAAGAAGAACGGCGACCTTTCCCGTCGCGGAGTTGGTAATGGCGAGATGGCCGGACGCATCGGCGCCGACCGTATAATTCGCCTCGTTGCCAGAGAAGATGGCCTTGTTGGCCCCCGCGCCACCGTCGTAGAAGACATTCCCGCTGCCGACGGTCAAGGTATCGGCCCCGCTGCCGCCGACAATCGTCTCGGTCCCGCTCCCCGCCGTGATGGCTAGGGCCGAGCTTGTCCCCGAAGCGTCCACGGTCACGGCCGCGGCATCGGCAGACAGATCGACCGTCGCGATCCCCGCCGCCATGGCGGCAGCGCCAAGAGTGATGGTGCCAGATACGCCGGTCTCCAGCTTCAGTGTCTGGATATGGGCAAGGTTACTGAACGCCGCGTCACCGATGGCGGCGCCCCCAGACATCAGGTCCAGGGTATTGGCGGTGGACGCCGCACCGGTGATGGTGTCGGCATTGATGGCGAAATCGGACGCCGCCACCTGGAAGACGTGATTACCCGTCGTCGCGGTCAACACATCACGGCCGCCGCCGCTCGCCACGGTGACGACCGAGCCGTCGACGGTGATGGTATCGGCGCCAACGCCGCCGATCACCGTCCTGGCGCCGGCGGCGCCGGAAACGGTGATGGTGGAGCCGGCGAAATCGATTGACTGGCTGGCGCCGCCAATGACGGTGTCGGTGATGCCGCCGCCGGTCACCGTGGTCGTGGTGCCGCTGACGGCGATGGCGTGGCCGCTCTCGGGAGTTTGAAGATTGAGGATACTGGCGCCGCTGCCGCCGATAAGGGTGTCGTTGCCGACAGAGCCGGCATTCAGGGTAAAGGCGCCGCTGGCAAGATGGGCGTCCACCGTCAACCCGCCATAGGCGCCGTAGGCGTTGACGGTATTGATGCCGGTCGCGTCGGCCAGCGTTCCCAGCGTCACCGTCATCGGCGAACCGCCGCCGTTGCCATCGATGTTCAGGGTCTGCACACCGCTGACATGTGCGAATGCCCCATCGCCGATACTGGTGATCGTCCCGGTGGAATAATCCTCGAAGGTGATGGAATTGAGGTACGAGACTGTCGCGGTTCCAGTGCCCGACGAAGTGATGCCGGCGACCGTACCGCCACTGGTGATGCCGTTGACGTCGACGACAAAATCGGTGCCGGCATTGCCGCCGATCAGGATATCGGCACCGCCGCCGCCCTCCAGATGATAATGATAGCCCGCCACGCTGCCGCCAATGATGGTGTCGACGGCCTTGGAGCCGATGACGTCGGTGAAGTTGGTCGCCACCGTGCCATTGGTCAAAGTGTCGATGCCGCCATAGCCGTTCACCGCCTTGCCGGCGGCGGATGTGATGGGGACCGAACCGAGAAGGGTCAGCGAACTGGTGGACAGGTTGACGGTCACCCCTGATGGGGCATTCTCGTAATCGATGACGGAACCACCGCCGGTGGCGCCGATCAGCGTATTGTTACCCGCGCCTCCTTCCAGAACTTGGTTGGCGCCGCCGTAAAGGGTGTCGTTACCCGCCCCACCGACGATGTGGTCCATGGCGAACAGGGTATCGGTATAGCTTGCAGGTCCAACAGCCACGCCCGAAGTATTGAAATGCTGACTGATGATCTGGGCTTGGCCATTGGGAAACCATGAAATTACAAAGCCCCCGTCCGACAGCCCCGTCACTCGTGGCGAGGTGCCTCCGACATCGTTGGCCAGATGCAGGGTCGAACCAACCGGCCCGCCGCTGGCATCGAACATCTGTCCGAGAAAATTGTGAATGGACGGCGTGGCGGCAGGGTTCTCGAACCAAGTGACAATGTAACCACCGCCCGGCAAGGCGCTGACCTGAAAATTGCCGAACCCATAAGTGGATGTCCCCGTGTCCAGTGTATGCGACGAGTTTGGAACCACGGTACCCGTGGAATCGTACACCGCCGTCTGGACCCCGGCGTTGGAGCCCCACACCACCGCGTAGGCCCCCGACCCCTCACTGCCGCCATGAACCTTGGCAACGAAGGGGGTATTGCCGCCCGTCACCGCCCAACTGCTGGACGATGTCAGGGACCCGTTCTGGCTGTAGACCTTGACGTAATCAGTGCCACCACCCCGATAGGCTACCGCCACCGAACCATTGTCCAGACCAACCGCACGCCCGTTAGGGCTGACCGACAGATTGGTGGAGACGTCCGAAGCGATGGGCAGAACCGAACCGCCTGCGCTGCCGTCGAGATGGATGAACTGGCCCTGAAGGGAGGTCGTGCCACCGCTCGCGGCGGTCCAGGTCACCAGGATGGTTTCGTCGGCGGCACCGGTCCCGGCCGCCGTTGCCACCGCCGAATTGGCGTTGAGCCCGGCGATGGCCGACGGCAGATTGACGATGGTCCCCGCCGTCACCGCGCCGGTAGTGGGATTGACGACGTTTTTCTGCCAGCTGACGGTCGTTCCGCTGTCCCAGCTAGTGACGAAGTTGCCGTCCGGCAGCGTGGAAAGCTTTGGCATAATTATCGTACCGGTACCTAGGGTCAGGCCGGACGCAAGCGTCACCGGCAACCCCACCGGCTGATCGGCGGCGCTGAATTGCTGGCCGAGATACTGGCCGGTACCGCCGCTGATCGCCGGCCATACCACGAAATAGCCGCCATTGGGCAGGGCCACCGAGTTGCCGGCATCGCTTACCACCGACGAAGTGACGCTGGCATTGACGGTGACGCCACCGGCGATGGTCGCCACCTCGATCGGATTACCCATGGAATCCAGGTGCTGACTGTAGAGATTGCTGCCGTCCGACCATTCGACGGCAAAGCCGCCGGCGCCGCCGATGGGGCTGGCGTTGAGGCCGCTGGCGTTGGGAACGTTCATCTGGAACGAATGCCCAACCGGCTGCCCCGAAGCCGACATCACTTGGCCGTGCGCCACCGCCGTCGAACTGCCGGCATCGGTCAGCCACAGATCGACGTAATTGCCATTGGTCAGGCGGGCGCTCTGGATAGCGGTGATGCTGCCCGAGGCGATCTGATCCACACCACTGCGAACGCTGCCGTCGGCGTTGAAAGCCTCGGTGTTGTATTGAGACCCGAGCGTCCCGGCACTCTCCAGCCAGGATACGGCGAAGCCGCCGTCCTGAAGACCCACCACCCTGGACGAGGTGACGGTATTGCCCGAACCGCCAAGAATGATCTCCGGACCGATAGCCACGCCGGTGGCGCTGTAGACCTGCCCGTCCAGATGGCCGCCATGCTGCGCCGACGAAGACGCGACGCTCCAAAAAGCGGCGAAATTGCCGGTACCCCCGATGAGGCCGGTCATTCCCAGCCCCGCGCTCACGGTCTCGGTTCCCGGATTAAGGGCAAAGGACGCAATCTTGGCCCCGGAGGTCAGGTCGAAGGTCTCGACCGTCGCGGTGCCGCCGCTGATCCACCCGGCGGCCACACCGGTGGCAGTGGTTCCGGTCACCAATCCGGTAAGGCTGTTGACTGATACGCCGGAGGTATCGGCGTCAACGGAAATAGGGCCGGCGGACGCGGTGATGCTGTTGGTGCCGACCGACCACGATTGCCACTGCGCTTGGCTCCCATTCATCCAGGCCGCCGCCAGACCGACATTGATCAACCCGGTGGTGGCGATGGATCCGGACGGCACCGACGAGACCGCGAAGGTGTCCCCGGAAATGACGTGATTGAACTGGTCGTAGGCTTGACCGCTCAGCGTTCCGGCCGCGGTCTGCCACAGGGTGACGTAATTGCCGTTCGAGCTGCCGATTATCCGGTCCATCAGAACCGACCCGACGTTCTGAACCGCCGACGCGACAGCGACGACCGACACCGGCATGGCACCGGACGTCAGAGCGAAATCCGCCTTGCCGCCGAAGATGGAGTTCCCGCCGGAGATGGAATCGACGACGTTGCTGCCGATAACCACCTGATTGCCGCCGCCGAGGAAGAAGGTGTCGTTGCCGCCGCCGCTGATCAGTGTCCCCTCGCCCAGCGTGCCGACGATGATCTCGTCGGCGGCGGTGCCGGTAAGGGTGGTGGCCGCGATGGCGGCGGCCGTCATGGACGAGGCACCGGTCAGGCCGACGAATTTAGTGATGGGATGGGTATCGTTGCTTTGAAAGATATGGTCGATGCCGGCGCCGGTGCCGGCAAACTGCCCCTGGATCGCCAGGGTTCCGCCCCCCGCCGCTCCGGTCAACTCCAACAGCAGATCATTGCCGGATTGAGCGGCGCCAAGGAAGCCGTTCCGGGGCACCGCGCCGACGTCAAGAACGTTGGTGCCGCCGGTATCGATCAGGGTCAGCGTCCCCGCCTCGCTGGCGGGAACCACATATGTATCGGAACCCGGACTGCCGATCAGTGTGGTGTTGCCGGCACCACCGGACAAACTGACGATCCCCGCCGCGCTTAGCCCGATCTCGGTGGCGCCGTGACTGATCAGCGCCGCCATCCCCGCCGACGAGATATTTGCCGGGGTATCGAAAGCCTCGATCCTGCCGCCACCCGGTGCGCTGAACCCCAGCGCCAGCAGTTGCGACGCCGTCACGGCAAGGGTTCCGGTATCGGTAACGGCGAAACCGGAAGCGCCATGGGCCTGCAACGCCGCCACCGTGGCGGCGGTGATGTTGGCGGCGGTATCGGAGACCAGGACATGACCACCGCCGGGTACGCTGATCGCCAAGCCCTGGGCCTGGGCCGCGGTCACGGCAAGAGTACCGGAATCGGTCACGACGATATCGGTAATGCCATGAGACTGAAGCGAGGACAAATCGGCGGAATTAAGGGCCGCCGCTGTGCCTGAAACCGAGAAGTGCCCACTGCCGTGCTGCAGCGTCACCGCTGTCAGCGCCACCGCTTGCGGCACCGTCAGCGTCACCGTGCCGCCGTCGCTGATGGCCACCTGTGTAATGCCATGACTTTGCAGGGTCGCCAACACGGCAGGGCCGAGATTGGCGGCGGTATCGGAAATGGTGAAATTGCCGCTTCCGGCATTCAGCGTCAAACCGCTGGCCTGGGCAACCGTCAGCGCCACGGCAGCGTTGTCGACGATGGTCAGGGTATCGACGCCGTGCGCCATCAGCGCGGAGATCACCCCGGTTGCACCAAAACTGGCGGCGGAATCGGAGATGGCGAAATGAGCGCCGTTGGGCTTCAACACCGTAAACGGCGTCGCCTGCTCCTGCGCCACCGTCAGTGTCAGGGTTCCCGTGCTGTCGCTGACGCCGAGCGTGTCGACACCATGCGCCCACAAGGTCGTCGTTGTGGCGGTGCCGATATTGGTCAGGCTGTCCGTAACCTGGATATGGCCACCACTTGGCTTGGCCACCGTCATGGTCAGCGCCGCCGCCTGGGCCGCCGTCAGCGTAATGGTACCACTGTCGCTGATGCTCACCATGTCGACGGCATTGGCTTGCAACACAGCCAGCACCGTAGCACCCAGATTGGCGGCGATATCAGACACCTGGATATGGCCGGTGGTGGTCTTGGCCAGGGTCAGAGCCGAAGCCTGGGCCGCCGTCATGGTGACGGTGCCGGTGTCGCTAACAGTCAACGAATCGGCGCCGTGCGACAGCAGCGTCGCCACACCGGACGAGGTGATGTTGCTGGCGGTATCGGATACCAGCAGATGCCCGCCACCGGACTTGGCGATGGTCATGGTCAACGCACTGGCCTGGGCGGCGGTCAGCGTCACCGTCCCGGTATCAGTTATGGTGACGGCGCCAACACCGTGAGACTGCAGGGTCGAAAGCACCGTGGCGCTAAAGTTGGCTGCCAGATCGGCGGCCGTCACATGGGAACCGCTCGCCAGGGTCAGCGTGCCGGTGGTCGACAGCGTCGCAACACTGCCAGTGACGCCATAGGCGCCGGTCAGCGTGATATTGGCGCCATTAAAGGTGGCGCCGGCTCCCAGAGTAACATTCTCCGCCAAACTGACCGACAGGCTGATCGCGGTGGCGTTCTGGAAGATGGCAAAATTCGGCGTCCACACACCTCCCGGCACAGTGGTACTGTTCGCGGTGGCGCTAACAATGACCGGGATCTGGCTGCTAAAATTGATGCTGCTTGCCGTCGCCAGGACACTGTAGCCGCCAGTAACGCCGAAACCGCTGCCGGTTAATGTCACCGCCGCGCCGTTGAAGTTGGTGCCGCTCCCAAAGGTCACACTTTCCGCCAAGGTCACGGCCAGGGTCATGGCCGGAGCACCGGTAACGATGCCGAGATTGGGCGCCACGATACCGGCCGGCGTGTTGGAGTTGTTGATGGTGGCGTTTACCGCCACGGTCGACACGCCGCTGGCGTTGACCGAAGCCGCGCTGGTCAGCTTGGAATAGCCGATGGTGAAGGTGCCGCCACCGATCAGCGTCACTGCCGCGCCATTAAAGTTACCGGTAAAGGTAACCGGCGTGGCGTTGCTCAGTGTCGCCGATAATCCACCACTGGCAAGGTTGCTGACGAAGGACAGGTCGGAGGTGGCGCCAAGCCCGCTCACCGCCACCTTGGCCGTTCCGCCGCCGTTGATGGTAGTGGCGCTGCTCAGTACCGACAGGGCACCCGACAGCGTGTTGGTGCCGGTCAGCGCCAAGGTGGCGCTGTTGAGATTGCCGGTGAAGGTAACGTTGCCGCCGCTGGTATCGAGCGTCGCCGACAGCCCGCCGGTAGCCAGATTGGTGATGTCGGCCAGACTGGTCGTGGCGGCAACGCCGGTCACCTGTACCTTGGCGGTACCGCTGCCATCGATAGCGGCGGCTGTCGCCACATTGGCGGCCGAGATGATCAGGGTATTGCTGCCCGTCACCGTCAAGTTGGCGCCGTTAAAACCACTGCCGGAGTAGGTGACGTTACCGGCGGTTGTATCAATCACCACCGGATTGAAGATCGCCTGGAAGGCCTGGCTGCCTATGGCCGAGAGCGAACCATTGGCGGCGGTGGCCGCCGCGTTAAGGCCGATGGTCCCCTTAAAGCTCGAGGGCGCCGTCAGGGTCAGCGTCGAAACCTGGCTGGGCGTTACCGTCCAGGTGTAAAGGCCATTGGTGGTATCATGGGTGGCGGTCAGTATCGTCGACCCGGCCTTCAGCATCAGGCTGGAGGCCACCGACAGCGAATCGGATACACTGACGGTGTAACTGCTGATGACGTCGCTGGTGTCACCCGTAGGCTCCGCCGCCCTGATGCTGAGCGCCACCGCCTGGCCCTGCTGGCCGGTGACGTTGGGAGCCGTTACCGTCGGGGCAATGGCCACGGGCTGGACGTTCAATGTCACCGTCCCGGGCGAGGTCGAGGTGGTGAAGTTCCCGGCACTGTCTTCCGCCAGCCAGCCGAAGCTGGCGTTGCCGCTGAAGTAGGAGGTGGGCGTAAACGTCAGATTGCCCAGTTGGGCCGAGGTGATCACCTGACTTGCCGTCACCGCCACACCCGACAGCTTCAGCACACCATTGGTCGGCAGCGAGGCGATCTTGATGCCGGCAAAGGAAAGGTTGTTGGGGTCGGCGTAATTGCCGCTGAAATTAGAAGCCGTAAAACTGATCGGCGCATTCTCCGACCCGGCCAGGGAAAAATTCCCTGCCGTCGGTGGCAGCGCCACCTGATTGACCGTCACCGTCACCGTCGCGGTACTCGAGGTCACAAACGGGCTGGCATTCACCGTCGCGTTGTTGATCACCGTGTACTGGAAGGCGTCAGAGCCGAAATACAACGCGGTCGGCGTATAGACCACCTTCTGGTTCACCGTGTCCCAGACCACGGTACCGTGCTGGGCCGTCCCCAGCACTACGTTGGGGCTGTTGAGCGCCCCGCCATCGGCGCGGGTATCATTGGCCAGTACCGCGATGGATACCGCCGCGTTCTCATTGACGCTGGTCGTGTCGTTGTGCGCCACCACCGTGGCGTTGGCCTGCTGCTGCGCCGAAACCGCGTTGTTGTAGAGCGTCTGGACCTGGTTGTACTGCGACACAAACTGCTGGTAGGTGGTGTTGAGCGCATTGGCGTTGTTAGCGGTCTGTGTCGCCACATTCACCGCCAGCTTGGCAACCGTATCCTGGTTGACCGCATCGGCCGCCTTGCTCACCGAATCCGCGGCATAGCCCTTGGCTGTGGTGACGTCCGTCGAGGTGACGTTGCCCGTGTTCTTAACGTTGACCAGATTGGAAGCGTTGGTCGCATCCGTGTTAATGGCGGTGACGTCGATGTTGGCCGCGGTCTGAGCCGTCTGCGCCGTAGTCAGCGACGTATTGGCCGAGGACAGCAACGTCTGGGCCGAAGACAGCAGCGAGGCCGGCGTCGAGGCAGATAGCGTCGGCAACACCTGAGTGGGATGCGCCGTGTTCCACGCCGCCACATTGGCGATCAGGGTGCTGAGCGCGCTCGACGACCCACTGGTGAAACTGTTCAGATTGGTGACCAGCGTCGTCAGCGTGCCAATGGCACCCGAGCTGGAGTTCCCCAGCGCGCTGCTCACCGTGCTGACCTGGACATTAATGTCAGCCAGAACCGATTGCGCCGTCGCTGCCTGGGTCGGAATGGTCGCAGCAGCCGATCCAATCGCCGCGATCTGCGCCGCCGCCAAACCCTGGGCCGCCTGCGCCGCCGCATTGGCCGCCTGCTTCACGGCTGTCAGGGCAATGGCCGCCTGGTTCTGGGCGTCGGTATAGGAGGCATCGGCACTGCCGAATGAGGCCTGCGCCGAGGTGTTGAGCGTCGTCGCCGCCGTATCCGGCGACGATGCCCCGCCGTACAGGCTCGAAGCAGCCGCCGCATCGGTCTTCGCCGTGTACCAATAGCCGCCGCCGGTAGCAACAGCGGGATCGTAGACCTGAGTGGCAGCGGCCAGTTGAGCCGAGCCCGTGACCCCAGCCCCAGAAGACAGGGTTACGATCTTGTTGACGGTGTCGATGGCGGTAATGGTGGTTCCGTCGGGAATGTGGGTATTCCCGACAAAGACATCGCCAACCGCCAACCCCGTTACCGTATTGACCGTGACACTCGCCGACCCGGCCGAGGTAGTCGCCAACACCATCAGCGACGGCTCGTCGTGGAACGACGTCTGCACCGCACTCGCATTGGCGGTGGCGTTGTGGGACAGCGTGATGGTGGTGCCGCTGATGGCCGTGATGGTGGTTCCGGCCGGCACATTGGGATTGCCGATCACCACCTGGCCCACCTCCAGACCGGTGGCGGAAGCCACCGTCGCCGATGCCGACCCGCTGGTGGTGGTCAGTGCGAGAATCGGTGGCGCCTTGATGGCGTGCAGCGCCTGCAGCGCCTGGTTGTAATCGCTCACAGCCGTAGCTGCCGCGACGTTAGCCGTCGCTGTATCCGGCGTCGAACCGCCCGTAGCGGCATTGATGGCGGCGTTGGCCTGCTGGTTGGCGAGCGACGCGTAGTTCGCGGCCACCGCATCCTGCTGAAGCGCCAAATTGGAGGCCGACGCGGCGTTGTTGGCATCTGTCTGCAATGCCGTCGCCAAGGTCAGCTGGGCATTGGCTGTCTGCGCCGCAGCCCATGCGTCCGCCACCGCCTTGATATTACCGGCGCCAGTGGTACCGATCTGGTTGATCGCCGAATTAACCACCGAAACATAGCCCGAGGTAATGCCGGCATCCTGAGCCGCCACAGCCTCATCCTTGGAAGCCGCTGCACCAGTAGTATCGGCAAGGGCCGCGTTCTTGGCCGAAAGTACCAGGGCCAGTTCAGCCACCGCCCCGACCACTGGGCTGCTCACCGCACCGTTGAGGTAAAGTCCGCCCTGGGTCACACCACTCGAAATCTGGCTATCGGCAGCGCTGGCCGAGAGATACGCCGATTGCAACGCCGAGTAGGCGTTGGCATCCGCCGAGGTCGAGGCCGACGAGCCGCCGGTGATCCAGGTGTTGTAGTACGTGCTCAGATGGCCGAAATTGTACTTCTCGGTCCCGGAGGTGCCCACGGCACCGACCAGTCCCACCGCCGTGCTGTAGTTGCCCTGGGCGGTGCTGACTGAGCTGGAGATGTTGGAGTAGTCATTGATCGCCTTGGCCTGCGCCACCAGCAGCTGCACGCCATCCAGGGCGGCGCTGACGTTGGTGGAAGCCGCGGTGAAGGCGTTACCGCTCACCTGACCTTGCAGCGCCGCCACATTGTTCACCTGCGTCGCCGCATCGGTCGCGGCGGAAGCCGCCTGGCTGGCCGCTATGGACGCCTGTTTGGCAAAGGCCGCCGCCGCCGCCGCGTCGGCCTTGGCCGTGGACAGCACCAAGGTATGGTTGGCGAGATAATCAGCCGTGGCGGCATCAAGAGGATTGCCACTGCCATCCACGTTGTTGTGCGTCGTCGAATTGCCGGCATCCGCCACCGCCGTACCCGCCGCCGTGGTGGCAGTGGTCGCGTCATTGGACGCCGTGGTGGCGTAGCCGTCAGCTGTCGCTGCTAGGCCACTGACATTGGTGTAAGCACTGAAGGCATTGGTCACCGTCGCCTGCAGCTTCGTCACCGTCGTCGAATACGCCGTGGTCGAGCTCAACGACGACGCCCCAAGGCTCGACAATTGCCCGTCCAGCCATGCCTGCGCCGCATTGGACGCCGCCGTCGTCGTCCCGGTGTGGCTGGCCCCGATCGAGGACAGAATGGAATCCAGCTTCGTCGTCGCCGAGCTGATTGCCGTGTTCAGTGCAAGGCGGACCGAGCCCACCGTCCCAGTCCCGGCGATCGATGCCGCCGCCGCTGAAGCCGATTGCGACGCCGTCGTCGCACCGGAAGCCGACGTCTGGGCCGCTGTGGCAGCACTATCGGCGGCAACCGTCGCATCATGCACGGTCGCCGCGTTGGCGGCGTTGATCTGCGCCTGCACCGCATCGGCCTGCGCCACCGCCTTCTGCGCCGCGGTCAAATTGGCCTGGGCCAGGGCAAGCTCCTGCTGTGCCTGCTGGTCGTAGGCCTGTGCCTGCAGATACTGGGCGTCAACCTGTGCCATCGCCTTGTTGGCGCCACTTTGCGACGCCGACAACGCCGACGAGAAATTGGAGGGCAGCGTATCGGCCAGATTCTTCGCCGCCAAAGCGTTGGCCAAAGCGGTATCTGCAGCTGTCGCATCCGCCACCGCCGCGTTATAAGCCCCCCAAGCGGTCAGCGCCGACACGGCATCGGTCGAAGTCCCCAACGCGGAATGGGCGCTTTGGATTTCTCCCGTTACCGTTGACGTCGCCACATTGGCGTTGAAATCGGCCTGCGCCGTCGTGGCCCAACTCGCCGCCGTGCTCGCCGACGCCGCCGCATGCGTCGCGTCCGTCGTGGCACTGGCCAGTGCGGTGGAGCCCGCAGTCAAGGCCGCAGTCATGTTGGATTCGGCCTGCGTCGCCGAATACTGCTCGCCCACCAGTTCCGCCGTCTGGGCACCGGCCGCCGCCGACGCCGCATTCGAGAGGGAGGTCTCGGCCGCCGTATAAGCACTGGCCGCCGCATTCATCGCGTTGGTCGCCGTCGTCACCTGGGCATTGGCCGCCGTCAGCGCCGCCGTAGCCTGGGTGTTGGCGGTGTCGGCGCTGCTATAGGCCCCCGACGCCGCGACGTAGCCGGTCTTCCATGCCGCCACGATCGAGGCTTCTGGTCCCGACCCACTGGCATAGGTCGCCGCGTTGCTCAGTTCCGTATTGAGCGTACTGCCCGTGGTGTTCAGCGCCGAAATAATCTGCGCCGAGGTCATCGCGTTCGGATCGGCGGCCAGCGTAATGTTGGCCGCCCCAGAGCCGGCGTAGGCCGCCAAATATGACTTGATCGCCGTCGCCAGCGCATCGGACTGCACCGACACCGCCGCCGAGGCCGAGGCCGCCGCGATCTGCGGCGCCTGCGCGTTCTGCTGCGCCGACAAAAGATCAGACCCCGCCTGAATATAGGCCGTCCGGGCGCTGGATTCCGCCGTCTGCGCCGCCGTATAGCTCGCTTCGGCAGAAACACGCTGCGTCGTCAGCGTACCGACACGCCAATTCTGCGCCGCATACTTCGCCGCCGACGCCGCCGCCGCCGCCGCCGCGGCAGAAGCAGATGCCTCGCCCGCCGCATCCATCTGCTGCGCCGTCTGCGTCACCCAGCCTAGCGCCGCCATATGGCCCAGGCCGGCCTGGGCAGCATTAGCGAAATCCGTCTGGGCGGCGGCATAGGCTGTCGCAGCCTGGCTCGCCCAGGAATTCACCGAATCGATATCGCCCGCAACTTGCGCTGCCAGGGCGTTCGTCTGGTAAGTCACCGCGTTCGTAGCTTGGGTATTGGCGTCATTATAATAGGTCTGCGCTTGGCTCGCCGCCTGACTGTCAGCAGCAGCAGCAGCCTGATTGGTGGCATTGATCTGGTCTTGCGCGTGTTGAGCCGCCGCCGCCGCCGCCGCCGCCGCCGCCTGCTGCGCCAGAGTGTACCGTTGGAAGGCCGTCACCAGGATACCCGCAGCGGCTTCGTAATCGCTCGCCAGGACATAATCCGCCGCCGCCGTCTGGGCGTCGTTGGCCATCACACCCAGTTTGGCCTGCATGCCTTGGGTGTAGTTGTTGCCGCTGTCATAGCTGCCGTTCAGCAAACGAGTAGCACTGACGACGCTCGAGCCGACGCTGCCACCACCAATATTCACCTGGCCGGCACCCAGCGCATTCAGCTTGTTCAACGCCGCCGTTGCCGCCGCCACCTGTGCCGTCGCATCGGCATAGGCCGACGCGATGTCAAGAGCATTGCCATTGCCGTCATACTGCAGGTTGCCGGCATTACCCGCCGCCGCGAGTACCGCCGACGTATCCGTATCCACCGTCGGCTTGTTGTTGGATGTGCTGGTCGGGTCCACCATGTTGTTCAACGCAGTTTTCGCCGCGTTGACGTCAGTCGTGACAATCCCGATCTTGGTCTGATCGACCGCATAATCGGCGTTCAGTTTAGAGACCGCCGCAGTGATGGCGTTGACGCCAGCCGTGGTGGCATCGCTGATCGTCGTATCCGCTAAAGTTCGAGCCTGGGACGAGTGCAGGGCCGCATTGGCCGCCGAAGCCGCCGCCAAGCCGGCGTAATAGTCGGCGCCGTGGACGCCGTTGACGTCCGCCGCTGTCGTCGCCGCCTGCGCCAGAGTCTTGTAATTCAGTACCTGGGCCAGATCGGCATCGACTTGCCCCACCTTAGCCTGCACCGCCGCCAAGTCACTCTGGACGGCCGCATCGTTGGAAAATTGGTTGTAAGCGTTCTGGGCATCCGCCAGCGAATGCTGGGCGCTGTTGTCCGCCCCCGCTGCCAGTGCCGCCTGATGCAAGGCGTTCTTCTGCGAATTCACCAGCGCCGCCGCATTGGCCGCCGTCTGATCCCCCTGCAGCGTCCCGAACAAAGACGAGGCGTTCGGGGCCGGGTCGGTGGCGATCACTAGCGCCAGCGCATCCTGTGCCGTGGTCAGCGCCTGGGTCGCCGCCGCATTGGCTTTAAGCGCCGCGTCATAAGCGTTCTGAGCTTCCGCCAGACCCGCGTCCAACCGCGCCTGGAATGTGCTGCTGGACGTGTAGATGTTCCAGGTCTTGGCCTCGGCAATGGCATTCTGCGCCTGCGTCAAGGCGGCGTTCGCCAAGTACACTGCCGAGTTCGTGTCGCTCGCCGTCCCAGCTATCACTGCGGCGGCCGTACTCGCCCCGTTGCTGGCGTTGACCGCACTCACGACATGGCCGCCAGAATCCAGCGTGATTGTTCCGGCCGAAGTCCGGACATGCTGCGCATCACCCACTGCCGTCTGCGCTACATTGACGTCCGCCTGAACCGCATTATACAGGTTAAGGTAGGTGTTGCTCTTGTTGGAGGTCGCGGTCAGCGCCGCGCCGGTCAGGGTCGGATCGATAAACGAGTAGTTGGCATTGCTCTGGTAATCGCTATAGGCCGTCGTCGCCGACACGATGGCATCACTCGCCGCCGTCTGCGCGTCCGTCGCCAGTCCATTGCTATGCTGAGGTGAATTGGCCGTACCCGCCTCGGTCGACGCCGCCGTGGCTGCATTTTTAGCCAAGGTATCGGCGGCATTCATATCATTGCCGGCCTGCGCCACCGCTGCCGCCTCGGCCAGACCCAGATACCAGTTCGCCGCCGCATCATTGGACTGTAAACTGGTCAGCGTGTTGAGTTCGGCCATCGCCGCAGCATTTAGCGTATCCGCATTCTGCTGCGCCGTCGCGATCTGGCTCTCGTAACTCGTGTATTGGGTATGGGCAGAGTTGTAGGCTGCAAACGCCTGCGACTCCAACGTCTGGGCGTCGCCCAGCGTAATGTCGCGCACCGTCTTCAGTTGCAGGTACTGCGCCTCAAGCGCTTGCGCAGAGCTCAAATTATGCCCGACAATCAGCAGCGCACCATCCGTAGCCACATTGCCGGGCGGCGTGGCGTCGTTCGGCACGATGGCGTGCACCGCCGTGCTGACGTTCTTCGCAACCGTCCACGCCAGATACCAGGAATGCGCTGCCGTATCGCCCAGCAACGTGCTGTCCGTCCCCGCCGCCAACATGGTGTTGGCCTGCGTCGTCGTCAGCGTCGTGCTGGTCGCCGTCGCATAGGCCGAGATAAACCCACTCACCGCATTCGCCAGCACCGCCGAGGCCGCCGTATCGGCCTGCGTCACGGCCGTTATACGCGCAGCTCCCGCCGCTGCTAGCGCCGAGGTCAGCGAGGAATTGACATCCGCCAGGGTATAAGCGGGATGGGTTACGCCATTCGGCAGGCTGGCAGCATCCGAAATGATCTCCCAGGCCTGCAACGCGCTCGCCGCTGTCGCATCGTTGCTTTGAGCCGTCTGTGACGCCGCGTGATAGGCGTCGTAGGTCGCCTTCGAAACCTTATCATTGATGATGTACTGCGTCTCAGCTACCCGCAGACCCGCCAGGGTCTGGTAGGCTTGCGCCGCCGCATGCTGCGCATTGGCCGCCGTGGTCTGCTCGGCGCCCACCAGTGCCGCCGCCTTCGCCTCCGCCGCCGCCGCGTTGCCGCTGATCCAGGCGTTTAGCGCCGCTCCCTTGGCGGCGCTGATGTTGGTGACGTCGGTGTTCGACAGCGTCACCATGTCGTTGTAGACGCCATTCGCCTGGGCATACGCCGCGTCAGCCCGCTGCACCGCCGACTGAACATCGGTCAGCACCGCCATGGCCGATGCATAAGTGCCGGCATGCGTCGTCGCCTGGGTAAGCAGGGCGTGGGCGTTGTTCTTCGCCGTCAGCGCCGCCTGCACATATCCCTGAGCCTGATTGAGCAAAGCCTGCTCGGCAGGCCCCGGGTTCCCCGGCGGGTCGCCAGCAAGAAAGAAATTGATCTCTCCGCTTGAGCTCGATACCGCATTAGCAGCTGCTGCCTGGGCCGCACTCACCGCACTCTGGGCTTGCGCCAGATCCTGGGTGACCTGCGCCGTCGCCGCTGACTGTGCGGCCTGATACTGCTGCGCCGCCGTATCAACTTGCTGCTGGATCTGCGCAATGACCGGCCGAAGCCCCAACTGCACACCGGCAAGCAGTTGCGCCGATTCGGCCTCCGCCGTCATGATTTGTTGCGTGACCTGAGCAACCGCCTGGGCAACCGTTTGGCTGAGCGCAATCAGCTGCTGCGCTACCTGCTGTTCGGCCTGATGCTGCTCCTGCGGCGTCAATTGCGAATGAGGCTTGTCGCCCTCGGATTTAGGCTGCTCCTGTTGTTGCTGTTGCTGCTGGATCTGCTGCTGCACCTGGCTGGCGGCGCTGTTGTAGCTGTTGGACAGCAGGGATGGGTTGCTGTTGGCCAAGTTGACGGCGGCGCTGCCGCCGATGCTCATCACCTGCTGCGGCGTGTAGATGACGCTGGTGAGCTGGCCGCCTGCCCCCAAGGTGGCGCCCTGGCCCGGCTGGTTAAGGGTCAGGGTCTGGCCGGAGGATGTGGTGACGTGGACCTCACCGGTGACGCCGCCAGCCTCTTGCATCATCGCCACGGTGCTGGAGTTGCCGGTCAGGCCGGTGCCGCGAATGCCCACCGTCATGGTGGGCGTCTTGAGTTGCAGCGCGTCGGGGGTGGTCTTGGGGATCTGGCCCGACACCATGGCAAACGAGCCGGTCACCAGGGTCAGATGGGCGTCGCCGGTCTTGGCGCCGGGATCATAGGCCAACTCGTCGAGGACCATGCGGCCCTTCTCGCCCAGCGACATGCTGGTGCCGTCGGCAAACACCAAACCAACTGCGGCATTCTGATCGGTCTG